>JAAFJM010000019.1 GCA_013298895.1 Bacteroidota bacterium | reverse complement strand
GATGAAACTCCCCTATTTTACATACATAGCCTCCATAATTTCATTACTAAGCAAACCACTACCACCACCATAATGTTGAATTATCTTAATGTTAGGGTTTTTATCAGTGAAGATACTCCTAATTAGTTGTTCACTTTCTTCGGGTATGCCACTGCTTAATAATACCAAGTCAATATTATTTTCATTAAATATTTTAATGGCATCTTCATCGGTTAAAGCCGAAAAACCTACACAATTCTCCATTTTATTTACCAAGGTAAACAAGGTTTTGGTTATTTGTGGGTGTCTGCCAATTACCAAAATATTTAATTTATTCATGACCTATAATTATTTCGTTTATTGGTTTCCTTACTCTTGGCGAAAGCTCTCTGGTTTTATAGGGTTCAGGTAATTTTTCTGCACTATCTAAATACCCTAAAGCTATAACAGCCATTGGTTTTTGAGTATCGGTTAAGTTAAATATTTCTTTTGCCTTTGCCCTATCAAAACCACCCATAGGATGAGTTATAATTCCCATAGCGCTGGCTTGAATGGACATGGTAGCATTAAAAGCACCTAAGTCGTGTTCCGCACTACCATTTAAGGTTGTATCATCTTTACTTAAAGTAGTACGTGTTATGGTTAAAATAAATGCTGCTGCATGTTGAGCCCAAGGTGTATTACCTGGCATTAAAGTCGACAAAATTTTATCATAAGTTTCGGTTCCTTTATGCGCTGCAATAACTTGCCACGGTTGCTCATTCATGGCACTAAAAGCCCAAGTACCTGCCTCTATAATGGTTAATAAATCATTTTTAGCAATGGCTTGTTCCGAAAAACTACGCCCACTCCATCTATTTTTGATGGCGCTAATAATGGCTGTTTCTGAATTTGACACACTCATTATGCTTGTTTAACTAATTGAATTTCGCAATTAATTTTAACTTCTTCGCTTACCAATACGCCACCTGTTTCTAATGCAGCATTCCAAACCAAACCAAAGTCATTTCTGTTAATTTTACCAGTAATAGTAAAACCAGCTTTTAAATTACCCCAAGGATCTTTCATTAAACCACCGTTTTCTACATTTAATTTAACCGATTTAGTTACATCTTTAATGGTTAAATTACCTACTAATTCGTAATCGCTGCCACTAACCTGTGTGTAGCTTGTAGCAGAAAACGAAATTTTAGGGAAAGTTTCTGCATCAAAAAAATCACCACTTTTTAAGTGACCATCTCTTTGTTCGTTGTTGGTGTTAACTGATGCGGTGTCGGCAGTAAATTCGATTTTTGCACCTGCAAAATCATCACCACTGGTTTCGGCTGTAACATTAAAACTAGTAAAGTTACCTGAAACGTTAGTAAACATCATGTGTTTTACTTTAAAGCCAATTTCTGAATGTGTTGGGTCTAATGCCCATTTTGTTGTTGTCATAATTTTATTTTTTTAATTGTTAAATTGTTGGATTGTTTTTTACTTTTTCCGTTGGCTAAAGCCAAACGGCAATTGATCTTTTGCCTATTGCTAATTGTCTATTGTCAATTGCCTATTGCCCATTACCTATCAACTATCAACCATCAACTAAAATCTAAGCTACTGTCATTGGAACATCCATTACCAATATTTCAGCATCTTGTGTTAACGCTTTGATATCGATGTTTTCAGTATTGGTTATTCCAATTCCGTCTCTGGTATTTACAGTTGTATTATTAATTATTAAATCACCTTTAAGAACAAATATATATACTCCATTTTCTTTGCGTTTGGTTTGGTATTGAACCGAAAAATCTTGGTCGAATTTCCCTAAACTAAACCATGCATCTTGGTGAATCCAAACACCAGCATCGTCTTGATTAGGCGAAAGAATTTGTTGTAAATTATTATGCCTATCGGCTAGGTTCAGTGTAATTTGGTCGTAACGTGGGGTTACATTTTTTTTGTTTGGAAACACCCAAATTTGTAAAAACTTAACCAATTTATCTTGGTTCTTATTGTACTCGCTGTGGTAAATGCCAGTTCCGGCACTCATTACTTGTATATCGCCACTTTTTATTACAGCCACATTGTTCATGCTGTCTTTATGCTGTAAATCGCCTTCTAGTGGAATACTAATAATTTCCATATTATCGT
Source organism: Bacteroidota bacterium (assembly GCA_013298895.1). GTDB lineage: Bacteria > Bacteroidota > Bacteroidia > UKL13-3 > UKL13-3 > JAAFJM01. Next base: position 61,040 of record JAAFJM010000019.1, on the reverse strand, counting down.
GGGGGTGCGTTCCAAAACCCATTCCACCCTCTACACTGTCATCGTTTAAAACCCTTAACACACCAAAGTGCATTCTATCGGGGTTATAGTAATTAGCAAAACTAAAAGTATGTTTACTTTTTAGCCATCCGTGGTCAGCATTGCCTCTGGTATCGGCTTTATGCAAAATTATATTTTCCATTGTGGTAAATTTTTGTTGGTAATTAATTTATAACCACTGCCCTATTTTTGGGTAAGTTAATCTTTTTTCTTACTTAATAAGTAGCAGTTATTTTACCCTACAAAGGTGCAACCATTTTTTAAACCAAACATTGAACTAGGACAAGTTTTTTTAGGCGTGGTTAAACTATATTTTTTAAAGTGATTGAGAATTGAAAGTGAGAGTTTTTACTTATTTCTTAGAGAAAAAATTTCATCTAAATGATATTGTAAGAAGGTTTTATTAGGTAAGAATTTTTCCGGCAATTTGATTTTGGCATTTTCAAAACATGAAAAATGAGTTTTATAAAATTCCTTGTTTTGGTTTTGTTTCAAATCTTTAGAAATAATAACTTCATGCTTTTCATTTATTCCAATCAAGCCTTTATCAAAAGCTTTATCGTATAAGGCAGAAAGACAAATACCATTTTCAGGATTCAATCTTTCTTGTTCATTTTTTGACCAAGGTATAATATGACTAGCAAATAAAAGTTCAGGAATATCAATACCTGTTAGGGCACATTTAGAACTATAATTTGCTAAAACTAACTGCCTGAAAAAATTTTGATTAACACGTGTTTTTACTTCCCTTAACCTTACTTCACCTTTTAAGTCTTTTATATCGTCTAGTATGGAAATAAATTTATCATCTATGGTTTGATTTTCCTTTTCAGCCAGTATGTGTTCACTTTCAAATATGAGTGTTTCTCGGTTATTAGCAAATTCATCCCAAATAGGTTGACATTGTTTTTTACCACCATCCATTCCCTTCACACCTCTATTTTGGTGAAATGGGTCACAAGCAGCAAAATTAGTTAATCTGATTGCTATAGAATTGGCTGTCCTACCGATTAAATTAGCAAGCTCCACAATTTCTGGTGTGCGCGAATGCATCTTACCAAATGGCAATTTCAAATACAGATTGAAAGCCAAAATTAACTCCTCACGTGTCCAAAGGTTTTTTGAAGGCATAGACTTATAAAAAACTATTAATTAATAATTTTAACAAATTCCCCAACAACTCTCATTTTAGAGCCGTCTTCTTCATTTATTATTATATTCTTATAAGTAGTATCAAATGAATTGGGTCTTAAAACAATCGAATTATGTTCCCAACCTTCCTCAGTTACAATTTTTTCACTTGAATAAGTCTTAACAGTAAAAGCAGAATTGAAATCTTGATCTTGATTATCAAAATTTTCAACTAAAACTATCTTTCCATTTCTACTTCCACCTGTATATAATTTAAATAAACAAATTGAGCCATTTGGAATTATGCGGTTCATTGATTCTCCGATTATTCTACATGCAAAATAATCTTTATTATTTTTTATATTTTCATTTAATTCAATTAAAGAAAAATCTTTTTCATATTGCATTTCGCTAAATGAACCAGCTGCTGCGTAAAAATCATAAAAAGGGATGAATTGCTTAGAATTATCAATATTTTCATCAGGAATAATTTCATAATTAAAAGAAACTTGTTCAATTGTTTTTACTTTTTTACTAGTTGTAATATACTTGTAAATACTATCAATTACTGGTTGTTTAAGTTGAAATTTAAAGTGAACAACGGGTAAATTAGAAACAGGCATATAACTTTGTTCTATTGAATCAGGTATTATTGTTACATCACCCATAAAATAAAAATCTGTTCCCTCTCCATCCTCTTTTTTTACAAACAATAAAATACGCTCTGAATTAATAACTCCTTTAATTTCATTACTATTTAATTTTCTATTGGACCTTGATTCCCATGCAAATGTGGATTGATTAATGAAATGGTCATTATAATTTATTGTACTTTCTATATCATCAGATTTGTTATATGTAACAAAACAAGGGGTTACTCCATCATTTGTTCTGTAGCCGTATACAGTGCTACTTATATCTTTTTCCCAATTTAATAATCTACAAACATCCTTTCTACTATATTTATTATAAAGAATTAATCCATTTTGGTAATATTCTTTACTGAATAAATTATCAAAAGTTTTTATTGAGTAATTTATTGTATCCAATAGAAATTTTTTAAATAAATTATTTTTTAAATTCTCATTGAATTCATTGTAAAATTGAAATGAATTTTCTTCGACAAATATTACTTTTTCGTTTTTCCGAATGAATAAAAAGTTGATATTAACAATACAAGAATCAATTGTAGCTTGACTAGGTTTATAACCATATAAATTGAAAATTGAATTTTTAAATTCCAAAATACTTAGTTCTCCTTTTAATATCAATTGGTTAAGAATATAACTTTCTTCAATTCGCTTAGAATTATTTATTTCCTTAGAGAATAATTCCAAGAGTTTAATCTGATTAATTGATAAATCAGATTCAAAATCATTTTCCACTTTAACTATGAAATTGTAAAATGAATTTGCGTAATTAACATACAAAAAGGGATCTCTAGAACCATGCTCAATAAAATCCATCATCATTGGAATTCTACCCAACTTGAATTTCAACAAATTATAATCCTTTTTCAAATCAGCAAACAATTGCATATTGGCAGAATCTATAGATTGAAAAATTCTTTCCTTTGTGATTTCATCAAAATTAATTGTAGAAGATCCCGGAATCATCCTACTTCCCTCTGTAATTAGCTTCCTTAAAGAATCTTTATTGTATGATGTATCACCATATAATGCAACTGGTATCAAATAGTTATTCTCATAATTACCAATGAAATCAATTACTGTTAAATAGCCTTTTCCTTCCACTTTCCTCAAACCTCTGCCTAATTGCTGAATAAATATTATAACAGATTCGGTAGGACGAAGCATAATAATTTGATTGATTTTCGGAATATCAATACCTTCATTGAAAATATCAACAGTAAAAATATAATCTAACTTTTCTTTTAAATTATCGGATTCTAATTTTTCAATTGCTATTGCTCGTTCATCCTCTGTACTATCGCCTGTTAAGGCTAGAGTTTTAAATCCATTCAAATTAAACAAAGCAGATAATTCGACTGCTTCATCCTTTCTTGAACAAAAAACCAAACCTCGAGTTATCCCGTTATCACTTCCATAGAAATTGGCCTTTTCAATTATTCTATTGACTCTTTCATTAGCTATTAATAAGTTAAAGTCAGTTTTTTTATCAAACTTATTGTTTTCAATAATCAAATCAGATACACCATAATAATGAAATGAACTTAGCATTTCTTCTTCCATAGCCCTATTTAATCTTATTTCATAAGCTATATTATGGTCAAACAGGTTGAAAATATCATTACCATCAGTTCTCTCAGGGGTAGCTGTCATTCCTAAAAGAAATTGTGGTTTAAAATAATTAATTAATCGCAAATAAGAATCAGCACCTGATCTATGCGTTTCATCAATGATTATATAATCAAAATGGTCCTTTGAGAAATTTTCTAAGTGAGTTGATTTTGAAATTGTTTGAATTGTAGAAAACACAAAATCGCAATCTAAATCTCTTTTTTCACCAGAATACAAACCCATTGTTTTTTTCTCCCCGAAAATATTTTTAAAGGTCTTTAAAGAATCTTTTGCAATAGTTAACCTATGTACAACAAACAATAGCTTTTTAGGATTAAATACTTTGGCATCAAAAGCGGATAAATATGTTTTACCTGTTCCTGTTGCAGAAATTATTAAAGCTTTGTTCTTTTTGTTAACTCTTAATGTGTTTAGGTTTTTCAATGCTTCAACCTGCATTGAATTCGGAATGATAGTATTTTCGGATTCTATTAAATTTTCAAATATCTTTTCCTTATTTAAAAGTGTTTGCTGCTTATAAGTTTTCTCATAAGCTGATATAAATTCAACTGTAACTTGAGTTGCTTTTTTAAAATCTGACTTAAATTCTGAAAGAACTTTTTCAACAATTCCACTATTATCCAAAGCGGAAACTTTAATATTCCATTCTTTATTTGTTGTTAATGCCTGAGCAGTTAAATTACTGCTTCCAACAATTAAATTATAATGGTTATTTTTTTTAAATATATAGCCTTTTGAATGTGCATTACCTGATACTGTTATACGTAAATCTATATTTTTAAATTGTAATAATCTTTTAAGCGCTTCAGGTTGTGAGAAATTTAAATATTGAGAAACTAAAATTTGACCTCGAATATTACGATTATTTAGTTCTTGTAATTTATTAATTATTGTGGCAACACCGCTCGTGGTTACAAAAGCAACAGAAAAACAAAACTCTTCACAATTTTCAAGTTCTTTTAATAAGGTTAGCAGTACTTTTTTAGGAGGATTTTTTTGATTTACAAGTAATTCAGGATGAAAATTTTCATCAGATATAATAGTCTTATCAACATAGCCAGTTTGTAGGCTATTATTAAAAATTTCTTTTAGGTTACTCATTAATTATTAATTTATTGACTATTGGAATGTCAGCAGCTGCCCAATCTAATTTATTTAGTTCTTCTACAGTTAACCATTTATAATCTATATGCTCATTAAGCGTAATTTCCATATTATTTACTTCACATTTATAACTATGCATTGTTAATTCAAAATCCGGATATTCATGAACAACAGTAAGAAATAACGATTGAATATTTGGTAAAATATTTAACTCTTCTAACAACTCCCTTTTTAAAGCAACAATTTGAGTTTCATCATTTTCGATTTTCCCTCCGGGAAATTCAAATTTCTCAGAAATATATGCAAGTTTGTTCTTGGGTCTTTGTACGCATAAAATTTTATTCTCAAAATAAATAATTCCTGCAACAACCTCAATTTTTTTCATAATAAATCAACAAATAAATTTAAATAATTTCCAAAGTTAGATAGCCTTCTTAATTCAGAGGTAATATTAATATTTAAAAAATTAAAACAAATATCTGCAATAAAATAAAACTTTTTCAGAAATGTCCATAACCCGCAACTTATTTTAAAAGCGCGCTTTAAAACATAGACTAAAAGTGAACTTACAGTATAAAACTTAGACTATAGTATAAGTTTCTAGTTATAAGAACAATTGATAAATAAGGAATTGACATTTAGCCCTTTTGTTGATATTTTGTTACTTTTTTGGATGGACACAATCTTTGGAAGTACATGGTAAAATTTTGCAATACACAAACACAACTAGAGGTTGGTAAGGATACCAACCTCGGACAAATAAAGGTTAGGAATGGACACCAACCTTGAACACAAAAAACTAAAAAGCCCGAATTACAATGTAAATCGGGCTTTTTTATACTTTAAAGTTTATGAAGTTTTATTTTCTATTTATAATACTTGCTATGGGCTGGGCGGTAGGCATAATAATTAATTCATTAATATTTACCCTAAATGGCCTGTTCACGCAAAACCAAATGGCTTCGGCAATATCGGCAGCTACCAAATTTTCAAAACCTTCATATACTTTCTTGGCTTTTTCTTCATCGCCATGAAACCTCACTATAGAAAACTCAGTTTCTACCGCACCCGGGTGTATGGCTGTTACTTTCACACCAAAAGGAGCTAACTCAATACGCATTCCTTTGCTCAAAGCATCTACTGCATGTTTGGTAGCACAATACACATTGCCGTTGGCATAAACCTCTTTACCTGCTATGGAACCAATATTAATTACATGTCCACTACCTTTGTTTTTGAGAATTGGGAGTATGTATTTAGAAACATATAACAATCCTTTAACATTGGTATCAATCATAGCTTCCCAATCGTTTAAGTCTCCATCAAAAATAGGTGCTAATCCACTTGCCAAACCAGCGTTGTTAACCAATACATCTATATTTTGCCATTCAGGAGGTAAACTTTCAAAGGCATTTTTTACTTCTGTATGTAAGCGCACATCAAAAACCAAACAATGGCAATTAACCCCAAATTGGTTTTTTAAATCAATGGCCAATTTTTCAATTCTATCTTTCCTGCGCGCATTCAGTATTAAATCATATCCGTTTGAAGCCAATATATGTGCAGTGGCCTCTCCTATTCCTGCCGAAGCACCAGTTATAAATGCTATTTTATTCATTGTATTATTTTAGTTCTTTATTATTTGAGCAAATTAATATTGATTTTCTTTATCAAAAATAAAAATCTAATCATACCTGAATTTAATCCATTAAACCTAGTTTTATTATAACTTAAAAGACTTATTATCAATTTGTAATTATTTTAACTGAACCAATTAATCCAATTTTATCTATTAAGTTTGTGTAACAACTTTTAAATATGGTTATAAAAGTTAAATTTGCAAACTTAAAAAATTATGTTGTAAAACTAACAGATAGATTTACAAACCAATACAGGAAAAAAGTAAAATGAAAATAAATAAATTAATTTCAATAGGAATTCTTGGCTTAGCTCTTTTGAGTTCGTGCGTTTCAAATAAGAAGTATATTTTGCTACAAAATGCAAAAACTAGTAGCCCAACAGATACTTCAAAAAGCAGCTATCAACTAGATAGATCTATATATAAATTACAAGTTAATGATGTTTTGTACATTAGTTTAGTATCTACTGATGAAAATGTTACAAAAGCATTTTCGCACGGTATGGGTTCGCAACAAATGATGCAGGTTCAAAGTCAAATAGGTAATATGGTCTATTTAACGGGTTATACTATTAATTCCTTGGGCCAACTTGACTTACCAGTTTTGGGAAATGTAAAAGTGGGAGGATTATCTATTGAAGAAGCAAAAAAAACAATTGAATCAGAATTAAATAAGTATTTTAAAGTTTATCATTTAATTATTAAATTAAATGAAATGCCATTTACTGTTTTAGGTGAAGTCAGCAGACCAGGCCGCTATAGTGGAATGGTCAACCAAATAACCCTTACAGAAGCATTAGGTTTAGCAGGTGATTTATCACCAATTGCAAATAGAAGAAATATAACTTTAATTCGCCAAATGCCCGAAGGTGCTAAGATTTACAAACTTGACATTACTCAAGCTGACGTTATCAACACTCCCTATTATTTTTTAAGACCTAATGATGTAATTTATGTGGAACCATTAAAATCACGTTCTATTGGTAATTTTAGTAATTTCCAAAATTCATTGCAAACAATCACCCCTTTATTAACCACTTTGGTTTTAGCATTAAACACTTATATCATCATAACTCGTTAACATGGAAAATAATAATCAAAACGATATGCAACAATCTAATATTGCAGAAAATAATTTGAATTTTAAAGTTATCTTAGGTAAGTTTTTAGCCTTTTTACCTTTTTTTATTGTGAGTATTATTATAGCATGCACTGTAGCTTTTTTGGTAAATAGATACGCAACTCCCCGCTATGCTTTAAAGGCATCCTTATTAATTAAAGACAAAGGTAGGGGTGCATTTGATGGGGCTGAAAGTTTTTTACAAGGTTCATCTTTATTAATGCAAAGCAAAAATATTGAAAATGAAATCGGTATTTTAAAGTCAAGAACTTTAGTAGAGGAAACATTAAAAAATCTAAACTTTAACGTGTCTTACTTTGGTGAAGGTAAAGTTAAAAAAGTAGAATTGTACAATGATATACCTTTTTTGGTAGAATTAGATACCAATCATTTTCAAATATATGGTGTAGCAATTTTCTTGAAATTTCTTTCAAATAATCAAGTTGAAATAACCACTAATGGGAAATCTGGTAGAGTATTAATTCCATACAATGAAAATTCTGTAAAAGAAGCAAATGGATCTATTGATAAAAAAGTTTTCAATATACTTAAACCCATTGTTTTAGAAAACCTTAAGATTAAAATTACATTACTTGACAAAAAAATAATTGGAGAAACTGAAAATAAACATTATTTTGTTTTAAATACAAGAGAATCGCTTCTAAAAAAATATAATAATAGTTTTGCTGTTAAAACTATTAATAAACAATCATCTATTGTAGAAATTAGTAAAGAAACTAATTACCCTGAAAAAGATGCAGAATTTATTGATGCATTGTGTAAAACATACATTGGTCAAGGATTAGATGATAAAGCACAAATATCAAAAAACACTATACGCTTTATTGATATTCAATTAAACGAATTGAGAGATACTTTACAAAATGTTGAAGGCAGATTATTGGCTTTTAAGGCCAACAATAAAATAGTAAATTTAGGTGAAGAAGGTAGATTAATAATGACTAAGTTAAGTACCATTGAAAACCAAAAAGCAATTGAAGAATCTAAGTTTAAATACTATTCTTATTTATACGATTATATTTACAAAAATAAAAATTTTAAAGAAGTAATAGCTCCAAGTGCTATGGGTATTGTAGATCCTTTGCTAAATTCGTTAATACTAAAATTAGCTGAGCTATATACCAAAAAAATTACTTATCAGAATAGTATGAAAGAAGCAAATCCTGCTATCTTTGAAATTGATCAAAATATCCAAAATATTAAATTGTCTTTGATTGAAAATTTAAATAACATCAAAAAACAATCACAATTAATTATTTCAGACTTTCAATCGCAAATTGGTGCTTGCGAAAAAGAATTACTTATTATACCTACAACCGAACGTCAATTTTTGAATATCAATAGAAAATTCAATATAAGTGATAAATTATATACATACCTACTTGAAAAAAGAGCCGAAGCAGGTATTGCAGGTGCCTCAGTTACTGCCGATAATAGAGTAATTGATAAAACAATAGTGACTGGTAAAATCTACCCTCAAACAGTAACAATATATTCGATTGCTTTAGCTATAGGTTTAATTATTCCTCTAATTATTATTTTAATCATTGAGTTTTTCAGTAATACTATCATCAATCATCAGCAATTACAATCTGTTACTAAAATTCCTTTAGTTGGCAACATTATACACAATACTAGTAATAGTGCGTTGGTTATTGCAAACAGCCCGAAAGCTAGTATTTCAGAATCATTTAGAAATTTAAGAAGTAATTTAAATTATTTGATTAGTAAAAAGGATAAAAAAATAATATTAGTAACATCTACAGTAAGTGGTGAGGGCAAAACATTTGTTTCCATGAATTTAGCTTCTGTTATTGCCATTGGCGGTGCAAGAACATTGCTAATTGGTGTAGATTTAAGAAAACCAAAAATTTTCCAAGATTTTAACTTAAATAACTCTGTTGGTTTAACAAATTATTTAATCGGTAAAGCAACTATTGACCAAATAATTCAAAAAAGTAATATACCAACATTAGACGTAATTACTGCCGGTCCTACCCCTCCTAATCCATCAGAATTATTGATGAGTGAAGAATTTAGCAACTTACTTGAGTTAATGAAAGATAAATATGATTTCATTCTATTAGATACCCCACCGATTGGATTAGTGGCTGATGGACTAGATTTGATGAAATATGCTGATTTAAATCTATACATAGTTCGCCAAAAAGTAAGTCGTAGAAACTATTTAAATCTAATTAACGATTTATATACTACTGATAAAAATTCAAATATTGGAATAGTATTTAACGATGTAAACTTTGCCCCTGTTTATGGATATGGTTATGGCAATGGTTATGGATACGGCTATGGATATGGTTATGGTTATGGCTATGGATATGGATATGGCGGATATGCTAGTTATGGAACATATGGCGAAGATATTGAAAAGCCTAAAAAATCATTCTGGAAAAGAATTGTAGGATTGTAAAACCGAAAAAGCTGCTTCATTTTGAAGCAGCTTTTTTTATGTTATTTAGTTAAGAAGTTTTTATATCTTAAAGTTACCATACAATTATACATCTTTATAAGATTATTAATTTTTTTGTAATATTTTGTTTTATAAATAACATTCTTTAATATTGAGCAATAAAAGTACTCAATATTGAATTGTTGCTTGCAAAATCGTTTTGACACAACTATTAATTGTGACTCACCAAGCGAAGCTATTTAATTTAACCACTAATTCGTTATAATTTTAACAAAATTGTTTTAATGCTAGATGCTTTAATTACATCAAAAACTAGAATAAAATTATTGCTAAAGTTTTTTTTAAATAGTAATAACCGTGATTACTTGAGAAGTTTAGAAAGTGAATTTGGCGACTCTTCTAATTCCATAAGACAAGAACTCAATAAATTAGAAGCGGCAGGACTATTATTAAGTAATAGTAATGGCAACAAAAAAATTTTCAATGCTAATATTAAGCACCCATTATTTCCCGAAATAAATAGTATTTTAATGAAATTTACAGGATTAGATCAATTGCTAATTCATGTAATTAATCAATTAGGAGATTTAAACGAAGTATATCTTATAGGTGATTTAGGAAGAGGCATAGATAGCGAACTAATTGACTTAGTTTTTGTAGGAAATATTAATAGAGAATACCTCAATAAACTCATTGAAAAATCTGAAAAACACATCAAAAAAAAGATTCGTTATGTTCTTTATTCAATTCAGGAATTTTCAATTAAAAAGAATAAAATAATTTCTCCTCATGATTTACTACTTTGGAAAGTAAACTAATAATTACTACTGTTTTAATTATGAATAATAAAATGTGGTTCAAATAACTAACCGCACATACCAATCGTTCTCAATTAAAATAAAAATATTATACAGAACTAGTAAGAACTAATATTCGTTTGATAGCTAACGAAAAAGTTTAATTAAAAAACTTAAAAACAAAATCACGCATAGCGTAAAAACGTTAGTACAAAGTACTAAAAACTATTAACTAATAAAAAATGGATAAAATAGCAATTATTGGCCTTGGATACGTTGGCCTGCCTTTAGCAGTTGAATTCGGAAAAAAAGTACACGCAGTTGGTTTTGATATCAATCAAAATCGTGTAGATGAACTAAACAATGGCCATGATAGAACTTTAGAAATAGCTGATGTAGATTTAAAAGCAACATTAGCCAATAATAGTGCTACTGCAAGTTTTAAGTGTACTACAAATTTAGATGAAATAAAAGATTGTAATTATTATATAGTTACTGTTCCTACTCCAACGGATAAAAACAATAGACCAGACTTAACACCACTTTACAAAGCAAGTGAAACTGTTGGAAAAGTACTGAAAAAAGGTGATACCGTAATTTATGAATCAACTGTTTATCCTGGAGTTACCGAAGACGAATGTATTCCTGTTTTAGAAAAAGTATCAGGCCTAAAATTTAACTTAGAATTTTTTGCAGGATACTCCCCAGAAAGAATTAATCCTGGAGATAAAGAACATACTGTAACCAAAATTTTAAAGGTAACATCGGGATCTACTCCCGAAGTAGCTGAAAAAGTTGATCAACTATACAGAACAATAATAGTTGCTGGTACACATAAAGCTAGCAGTATCAAGGTGGCAGAAGCAGCAAAAGTAATCGAGAATTCACAACGTGATATTAATATTGCTTTTGTTAATGAATTATCAAAAATTTTCAATTTAATGGGAATTAGCACTAACGATGTGTTAGAAGCCGCAGGAACCAAATGGAATTTTTTAAAATTTAAACCAGGTTTAGTTGGTGGGCATTGCATTGGTGTTGATCCATATTATTTAGCTCAAAAAGCACAAGAAGTAGGCTATCATCCTGAAATTATTTTGGCTGGACGAAGGTTAAATGACAGCATGGGAGCTTATATAGCAAATGAAACTATAAAATATATGATTAAAAAGGACATAAAAGTTAAAAATGCCAACGTATTGATGCTTGGTTTTACTTTTAAAGAAAATTGTCCTGATGTTCGTAACACCAAAGTAATCGATATAATTAATGAGTTAAATACATACAATGTTAATTTAACAATTGTGGATCCTTGGGCGGAGCCTGCAGAGGTTAAACATGAGTATAATTTATTAACCCAAAAAGAAATACCCAATACCAAATTCGATGCAATTGTTTTGGCAGTTGGCCACAACGAATTCAAATCGATCAACATCCATAGTTTACTGAATGATAACCATGTAATTTTTGATGTAAAAGGATTGTTAGATAGAACGTTGATTGATGGAAGTCTTTAGTGAAGGTTTAAAGGTTTTAGAGAATTTAGTTTCGAGAGTTTAGTGAGTTTAGTAGGTTTAGTGAGTTTAATGCTAAACAGTGAAACACTAAACAGCAAAGCATGAAACAATATTCCTTCGAAAAGTTAAATGTTTGGCAAGAAGCTAGAGTTTTAGTTAAGTCAATTTATGCAATAACTCGTACATTTCCTAAAGAAGAAATTTTCGAAATAACCAGCCAAATGAGGAGAGCAGCCATTTCCATTTGCTCTAATATTGCTGAAGGATCTGGCAGAACAACAAAACCTAATCAAGCAAATTTTTATAAAATAGCGTACAGTAGTTTACTTGAATTACTAAATCGATTAATTATATCAAATAATTTAGCATTTATAACAGATTCAGAACCAATTGAATTAAGAGAAAAAATTAATAGTATTGCTTATAAAATAACTAGTTTGAGGAATAGCCTGTAAAAAGTTTATATAGTTTAGAAGGTTTAGAGAGTTTAAATTCTAAATAGCGAATTACTAAACAACAAAAAGCAAAAACCTTCTAAACCGCAAAGCTTTAAACAGCGAAGCACTAAACAGTAAAGCTTTAAACAGCGCAGCAATAAACCTTCTAAATCATAAACCCCTAAACAGCAAAGCGCTAAACCCTCTAAAATTTAACAGCAAAAAAATGTTCAATCCCCAATTATATAACACACCCTACCACACCACAGATTTATCTAAATTCAAATTTTTAGTAACTGGAGGTGCGGGATTTATTGGTTCCAACATTGTTGAATACTTAATAAAATACAATGCAGGACATGTGCGCGTACTTGATAATTTATCGAATGGTTATTTCGAAAATATAAAAGATTTTATGGGCTTACCAAATTTCGAATTCATTGTTGGTGATATAAGGAATTTAGAAACTTGTAAAAAAGCAATTGATGGTATGGACTTTGTAAGTCATCAAGCTGCACTTGGTTCAGTTCCTCGTTCTATTGCCGATCCGATAACCTCCAACGAAGTTAATGTAGGTGGATTTTTAAATATTTTGACAGCTGTTAAAGACGCTACTCATTTAAAACGTATGGTTTATGCAGCCTCATCCTCAACGTATGGTGATAGTGCAACATTACCAAAAGTAGAAGGTAACGAAGGAAATCCTTTATCACCATATGCGGTAACAAAACTTGTAAATGAGCTTTATGCCGATGTATACAGTAAAGTTTATGGTTTAAATACCATTGGATTACGCTACTTTAATGTTTTTGGTCCAAAGCAAAATCCTAATAATCCTTATGCTGCAGTAATTCCTATTTTCTGTAAAGCATTTATCGAAGGTAAGCAACCTACCATTAATGGCGATGGATTAACCAGTAGAGACTTTACTTTTGTAGAAAATGCAGTACAAGCCAATATTCGTGCGATGCTTATTGGATTTGAAAATGCTTTTGGAGGTTTGGATGGTTCAGAACTAAGCAACGATGCGAAAATCAATAAATCAATAAATCTACAAATCAACAAATTAGATAAGCACGAAGTGTTTAATATGGCATGTGGAGACCAAGTTACTCTGAACGAAATGATTGAAATGTTAAATTCAATAAGTGGTCAACAAATAAAACCCATTTATGGACCTGAACGAAAAGGTGATGTCAAGCATTCAAAAGCAAGCATTGATAAAATTTCTAATTTCTTAAGTTATGAACCAAAATTTCGTTTCCAAAAAGGTTTAGAAATTGTTTTTGATTGGTACAAGACACAATACTAATATTTAATTATCGATAAAATTAACTTGACGAACATATCTAATAAGATTGAAAAACATTAGCTCCAATGTCAATTAAAGCATAGCTAGGACCCTATTTTTAAATAAAACAATTTGAATAAAACTTCTAAAATATATATTGCTGGCCATAATGGAATGGTAGGAAGTGCCATTGCTAGAGTGTTAAATGCCAGTGGATACAATAATATTATAGGAAAATCGAGCAAAGAACTTGACCTAAAAAATCAAATCGCTGTATTTAATTATTTTCAAATAGAAAAACCTGATATAATAATAGATGCAGCAGCTAAAGTTGGAGGTATTTTAGCCAATAACAATTATCCTTATCAATTTTTAATGGATAATATGCTTATTCAAAATAATTTAATAAGTGCCTCCCACGAGTTGAATTGCAAAAAATTTATTTTCTTGGGTAGTTCATGTATTTACCCAAAGTTAGCACCACAACCTTTGCAAGAAGATTGCTTACTAACATCAAGTTTAGAATCTACCAACGAATGGTATGCCATCGCAAAAATATCAGGAGTAAAACTATGTGAAGCCATAAGGAAACAATTTAATAAAGACTTTGTAAGCCTTATGCCTACAAACCTTTATGGTCCTTTTGATAATTTTGATTTAGAAACTTCTCATGTGCTGCCGGCCATGATAAGAAAATTTCATGATGCAAAGTTAAATAATAATAGTGATGTTACACTTTGGGGGAGTGGAACACCAATGAGAGAGTTTTTACATGTAAACGATATGGCAAAAGCTGTATTATTTGCACTAGAAAACAAACTTCCCGATAATTTATACAATGTTGGAACCGGTATTGATTTAACCATAAAAGAATTGGCCGAAATAATTCAAAAAGCGGTTGGTCATAAAGGAAAAATTATTTGGGATTCATCAAAACCAGACGGAACTCCTCGCAAGTTAATGGACATTACGAAGATGCACAAACTTGGTTGGAAACATCAAATCAATTTAAAAGAAGGAATTGAGCAAACTTATCAGTGGTTTTTAGAAAATGTAAATAATGTAAAGGAAGTTAAAATGTGACAAAAGGTTAATCGGTTATTTGTTGGAACGGTTAGGAAATAAAAATTACTAAAAAAACAAACTATTTAAATAAATAAAAGGCAAACAAAAAAGAAATGTACCATATTTATTCATTTGAAAACTTGACGTTTATATCCTTGTTAGAAAATTCAAAATAGAAATTAAAATGATGAGTAGGTTATTTCCAAACGAAGAAAGATTTGATTTAACCAGTCAAATTAATAGGTCATAAGCAAGTATTTCAGCCAATATTGCTGAAGGTTCAGGCAGATCATCTAATTTTGACCAAGCACATTTTACGAATATTTCATATGCCTCAGCTTTGGAGACAATTGACCATTTGAATACTGCGCTAGATATGAACTATATAAACATTGAAAAATATACTGAATTGAGAATTAATTTAGACTCTATTTTAAATAAACTCAATACACTTTATAAATTTCAAATTAACAATAAAGAAACTCTGAAAAAAAGAAGTTAACTGTTTAAATGGTCAATCTTTTAAACAGTTAACCAGTTAAACGAACATCGAAAAACGAAAAAAATATGAAAGTAGCGCTTATAACAGGAATTACAGGACAAGACGGAGCTTATCTTGCTGAATTTCTCTTAAAAAAAGGGTATTTTGTGCATGGAATAAAACGTAGGAGTTCTTTGTTTAATACTGATAGAATCGATCACTTGTATCAAGACCCACATGAGAAAAATGTAAACTTAAAATTACACTATGGCGATTTAACAGACAGTAGTAATTTAATTAGAATTATCCAAGAAACACAGCCTGATGAAATTTATAACTTAGCTGCAATGAGCCATGTACATGTAAGTTTTGAAGAACCTGAATATACTGCTAATGCCGATGGAATTGGCACTTTGCGAATTTTAGAGGCAATTAGAATTTGCGGATTAACCAATAAAACAAAAATTTATCAAGCTTCAACCTCCGAATTATATGGATTGGTTCAAGCTGTTCCGCAAAGCGAAACAACGCCTTTTTACCCGCGGTCGCCTTATGCAGTAGCTAAAATGTATGCTTATTGGATTACTGTAAATTATCGCGAAGCCTACAATATGTTTGCTTGTAACGGTATTTTATTTAACCACGAAAGTCCATTACGTGGCGAAACATTTGTAACCCGAAAAATTACGCGTGCTGCTAGTAAAATAGTATTAGGCATGCAAGATAAATTATACCTTGGTAATTTAAATGCACAACGTGATTGGGGACATGCTAAAGATTATGTAGAAGCAATGTATTTAATTTTACAGCAAGAAAAACCCGAAGATTATGTAATTGCAACTGGAGTAACTACTACAATCAGAAAGTTTGTTCAAATGGCATTTAATGAAGTTGGAATAATTATAGCCTTTAGAGGCGAAAATGAGAATGAAGTAGGATATGTTGAAAATATAAATACCGAAATTATTAACTCAAAAAATTTAAATACTAATTTAAAAATAGGTGATGAAGTAGTAGCTGTTGACCCACGTTACTTTCGCCCTACAGAGGTTGAATTATTGATTGGTGACCCTACAAAAAGTCAAACTAAATTAGGTTGGAAACCTAAATACGATTTATCAATGCTGGTAGAAGACATGATGCATTCTGATTTAAAATTAATGCAGCGTGAATTATTCTTAAAACAAGCCGGTCATAAAGTTTTAAGCCAATTTGAATAACTAATGGATATATTAAACCTTATAGGCAGAAAAAAGCCTCTTTTTGAAAAAGATATAATTTCAAATCAAAAGCAACTTCAAGAAATTGTTTCATCTTCTTCATTTTTAGTAATTGGTGGTGCTGGTTCTATTGGTCAAGCTGTTACAAAAGAAATTTTTAAACGTAATCCAAGAAAATTACATGTTGTTGATATCAGTGAAAACAATATGGTTGAATTGGTTCGTGATATAAGAAGTTCATTTGGCTATATTGATGGTGATTTTCAAACATTTGCTTTAGATATTGGATCGCATGAGTATGATGCATTTATTGAAGCAGATGGCAAATATGATTATGTACTTAATTTATCTGCCTTAAAACATGTACGCTCCGAGAAAGACCCTTATACATTAATGCGCATGATTAATGTAAATATTTTTAATACAGATAAAACTATTCAACAATCTATAAATAAAGGTGTTAAAAAGTATTTCTGTGTTTCTACCGATAAAGCAGCTAATCCTGTAAATATGATGGGTGCTTCAAAAAGAATTATGGAAATGTTTTTAATGCGCAGAAGTAAAGACATAACAATCTCTACAGCTCGTTTTGCAAATGTGGCATTCTCGGATGGTTCTTTATTACACGGTTTCAATCAGCGCATTCAAAAACTACAACCAATTGTAGCCCCTAATGATATTAAAAGATACTTTGTAATTCCTCAAGAATCTGGTGAATTATGTTTAATGTCGTGTATTTTTGGTGAAAATAGAGATGTTTTTTTTCCTAAATTAAGCGAAAGTTTACATCTTATTACTTTTGCCGAAATAGCAGTAAAATACTTAAAAAGTTTAGGATATGAACCATACCTATGTGATACAGAAGATGAGGCTCGTAGTTTAATTTTAACTCTTCCTCAACAAGGAAAATGGCCATGTTTATTTACAGCTAGCGATACTACAGGAGAAAAAGACTTTGAAGAATTTTATACAAGTACCGAAATTCTGGATATGGAGCGCTTTGAAAACTTAGGGGTAATTAAAAATGAACTCAATATTGAAAATGATAAATTAATTCACTTTACTGATACTATCAACAGCCTTAAACAAAATGGTAGTTGGAGTAAGGAAAAAATTGTAGATTTATTCTTTGAAATGATTCCAAATTTTGGTCACAAAGAAACTGGTAAATACCTTGATGCTAAAATGTAACTTAAGATGAATATAAAAACTGATCATACAATAGATTTTATAAGGTCTGTATTCAATAGCAAGGATTTTATTCCTCTTCATGTGCCAATATTTAATGGAAACGAGAAAAAGTATTTATTAGATACAATTGATTCAACTTTCGTTAGTTCAGTAGGTGCTTATGTCGATAAATTTGAATCATTGATGGCTAGCATTACTCAAACTAATAAAGCGGTGGCTGTAGTTAATGGAACGGCCGCACTTCAAGTAGCATTGCGTTTGGCGGGTGTTAAACCAAATACCGAAGTAATAACCCAAGCATTAACATTTGTTGCTACTGCAAATGCAATAGCATACAATAATGCGCATCCCATTTTTTTGGATGTTGATTTGGATACAATGGGCCTTTCTGCAATAGCAGTTGAAAACTTTTTAGAAGAATTTGGAGAAATGCGTGAAGATGGTTGTTACAATAAAAAAACGCAACGTAAAATAACTGCTTGCGTTCCTATGCATACATTTGGTTTTCCAGTTCATTTAAATGAATTGATTAGTATATGTAGTAAATGGGAGATACCTATTGTAGAAGATGCAGCAGAATCGCTTGGAAGTACTTATAAAGAAAAACACACCGGTAGTTTTGGTAAATTAGGAGTTTTTTCATTTAATGGTAATAAAATTGTTACCTGTGGTGGTGGTGGAGCAATTGTAACTAACGATACGGCTTTGGGTGAAAAAGGTAAATACCTAACTACAACAGCCAAAATACCTCACCCATATGAATATGTTCATGATGAATTAGGGCATAATTATAGAATGCCTAATTTAAACGCTGCTTTAGCATGTGCGCAATTGGAACAGTTAAATACATTTTTGAATAATAAAAGACAATTAGCTAAAGAATATTTTACATTTTTCGAAAAACAAGGAATTTTATTTAGAACAGAAACGCCCGATACTAAGGCAAATTATTGGCTCATGTGTGTTCAATTAGAAAATAAGGAAGAAAGAGACCAATTTTTAAAGTCAACTAACGATAATAAAGTAATGACCAGACCAATATGGCAGTTAATGTTTAGACTTCCTATGTATGCTCATTGCCAAAAAGATGAACAAAAAAATGCATTATTTTTAGAAGATAGAATAGTTAATGTACCAAGTAGTGTTAGAAAATGAAAAAAAATTATTATATATTAGGATGCGGTGGATTTGCAAAAGAAGTTTATTTTTTATCAAATCAAATATTAAAAAATGAAAATTATCAATTCAAGGGATTTATTGATTACAAACCTATCATAACTGATATTGAAGCTTGTAAAAATAAATTACCTGTAATTGATGAAGATTATTTTTTAAATAATGTTTTACCAAATGATGAAACATTAATATTCATGGGCGTTGGTGAACCTAAATTAATTGAAAAATTATCACTAAAGTTTGCTAATTATAATTTCCCAAATCTAATCCACAATAATTTTATTGGGGATATAAACTCAATAGAGATTGGTAAAGGAAATATTATTACAGCTGGATGTGTATTTACAGTAGATATAAAAATTGGTTCATTTAATATTTTTAACTTGAATGTAACAGTAGGGCATGACACAAAAATATTAAATAATAATGTTTTTAATCCAGGATGTAACGTAAGTGGCAGTGTTAGTGTCGGTTCAAATAATTTGTTTGGAACTAATTCTACAATTCTTCAACAGATTTCAATTGAGAATAACAATATTATTGGTGCCTCATCTTTGATAAACAAAAATGTTGATAATGATAAAATTATGGTTGGGGTACCTGCCAAAGCATTAAACAAATAAGATATTAAATTTAATACAGAAACTTAAAATCATTAATTGAATTATAAGTTTGAATGAAATTTAACAATGAAAAAAAAAATAAATATAAGCCCTAACTTATCAATCCTTGATGCCCTAAAATACATGGACACAGTGGAAAGTAAACTACTTATTGTTATGGATAACAATAAGTTTATTGGATTAATAAGTATTGGTGATATTCAGCGTGCTATTATAAAAAATGTAAATCTGGATAATCCAATCAAGAATATTTTAAGAGGTAAATACAATGTTGCCACACCTGAAATGTCAATTGAAACCATAAAGGCCTTAATGTTTGAAAACAGAATGGAATTGTGTCCAATAGTTACTCCTAATAATGAATTGATTGACGTGATTTTTTGGGATGATGCTTTTAAAGACAATAAAGTTATAGAACCTGAACAGTTTAATTTACCTGTGGTTATTATGGCAGGTGGATTCGGAACTAGATTAAAACCATTAACTAACGTACTGCCCAAGCCATTGATTCCAATTGGAAGCAAAACCATGTTGGAAGAAATTTTTGAGAGATTCACAATTCATGGTTGTAATAATTTTTTTGTTTCAATAAATTACAAAGCAGAGTTGATAGAATATTATCTCGAAAGTTTAAAACTACCATTTAATGTAAATAGCTTTAGGGAGGAAACACCATCAGGTACTGCTGGAAGTTTAAGTTTATTGAAAGATAAAATTAACTCCACTTTTTTTGTTAGTAACTGCGATATTTTAATTGAACAAGATTATTCTGAAATTTTAAACTATCATAAAACTAACGATAATGAAATTACCATTGTAGCTGCTTTAAAACACTTCCCCATTTCGTATGGAACACTAGAAACAACAGAAAATGGCCAATTGCTTTCAATAATTGAAAAACCTGAGTTAACCTACAAAATAAATAGTGGGATGTATATTTTGGAACCTCATTTATTAAATGAAATACCCCAAGATGAATTTTTCCATATAACTCATTTAATTGAAAAAATACTTCAACGTAAAGGTAAAATAGGTGTTTTTCCTGTTAGTGAAAAATCGTGGAAAGATATGGGAACCATGACAGAATATTTAAAATTTTTCACCAATGACTAAACGAAAAAAAATTGTAATAATTGCCCCATCAGTATTACCTATTCCGGCTATTCAAAGTGGTGCCTATGAGCAACTAATAGATTCAATTATTTGTCTAAATGAAGCACTAAACGAAGTTGATTTTATTCTCATTTCTAAAAAAAACGTTGGTACCTACAAGGTAAGAGAAAAATTTAAATATACCACATTTCATGACTTTGATGACAATATTTTCAAAAGAATATTTAACAATTTAAATAAACGCATCAATAAATTATTTCCAAAAAAAGTTCATTATAATTTCCATATTACACAAATACAAGATATTCTTAAAAAACTAAAATATGATAAAGTATTAATTGTAGGTAATGTAGATTACATTAACCCAATTTCTGAAATTGTAAAAAAAGATAAGATTGTTTTTTATTTAGCCACAGAAATATTATCTCATGTAAATGTTTTTCACAAATGTGATAAAATCATTGTTCATAATCAACGATTAGTTAACTTGATTTTAGAGAATAACAAATCCCTCCAATCAAATGAAGTTGTTAATTTAATCCCTGGAATTGACATAAATTTTTTTAGACAATCTAATACGGAACATGTTAATGTTTTAAAGAAAAAACTAGGAATAAATGACTCAAAAAAAGTAATTTGTTATATAGGTAGAATTGTGACTAGTAAAGGTGTAAACGTTCTTCTTGAAGCTATTCTTAAGTTAAACAACAGAGATGATTATACTTTACTTTTAATTGGAAGTATTGGTTCTAATTTTGGATCAACACCAAATGGGAAAGTATCAGATGTTGAAGGAATAGTAGAATTAATAGCAAAATTAGGCGATAAATGCATCTCCACCGGTTTTGTTGCCAATGAAGATCTTGCCGATTATTTAGCAATTGCAGATATTGGCGTTGTTCCATCCATTTGCGAGGATGTTGCACCTGCTTCCTATCTCCAATTTCAGGCAATAGGAAAACCAACTATTGTAAGTAATGGTGGTGGAATTCCTGAATTTTTTTCACCTGATTACAGTATTATGGTTAATAGAGGGGATACAATGATAGAAGAATTGCAAACTGCAATAATATCCCTACTAGATGATAGTAATAAAAGAAATACAATGGGTAAATTTGCATTTACAAACAGTGATAAGTTTTCAATGAATAGATATTTTAAAGACTTTATTAATATTATTGAAAACTAAATCTCAATGACACTAAAATCCAAAACAATATCAGGTTTTAAATGGAGTATAATAGATACCGCATTGAGGTATTTTTTAGCTTTTTTTATTAGTATAATTTTAGCTCGCATTTTATCCCCATCAGACTATGGTTTGGTTGGTATGTCAGCCATTTTCATCGCTATATCAAGGGTGTTTATTGATGGTGGATTTAGTGATGCTTTAATCCGAAAAACAAACTGTACTGTTGATGATTATTCATCTATTTTAATTTTCAATATAGTATTGGCATTTTTATTATATTTAATATTATTTTTAACTTCAAATTTAATTAGTGATTTTTTTAATGAACCACAATTAGTAGATATTATAAGAGTAACCGGTTTGGGATTAATTATTGGAGCTTCTAGCTCTATCCATTCAATCTATTTAAAAAAAATACTTGATTTTAAATTACTTGCTCAAATTGGATTTATTGGCACAATAGTATCTGGTTTGGTTTCTGTTATTATGGCATATTGGGGCTATGCTTTTTGGAGTATCATAATTAGTGGCTTAATTCAAGGAATAGTGACATCAATTCTTTTATGGTTAAAAAGAACCAACCTTGAATTAAAATTTAAGTTTAAGTTTAAAATTATTGTGGAACACTTTAGTTTTGGTTCTAAAATTATGTTTGGGAGTTTAATCCATGTAATTTATAATAATATGTATTATGCTTTGGTAGGTAAAATTTTCAATACTGCTGTACTTGGTTATTATACAAGAGCAGATAATTTCCAAAAATTATTTTCCGATAATATTGACACGGTTGTAAGGCAGGTAACTTATCCTGTTTTATCACAAATTCAAGGTGATGAGAATAAACTAAAATCAACTTACAAAACAATGTTACGAACTACTTCGTTCTTAAGTTTTATCTTATTAATGGGATTGGTAGTTGTAGCCAAATCATTTATAGTAACTTTAATTGGAGTAAAGTGGTTACCATCAGTCCCTTATTTACAACTTTTGTGTTTTGTTGGGATTTTTTTACCACTTATCTCTATTAATTCAAATATTTTAAACGTTAAAGGTAGGTCAGATTTAACCCTAAAAATTGTTACACTAAAGGTGCTATTATCAATCCCTTCGTTAGTTTTAGGCTATTATTTAGGAATTTATGCAATGATTATTGGAATATTAATTTCATTATTAATTACTTACTTTATAGTTATTATCTTTTCTAATCAAGTTATAAAATACAGTTTAAAAGAACAATTTTTGGATATATTGCCTGCCGTTAAACTTGTTTTATTAGCCTTAAGCCCAATTTATTTTATTGAACCATTTTTAAATTTTTCAAGTTTTGTAGTTTTATCTATACAAAGTATGCTAAGTTTAATTTTAATAATTTTTTGGAGCGAAATATTAAAAAATACAGAGTATTTTTTAATAAAAAACATCATTAAATCAGTTATTTTTAAGACAAAATAACTCATTAATCAACTAAAAATGAAAGAAAAAACTAAATCAAATTTATACCAAATTGTACTTTCTTTATACGTTTTCATACTACTCATTTCAATAGAAGGTGCAAGCGGTGTAAATCTTGCGCTAGTAAGATATGGTATTACCTTTTTTATTTTTTATAAAATTGTATTAGAAGTAAAAAACAATTCCAATGATCAACTCTTAAATAAAAATCTACTAGTTATATTTATGGGTTGGGTCGTAATAATGGTTGTTAGAAACATTTCTGACGTTTTTAGCAGTGCAGGTAATTATGTTAATTTGAAACGATTTATAGGCGAAGAACTAATTATTTATTCGTTTCCATTGCTAATGTTTATTAAAATTGACCTTGATGAAATAAAAAAAATATTTAAAATTAACCTTTTATTTAGTCTAATTTACTTAGTTATTTCCTTTTTCTTTTTTAGTTATTTTGTTAATCTAAATGCAGAAAGTTCAGATTTTTCTTTTAGTACTGAAGGACTAATTGTATATTTTCCATCTTCGCTAATAATATTGTTATTTACAAGCAATTATCATTCTAAAAGAGTTAATATTAGTACTATTTTTATAATTGTTTTTGCCACCTTTGTTTCAGTGCTTATAGCGAGGCGAAATAAAGTACTCTATTTTGGAACAGCATTATTAATGGTAAGTTACCTTCTTAGTTTTAGTAATACTATACTTACTAAATCAAATCGATTTACTAACACAATAATTACCGGCACTATTTTCATTTTATTATTCCTATTTTCAATTTCAAATATTGATAGTTTTTCATATTTTTTAGAGAGAACCGAAACCGGATTTGATAGTAGAGAAGATATTATAGATGAATTTTTTTACGATTTTAATAATACACCACAAGACTGGATAATAGGAAGGGGATTTCATGGTGTTTTTACTTCGAGAACATTAAGTACATCAGACACAGAAAATATACGAGATTTAATTGAAAATGGGTACTTATATTCCATATTAAAAGGTGGATTAATATATGTTGGATTGCTATTTATCATTTTCTTAAAATCATTCTTTAATGGTTTTATTAAATCAAAAAATCTATTCTCAAAAGGAATGGCATTGCTCATATTACTATATTTAGTGGATATGATGGGTTATGGATTGCCATCCGGAAGCTTCAAATATATGGTAGTGTTTTTGGCAATAGCCGTTTGCAATTCGCCACGAATAAACAATATGTCAGATTTAGATATTATCCAAAAACTTAGACTAAAATGAAAGTATTATGGTTTTCAAATACCCCAGCAAATTCTGAGTATTACCTCAATAACAAAACGATAGGGGGTGGTTGGCTTCAATCATTAGATAGAGCTATTCAAAATGAAATTGATTTGCATGTGGCCTTTTATTACCCAAAAGCTAGCAAATCGTTTAAGTATAAAAATACAACTTATTATCCAATAGCCCATAAAAATTGGAAATTCAATTCAATAAAAAATTCTATTTTTAATTTAATTGAAAATGAAACCGATACTGAATTATTTTTAGAAATAATAAATGAAGTAAAACCAGATATTATTCATATTCATGGAACGGAGAATCCATTTGCTTCGATTATTACAAAAGTTAACATCCCGGTAGCAGTGTCAATTCAAGGTAATATTACAGTTTACAGGCATAAATTTTTTTCAGGAATTGAACAAAAATTTTCAAAAGAAAAACCTTTTAGCATAAATTTACTTCGTTATGTTCTTAAAAAAACTTTTTTTCAATCTTATTTATTAATGAAAAAAATGGAAAAAAGGGAGTTGAACAATTTGTTAAATACTAAATATATTTTAGGCAGAACAGATTGGGATAGAAGGATTGCAAAAACGTTGACCAAAAATGCAATGTATTTCCATTCTGATGAAATGTTGCGAGACGTTTTTTATGAAAAAAAATGGAATAATAGTACAATTGGAAATAAATTAATATTACACTCTACAACTGGAAATAATTTTTACAAGGGATTTGAAACTATTTGCCAAGTAGCTCAAATACTAAAAAATAAAAATATTCCTTTCAGTTGGCAGATTGCTGGACTTACCAAAAATGATTCTATTGTTCAGGCTGTTAAATTAAAATTAGGCTTAAAAAAATTTCCTGAAAATGAATTAATTTTTCTAGGAAAATTAGAAGAAAAACAACTAGTAGAAAAACTATGTGAAGCTAATATATTTATAATGGCATCTCACATTGAAAACAGCCCTAACAATCTTTGCGAAGCAATGATTCTTGGCATTCCTTGTATAGCAACATTTTCTGGAGGCACATCGTCATTATTGATTGATAAAGAAAATGGACTACTTGTTCAAGATGGAGACCCATGGAGTATGGCTGGTGCTATTATGGAAACAATGGAAAACTACCAAAATGCTATTAGTATGGGTTTAATTGCAAGGCAAAAAGCACTAAAAAGGCATGATAAAAATTTAATTATTAACGGTTTAATAAGTATCTATAACAGTATAATTACTGAAAAAACTGATATATAAGAATTATATTTTTTTAAAACTCAATAAAATAAAAATATGAATTTAATAATTATAACCACATATAATCCTTATTTTTCAAATTCGGCATCTGCAAATAGATTAATATCGCTTGTAGATGGATTGAAAAATGAAGAGGTGGAAATACAGTTTTTATTTACCAATGGCTACCAAACTAAAAATGAAAAACAAGAATTAGGAAAATCAGGAAAATATAAAAATATAAATTACCTATATTTATCGACTAGTTTATTAGATAATATTTGGAAAAAAAGATGGCAAAAATACGTAGTAAGTAAATTGTTATTTTTATTGCTTAAATACAAAATTAATAAATATCTAAAAAAATTTAATGGTATTGTTTGGCCAGAAAATGACATTGATATTCTTAAATCCGTTTGGTATTTAAAAAAAGCCAATAAAAACGTAAAAATTTTCATGGAGTTAAGCGAATTTCCTGATATTCATAACTTTAATAAAGGTAATAAATATCAAAAACTAAAATCGAATAAACGTCAACTTTTTTTTGAAAATCACTTTTTTCAGATTATGAATGGTTTAGCGTTAATGACAAAAACTTTATTGAAACACTATAATATTTTTTCCAATCCAAAGCCATCGTTTCTTCATCTTCCAATGACAGTAGATTTAGAAAGGTTCAATCAATTATTGCCAATTTTAAATAAATTTGAACAACCATATATAGCATTTGTAGGAGTAATGGATAATGCAAAAGATGGAGTAAATATTTTAATAGATTCATTTAAACTAATACATAACAAATTTCCAGATTTAAAATTGTATTTAATTGGCGGATGGAATTATGACACGCCAAGCCATTTAGAATTAATAAAAAAATACCAATTAGAAAGTAAAATTAAATGGTTAGGTGAATTCGAAAGAAATCAAATACCGTCCATTGTATTGAATGCAAAATTACTTGTATTGCCTCGTCCTAACTCTAAACAAGCACAAGGAGGATTTCCAACTAAACTTGGTGAGTATTTAGCATCTGGAATACCTGTTTGTGCCACTACAGTTGGAGAAATACCTGACTATTTGGTTAACAATGAGTCAATTTTTTTTGCAGAACCTGGATCTATTGATTCATTTGCTAATGCCATGGAAAGATCACTTTCCAATGATGAGTTTTCAAAAAAAGTAGGAATAAAAGGTAAAGAGGTAGCCCAAACACACTTTAACAAAGATATTCAAGCACATAAATTGTATGAATTTTTGAAGTCTCTTTAAGAAATAATAATACTCAACAAAATGATACAAAATAAAAAATTACTTATAACAGGTGGTACAGGCTCATTCGGAAATGCGGTTTTAAACCGATTTTTACACACTGACAATTTTAGTGAAATTCGTATTTTCTCTCGCGATGAAAAAAAACAAGACGATATGCGTAATCAATTAAAAAATGATAAGTTAAAATTCTATATTGGAGATGTAAGAGATTATGCAAGTATTGAAAGAGCCATGAGAGGTGTTGACTATGTATTCCACGCAGCTGCTTTAAAACAAGTACCATCATGCGAGTTTTTTCCACTAGAGGCAACCAAAACTAATGTTTTTGGAACACAAAATGTAATTGATGCAGCAGCAGCCAATAAAGTAAAAAAAGTAATTTGTTTGAGTACCGATAAGGCAGCTTATCCAATTAATGCAATGGGAATTTCGAAAGCATTAATGGAAAAAGTAGCTATTGCGGCCGCTCGAAACCTAACAGATACAACTGTTTGTCTTACTCGTTATGGAAATGTTATGGCTTCTAGGGGTTCGGTAATTCCTTTATTTTTAAAACAAATAAAAAATGGTAATCCATTAACAATTACTGATCCAAACATGACTCGTTTTCTAATGTCATTAGAAGAAGCTGTAGAGTTAGTATTATTTGCATTTGAACATGGTAACTCGGGTGATTTATTTGTAAATAAAGCCCCCGCAGGTACCATCAGAGATTTGGCTCAAGCCATGAAAGAATTATGTAATGCTGAAAATGAAATTAAAATAATTGGAACTCGTCATGGCGAAAAACTATATGAAACTTTATGTACTCGGGAAGAGATGATAAAAGCTGAAGACATGGGAGAATTTTATAGAATTCCTGCTGATAACCGCGATTTGAATTATGCTCAATATTTTTCAGAAGGAGAACAAGATATTTCAAAAATTGAAGATTACCATTCGCACAATACTACTCAACAGGGAGTTGAAGGAATGAAAAAATTACTATTAAAACTTCCTTTAATAAGAAAAGAAGTGTTAGGCGAACAAAATATTAACCAATATATCGACTAGTTTGGAAAATTATCAAATCATAAAAGGTGGTGTTTTTGCTGATACTAGAGGAAAAATATTTCATGTTAACACATTTGATATGTCGGAAGTAAAACGTTTTTATACAGTTGAAAATACTATTTCAAAACCATTAAGAGCATGGCAAGGTCATCAAAAAGAAAGCAAATGGTTTTATGTAGTAAATGGTACTTTTTTAATCGGATTAGTTGAACCTAATGATTGGTCAAACCCAGATAGAAATTTACCAATTTATAAAATTATTCTTACAGCAGAAGAAAGTAATATTCTATTTATACCGCCTGGTTATGCAAATGGAATAAAAGCCCAAACAGAAAATGCCAAAATGATGGTATTCTCTAATTTTACAATTGACCAAGGAGCTGAAGATAATATAAAATTTGATTTAAATACTTGGCAATTGTAATTATTTAAAGTTAGATAACTATTAGTAAATAATTGTCACCAATAAACAAACTAGAATTTTTACAATGAAAAATTTCTGTGTTTACTAAATTTTTCAATCCAATAACAATTTTCTTGTAACGAATCATCAAATACTTGTTACAAGTTACAAATCACCAATCACTAAATGCTAAAAGTAGGAATAACAGGACAAGCAGGTTTTGTAGGAAAACATTTATACAATACACTAAATTTATTTAACGAAAAATATACGTTAATTACTTTTGAGAAAACATATTTTGAAAATGATAATTTGTTAAATCAATTTGTTAGCCAATGCGATGTAATAGTCCATTTGGCAGCCATGAATAGGCATAATGACCCAAATGTAATTTTCGAAACCAATGTAGGATTGGTAAATAAATTGGTAAATGCACTTCAGCAAACCCAATCAAAAGCACATGTAATATTCTCATCATCAACACAAGAGGAGAGAGATAACTTATATGGTAAATCAAAAAAAGAAGGTAGAGAGTTATTAACTGATTGGGCAAAAAATGCCAATGCAAAATTTAGCGGTTTAGTAATTCCAAATGTCTTTGGTCCATTTGGTCATCCTTATTATAACTCTGTAGTTGCCACATTTTGCCATCAAATTGCTCGTGGAGAAAAACCAAAAATTGATTCTAATGGGCAAATAAATTTAATTTATGTTGGAGAACTTGTAAATGAAATAATTAAATTAATTGATATTGGATTCGAAAAAGAATCATTTACTGAGACAATATTTATTAATCACAATTATGAAATTACCGTTTTAGATTTATTTAATAAAATCAACTTGTATTATCAAGATTATCAAATCAATGGTATTATTCCTATTTTAAATAACCCTTTGGATTACTTATTATTTAATACCTTTAGATGTTACATGCCTATTAAAGATTATTTTCCAAAAAAATTTACAAGCCATCCTGATTATAGAGGTGTGTTTACCGAAATTATAAGATTAAATATTGGGGGTCAAGTATCTTTCTCAACCACTGTTCCACAAATTACAAGAGGAAATCATTTTCATACCCGTAAAATTGAACGTTTTGCTGTTATAAAAGGAAAAGCGTTAATTCAGTTACGTCAAATTGGAACAAACGAAGTCCTTGATTTTTATTTAGATGGCAGTGAACCAGCATATGTAGATATGCCTATTTGGTTTACACACAATATCAAAAATATTGGAGAAGATGAACTTTATACCATGTTTTGGATAAACGAATTTTATGATCAAACAGACCCTGATACTTTTTTTGAAATAGTGTAACGAGGTATTCAAATAAATATATAAGATTCACTTTGTCTTTCCTTAAAAAATAGTTAATAATTAACTTTCACAATATTGATTACACAATAATGGATAATTTAACAAAAAACACAAAACCACAAACCACAAAACTTAAACTAGTAACTGTTGTAGGAACGCGTCCTGAAATAATAAGATTATCTCGAGTTATGGCAAAATTAGATGAATCGCCTGCCATTGAACATTTGATAGTTCATACTGGTCAAAATTATGATTACGAGTTAAATCAAATATTTTTTGACGATTTAGGTATACGCAAACCAGATTATTTTTTAAATGCAGCAGGAGCTACAGCTACTGAAACGGTTGGGCAAATTTTAATAAAAATAGATGCTTTATTATCAGAAATAAAACCAGATGCTTTTATGGTACTTGGTGATACAAATAGCTGTTTGTGTGCTATTCCAGCGAAGAAAAGACATATTCCAATATTTCATATGGAAGCAGGAAATAGATGTTTTGACCAACGTGTACCTGAAGAAACCAATAGAAAAATAGTTGATCATATTGCTGATATTAATTTGACTTATAGCGACATTGCAAGAGAATATTTACTCAGAGAAGGTTTACCAGCTGATAGAATTATAAAAACAGGATCCCCTATGTTTGAGGTTTTAAACCACTATAAAACAAGCATTGCCAAAAGTGAAATTTTAAAAAATCTATCGCTTGAAAAAAACAAATATTTTGTAGTTTCAGCTCATAGAGAAGAAAATATAAGTAGTGATAAAAACTTTGGTAACTTAATGGAAAGTTTAAATGAAATTGCACAAAAATATCAATATCCAATCATAGTTAGCACCCACCCACGTACACGTAACATGATTGAAAGCAAGGCGATTGCAATGAGACCTGAAATTCAGTTTTTAAAACCTATGGGTTTTAATGATTATAATGCTTTACAAGTTAATTCATTTGCTGTACTATCAGATAGCGGCACAATATCTGAAGAAAGTTCAATTTTAAACTTCTCTGCTTTAAATATACGTGAGGCACACGAAAGACCTGAAGCAATGGAGGAAACTGCAGTAATGATGGTAGGACTTAACAAAGAAAGAATTATGCAAGGTTTAGTTCAATTAGCTCATGAAAAAAATAGCCCAAGTAGAATATACCGTCCTATTAATGATTACAGTATGCCAAATGTTTCAGATAAAATGGTTAGAATAATATTAAGTTATACTAGCTATATTAAGCGTGTAGTTTGGAGTGAATAATTTAACACAAATTATAAGTAATAGTTTAATAAACTACAAAGGATATAAAACGAATAGAAGAATTATTGTTTTTGAATCTGACGATTGGGGAAGCATAAGAATGCCTTCAAATGAAGTTTTTATTAAACTAAAACAAGCAGGGATTAATTTAGATAAAAGTGTATATTGTAAATACGATTCGTTAGAATCTAATTCAGACATCGAGCATCTTTTTGAAATATTAATAAAATATAAAGATGAGAAAGGAAATCATCCTGTAATTACCGCTAATACAGTGGTAGCTAATCCAGATTTTGAAAAAATAAAAAATGCTCAATTTAAGGAATACTATTATGAACCATTTTCTGAGACATTAAAAAAATACCCTAATCATGATAAAGTAATTGATTATTATAAGTTAGGTATTAACAAAGGAATATTTTACCCCCAATTTCATGGAAGAGAACATGTCAATGTTGAATTATGGTTTCAATTACTTAAGGAAAACAATTTAGCTTTTAAATTAGCTTTTGAAAACAATATGTGGGGATTAAGTACTGATGTATTTCCTTCAATGAAAAAAAGTATTCAAGCTACATTCGATTCAAATAATAATGATTTTTTAGAAGAATCAATTCGAAGTGGCTTAATTCTATTTGAGCAACTATTTGGGTATAAATCTGAATCATTTATTGCAAATAATTTCATATGGAATTCTGCTTTAAATAAAACTTTGATTTATAATGGAATAAAATACTTACAAGGAATGAAATATCAACTTTTGCCAAAATTAAATAACGAAAAAAGATTGTTTAAACGACATTATCTTGGTGAAGTGAATGATTTAAAGCAATACTATACTATTCGTAATTGTAGTTTTGAACCATCAATTGATAATTCAGATTTCAATAAAACTTTATTTGAAATAAGTAATGCTTTTTTTTGGAATAAACCTGCTATTATAAGTACCCATAGAATTAACTTTATTGGAGGTATTAGTCAAAAGAATCGAGATGATAATTTAAAACAATTTGATAAATTATTAACTAATATTATAAAAAAATGGCCTAACATCGAATTTATGAATACTGCTAAGTTTTGCAAATCTTTCTTATGAAAGTAATTTCACAAATTAACTTTTAAATTGTAGGAAAATCTATTTAAATTGAGGACTTTCATTATAAACACCAAACATATAAATTAATTTCAGTATAATTTACTTTGTAGCTTTATGACTTATTAAAACTGATATTTGCAAAGTAATAAATTAAATCTTAAAAATTTTATGGACTTCATACTATACCTTATCTTTTAAACTTTTAAGTAGATAAAATAGAATATTTATCAACTTAGTAATAACAAAAAATACCTTTTTTTAATAATATAATTAAAATATAATAATTAAAACTAAAATTAATGTGCGGAATAGTAGGTTTTATTGATTTTACCTTCAAATCAAATAATCAAGATTTAAAAAATATGCTCGATACGTTAAGTCACAGAGGACCTGACGATAAAGGATATGAATGCTATAAATTAAATTCTTGTTTGGTAGGTTTTGCACAAGCACGATTATCAATTATAGATCTTTCTGAAAAAGGGCATCAACCAATGCACTTTAATCAATATTCGATTGTTTTTAATGGTGAAATTTATAATTATAATGAAATAAAGGAAGAGTTATTATCACTTGGACATTATTTTATATCAACAACAGATACAGAAGTAATTTTACATGCGTACAGTCAATGGGGCGAAAAATTTGTAGATAAATTTATCGGCATGTTTATTATTGCCATATTAAACAAGGAAAGTGAAGAAGTTATTATATATAGAGATAGGGCTGGAGTAAAGCCATTGTTTTTATATGAAAATGAATTTGGTTTTCTTTTTGCATCTGAACTAAAAGCATTTCATAAACACCCTTTTTTTAATAAGGAGCTTGATATTAGCTCTGTTCAAACTTTTTTTAATCTAGGTTACATACCAGCACCATATTCCATTTTTAAAAATTGTTTCAAACTAAAACCTGGTCATTATTTAAAATTTAATTTAAAATCAAAAATTACCACAGAGATTAAATATTGGGATTTAATAGACTATTATTTATTACCTAAATTAAATTTAAGTTATTTAGATGCTAAGAAGAAAGTATTAGAATTACTTGAATCTGCTTGTAACTACAGAATGATTTCTGATGTTCCAGTTGGAATTTTTCTTAGTGGTGGATACGATAGTAGTGGTGTTTGCGCAATTTTACAGAAAAATCAAACAGAAAAAATTAAAACTTTTACTATTGGTTTTCATGAAGGTATAAACGAAGCTCAAACTGCTAAAAAAATTGCCGAAAAAATAGGTACCGAACATCATGAATATTATTGTACTTCGGATGATGCCAAAGAATTAATTAAAGATTTACCATATTATTACGATGAACCTAATGCAGATGTATCAAATATTCCAACTATGTTAGTAAGCAAATTTGCAAGCCAATTTGTTAAGGTGGTAATATCGGCCGATGGTGGCGATGAGATATTTGGAGGATATAACAGTTATAAGTTAATACATAATACCAATAAATTATTAAATAAAATTCCTGATGTACTAAAACCCTTTTTAAAAAAACAATTTAATAGACCATTCAATCATATTATTAATAATAACATGAGATATAAGTTACAATTTATTACACAATCATTAAGTAATGTTAAAAACATTCAATCGTTGAACTTATATAAAACTATACATACTATTCCTAGTTATTACAACAACCAAATATTTAATCAAGAAATACCAAGTCAAAAAACATTCTTGGATATTGACCCTGCTGCCTTTGATAATGAAATAGATATTGCGATGCTTATTGATTATAAAAATCCATTACCTTCATTATTGGAAAAAGTAGACAGGGCAACTATGAAATATTCAGTTGAAGGAAGAGATCCTCTGATAGATCATAGATTAGCTGAATTTTTAGCTCAATTACCTATTGAGTTTAAAAATGATGGAATAAATAGTAAAATTATTTTTAAGGATATAGTAAATGATATTTTAGGAAAAGAGTTAATGGAAAGACCAAAGATAGGATTTGATTTACCAATACATACCTGGTTAAAAAATGATTTAAAAGATTTATTTAATGATAATTGTAGTATTGGTCAATTAAAAAAATCTAATATTTTCAATTTAGAATTTATTGAGCATCAACTAAAAGATTATCAAAACAACAAACTTCATTTCTCCCCTTTTATTTGGAGATTATTTACTTTTCAAATGTGGTACAATAAGTGGATGATATAAAGTTTTATTAAAATGAATAAAAAAATTTGTTTTATAGGAGGTGGTCTTTCTGGAGGAGGACAAGAAAGAGCATTGACAAATTATGCAAATGAATTTGCCAAAAATGGAAATGAGGTTACTATCATTTGTTTATTTAAAACTGAAATATTTTTTTCATTACATCCTGATATCAGAATTATTTGGCCAAATATCGACAGAAATAAAAATAATAAATTTGTTTATGCAACAAAACTTGTACCCTTTATTAGGAAAAATGTAAAAATCTCCAATCCAGATGTGGTTATTTCTTTTGGAGATTGGTATAATTCTTATGTTATTTTGGCAACGTTATTTTTAAATAAAAAAGTATATATTACCAACAGAATGGGTCCTGAAAAAGGATATGGTCATTTTATTAATATATTTAATAAAATAAGTTATAGATTTGCCTCTGGAATGATTGTTCAAACAGAAAGAGCAGCTAAAATAATGCAATCAAAATTTAATTTAAAAAAAATTGCTGTTATCGAAAACATTCTGAATCCTTTTAATTTGGAAAAACTAACTCCTGGAAAAAATATTATAGCAGTTGGTAGACTTTCAAAGGAAAAAGGTCATAAAACACTAATTGAAGCTTTTTCTAAAATAAAAAAAAAGAACGATTGGACTTTATCCCTAGTTGGAGATGGTCCAGAATTAGAAAATTTGAAAAATCTAACACATAGTTTAGGTCTTGAAAAAAATATACTTTTTTTGGGTCATTTAAAAGATTTTACAAAGGAAATATCGAATGCCTCAATTTACGTTCTACCTTCTTTGTTTGAAGGGTTTCCTAATTCATTAATAGAGGCTATGTCAGTTCCCTTAGCTTGTATTGCTAGTGATTGTGTGGCAGGTCCTAGGGAAATAATTCATCACAAAATTAATGGTTACCTGTTTGAACCAGGTAATAGTAATGAATTGTGCTATTTTTTGGAAGAACTTATTGAGAACGAAGAATTAAGAAACAAAATAAAAAAAGAAGCATTCAAGGTACGTGAAAGATTTACTCTTGAAAACAGCTATAAGAAATTTGAATCTTTCGTTTTTAACTTACAATGAGTACTTTTAGGAAAAATTTAAGTAACATACCTGGCTGGAGAACAGATAGGAAAATAATTATTTTTGAATCGGATGATTGGGGAAGTATCAGAACCAAAAGCAAAAAGGATTATGATGAAATGAAAGCCAAAGGCTTGAATTTAGATTTATCAAATTTTTCTAAATATGATTGTTTTGAATCTAATGATGATTTGGAGAAATTATTTGATGTTTTAACTAGTTTCAAAGATATTAACAATAGGCCAGCAACATTTACGCCCATGTGTATTGTAGCTAATCCTGATTTCGAGAAAATTAGAGCAAATAATTTTAAAGAATATTATTACGAGACTATTAAGGAAACTTCTAAAAGATATAACAATAGTGAACGAGTATTGCAATTGTGGAATACTGGTAAAGAAAATAAGTTTTTTGTGCCTGCCTTGCACGGAAGGGAACATATAAATATAGAGGCTTGGATGAAAGGCCTTAACAATAGAAATAAAGTTTTATTGAATTCATTCAATCATGAATCAATTGGTGTGTTTTCCGATAATAATGGAACGCTAGCCCCTCAACATTTAGGGGCATTTTACCCAGAAACTACTAAAGAACTTGAAAGTTTAAAAGGAATCATTGAAGATGCTGGTAAAATTTTTTCAAATCTATTAGTTAATGCCCCCACACACTTTATTGCACCTAATCGTGAAAGTCCGAAAAATTTAGACATTTGTTTTAAAAAAATTGGGGTAGAGTTTTTAACTTTAAGCAAGGTAAGAAAATATCCTACAGGTAAAGGTTCTCATAATTTTCAATTAAATTGGCTTGGTAAAGTTAATAAACACAAGCAAATAATAATAACAAGAAATTGTATATTTGAACCGTCAAGTAATTCAAATATTGATTGGGTAGACTCATGTATAAATGATATTAACTCTGCATTTATGCTAAATAAACCAGCAATAATTAATTCACACAGGGTTAATTATATTGGTTCAATAGATTCAAAAAATTCAGACTTTGGCTTGTCAGAACTCAAAAGGTTATTAACTAAAATAACAAAAAAATGGCCCAATATTGAGTTTATGACTTCTACCGATTTAGGTTATATAATTTCAAATAAAAAGCAATGAAAATAATTCTCGAGAATATTATATTTTCAATTCAAAAAATTGGAGGTATTTCTGTAGTTTGGTTTGAGTTGGTAAAAAGACTTAATTTAGATAATGATTTTGATGTTAAGTTTATTGAATATAAAAATTTTGAGAAGAATTTATTACGAAATAGCATAGAAATTGATTCGAAAAAGCTGATGAAATTAAATAAATTATTTTTTAATTTTAGAAGATACTTCAACCCCGAAATTAATTACCATCAACCATATATTTTTCATTCCTCTAGTTACAGAATTTCGAAAAACAAAAATGCAATCAATTTCATTACTGTTCATGATTTTCTATATTTTAAAAATGATTGGCAAGGCTACAAAATATGGTTAATTAGAAAAACACATCAATTTCAAATGAAAAGAGCGATTAAGAATGCAAGTTTTTTAATTTGTATATCTAATTCGACTAAAAATGATTTAATTAATTACTTCCCTGAGATAGAATTAAAAAAAATAAAAGTAATATACAACGGAGTATCTGACGATTATTACCCAATAATTGATATAGATGTTTCAACAAAATCAAGATTCAACAAAAATGACTATTGTATTTTCGTTGGAAGCAGAAGTAACTATAAAAATTTTAAATTTGTTGTAGAATCATTATCAATTCTCAATAAAAATCTATTGATTATAGGTAAACAATTAAGTGAAAATGAAGCTAAATTTGTAGAAAGTTATTTAGAAACCAATCAATTCGAAGTAATGTCAAATGTTTCGAATAGTGAATTAAATTTGTTATACAATTCTGCAATATGTTTAATTTATCCTTCTTCATTTGAAGGCTTTGGTATTCCAATAATAGAAGCTCAAAAAGCTGGATGTCCTGTTATTGCATACAATAAAAGTTCAATTCCTGAAGTAATTGGTGATACTCCATTACTTATTAATGAATTAACCATTGATAATTTAAATTATTGCTTTAAATTACTAGAAAATGAAATTACTAAAAATCAAATTATTCAACAAGGATTAAAAAATGCTGAAAGATTTTCTTGGGATAAAATGTATACAGAAATAAAAAAAATATATAAAGAAGCAACACAAAACAAATAAATTATGAAAAAATTACTAGTTACAGGCTCTTCTGGCTTAATTGGTTCTGAAGTATGTATTCATTTTGCAAATTTAGGATGGGAAATTCACGGTGTAGATAATAACCAAAGAGCAATATTTTTTGGACCTAATGGAGATACTAGATGGAACCAAAATAGATTGTCAAGTACCATAAAAAATTTTTTTCACCACGAGTTAGATATTAGAGATAGAAATGGTGTAATTGAATTAATAAAAACTGTTAAACCAAATGCTATAGTTCATACAGCAGCGCAACCAAGTCATGATAGAGCTGCTTCTATTCCATTTGACGATTTTGATACTAATGCAGTTGGCACTTTTAATATGCTGGAAGCCACACGCCAGTTTAACACTAGTATTCCATTTGTTCACTTATCAACTAATAAAGTTTATGGTGATGCACCAAATGAAATAGAAATGGTGGAACTAGGAACAAGATGGGACTATGCTGATAAAACTTATGAAAATGGAATCCCTGAATCATTCAGAATAGATCAATGTAAACACTCATTATTTGGTTCTTCTAAAGTTTCTGCTGATATTTCTGTTCAGGAGTATGGTAGGTATTTTAATATGCCAACTTGTGTATTAAGAGGAGGATGCTTAACTGGTCCTAGTCACTCAGGTGTTGAACTTCATGGCTTTTTAAGTTATTTAGTTAAATGTAATTTAGAAGAAAGAGAATATACTGTTTTTGGTTATAAAGGAAAACAAGTGAGGGACAATATACATTCTTTTGATGTAGCAAGATTTATCGAAGAATTTATTAATGCCCCTAGAATAGCTGAAGTATACAATTTAGGAGGTGGCAAGGATAATACTTGCTCCATTGTAGAAGCTTTTGATATCATATCAAAAATAAGTGGTAAGCCAATGAAATACAAATATGATGAAACTAACAGAATTGGCGATCATATTTGCTACTATAGTGATTTAAGAAAAATGAAAAATCATTATCCTAATTGGGATATAACTAAATCTCTTCAGATAACTTTTGAAGAAATATATGAAGCTTGGATAAAGAGAAATAAATAAAATGAAAATTTGGATTATATCCTTATACGACCCAACTGAGATTGACGATACAAGACCAATGAGGTTTCTCAGTCTTGCACAAAAATCAGCAGAATTTCAACATGAAGTAACTTATTTTTCAAATACTTTTAGGCATGCTACAAAAAAGAATAGATTTGAAAAACAAACAACCGTAGAACATTCTGAAAATTATAAAACTATATTTATAAAATCGTCAGCATATAAAAAAAATATGTCACTATGGAGATTATTCTCTCACTACGAGTATGCAAAAAATATTATTAACTTTTTTAATAATTCGCAGGAAAAACCAGATATAATTGTAAGTGCGCTACCACCTATTTTAACGAATTATAAACTGTCGAAATGGTGTTTAAAAAACAAAATACCATATGTTATTGACGTTATAGATCCTTGGCCTGAAATTTTTTTACGAATAGTACCTAAGTGGCTACATTTACCTTTTAAGATACTGATGTATCCTTTTTATTATCAAGTAAAATTTGCAATAAAAAATGCATCTGGAATATTTAGTATTTCCAAACAATATATTTTTTGGGCTGAAAAATTTAAATCACGGAAAAACCAAATTAATGACGTTTTTTATCCTTCTGTAGATTTAGATAAATACCAAAAGGAAATGTCTAAATATAAAAGAATTAATAATTCTAAAGTCAGACTTGTATATGCGGGAAATTTAGGACTTTCTTATGATATTCCATGTATTTTAAATGCAGCCAAATTGTTGGAAGATAATTATCCTGGTAAAACTGAATTTATATTCGCAGGCTTGGGAGGACATGAAGATTTAATAAAATCTTATCAAAAAGATTATAAAAATATTGATTATTTGGGAAGAATTGGTCATACAGAATTACTTGAGTTATATGCTAGTTCTGATATTGGGTTGGCGCAATACTCAGAGGGAGCAACACAATCAATTACATACAAATTTTTTGACTATTTAGGTGCTGGTCTACCAATTCTTAATTCTTTGCAAAGCGAAATGAGTGAATTAATTGAAAAAAATGATTTAGGGTTAAACAATTTACCTGGGGATTTTAACAAATTGGCTGAAAATATTGTCCAATTATTTGATAATGATTTATTAAATCTTTACAGAAAAAATGCAATAAATTTTACTTCGAAATTCGGAGACAACAAAATAGTTTACAAAAATTATATAGAAACATTACAACAAATTTTAACTTAATTTAATTATTTTCAAGTAGAATTATTATCTATTTATTAGAAACAATACAACTTAAAAATTAATAATTACTATGAAGTTTTTTCTTTATAACATATAAATTCTAATTAATTTTCAATTCTTAAATAATAATTAATCCATTCGATAAAGTATAAAATATCCTTAAACAATTTTATAAAATTATGTACGTTAAATTTTTTAAACAAATTTTTGATTTTCTTTTCGCTTTATTGTTATTAATAATGCTAACTCCTGTGTTCATTATTGTGTCAATTCTAATAAAGATTGATTCTAGCGGTCCAGTTTTTTTTAAACAAGAGCGAATGGGTTACGAAAAAAGAAATTTTTTTGTGTTTAAATTCAGATCAATGACCAATAAAGTACGAAATAATCCCACTCAAACATATTTGGGAGACGCTGAAATTACTAGAATTGGAAATTATTTACGAAGATATAAAATTGATGAATTACCCCAAATTATCAACGTTTTAGTTGGTGATATGTCAATTGTAGGTCCTAGGCCTTGCTTGTTGTCAACTTACAATAAATATAAAAATGAAGATACTGACTTTAGATTCAATGTGAAACCTGGAATTACAAGTAATGCAGGAGTCTCAGGTTCAATATTTTTAACATGGCCTGAAAAATGGAAAATGGATAGGGATTATTATGAGCATCAAAGTTTACATTTTGATTTTAAAATTATTGTAAAATCATTTTTAGTAGTTATTTTTGGTGAAGAAAAGTTTTTAAAAAAATAATATATGGAAATTTCAAATTATAAAAATGGTGATGAACACAAAATAATTGCTCTTTTTGAAGAAGTGTTTAATCAAAAATTTGCATTAGAAAGCTGGTATTGGAGATTCAAAAACAATCCAGCTGGCAATTATAAAATAAAACTAATGTGGGATGGAGACAAATTAATTGGTCATTATGCAGTTTCGCCTATTGTTTTAGAAAGTTTTGGCCAGTTGATCAACACAGCTCATTCTTTAGCCACTATGACACATCCTGAATACACTGGTAAAGGAATTTTTAAATTATTAGCCAATGAATTATATAATGAACTCAGCGCAGAAGGTTTTCAAGCAGTTTGGGGTTTTCCTAATAATAATTCACATTACACTTTTATAAAAAGTTTAAATTGGAAAAACTTAACCAGTTTACATACTTTAAGTATTGATGTAAATTCAATAAAAACTAATGAGGAATTTAGCCAAATAATTGTAAAAGAATACCATGTGTTTGATGATTTGGATGTAGTTTTTATAAAAAACAAAACAAAAGACTTCCATGTTAAAGTGGATAGAAATTTAGCCTATTTAAATTGGAGATATATTGATAAACCATCAGTAAAATATAGGAAATTTAATATATTCAAAAATTCTGAATTAATAGGACTAGTTGTTACAAAAATTTATCCTAGTAACATTGAAGGTTATTATGATTTAAACATTGTTGAATCGTTTTTAGATGACTATAGTAATTTTCACAGTACCATCTCAAGTATTCTTAGAACTTACGATCTTAAATTTAAAAGAGTTACCTTATGGAAAAATCTTTTTGATGTTGATCATTTGAATCTCGAGCGAATAGGATTTACCCCAGCTTTACCAATTACATATATCGGTTTAATGGGTTTACCTAGTTTGGATGTAGCAAATTTTAACACGAATAATTGGTATTTTTCTCAAGGTGACTCAGATATATATTAATATAAAAATATGAAAAATAAAATTTTAGTAATAGCCCCACACGCGGATGATGAAGTTTTGGGTGTAGGGGGAACTATTAGAAAAAAAGTAAATGAAGGTCACGAAGTATCAGTCATCATAATGACAAATGCTAACAAAAGTATACCAGAAAGATACACCCTAGAAAAACTTCATAAAATAAGAGCTGTAGCTGTTAAAGCCAATGATATATTAGGCGTTAAGGAAGTTTTATTTGAAGATTTTCCTGCTCCAGTACTTGATCAATTCCCCGCTTATAAAATAGCAGAAGCTCTTCATTTATTATTAAAAAAAAATGAGTATGATACAATATATGTTCCACATAGAGGCGATATTCATAATGACCACAAAGTTATTTTTGATGCCGCACTAGTAGCCGCAAGACCTGTTGGAAATTATTTTGTTAAAAATATTTATGCTTATGAAACCTTATCAGAAACAGAATGGGCACACCCATATGCATCAGAAGTTTTTGTACCAACCGTGTTTGAAAAAATTTCTTTAGAAGACTTTGATTCAAAACTTAAAGCAATGGAATGTTATGATTCCCAAGTAAGGCCCTTCCCTGCATCTAGATCATTAGAATCTTTAGAAGCTTTGGCAAAATATAGGGGATGTACTATTCAAACTGAAAGAGCAGAAGCGTTTATGCTTATAAGGTCAATTTATTAGTATGATTCAAGATATAGCAATTTATGGAGCAGGAGGCTTTGGAAAAGAAGTTGCTTGTTTAATTAATAAAATCAATGATATTAGTCCTACATGGAATTTAATTGGTTTTTTTGATGATGGAATTAAGAAGGAAACAGAAATTTCAAAATATGGTAAAGTATTAGGTGGAATGGTTGAATTAAATGATTGGAAGAATAAAATTTCAATTGTTTTTGCTATTGGCGTGCCAAGAATATTGAGTTTTTTGGTTAATAAAATTCAAAATCCCAAAGTAAATTTTCCTAACATCATTCACCCAGAAGTGTTCTTTGCTGATAAAAGTACGTTGAAAATGGGCAAAGGAAATGTAATAGTTCGAGCTTGTTCCTTTTCATGTGATGTTGAATTAGGCGATTTTAATCAATTCAATAGTATTTCAGCTTTAGCCCATGATGTAAAAGTAGGTTCATTTAATGTATTTATGCCCTTGTCCCGCATCTCGGGCGGAACCTCAATTGGTGAATTGAATCTTTTTGGAATTGGTTCAGTCATTTTACAAAACATCAAAATTGGGAATAATACCCGTTTTAGCGCTGGTTGTTATGTAATGAGAAACACCAAAGATGGAATGTTATATGCTGGAAATCCAGCTAAAAAATACGATATATAGTTATGCCAATATTTAATTTTAACAATATAAAAATTACAGGAATGGCTTGTGCTATGCCTAGTAATATTACAAAAACAGAAAGCTTTAAGGATGTTTTTGGAGCAGATGAAGTTGATAAATTCATGTTAATGACAGGAATAACGCAAACTCGTAGAACATCGAAGCATCAAACTGCAGCTGACTTAGGATTTACAGCTGCTGAAAAACTAATTCAACACAAAAATATTGATAGAAGTGAAATTGGTGCATTGGTTTTTGGAACACATAGCCCCGATTATAGAAGACCTGCTTCAGCATTTATTATTCATAAACGTTTAGGTCTTTCAATTGATACAGCGGTATTCGACATTAGTTTAGGCTGCTCAGCCATGGTATACGGTATTCAGGCATTAGCTTCTATGATGTCGAGTTCCAATATAAAAAAAGCACTATTAATAGTTGGGGACACAGCTGGCAAAACCACAAATCCTAAGGATAGAGCATCAATTATGCTGATTGGAGAATCAAGTGTGGCTATTTTACTCGAAAAAACAGAAGAGTCCTCTCCAATTGTTTCATTAATGAGGTCAGATGGAAACGGATATAAGTATTTAATAGTTCCTGCTGGAGGCTATCGAAACTTAGAGGCAAGTCATGAAAATGAAATTTGCCATGATGGAATTGAAAGAAATTTACATAATTCAATGATGCAAGGTACTTCTGTATTTACTTTTACAATTACCGATATTCCGAGGTTGATGAAAGATTTTTGGCAACTAACTAATACCACAGTTGATGATTATGATTGTTTTGCCTTTCATCAAGCCAACTTATATATTTTGCAACAAATAGCTAAAAAACTTAAAATACCTGTCGAAAAAATGCCACTTACCTTGAGTAAATATGGTAATACTTCTGGAGCATCACCAATTGTTACTTTATGCGATGCCTTTGGAGAAGTAGAAGGAAAAGAATTGAATACCTTATTTTGTGCTTTTGGTGTTGGATTGTCTTGGGGAGCTTTTTCTGCCAAAATCAATACATCTGACATATTACCAATCATTGAGGATGATACCTTTTTTGAAGAAGGTGTAATTAACTCAATGAGAGAATTATAAAATTTATTACCATGATTTATAACGTACTTGAATATTTAGAAGAATCGGAAAAAAAATTTCCAAATAAAATAGTTTTTGCAGATGAAAAAAATAGCATTTCATATGAACATTTAAAAACGAATGCAAAAAAAATTGGAACTCAAATTTTAAACCAAACCCAAAATTCAACTAAGAAACCAATTGTTGTTTTTGTAGATAGAAATATTGAAAGTTTAGTTTCTTTCATGGGTGTGGCATATAGTGGTAACTTTTATGTTCCTATCGATATTCAAATGCCAAAATTAAGAATCGAATTGATTTTACAAACCCTTAACCCAATTGCTACAGTGGTTTTAAAATCGGATTTGGCATTTGCCAATAGTGTTGCTCCTGAATTACTGACCATTATATACGAAGATGCAATAATGGAAAGTATAAATGAGGAGAAATTGTTAAT
The DNA here is from genome assembly GCA_013298895.1 of Bacteroidota bacterium. GTDB lineage: Bacteria > Bacteroidota > Bacteroidia > UKL13-3 > UKL13-3 > JAAFJM01. Next base: position 16,501 of record JAAFJM010000019.1, on the reverse strand, counting down.
TGTTAAAAGAAAAGCAATTGACAGGGATCCTTTATATGCAACTTTTACCTCTGGTTCAACAGGAATACCCAAAGGAGTAATTACCTGCAATCAATCAGTTATTGATATGACAGATGTATTGGTTAGCACTTTTAACTTCGATGAAAACAGCATATTTGGAAATCAAAATCCTTTTTATTTTGATGCTTCAATTAAAGATATTTACTGCACACTTAAATGTGGTGCAACTATGTATTTGATTCCTAAATCTGCATTTTTGTTTCAAGCAAGTTTAGTTGAATTTTTAAATAATCATAAGATAAATTCTATACTGTGGTCTGCCGCGGCAATAGCACTTGTTGCTAATTCAAATGCTTTTGATTCAATAAAACCAACCTATCTAAACAAAGTGATGTTTTCAGGGGAGGTAATGCACAACAAAGTACTTAACTATTGGAGAAAGGTATTACCAAATACGGTATTCGTGAATTTATATGGCCCCACAGAAATAACTTCAGTATGTACTTATTATAAAATTGAAAAACCTTTTGCTGATGACGAGGTATTACCAATAGGTATTTCTTTTAAAAACACTGAAATTATTTTATTAAACAATGAAAATATTCCTGTTAAAGGTGATGAAATAGGTGAAATATGTGTTAGAGGGTGTTGTTTGGCACTTGGATATTATAATAATCCTGAAAAAACTAATGAGGCATTTTGTCAAAATCCACTTAACCCACATTATCCAGAAGCAATTTACAGAACAGGTGACTTAGCTAGGTACAATGATAAAGGAGAAGTCATGTTTTTATCAAGAAAGGATAATCAAGTAAAACACATGGGTCAAAGAGTAGAATTAGGTGAAATAGAAATTTTAATTAATTCATTGGAAAAAATTGACGCCTCATTTTGTTTTTATGATCATGAGAAACAAAAAATAATTACTATTTTCCAAGGTAAAGAAGCCGATAATAAATATATTATTAACCAAATAAAGGATAGAATCCCGAAATATATGTACCCCAATACCATTATTAAAATGGAAGAACTACCTTATAACTTAAATGGTAAAATTGATAGAACATTATTGAAAAATCAATATAAAAATGGAGAAATTAATTAAAAAGTTAAATGAATAAAGTTAATAGCATAGATACTTTAGACTTATTTTTTGAAAAATATTTTTTAAAAAATACCCAAACTAATAATTATTTCCTTGCTGAAACCTATCGTCAATTAATTAGTGAAGGTAAACTATTTTATCATGAAGGTTTATCAAATATGTATTTATTGGTTGAAAAAGATAGCTTTTTCCAACTATATTTTTTCATAAATAACTTAGATGAAGATATTACAATTACTTCAAACAAACCTATTGTAATGGAAATTGTTTACAGAGGGCCAAATAATAAACCGAATGATTTAATATTATTTTGGGATAAAAATGGTTTTAAACAACATTTAACAAGAGATAATCTTTCGTTAACATATGGTAAAATAAAACAATTTGAAACAAAAAACGCTTCAGTTCAACTAAAATATGCTGATACAATTGATGAAGCAAATTATGTTAAAAATTTATTCGAAACTTCTCTTGATAAATATACTGGTGATTTATTGACTTTAGATGAAATTATTGCACTAATAAATAAAAAAAACATTATTTGCGCATATATAAATCAAACTTTTTGTGGTGCACTTCAGTTTGAATTGAAAAATAATATTATTTGGCTTGGACATATAGCAATTGACTTAAATTACAGAGGAAATGGAATTGCGAATCTTTTAGTAAGTAAATATATTGAAGACAATAAATTAAATGACAATTCAAGATACCAACTTTGGGTGATTGACGATAATATTGCGGCTCAATCACTATACAGTAAGTTTGGGTTTGTTTATACAAATAAATCGACTACTTCGATTATAAAACTTTAAAAAAATGGAAAAATTATTAGAAATATTAGAAGGTATTAGACCTGACGTAAATTTTGAAAACGAAAAAAAATTAATTGATGATGGTTTATTAGACTCATTTGATATTGTGAGTATAATTTCGGAGTTAAACGATGAATATAACATAGCAATAAGAGTAACTGAGCTGAAACCAGAAAACTTCAATTCAGCAGAATCAATTATGAACTTAGTACTAAAACTAAAAAATAGTAATTAAACCTTATGATTAACACAATGGATTTAACCAACAAAAAAATTTTAGTCGTTGGTGCATCTTCAGAAACAGGTGAAGCTATTGTAAATCAATTACTAGGACTTAGTGCTTTTGTTGTAATGCTTGATCATGTTGAGGAAAAATTAGTTAATATAGCCAATAAATACAATTTAAATAAATTGGCCTTTAACTGTTTTAATATATATAATAATCAAGAGATTGAGAAAGGAATAAAACACTTAAATACTTTATATGGACCATTTGATGGATTAGTATTTTGCGGAGGCAAAGGAGGGGTTCGCCCACTCCAATTAACAAAAAATTCATTCATTCACGACATGATGAACGACAATTTGTATTCCTTTGTGGAGATTGCTAGGTGTATAACAAAAAAAGGTTGTTTTAACAATGGAGGTAGTATTGTTGCCATTTCATCTGTAAGTAGCATTAAAGGTCTTAAATCAAAAATAGCTTATTCGGCCTCAAAAGCAGCTTTAGACGCTTCCGTTAGGGGTATGGCTTCAGAATTAAGTGATAAAAAAATACGTGTTAATTCAATTCTTAAAGGTTGGGTAACATCAGACATGAAACTTGACTTCATTCAAGATAATATGGAGTTAAGTAAGAATGAAGATTTTGCGAAACAAATACTCGGAGTTATTGAACCTAATGAAATTGCAAATACTGTTTGTTTTTTATTGAGTGATTTAACAAAAACTATAACAGGAACTGCAATACTTCATGATGGAGGATATTCTTTATAAATGAAACATTTAATATCTTTTGAAGACAAAGTAATATTAATTACTGGTGCTTCCGCAGGAATTGGGCAAGCAACTGCCATTTTGTTAAGTAACCTAGGTGCTAAGTTAATATTATTAGCTACTAATGAAGAAAAATTGATAAACACAATGGAATTATTAAGTGGTGGAGGTCATCATTATTTTTGTTACAACCTAGCCAACCTTGAAAATATTGAAAGTAAAATAAAGGAAATAATAAACATAGGTGGTAAAATTGATGGATTTGTAAACTGTGTTGGCGTTCGATCAAGAAGACCTATTTCTTTATTAACACCTAAAGAAATAAGAAATCTTATGGATATTAACTTTGGTTCATTTATTGAAATTGTAAGATGTATTACAAAAAAAGGAAATTTTAATAGTGGTTTAAGTATAGTAGGTGTATCTTCAATTGCTGCACAAGCTGGTGGTGTTAGCGTTACTGCCTATGCTGCATCAAAAGCTGCGGTTGAATCAGCTGTTAGGTGCCTATCCAAAGAGTTGGCTCCAAAAAACATTAGATTAAACACTGTTGTTCCAGCTCAAATTAATACACCCGAATATGCAAATTTATTAAATATGAATGGAGGAGTTGATAATGTATTAAATAGACAATATTTGGGACTAGGTGAAGCAGTTGATGTAGCTAATGCAATTGCTTTTCTACTTAGCCCTGCATCTAAATTTATTACAGGAATTTCACTCCCTGTAGATGGTGGGTATTTATCATCTTAAAATTATAACAAGTTAAAAATAAATATTATGACAAATCAAGAAAAAATTGCGCTAATCGAAGACTCATTAGAAATTGATGGCGGAACATTAACAGAAAACACACAATTATCAGAAGTTGCTGAATACGATTCAATGGCTAAATTAACTTTAATTGTAGTTTGTGATGAAGAGTTTAATAAGAAACTGACTGGTGAGCAAATAAGAAATTTTGTAACCGTGAAAGATATTCTAGACTTTATGGGCTAATACAAAATGATTGTTCAACAAATTGTTCACCCTTCATTTACCTCTAATACATACATAATCTCTAACCCAATTGAAGATTATGTATGGTTAGTGGATATAGGTAATTTTGAAGGGGTTATGGAACAAATTGCTGATAATAAAAGAATTAATGGTGTTTTCTTAACTCACTATCACTATGACCATATTTATGGAATAAATAAATTGGTTAATAAATTTCCCAATTGCCAAATTTATGCATCCCCTCATACCATTGAAGGTCTTTATTCTGCTAAAATGAATTTATCTTTTTATCACGAAACGCCTATAATTTTTGAAGGAGATAAATATTCCTTTTTAAAAGAAAATGATAAACTAAACCTATTTCCAAATATTTGTTTAGAAGTTATTGAAACCCCTGGACATAATTCAGGATGTTTATCTTTTAAAGTGGGTGATTACCTTTTTACTGGCGATTCTTATATTCCAAATAATGATGTAGTAACTAAATTAAAAGGAGGAAATAAAGAAGCGAGTAAATTAAGTTTAGAAAAAATAAAATCAAAAATTACCCCTCAAACAATTATTTGTCCTGGACATTTTGCAATTCAAAAATATGGTAATAAAATGGAATAATGCTTCTTGAATACGATTATATTTTTTCACCATACATAAGTGAGACTGCGAGAGAAGAATTGCAAGAACTCTTTTTTTTTAATTCTAATCAAAGCAGATATCAAACAAAAATTTTAAATGCAATTGAGATTTATGGTAAACCAATTATTATATCTGAAAACGAATTAATCACAATCCGGTTAAGTACTCAAAATATAAACCAACAAACATTATTTATTTTAGATAAAGAAAAAGAAAGTAAGTTAATCGGTGTTTTAATTTATGTAAAAGAATTGACTAATATTAAAGTTGTTCATTTATCATTTTGTGAACAAAATAATTTTTCCAAATTCTGCTTTATAATTAAAAAATTTTCGCAAATGTTGAAAAATATTAAAAATATTAAATTCCTGAAGTTTCAGTATAATTCCATTATTATTACACTTGAAGATATAAACGAATTTCTCAAATAAATAACATGCAAAAATCAGTTTGGATATATGGTGCAGGAGGAATGGGCAAAGAAACTCTCTGGCTTATTGAAGAAATGTTAGCCAATGAAATCAATGTATTAGGGTTTGTTGATGATTTTAAACTTGATAACAAATTTAAAAATTTACCTTTATATAAAATTATTGAACCCAACAGCAATGTTATTATTGCTGTAGCTGACACAAAAATCAGAAAACAAATTAAACAAAATAATAAATTTGAGTTTGTAAATATTATTCACCCAAACTTAAAAATACATTATAGCAACAAGATTGGTAATGGAAATATTATTTGTAAAGGAGTTGTGCTAACAGTTGATATTAATATTGGTGACCATGTAATCATAAACATTAATAGTACAATTGGTCATGATGCAATAATAGAAAATTTCGTTTCTATCATGTTTGGAGTGCATATTTCGGGTAATGTAAAAATTGGTGAAGGAACATTGATTGGTTCTGGAGCAGTGATTTTACCTAATTTAACAATTGGAAAATGGTGTAAAATTGGTGCTGGGGCAGTGGTTACCAAAAACATTCCTGATAATAGCACCGTTATTGGTGTTCCAGGTAGAATTGTATAATTATTTTACGTTCTAACAATTAATTTAAAAAAAATCCTGTTTCCTTATAAATTGAATATTTGTTGATTAGTAATGTGTAGGTAAAATCATTTCAATTACCCATTTGCGCATCATTGACTACACATTATGTACTAGAAACTATTTCACAAAATATCATTTCATTGTTGGTAAAAATCGTTTCACCTTTTTTAATTTAATACTACCAACATTTTAGCACAAAGCTAACTTTTGAGCTATTTTATTTTTAATAGACTCTTGCTTTTTTTTCGCTATTTTCCCAATAAAATTCCCCTCATGTATTATGCAGTTATTTCTTATTGGATATTCTTAAGAATAAATTGTTTGAATACATAAAATCAAAAAATTAAATACTAAGTAAATTAACTACACAAATACTCATTTTACTTAACAAGTTAACTTTAGCATATTTGTAATATGACCAATTGTTATTAATATTGTACGTTAAAATTAAAAAATCTAAATGACAAAACCGAAAATTTGGCTTTCATCACCACATATGTGTGGAAAAGAGTTTGAGTATGTAAAAGATGCTTTTGATACCAATTGGATTGCGCCTTTAGGCCCCCATGTTGATGGTTTTGAAAAAGATTTATGTAACTTTACTCAATCAGAAAATGCAGCAGCGTTAAGTGCAGGTACAGCAGCTATTCATTTAGCATTAATTTTATTAGATGTAAAAGCAGGCGATGAGGTAATTTGTCAAAGCTTTACCTTTTCAGCATCTGCAAATCCAATAGTTTATCAAGGTGCAACACCTATTTTTGTTGATTCGGAAGAAGAAACTTGGAATATGTGTCCAATTCAATTAAGAAAAGCAATTGAGGATAGAATAAGTAAAGGTAAAAAGCCAAAAGCCATTATACCTGTTCATTTATATGGTATGCCCGCTAAAATGAACGAAATATTAGCCATTGCTAATGAATTTGGAATTCCAATTATAGAAGATGCTGCAGAAGGATTAGGCTCAAAAATAAACGAGAAAGCATGTGGTACTTTTGGCAATTTAGGTGTGTTATCATTTAATGGAAACAAAATTATTACCACTAGTGGTGGTGGAGCCTTAATTTCGAATAATGAAGAATATATAAATAAGGCTCGTTTTTTAGCTACACAAGCTCGAGATTCAGCACCTCATTACCAACACTCTCAAATAGGCTATAATTATCGAATGAGTAATGTTTGCGCAGCAATTGGAAGAGGACAAATGACTGTTTTGCAAGACAGGGTAAACCAAAGACGCATGAATTTTGAATTGTATAATCAACATTTAAGCGGAATAAGTGGAATTACTTTTATATCTGAACCTGCAGGCTACTACAGTAACCGTTGGTTAAGCACAATACTAGTTAACCCATTACATACAAATGGTATTACAAGAGAAGATATTAGAATAGCACTTGAAAAAGAAAATATCGAAAGTCGTCCGTTGTGGAAACCTATGCATATGCAACCCATTTTTAAACAATATCCATATTACGGAAATAATGTATCAGAAAAACTTTTTGAACAAGGGTTATGCTTACCATCTGGCAGTAATTTAACTAAAGCTGAACATCAATTAGTAGTTAAAACAGTAAAAAATATTCTAAGTAAGTAAAATATCAATTAAATAATAAAAAAAGGAATGGAAAAATATTCTGTTCCTTTTTTTGTAAAATCAATGTCGAAAATAAAATTTGCAATCATAGGTTTAGGACATATTGGTAAACGCCATGCCGATATTATTTTATCTAATGCAGATGCAGAACTGATTGCGTTCATTGAAATTAAACCTAGCAATGAAATCAAGGAATATAATCTACCGATATTTGATAGTTTAAGTGATTTTATTGCAAGTGATATTGAGGTAGATGTTATGTGTATAGCAACTCCTAATTACTTGCATTGCCAACAAGCAATCAAATGCTTAGAAAATAACATGCATGTGGTTATTGAAAAGCCCATGGGATTAACTACTGAAGAATGCAATTCTGTTATTGAAAAATCAAAGGAAGTAAATAAAAATGTATTTTGTGTGATGCAAAATAGGTACTCTCCCCCATCGATTTGGTTAAAAGAAATTGTTTCAAGTAATGTACTTGGCTCAATATACAATGTTCAAATAAATTGTATTTGGAATAGGGATGAAAACTATTATAACCTCAATGGTTGGAAGGGTAAACTTAATTTGGATGGTGGAACATTGTTCACTCAGTTTAGCCATTTTGTAGATACCTTGTATTGGATATTTGGTGATATACATAATATCGCTGCAAATTTTTATAATTTTAACCACAAAAACACCATAGAATTTGAAGATAGTGGAAGCATAAGTTTTTCATTATTAAATGGTGGAGTTGGTTCCATTAATTATAGCACCTCAGCTTACAATAAAAACATAGAAAGTAGCATAACCATTTTAGCCGAATTTGGCAGTATAAAAATAGGTGGGCAATACATGGAAAAGGTACTCCATTGTGAAATAAAAGATTATGAAATGCCAACAATAAATCCAACCAATCCACCAAATGATTATGGGAAATATAAAGGCAGTGCAGCCAATCATGAGTACGTTATCAAAAATGTAATCAATACCATCAATAAAAAAGAAGGAATTAAAACCACTGCAATAGAAGGAATGAAAGTAGTTCAGATGATAGAACAAATATATCTTCTAAGAAACTTAAACAACTTATAAGAAAGAAAATATGGATTCCTATTTTGCTCATGAAACTGCCGTAATTGATAATAACTGTTCTATCGGAAATGGCGTCAAGATTTGGCATTTTTCTCATATCATGTCAAATTCAATTATAGGTGATAATTGTAATATTGGACAAAATGTTGTTATATCGCCAAATGTAGTTCTTGGTAAAAATGTAAAAGTTCAAAATAATGTTTCGATATATACAGGTGTTACCTGCGAAGATGATGTATTTCTTGGCCCATCAATGGTATTTACAAATGTAATAAATCCGAGAAGTGCGGTAGTAAGAAAAAACGAGTACCTTCAAACGGTAGTAAAAAAAGGAGCTTCTATTGGGGCCAATGCCACCATTATTTGTGGAAATACAATTAATGAATATGCCTTAATTGGAGCAGGAACTGTGGTTACTAAATCTGTTAAAGCATTTGCATTGGTTATTGGCAACCCTGCAAAACAAATTGGATGGGTTAGTGAATATGGCGATCGCCTTCATTTTGATAACAATGGACTTGGCATTTGCAAAGAAACCAAACAAGAATATGAACTAAAAGACGGAATTGTTAAACGAGTAAAATAACAATTTTACCTAGAGCAAGACCGATAGATAATTTTATGTTAAAAATTCAAATGGTAGATCTTAAAGGGCAATATGATAAAATAAAGCCTCTTGTAGATAAAGCTATACAAAATGTTATTGACGAATCGAGTTTTATTAAGGGAACTCAAGTACAACTATTTGAAAAAAATTTAGCTTCCTACTTAAATATAAAACATGTAATTTCTTGTGCAAATGGAACAGATGCCTTGCAAATTGCAATGATGGTATTAAATTTAAAACCAGGTGACGAAATTATGGTACCTGCTTTTACTTATGTTGCTACTGCCGAAGTAATTTCATTGTTAGGATTAACCCCTATTTTGATTGATGTAGATAACGAAACATTTTGCATTGACACAAAACTTATAGAAGAAAAAATAACTATTAATACCAAAGCAATTGTACCCGTTCATTTATTTGGTCAATGTGCTAACATGGATGAAATTAAATTATTAGCACAAAAATACAATTTATTCATTATCGAGGATAATGCGCAAGCATTAGGTGCATCATACACTTTTAGAAATAATATTACCAAAAAAGCGGGTACAATTGGTACCATAGGTATCACCTCCTTTTTTCCTTCAAAAAACTTAGGTTGCTTTGGTGATGGTGGTGCATTGATGACTAATGATGATAATTTAGCAAAAAAAATTACCATGATTTGTAACCATGGGCAATCTCAAAAATATGTACATGATATTATAGGGGTGAACTCCCGACTTGATACCATTCAAGCAGCTATATTGAATGTAAAATTAAATGAATTATCAAATTACGAAAAAGCAAGAAACCAAGTAGCTGATTTGTATGATAAACTATTAGGAAATAACCCTAAAATTAAAATACCTAAAAGAAGCGCAAGTAGTACACACGTTTTCCATCAATATACTATTCAAGTAAATGCTACTGAAAGAGATAACCTAAAAAGTGAATTATTGAAACTTAATATACCTACAATGGTTTATTATCCAATTGCACTGCACATGCAAAAAGCATTCAATTTAGCTCATAAAATTGGTAGTTTACCTGTTTCAGAAGAATTGTGTAAAACAGTTATTTCTCTTCCTATTCATACCGAAATGAATGAAAATCAAATTGAATATATTGCGCAAAGTATAAATACTATTTTACAATAATTAAATGCAAAATAAGAAAGCGGTTCAATTTATTTTACTTTTTACATTAAGCTATATACTACTTAATGGAATATATCAATGGGTACTTTGGCTTTATGCTCCAAAACCCGATTTTATTACTTTATATACTTCAATTATTTTTTGTAAGATTTTTACAAAATTTAACTTATCAATATTATTATTTAAGCCAGCCGTATTGATTAGTTTAAAGGAAAAAGGATTGGTTAATATTGCAGAAGGATGTAATGGAATTGCTGTTTTCAATACACTATTAAGTTTTATTATTGCATTTAAAAGTGACTTATCAAAATACTTAAAATTCATTCCAATATCATTAGCCATTCTTTTTATTATTAACATTATAAGGCTATATATTTTAGTTGAAATAAAAATTAGTACTCCTCAATTTTTCGACTTATTTCACACCTATATTTTCCCCATTATATTATATTTCATAACATTTGTATTGATGATTGTTTGGGTTAAATTTTTTAATAAAAAGGAAAATGTTAGCCAATAAAAAAATCATTTGGGGTGGTAAAATAATTCCCATATTCGTAATTTTTATTCTTGATTTTTTGTTTCAAAACTTCAATATACTCATATTTAAATTTAGTGCGTGTAGTTTTTATACTTTTAACCCTGATTGTGTTGAATTCAGTGCATTTGCGTTGAGTAAATTATTTAGGCTTGCCTTAAATTTGTTATCTATTAATTTAATAATTAAACTTTATAAAATAAATGTTGCCAATAAATTGATTTATATAGCCATTGCATTATTCATTTATATAATCGATATGGTTATGTGCTATACTCAACATGCGCTATTATTAAACTGGCATAAGGTATTGAACCCTTTTCTTTTTAGTCCATTAATTGGAATTGCATTATTGGCTTGGTTAGTAACCATTAGAAAAACAACATTCAATGATTAGCATTATTATTAATTGGTTAATTATAATTTTAAATTGTTACACCATTGGTTGGCTTAGTAATAAATTATTTAAAATTAAGCACTCATTCAGTATTGTAACTATACTGGGTATTATTGTTATTACAACCTTAACTAGTGTAGCTTCCTTTTTTCTACCTATAAATTATTTTTACTTCTTAATACTTCAAATCATCTCTATAATAGTTTTAATAAATTATAGAAAAGAAATTACAAGTAATAATGCTGTATTTAATAACACAAAAAACATCATCATTTTAAGTTTAAGTGTAATTGTTTTTTCCTACTATTCAAGTGGATTTTCTAATATCAACGATGATGGTTTGTATTATATTCAAACCATAAAATGGCTTCAAGAATATGGTTTTATACATGGCATTTCCAATTTACACTTATCACTTGGTTTAAGCTCTTCGTGGCACATATTTCAAGCATTATACAGTGTAACAAACACCATTAATTTAAATGATATCAATGGTTTATTACTTCTAGTATTTACGATATTTATGTTGGAAACTAGAAATAATAAACCAATTAATATATTGTTTTACACCCAATATTTACTAGCGTTATTAATTAGCTTACCTTTTTGTAGTGCACCCAATCCTGATTTTGCTATCATCATTTTTACCATAATTGGGTTTCAAATATTTATTGCAAATAGTAATAATAAACAATACTATGCTTTGATAATTGTACTAGCAGCATTTTGTTATTCTATAAAAATATCAGCGATTGCTATTTCTATATTAGCGCTGTTTGCTGTTTTTCAAAAAAATGTGGTTAAACAAAATAAGCAACTTGTAATATTGGCTATTTCAATTATTGGAATCAGCTTAATTAAAAATGTTTACCAAACAGGATATCCATTATACCCCTATAAAATATTTGCATTTAATGTTGATTGGAGGACACCTGAAAGTATAATAGGTTTCTTTACCAATGGAGTTAAAAGCTGGTCTTTTTCGAATAGTTTAAATCCAAATGAAATCAATCAATTGCAAAATATTTCTCAATGGGATTTACTCAAAACATTACTAACACGACCAAGTAGTAAAGGGTTAATTAATCAAATTATAGGGTTAACTTTTATAGTAAGTACTTTCTTAGTATTTTATTTATTTATTAAAAATAAAATTCAAAAGAATATTTTTATCTTACAAGTAATAATCATTTTAAGCCTTATCCTTTGGTTTTTATTTGCTCCTCAATATCGATTTGCATTGCCTATGTTATTATACTTTTTGGCATTGATTATTTACTTAGTTAATAAATATTGGATAGTAAAATTTGTTAAACATAAATTGCATTATTTTCACATAATTATTCTATTAGCCATGCTAATTCCTGCTTTTTGGAGTATCAATATAAAAGTAAATTCAACAAGTAATCATTTAGGTCAATTTAACAAAATAGATAGTAAGCAACTTTTTATACCAAAACCTCAATATACTTTTGAGAAAATAGATACCATAACTATTAATGGAAACCAATATTTCCATCCGCAAAATAACATGTATTGTTGGAATGTTTCATTGCCATGCCTCTCTCAAGGTTACGATGAAATTATATACAAAAACTATGGGTATAGAATTAGTTTAAGAACTAATTCTATAAATGATGGTTTCAAATTTATTCATTATAATAAATAGTAAAGTTGAAAGTATCCATAATTACTGTTGTATTAAATAATGTCGATACCATTGAAAGAACGATTCAATCAGTAATCAATCAATCGTATCAAAACATTGAATATATAATTATTGACGCAAAATCAACTGATGGAACGTTAGACATTATAAAAAAATACAACTCAAATATTCAATTGGTTTTGTCTGAATCTGATAATGGGTTTTATGATGGATTAAATAAAGGAATAAAACTAGCAACTGGTGATATTATTGGTAGTTTAAATGCTGATGATAGATTTGCTGATAATTTTATTATTGAAAAAATAGTTAACGAATTTAATAAAAAGGCAGATTTAGACTGTATTATTGGAGACATTGCTTTTGCTAATAATGATGATAAGATATCACGTTATTATTCATCTTCTAATTTCAAAATAAGCCTATTCAAATGGGGTGTAATGCCACCACACCCTTCATTTTATTGTAAAAAAAAGTTGTTTCTCCAATTAGGTTTTTATGATGCTAGCTTTAAAATTGCTGGAGACTTTGAACTAATGTTAAGGTTTTTGTGGAAACACAAAATTAAATTTAAATATTTGCCTCTATTAATGGTTTATATGAAAAAAGGAGGCAAAAGTACAAGTAGTATTTTTACCAATTTATTCATTATTAATCCGGAAGTAATTAAAGCATGTAAATTAAATGGATTAAAAAGTAACATGTTCAAAATTGCTGCGAAATATATTTTAAAATTAAACCAATTCATTACTTTAAAATAGTTGCTATGCTTAAAAAAATTATTTTAAAAAAAATATTAACTGCGCTCATTTTTCCATTATCCATCTTAACCCTAATAAGCAGTTGGTTTGTTTTTCATTTATTAAAAAATACCGTAACACCGAAAATTAAATATATTTTCACAGGCACTTTTATATTTTTTGTATTAATAACAATGCAACCAATTGCAGGAATTTTTGTTAATAGTTTAGAAAATGATTTTGTTTGCTTAACAGATACAAATACTATAAAAGAAGCTGAGTACATCATCATACTTGGTGGTGGATACAATGATGCTGAAAATATGCCAACAACAAGTCAATTAGGTGCATCATCATTATTAAGATTAGTAGAAGGAATTAGGTTAAAAAAAATAAATACAAATGCCAAATTGATATTTTCTGGAGGCAAGCCATTTAATGAAAAATATACTGAAGCAAGTATTTATGAAAGTGCTTATAGAAGTTTAACTTCCGATACATCCAAACAAATTTTAAGCGAAATACCACACAATACAAAATCGGAAGCTGATGAGACTTACAAACTAATAGGCAATAAAAAACTCATACTAGTAACCAGCGCAAATCACATGAAACGAGCAGTGTACCTGTTTGAAAAAATGGGATGTAATGTAATACCTGCACCTTGTGATTTTTTGGTTAAAAATTTAAAATATTACCCCGCTTTGCCAAGCTGGAGTAGCATCAAACAAACAGAATTTGCCATTCATGAATATATTGGTATTTTAAGATATAAAATAATTAATTAAAATTGAAAGAACTAAGCACCTTAAATAAATATTTTGTAAAATACAAATGGCGTTTATTAGCTGGAATTATTTCGGTTATCATAGCTAGTATTTTTCAAATTTTCCCTGCTAAATACATACGCGAGGCCACTAATTTGGTAGCCGATGCTTTAAAACAGGTAAATAGCACCTCCGAAAATCAGAGTTTATATGATAAGCTATTTTACTTTTCAATATTAATACTTGGCTTTTCGCTTTTACGTGGTTTATTCATGTATTTTATGCGCCAAACATTGGTTGTAATGAGTAGGTTAATTGAGTATGATTTAAAAAACGAAATTTACGAAAAATACCAAACCCTTGACATGGAATTTTACCGTAAAAATCAAACAGGTGATTTAATGAATCGTATAAGTGAAGATGTTAGTAGAGTGCGCATGTATATTGGTCCTGCACTAATGTATACGGTAAACTTAATTGTAACTTGTAGCATTACCATTTATGCCATGTTCCAAACAAACGCAATGTTAACTTGGTACACCTTAATTCCATTACCTATACTTTCGATTACCATATTTTATGTAAATAATTTAATTGAAAAGCGCAGTGATGCTATCCAATCAAAATTAAGTGATTTAACCAGTTTTGTTCAGCAAAGTTTTTCAGGCATTCGAGTGATTAAATCATTTGGCATTGAAAAACAATTTGAGGACGATTTATTATCACAATCGTTAGATTACAAAGAAAAACAATTAAAACTTGCAAAAGTTGAATCATTGTTTTTTCCAACCCTTTTCTTTTTAACAGGATTAAGCACCTTAATTGTAATTTTTGTAGGGGGATTATTGGTAGCAGAAGGAAAAGAACAAATCGGCATTATTCCCGAATTTATAATGTATGTAGGTATGCTAACATGGCCAGTTACATCTTTAGGTTGGGTAAGTTCATTAGTTCAAAGAGCATCAGCAAGTCAGGCAAGAATAAACCAATTTTTAAATACCGAAGCCACGATAAAAAATAGCAATTTAAATCCATTTAAATTTGAAGAATCAATAGAATTTAAAGATGTAAGTTTTACTTATTTCGAAAAAAATTATCCTGCTTTAAACCATGTTTCATTTAAAATAAATAAAGGTCAAACATTAGCCATTTTAGGAAATACAGGAAGTGGTAAAACTACCATTACTCAATTGTTATTGCGTATGATAGATGCAAATAGTGGAGAGGTTTTAATTGACAATGTAAACATAAAAAAATTAAATATCAATGCTTACCGAGATCAGGTAGGTTATGTACCTCAGGACGTATTTTTATTTAGCGATTCTATAAAAAATAACATAGAATTTGGTCTGAAAAAAAATGATTTGAAAACAAAAGAACAAGTGGAACAAGCAAGCGATAAAGCAAGTTTAACAGAAAATATATTACGAATGCCAAATCAATTTGAAACAGTAATTGGTGAACGAGGTGTTACACTTTCGGGTGGACAAAAACAAAGAACAGCCGTTGCAAGAGCTTTTGTAAAGAATCCGGAAATATTAATTTTTGATGATAGTTTGAGTGCATTAGACACCAAAACAGAAACAAGTATTTTAGAAAATATTTATAAAGAAAAACAAAATAAAACCATCATTATTATTAGTCAAAGGGTATCAAGTGCTAAAAATGCCGACCATATTTTATTTTTTGAAAACGGTAATTTAGTAGAACAAGGTACTCACCATGAATTAATAACACTCAATAAAAAATATAATGAACTCTATAAAAATCAGTTGAATACAAATAGTATTGTAAAAGATTAAAAAATGAGTAAAAAGTGTTAACAAAAATTTTTGCAAACTATACTTGTGTGGCTATTTTGCGAAAGATTTAAAACGAGTAAAAATTAAAGAATAATATGGACGATTTCGAGAAAAGAGATAACCAAGAAATATACTCAAAAAAAATTAGAGCTGGAAAAAGAACCTATTTTTTTGATGTAAAATCTACCAAAGCTAATGATTATTTTATTACAATTACCGAAAGTAAAAAACGCTTTGAAGACGGAACATTTATTAAGCATAAAATATTTTTGTATAAAGAGGATTTTAATAAATTTACTGAGGCATTAGTTGATACAGTAAATTATGTAAAAACTGAACTTATGCCAGAATATAATTTTGATGAATTTACAAGAGACGATTATAGAACTGAAAACTAATTTAATAACAAAAAATTACTTGTAACAGTTATCAATAAACCTTTAATTTGCAATAAACTAAAAACAATAATATAAGAATGAAAAATTTAATTAAATCAATAGCAGCATTATCATTAGTGGCTGCTATATTTACATCATGTTCAAAGGACGAGGATAAAGTAACTTCAG
>JAAFJM010000018.1 GCA_013298895.1 Bacteroidota bacterium | reverse complement strand
ATTTTTTAAATTCAGGGTCTATACTAAGCCAACGGCCCAATCTTGAATCATATATTCTATCTCCAAAATCATAGGCATTTCCTTCGCCATAAGTTTCGTTGTCTAGTTCCTTACCATTAAAGGAGAAGCCATAACCCACCTCATAAACACGCAAACCCTTTACAGGCTTGCTGTAAAGGTAGTTTTTGGGGTATAAAAAGGTATAATTACTTGTTCGCATTTTATTTATTCAAATGAACGAATAAATTTAAATTCCAATGTAATTAATTTTTACCACCTGTGAAAATTTCTTTCAGAACCCAAAAAGTCCCACCAATTAGTATAACTTTACCAAGTAAATTGTTTGAATTATTAGTTTGTTGCAATGTAAAGTTATTGGCAGCATTGAAATTTGGTTTTTGAATTAAAGGAATGTTCGAATTGAAAATAGGTGTTGGGAACTGAAATTTAGAAGGTATTGGCATTGAAATACTATCTGGAATTTTATTCAATTCTAAATTAGATAAAATCTCCTTGGTTGGAGTGTTTAGAACCACTTTCTTTTTATCATTCTTTTCATACAGTGGTTGTTCAAAAATTGGTATCTCTGACTCTGGTCCAAACCTACCTTTGTGGTATGCTATACCATTCACAACTTTTATTACAAAATCACAATTATGTTCTAACGATTGTTCGCCTTTAAAGTTCCCTCCTTTAGTAGCCTGTACAATGGCTACAAATGATTTATTGGGATTTTCTTGCTTCATCTCCTCTAAAAAGGCATCATCAATATTAGCTACATTTATACTATCAATAAATACAAAACTAACATTTGAACCTTTTACAAACTCTTTTATTTCGTCTCTATTTTTACCAGGATAAAAAATAACACTACTTCCATTTATGGCCTTAATTTTTTCTTGCATCGAAACACTCATACCTTCTTCAGCTGCTACATATAAAACATCTCCAAAATACTCTTGCAAATAATCAGCAAACCTGATTGACAAATTACTTTTACCACCTTTGGGTAATCCCCAAATAATTCCAGAAAAATGCTTTTCAGGATTACCAATCATTTCAAAAAACTTACCTGTAAAATGCAAAGTTTCAAACTTCATTTTAAGTAAATCATTACCCGAAAAACTCTTTGTTATCTTTTTGTTCGGAACGTTCGGAACGGTTATTTTATTGGTATTGTCATTACTTTTAGAAATAATTGGTTTGTTTTCCACTTTTCGTTCGGGTTTTCGTTCCGAACGAACGTTCGGATTCAGTTCGGAACCGTTCGGAACAGTGTTCGGAGTGGTGTTTTGTATTCCCGATTTCATTTCTTTTACATGATCATAGGCTGTTGTTTTTCCTATGTTTAATATTGTAGCTATTTCCTTATAGCTTTTACCTTCTTTATGTAATTGATAGGCTTTAATTTTTAGATTCATTGTGAAAAAATTTCTACAAATATATAACATTATTGTAATTATAAATTATTTTATTACATTTGGCAAATAATTATGAATATATTTTCAAGCTTAGAAGAGGTAATGGACAGGTCAAAAGACGTTGAAAGTTTTGACTTAATGTTTCCAAGAGTAGTTGAATCAATAATACCACTTGCATATACTGGTGTATCTGCACGCAATTTTCATTCATGGAAAGAAAATGAATTAGTAGACCTTGTTCTTGAAAAGGGAGATCAAGAAAGGAAAAATATTAAATTAAATTTATACGAATATATTTGGGTTAAAATGATTCAAACAATGCGTAGCTTTGGTTTAAGCTATGACACAATAAAATTCATTAAAGATAGCTTATTTGCTACTGTTTCGGAAACAGTGATTGCTCTTAAAGATGAAACAATGGAAATATTGAGAGTAGAACATGGAAATACAGAAGAACAGCTTTTAGAGGTATCAAATGCAATAGATGTGTTTGTTAAATTAATCAATCTTGGATTTGATGAAAACTCAAAGTATAGTATTGAACGAACGGTTATTTTTCAAATGATTACCATCACTTTTTTAAGACAATTAGATAGCTCTATTTTAATTATAAATAATGATGGTGATTTTAAGATAGACTTTACTGTAAATAATAAATTAGAAAACGTAAGAAATTTATCATTACCATCTTTATCAAAACCGCATTTATCAATTCCGTTATTAAAGTATGTAGAGGATTTTTTAGGAGACCCAAAATCAGAAAAATATTCGGAGGGTTTTGGTTTAATAAATCCTAAAGAAAAAAAAGTGC
This sequence comes from Bacteroidota bacterium, assembly GCA_013298895.1. Classification (GTDB taxonomy): domain Bacteria; phylum Bacteroidota; class Bacteroidia; order UKL13-3; family UKL13-3; genus JAAFJM01. The sequence goes on along the minus strand of JAAFJM010000018.1, from coordinate 62,100 downwards.
TAGATGCTATTAGAAAGAAAGATTTTATTGAAATCCACATTAAGCAAGACAAAGAAAACGAAATTATTATTGATGTGATTAAGGATGGAAGCATAACTGATGAAAAGGCATCCCAAATCAGAAAAATATTAGGATTAGGCAATTACGAAGAAATTACTTTAAAATATAGAAACGATAAAAACTTATATTTTAGAAACAAAACTAGAACAAGTTAAAAATAAAGACCCTAAGGAAATGGCTCTAACATAAAAACAATTAAAACCTCGTAGCCCGAGCTTTTAGTTACACAGCAAGCAAGCTGTTATGTTTAACGTAGAAAAAAACAAAAAAATTTTAGAACAACAAGGAAACAAGTACACTTTAGAACAAACAAAAATTATTACAAATTTTTTAAAAGAATTAATCGAAATTCAAGGTATCAACCTTAAAAAACATTTAGAACATGATAAAGAAAGCAGTATTGATGGCTCGTGTATCGAGCGATGAGCAAGCAAAAGGATACTCACTTGATGTGCAATTGGATAGCTTAACCAAGTATTGCGAACGCAATCAAATAATTATTTCAAAAGTATTTAAAGAAGACCATTCGGCAAAAACATTTGACAGACCTGAATTTATTGAGTTCATGAACTACCTCAAAAAGAATAAAGGCACCATTGATTTATTATTATTTACAAGTTGGGATAGGTTTTCAAGAAACACTTCGGAAGCCTATATGATGATAAATGAACTTAAAAAACTGGGTGTTCAAGCGCAAGCTATTGAACAACCCATTGATTTATCAATTCCTGAAAACAAGGTAATGCTAGCCATATATCTTTCAATACCAGAAATTGATAATGATAGGCGTGCAATCAAGATAAATGGAGGAATTAGAGGAGCTAGAAAGGAAGGAAGGGTTACTTGTGGTGCTCCTCGAGGATACTCCAATAAAAGAGATGAGCTTAATAAACCTATTATAGTTCCAAATGAACAAGCGCCTTATATTATTGATGCTTTTGAACAAATTGCCAAAGGAACACCAATGCCTGAGGTAAGTAATTATCTAAATCAAAACTCGGTAAAAGTTTCAAAAACCCAACTTTATGTAATGTTTAGGAATCCTATGTATTGTGGTTTTATAAAGGTTCCTGCTGGCGATAATGAAAAAGAATATTTAACTAAAGGTATTCATGAACCTTTAATTAGTGAGGAATTATTCAATCAAGTACAGGATGTTTTAACAGGCAGAAGGGTTTCAACAAACAAGCACAGCTCAATTACACAAAAAGTGGAATTACCACTTAGGGGTATTTTGCTTTGTAATGTCTGTCAAAAACATATTACTGGCAGTGCATCAAGAAGCCATACTAGTAAAAGACATTTTTATTACCATTGTAATCATTGTAAAAAACAGCGTTATCAAGCTGATTTAGCCAATGAAGCTATTAAACAAGTTTTAGGAGATTTTAAATTATCAAACGATGTAAAAAGGTTATATGCTGCCATGGTTAAAGAAACTTTAGGTATAACAAGCACCATTGATGATAAAAAATTAAAAACGTTAAAAGAGCAAATAAAAATTCAGGAGCAACGAATTGAAAAGTTACAAGATTTATTGGTGGATGGAAAAGTTTCTCATGCAGACTATGCTCAATTAAGCAAAAAATACGAGGGCATAAAAACAGGATTGGTTATTGAATTATCAAACATGGAAGAGCGAGATGAGCTATTGCTTAAAAACTTGGAAAAATCTATCTCAAAAGTGTCTAATTTGTCTAATATATACGAAACCAGCGACTTAAACACTAAATCAAGGCTTTTGGGTTCGATTTTCCCTGAAAAGTTCAGTTTTGATGGAATCAAATGTCGAACCCCAAGAATTAACGAACTTTTACGCCAAACATTGAGCATTGACAGGGGTTTGAAAGGAGCAAAAAAAAGACAACTCTCAAATAAATTGGAGTTGTCTTGTGTGGTGGAGCTGGAGGGATTCGAACCCTCGTCCGGAAATGGAATTGCTATGCCTTCTACATGCTTATAGAAACATTAGTTTTCGAACTAAGTTGGTTGTTCCTCATACCGGCTTAATTTATAGTTTATTATGTACTCCAAGCAGCCATAAACATACTGCTCAAAGGTTTGGTTTAAATGATGCCTCTGATGTAAAACGAAACAAAACTTAACATTTTACGAGACAATGGCAATTGCTTAATCCCAGATTAAGCAGCCATGGCAAAGTTAGACTCGCCAGATAAAATTTTGAGACTTGATATTTACGAGCTAAATTCCCCACGCTCGGCATGCTAACATAACCCTTGCTCACCCCGTCAAAACCGGTCAACCCCTCTTATTTTGCTTCTAGCTTCTGGCTTTTGGCTTCTAGCATAATAAATGATGCTAGGAGCTAGTGGCTAGTTGCTAGCGGCAATTTCTTTATTCAAACTCAATCATTTTTTGGTTTTTGTCAACCACATTTTTTTCTTCAATGTGAATTTTTTTAACCATTCCATCGGCACTGGCTTTAATAATATTTTCCATTTTCATGGCTTCTAATACCAATAAACCATCGCCTTTTTTTACTGCTTGTCCTTCGGTTACCAATACTTTTAATACCAAACCTGGCATGGGTGCTTTCAATAAATTAACTTTATTACCCATTAATTTATCCATACCCAATTGCTTCAGCAATTCATCGTATTTGTCTTTTATTTCAATGGTTTGCTTTTGTCCGTTAACCAATATGGTTTGGTTTTTGGCATTTTCATCTTTGTTTAAAAGTTCAATATTGAATGAGTTATGGTTAATTAAAACATGAAATTTATTTCTGTCTAATTTAACCACATCAGCATTTACAGGCTTGCCGTTTAGCAATACAGTTTCAGCTTTTTTATCAAACAAATATTCTTGTTGGTTTAAGGTAATGCGCAACATAAATTTTATAAGCTTTTAAATATTTTTTTGCTATTTAATTCATAACCTTATTATTGTAACAATGAATAAAGTTAATGTATTAATAGTAAGCGCAATAACGTTTATTGCGAGTTGCAAGGTAAATAAAAATAGCGATACTCAAAACAAAGATGCTAGTTTGTTGGCAAAACCAATCAATATCATAGCACATAAAAATGCGGCTAATTATCAGCCAACTAGAGCTAAAGAGGTTGATTTATTGCACACCCATTTACAAATAAAATTTAATTACGATTTACAACATGCTTATGGTAAAGTAAATTTATTGTTTAAACCTTATTTTTATGCTACTAATAAAGTGGTTATTGATGCTAAAGGGATGGAGTTACATCGCGTGGCTTTGATTAAAGGAAAGGATACTACAAATCTGTCATTTACTTACGATTCGCTTCAAATTACAGCTAATTTAGATAAAACTTACAGCCGTAACGAAACCTTTAATATTTTTATTGATTATACTTCAAAACCAAATGAGTTAAATTTTGAAGGCAGCGCAGCGATAAGAGAAGCCAAAGGTTTATATTTTATCAATCCTAAAAAAGAAGATGCTGAAAAACCTCGCCAAATATGGACACAAGGTGAGACAGAAAGTAATAGCTGTTGGATGCCAACCATTGATGCCCCAAATGAAAAACACACGCAAGAATTATTTATTACTGCCCAAGCTAACGAGGTAACTTTAAGCAATGGAAAACTGGTTTCCATTACCAAAAATGCAGATGGAACACATACTGATTATTGGCAACAAACTTTGCCTCACGCACCTTATTTAACCATGATGGCCATTGGTGAATTTAATATAACCAAGCGTAAATGGCGCGATTCTGTAGAGGTTAGTTATTATTTAGAAAAAGATTACCATCAGTATGCCGATTTAATTTTTGGCCCAACGGCCGAAATGTTAGAGTGTTTTAGCCAACGTTTAGGAGTTGATTATCCGTGGTATAAATTTAGCCAAATTATAGTGCGTGATTATGTGAGTGGAGCTATGGAAAATACTACAGCCGTAATTCATGGCGAATTTGTACAACACGATAGGAGAGAACATTTTGACAACGACCAAGAAGATATCATTGCTCACGAAATGTTTCACCATTGGTTTGGCGATTTAACCACGGCCGAAAGTTGGAGTAATTTACCTTTAAACGAAAGTTTTGCCACTTATGGCGAATATATTTGGAACGAATGGAAACATGGTGCCATAGAAGCTGATGCTGTTTTTGATAGAAATTTACAAGGCTACATACGCAGTAAAGGCAATGCCAATAAAATTCCAATTAGATACCATTATCATAACAAAGAAGATATGTTTGATGGGGTGAGTTATAGCAAAGGCGGACGTATTTTACACATGCTGCGCAAGGAAGTTGGCGATGATGCTTTCTTTAAATCATTGCAATTGTATTTAACCAAAAACAAATTTAAAAGTGCCGAAATTCACGATTTACGATTGGCTTTTGAAGAAACTACAGGTCGCGATTTAAACTGGTTTTTTAACCAATGGTTTTTAAAAGCTGGTCATCCTGAGTTAAGTTTAAACACTGTTTATAATGGCAATAAAGCCAATTTAACGGTAACTCAAAAACAGGATTCAACAGAATTTGGATTGTATCAATTACCAGTTTATGCCAATGTGTTTGATAAAAATGGAGTAAAAACTTGGCCAGTAAAAATTACCAAAGCTACCGAAACATTTACTTTTAAAGGAGATTCAATATACTTAATTAATTTTGATACAGCCAAAGTCTTAGTGGCTAAAATAGATATGGTGCAAAGCAATGCTACTTGGTATGCTCAATTAACCCAAGAAAACCATTGGAAAGCCAAACAACAAGCCATGCAAGGATTGGTTCATAACTATAATTTAGATACAGTTAATTTGAGTCAAGAATTTAAAAATGCCATTTTGTATTGTTTAAATTTTAACCATTCGCGAGTGATTGAATTAGGTTACATGACATTAAATTCACTTACAGAGCAACAACAGCAACTATTTGAACCTCAAATTTTAGCATTAACCAATTACAGTAAAACTGCTAGTGTTAGGGCAAATGCCTTATTGTTATTATACAATTGGAACAATATAAAATACAAACCCAATTTTGAAAAAGCGTTAACCGATAGTTCAAACCAAGTATTGGTAAGTGCCTTTTATGGTTTAAGTTATATTGATAGTGTTTATGCTTTACAAGTAGTTGAAAAATGGAAAAACTATCAAAATTATTCGGTTAGCCAAGCCATTTGTTCGGTATTAAGCAAAAACACTTTTAAAAACGAAAATGCTTATTTTGAAAAAACAATAAACCATGCAGGTTATGGCAAACGCAATATCATGTATATTTATGCTAAATATTTAATGCGTTCAGATAATGCCATTGTAGGCGATGCATTAAATACTTTTGAAAGATTAGGTAAAAAAATGGATGGTGAAGAGCGTAAATATTTGCTGTTTAACAGTGTTAACGAAATAAAAGAAAACCTAGTAGCTAAAAACGAATTGATAAAAAAACAATTAGCCAAAGATGCCACTAATACTGCCTTACAAGCACAAAATCAATCGTTAGAAAATTTGATAAAAAAATACGAAGAGTTGGTTAAAACCAATTGATAAAAATATAAAAAAACCGATTTAGTTTTGGCTAAAGCGGTTTTTTTTTAAAGTTCCTTTGTACACTTCAAAGTCTTGGCATTAACCCATAATATTAATAATATTCTGGATAATTCATATCAAATTTTATTTTTTCTATTTTAAGTGCAAATCTTGCACTATCAAAAGAAGTAATATTCAAAGGTCCTATCACTTTATTCTCTTCGAATGTATCTAAGTTCATATTGATAATATAATAATTGGTAATGTTTGTATCTACTTTAAAACTACCTTCAAATCCATTAGTGGGATGTTGTTTGGCAATAATAAATTTTTTATCATGCCCTACACCAAATACAAAGGCTGGAATTCCGATGCTAACATATTGGGATTTTGAAAGTTTTTTATCCGTTGCATAAATAGTTTGACTGCTGGGTAAATCAATCCAAACCAATCTGTAATTTCTGCAAATATTGTCTCCATCAGTACCACAAGAATTTATAAATAAAACCACTAAAAATATACAATAATTGCTTTTCATATAATTTATAACTTTTTTAAGTCGTTGCTTATGGTTATTGTAATCACCAATCCACTTTTTTCATTTCAAATAAAACAAATTTTCTTAATAAAAAACCGCTTTAGTTTTTGGTTAAAGCGGTCGGGGGTTTTACTTTCCTTTTGTTGCTTGGAACACACTAAATGAGTGCACAAGTTTTGTTGTATTTGCTCGTGCGCTAGCTAGGAGTACACTAGCTAGGGTGGTACTTTAAACTAACTCCTCGTTTATTTATTATTCCTTCAATTAAAATCCAAAGATTATTGTTAAGGTAAAACAAGTTGGCATCGTGTTGGGTAACCACAATGCGTCCATCAACCATATGAAGGATATCAAAGTAATAGTTCGAAGAGTCCTTAAAATTCAAACAAATTCTTATCAAATCATCATGACTCCTAAGGTTTTCCATCTTTTTAAGCAATGTGGATTGACTTAACTGCTTTAAAAATGCATACATTGACTTATCTGTAATAGTAATATCATTACCATTATTGACAGAGCTAATTGTTATACTATTCAATTTATCTTTATCTATTTTTCTCAAGTTATAATGAGGCCTATTACAACTTAAAAAAATCACAAATAAACAAAAAATCACATTTGATATAAATGTTTTGTAGTCTTTTATTATATTCATTTATTGTTTTCTTAAGGCTGCGATTGTGTTTGAGTCTCGGTCTTTTTGTTAGGGGCCTTTAACTCCTTTACTTTTGATCCGTTATCAGTCCATGAATAAGCTACACCCACTTCTATTCCTGCCCCTGTTCCACTCATTTCTGCGGTAAATAATTTATCGCTACAGTTATCTGTTCCACCAGTACACCATTTACCATCAGTATAACCACTAATTTCGCCATAAGATAATGAGCCAAAACCAATTCCTCCACCTTGACTTTTACCAAGGAAAGTATTTCGGTCAAGCTTCAAGTTTTGAGAATTTTGTTCATTAAACTCTACATTGCCAGCAGTTACACTTACACCTGCATTTAATCCTGCGCTCACTCCTCCGCCAGTGTATAAAAATATTCCTCCTGCGTCATCTCCCTTGTATATAAAAGCAACTTGAGCTGAAACAGTTACTCCTCCACCTGCTGTTACTCCTGCGTCTAATGAAAACAACTTAGCATCAGGCATAGCACTAACATCAGAAGTCTTATTAGGTCCTTGTATTTTGAAAGGTTCTTTAAAAGTTCCATTTGGAAACTGACTCTCTTTAAAAGGCAAATTATACGTTATGTTGGCCATATTAGTTTTTATAATGCAAGCAGTTTTGGCTTTATTGTCAGAACCTGTAATTGTAAGAATAATATCCGCACCATCAATATCCTTATACTGCAATGGAGAGTTCAACATCCCATTATAAGGATTTACAAAAGGATATTTAGATTCTAATGGATCTGTACTTAACCATCTTCCTAATCTTGAATCATAAATCCTAGCTCCAAAATCACAAGCATTTCCTTCACCGTAAGTTTCATTATCTAGTTCCTTACCATTGAAGGAGAAGCGGTAACCTAACCCACAACCTTGTAAACCCTTTACAAGCTTGTTATAAAGGTAGTTTTTAGAGTTATAAAAATGGAAATTGGTTAAATGCATTTAATAATTCAAATAAAGCGGTTTTCAAATAAAAAACCTCTTTAGTTTTGGCTAAAGAGTTTTGGTTTGTTTCTTACCTTTAGTTATAAGGAACACTTCAAATGCGTACTAAAGCGTTGTAGATTTTGCATTTGGACTATTTGGGTTTTATATACGTCAAAACATAAACTAGCCAAGCCTAATTTTACATGTACTAGCCAGGCCTCGCTAGTTATCTAATCTCTAATATATTTTTTTATCCAATTCAAACTATCAGGAAATGAAATATTAAATCTGCTGAAATCACTTGGTGATACCAAAATATAACTATTACTCACATTTAAAGAGTCTATTATAATTGGGAATTCTTTATTTATTACAGGAGTATAAGTTTCTAACTGATATTTAACTTCTTCTGTTTCATACTCGGTATTTAAATATTCATATTTTACAATTATCTTCAAGTAGTTATTTCTATTACCTGAGTGTTCTGTACCAATTACACGAGCTTTCAATATTTTTGAATTATTGGTAACTCCAGCCATTTTTATCGTTCTTTTGTTTGTACTGTATAAAACAATTGTAAAGAAAATTACAATTGATAAAAATATAAAAAAAAAATTTCTATTTGTTTTCATCTTGTTTTTGTTTTACCTTATTAATCTCTCCCACAGCTGCAGGAATTGCATTACCTAACGACTCTGATAGTGTAGATACGCCAAATTTCCATGCGAAAGTTGAACTTCCCGGCAAATTTATACCATATTCAGAAATTAAACCTGAACCATAATTGCCTAACAATCCATAAGAACTTTCCTTTAAGGCTTCTAAGCCAGTTTTATCTCCAGTAATTGTAAATCCGTCTTTAAAAGTATATTCTCCGAATGAACCTATGGTCGCACTTAATATATTTGCATTCGGTAGAATAGCATTTGCAAAAGTACTCGTATAATTATAATCTTTATTAAAGGATTTATTGGAAGCTAACTGAACTGTAACATCTCCTAAAACTGCTGCTGCTCTTTCATAACCTAAACCAGAAATACCAGCACTTGGAGATAATCCTCCAACCGAAAAGTTTGCTGAGAAACAAGCAAAACCTGCTGCAAAATTTAACATGAATTGTCGATTTTGAATTGCTTCTTGAAATTTCTTATGGTTCCCTATACCGTATTCTCCATCTTGCCAGTTTCCATTATCTGCATAGCCATTCGGTGTGAATGGTTGCCATTTTAGAGCTTGCTCATTATACCAATAAAAAGAAACTCCACCGTTTACTGCATTTTGTTGATGAACCCAATATTTTTTTACTGTACTAATATCATAAACTCTAGTTAAATTTCCACCATTCTGATAATGATCTTGATAGTTTTTAGAATTTGGATTGTTTAAAAACATACCAGGAGGGTCTTTTGGCTCACCGCCATCTAAATCAATAAATCTTATTGAATTATTCCCTGCAAATTGATATGGTGTATACCATGGGTATGATTTGGACAAAGGGTCAATACTTAAAAACTTACCCAATCTATAATCATATATCCTCATTCCATAGTCTTGTGTTTGGGTTTCTGTGTCGGTTTCCTTGCCATTGAAGGAGAAGCGGTAACCAACCCTACAACCTTGTAAACCTTTTACAGGCTTGCTATAAAGGTAGTTTTTGTAGTTATAAAAATTGGTTAAGTGCATTTTGTACCTCAAATAACGTATTTTTTAAAACAAAAACCGCTTTAGAATTTGGGTGAAGTAGATTTGGTTTGTGTTTTCCTTTTGTTGCTTTGTCCATGTCAAATGCGTGAACTAGCGTTGCTGGTTATGCTCGTGCGCTAGCGAGGGGGCTAAATGTTACACTACTATACCTACCTAGCTAATACTAATTTATTTATTAAATTTAAATTGGCATCCATTCTTTTTAAAACAGACTCCTTAGGATAAATAAAAACTTTGGACTCTACAGCACTATAATTAAATAATGTAACAATCTTAAACGAATTTCTATTAAAAGAAACTATACCACTATCAAATAAATTAGTTTTTAAATACGTTATTGGTAAATTAAATATGCCTTCAATTAATCCACTTTGAGCCTTTTCTATTGATTTGACACTCCAAGAAATATTATTTTTATTAAACACAAAGTAATCACTCAGTTTTCCATGTTTAATTTCTACGTAATTATATAAATGATTTCTTTCACCTCCTCCCTCAACTTCAAAAACAAAAATGCTATCCGTCTTGGTATTAACTCTCTTCTCTAGCCAAAATTTTACAAAATTTTTTCTAATATTTTGATATTGGTCATTATTACTTCTTCTTTTTATATTTCTTTCTAACTCATTAAAATAATATTTCAACTCAACATTCAGGGGTGAAACTTTCTTTTTTTGTATCCAAATTGACTTCAAGCTAGCGTTACGCCAAGCTAAGTTCAAATCATACTGTTTATTTCTATGGCTTTGGAGAATAAAAGTTAATAAAATAATTATTAAAAATCTATACATAATGGATTTATCGTTTTTTCTTTTGAGGTACTGCTCTTGCTTTGGCATTTTGTTCTTCACGAATTGGATTGTCAACTTCTTTACGATTTCTCACTTCTTCGTTATCAATTGTTCCTTGTTGCTTAGTATCGGGATCAATAAGTGTTGGATCAGTAGTTTTTGTCATCTGTCCCTTTGCTGCTTGCAAGGCATGCCCTAATTCATGTGCAAGCCCAACTTGTGAAGGCCTTCCTGTGGTTCCATCCTCATTTACAATATCCGTCCCTTTATCATTTGGATCATATTTAACAAGAGCATCTGAACCGTTTCCTGTGCCTTCCAAAGTAGTTCCAAATGCTGTTTTAAATTTCTCCCCCTTTCGTGTGCCATCCTTTGAATCAGATTGAGTTGTATTGCCATAATCAGGTTTTTGTACCATAATATTTATATTGTTATTATCATCAATTGCATCAGTAATTAATTTTGTTCCAACAGGTTTGGAATTATTAGCTAAAGGTATTTTAATGGGATTACCTACTTCGGCAATTTGAAGTGAATTCTTACAATTATGAGCTTCCATTACTGTTCCATCTCTCAAAAGAACTAATTGCTTATTCGTTAATATTTGGAGGTCACTAAATGTCTTACTGATAAATTTAGGGTCAGTACTTACAATTTTTAATACTCTACCATCTGGATCTATTGCAATAATTGGCATATTATTGACATAATTAAACGGTGTTAAATCCGGATACTTAGCTTGCAATGGGTCTAGACTTAACCATCTACCTAATCTAGAATCATAAACCCTAGAACCGTAATCATACTCAATTCCTTCCCCATAAGTTTCATCATCCTTTTCCTTACCGTTAAATCCGAAGCCATAACCAAGCCCATAACCTTGTAAACCCTTTACTGGCTTACTGTAAAGGTAGTTTTTATTAGTATAAAAATGAAAATTGGTTAAGTGCATTTTGTACTTCAAATTAAGTAGTTTTTACATGAAAAAACTTTTTTAGCCAAAACTAAACCGTTTTACAATTTTAAATTAATTTAAAACAATTTTTTATTTTTAAACTATAACAAGTGTCAACAAACCTGTTTGCATAATGCGGAAAAGTTATTTTATTTAGTATTCGTAGTGTAAAGAACATGGTCTCACGCAAATGAAAACGAAAAGAGTATTTAATTTTTTTGTTAATAATAATTGACCAATATGGAAAGAATGTTTCAATTTTTTTAATTTCGTATTATTTTCCTACAATTTTTGTAACCAATTTTAGAAAAATAGATACTAAAAATTCTCCATTTCTAATCAAATAAATAGCTTATTTTGCGCCACGAAAAATGAGCGAATCAATTTACGATAAATACGAAACCGTTATAGGGTTAGAGGTACACACCCAAATGCTTACCAAAAGTAAGGCTTATTGTGCCGATGAATATGAATATGGCGCAAATCCAAATACACAAGTTAGTCCTATTAGTTTAGGGCATCCCGGTACATTGCCAAAGCATAATTTAGAAGTAGTAAAGTATGCTGTAAAAATGGGCTTAGCTTGTAATTGTACCATTGCTGAATGGCAACATTACGCCCGTAAAAATTATTTTTATGCCGATTTGCCAAAAGGTTATCAAATTACACAAGATAAAACTCCTATTTGCACCAATGGTTTTATCGAAATAAAGCTAAAGGATAAAGAGCCTAAACGTATTGGAATTACGCGTATTCACATGGAGGAAGATGCAGGAAAAAGTATGCACGACCAAGACGTGTATAACACTTTAATTGACTTAAACCGTGCCGGTGTTCCGTTAATTGAAATTGTATCGGAACCCGATATGAAAAATGGGGAAGAGGCTTACCAATATTTAACTGAAATTAAGCAATTGGTAAAATACTTAGACATTTGCGATGGAAACATGGAAGAAGGAAGCCTGCGTTGCGATGCCAATATTTCGGTTATGCTAAAAGGTAGTAAAGTGTTTGGAACCAAGGTAGAGGTTAAAAACATGAACTCATTTAGAAATGTGCAAAAAGCCATTGATTATGAGGTAAAACGCCAAATTGAGGCCATTGAAGCAGGCGAAACCATTGTTATGGAAACTCGCTCATTTGATGCTCAAAAAGGAACTACTTTTACGTTACGTAGTAAAGAAGGGGCAGCCGATTACCGCTATTTTCCTGAGCCAGATTTACCACCTTTGCGCGTTACACAAGCTTTTATTGACGATGTAAAACAACAAATGCCTGCATTGCCAAAGGCATTGTTTCATAAATACACAACTGAGTTTGGCTTGAACGAGTATGATGCCAATGTATTGATTGAAAGCAAAGAAATAGCCAATTACTTTGAGCAAATTTTAGCATTTACCAAAAACATTAAAGCAGCGGCTAATTGGATGATGACCTCGGTTAAAGCATATTTAAACGAGCAAGCTTTACATATTACTGATTTTAAGTTACAACCAAAACAAATTGCGGAAATTATTGCTTTAATTGATGGTGGAAAAGTAAGTAGCAGTGCTGCGCAAAAAGTGTTTGCAGCTATGATTGAAAACCCGACCGAAAGTGCTGAAAACATTGCACAGCAATTAAATTTAATTCAAGAAAGTAATACCGATGAATTGCAAAAATGGATTGATGAAGCCATAGCTGCAAACCCGGCAAAGGTAGCTGAATACAAAGCGGGTAAACAAAGCTTAGTTGGCATGTTTATGGGCGATGTAATGAAACTAAGCAAAGGTAAAGCCGATCCGAAAATAGCAAGTAAATTAGTTAAAGAAACTTTAGATAAACAATAAGAAGATGAATTTAAGAAATATATTTTTTGTATTACTCATAAGCAGTTTTGTAGCCTGCGGCAATTCTATTAACAAAGGTAAGCCGGGAAAAATTGGTTTCGCAATTACTGGTGTAATTAAAAATGCCAAGGGAAGCATCAACATTCAAGAAATTACCAATACTGGTTTATTACCATTAGATACTTCGGTAATTTTAGAAGATGGTACTTTTGAGTTAAACGGAACAGTTAAAGAAAAAACATTTTGTGTTATCCGTTTGCCAAAAGGCGATATCATTGTGGTAGTAGATAGTAACAGCAATTTTGAAATAAATGTAGATGCTGATAAAGTAGATAATTACACAGTTAAAAACTCCAAAGACAACAGTGAGTTAAAAGTGTTAATGGATATAAATGCCCGCAGTTCTGAAGATTTAAGAAAATTGGAAGAAAAATACACAACTATGTATGGTAATAATATGCCTCCTGCTTCTGAACAGGTTAAAATTAGAGCACAATTTGATAGTGTTACACGTAGTAATGAAGTGCAATTGAAAGCTGCAATTGACAAAATGAATAGTATTGTACCTTATTTTGCTGCTAATTTTATGATGCCTGAGGCGGATTTTACTTTTTTAAACGAAATAGACAAAAAATTATACCCTAAATTTCAAAATTCAAAATATGCTGCTGTATTGCACAGCAGGGTGCAAGGAATGGCTGCAACAGCAATTGGAAGTGTAGCTCCTGAAATTAAACTAAATGACCCTTATGGTAAAGAGTTTGCATTAAGTAGTTTACGTGGTAAAATTGTAATGATTGATTTTTGGGCTAGTTGGTGCGCACCATGCAGAAAAGAAAACCCAAAAGTGGTAAGTATTTACAATAAATACCATGATAAAGGTTTTGAAATACTTGGTGTTAGTTTAGATAATAACCGCGAAAAATGGATGAATGCCATTAATGCCGATAAATTAACTTGGTACCATGTAAGTGATTTATTGCAATGGAATACACCACTTTTAAAAACCTATAACTTTGAATCGATTCCTCACACGGTATTAATTGACAAAGAAGGAAAAATTATAGCTACTAAATTACGTGGAGAAGCTTTAGAAGCTAAATTGAAAGAGATATTTGGATACTAGTTGGTTGATAGTTGTCAGTTGATAGTTGATAGAGAAAAGCTATTCTATAATTGTACAATTAACCACCAAAAATCCAAATCCATAAGAATTAAATATTAAAATATCTGTCAACCGACAACAAACAACAGTCAACTATTAAAAAATGAAAAAAGCAGAAATACACACCGATAAAGGTGTAATGAAAATTGAATTTTACGAGCAAGATGCTCCAAACACAGTAGCCAATTTTATTAAATTAGCTAAAGAAGGCTATTACGATGGGGTAACTTTCCATAGAGTAATTCCTAATTTTGTTATTCAAGGTGGCGACCCTACCGGAACTGGTGCAGGTGGACCTGGTTACAAAATTGATTGTGAGTTAACTGGTGGAAACCAATACCACGATAGAGGTGTACTTTCAATGGCACATGCTGGTAGAAATACTGGTGGTTCACAGTTTTTTATATGCCATAGCCGCGAAAATACTGCTCATTTAGACAGAAACCACACTTGTTTTGGTAAAGTAGTAGAAGGTGTGGAAGTAATTGATGCCATTCGCCAAGGTGATGTAATGAATAAAGTAATTGTTATTGAAGAGTAAAGTCAGATAAATTAAATAGAAAAGGCTGCCCAATCAAAAGGCAGCCTTTTTTATGAAAATATTATTGTTTATTCTTTATCTTTAATTACAATTTTTGAAGATAAATAATTGGGCATTTGTGCAACAGCCAAACGGAGTTTTTTGTTGTTATTCAATTGGTCTTGCTCATCAGTTAAGTAGCGGTTGTAATTTAAAAACAAGTAATAAATTAATACCCTGTTATAATCATCCAATGTATTATCAGCAATAATTTCAAGCATTTTATTTTCAATAATGGTCTTATCTTTAGTGTCGGCAAATGACCTTCCAATTCTAGAAATAGATCCCCAAAAGTGGTTTTCTGCGGCATTTTCAAATCGTAAACTAATACCTAAAAGCAAATCATTGGTATAAATGTCTAGGACTTCCAACTCTTTTAAATAAGTCTTTCTTCCTCCAAAAGCATAACTTCCATCCGACATTCGTTCAAATTTATCATTCATAATATCTAGGTGAGCGCGCAAAAAAACTTCCCAATTAATGGTTTCAGCAGATAGTTTTGCAATGTTTAAAGCATGAATTCTTGGGCTATTATCCATACTACAACCACCAACTACCCTACGATTTCTTTTTAAAATGAGCTCTTCTTTTTTCGAAATATATTTTCCTACATATTCTTCCAATTCATCGTTTGAACCTCCTTCATTTTTTACTTCAATCACCGCACTGTTGAGAAGCATCCAAAATTTTTTATCAGCCATTTTCAAGCTATCAACTTTATAAGGTCTCAAAGAATCCCATATTGAATATTTTTCGCGATATTCCTTGTACTTTGAACCATCATTATCATCATCATCATGATAATTATATTCAGGTCTGTTGGTAACAATATGAATATAGCTTATAAAAGTACTCAATGCATTCTCTTTTTTTACCTTTTTATTGCTTTTGTAATTTGTTGAATTTGATTCTTTGAAAATGGTTGTATTGGTATCAATCAAACAATCAGAATACTGAATTAACTTAGCATATTTAATAGGTAAATCATATTGAACAAGGTCATCTATAAAATAAACCGCGTTGATTGATTCTTTGTTATATTCAGATTTACTGTAATAATTACAAATCCATTTTCCCTTTAAATTATTTTGGTTGTTATTATTCCAATTCTCTTTTTTGTATTCTTTATTATACCCATTTTTAAAATCAAATACTTGGTATTCAGTTATTTTTTTGTTTTCATAATTTTCGTAATTAAACTTCACCACAAGTAGTTCTTTTGATACTTCAGTTGGGTTGTATTTTTCAATAAATTTTTCAAAAGATATGTTGTTATCCATATCAATTTTGGCTTGTTTGATCGCACCTTTTTCCATGGTTATATAATGAACTTTACCTATAAACTTGCTTTTATAAACTTTGTTGATATCACAAACTTTATACTTTAAATTAAGTGAGTCAACAATATGTTTCAATTGCGAAATTGTTTTGTCTGAGTATATTAAACCGTTTTTTGATTCATCAAACTCTGAACTTTGTGCATTGCAAATATTACCCAGTAATATGAACAATAGAAATACAATTAGATTTTTCATAATAATTTTGGTTTATTCATTAGTGAATTATTTTCAAGTATTGGTTGTACTGAAAATTATTTATTGAACGAATTAGTTAAAATTATTGTTTATTAATTAACAGATTCCTCAACCATAAAACCTTTTGTAGTATGGATAAATATGAATTATATTCGTGCTTTATTTAAAATTAAAAAACATGAGTTTACAAGAACAAGTAAATGCCGATATAATTACTGCCATGAAGGCAAAAGATGAGGTAAGTTTACGTGCATTACGTGCTGTAAAAAGCGCATTATTAATAGCTGCAAGCGAAAAAGGCGCAAGCCAAGATGGTAAATTAACAGATGAGGTTGCTGTAAAAACTTTTCAGAAACTAACCAAACAACGTAAGGAAAGTTTAGATATTTATTTGCAAAATGGTAGAACTGAATTAGCCGAAAAAGAGAAAGAAGAAATAGCTGTTTTGGAACGTTATTTACCTAAACAAATGAGCGAAGCCGAGATAAAAGAAGTGTTACAAAAAATAGTAACTGAAGTAGGAGCAACTAGCGCTGCCGAAGTAGGTAAAGTAATGCCTGTAGCTATGAAAACACTTGCCGGCAAGGCAGATGGAAAAATGATTCAAACAGTTTTAAAAGAAATTTTTAACTAAAAAATATTGAATAATGACTGAAAACGAAGAAAGAATTGCAAAAGCATTCGAAAAAAAAGATTGGCCGGTAATTAAAACCACTGATAGTTGGGCTACTTTTAAAATCATGGCCGAATTTGTAGAAGGTTTTGAAAAAATGAGTAAAATTGGTCCTTGCGTATCTATTTTTGGTTCAGCAAGAACAAAAAACGATAACAAATACTATTTATTGGCTGAAGAAATTGCCAAAAAATTGGTTGAAGCTGGCTTTGGAGTTATTACTGGTGGCGGCCCAGGCATTATGGAAGCTGGTAATAAAGGTGCTTTTGAAGCTGGCGGAAAATCGGTTGGTTTAAACATTGAGTTGCCATTTGAACAATTCAATAACAAATACATTGATAAAGATAAAATTATAAACTTTGATTACTTTTTTGTGCGCAAGGTAATGTTTATGAAATATGCACAAGGTTTTGTGGCTATGCCAGGAGGATTTGGTACTATGGATGAACTATTTGAAGCGTTAACATTAATTCAAACTCAAAAAGTAGCTCAATTTCCAATTGTATTAGTTGGTTCTGATTTTTGGGGAGGCTTAATAAACTGGCTAAAAACCACTATGGGTGAAAAAGAAGGAAATATCCATTTAAGCGATTTAGATATGTTCAAATTAGTAGATACTGCTGATGATGCAGTAAATTATATCTTAGATTATTTTGCTGAAAAATCAATCAAACCAAATTTCTAAAATTTTTCAAAAAATATATTTAGAACTGCCCCCAAATAGTCAGCTACTATTTGGGGCAGTTTTACTTTAATTGGCTTTTTTGTTTGCTAAATAGTATCGATTTTTTAATAAAAGAGAGTAAGTGATTGATTCGAATAACATAAATTATTTCCACTAAAATTATTGACCTAAATATTTTTTTCTTATCTAAAACTATATTAAATCTGTGGCATAAATAATTTAGATTATGATAACGATAATAAACCGCAGATTTTTACCTAATAAAATTAAAGTTACATCATGGGATGTATTAGCACCATACTTTAACCAATTGTTAGAAAGTACTATAAATAGCAAAGAAGAACTAGAAAATTGGCTAAAGGATAGGAGTGAGCTTGACGCTTTTGTTAGCGAAGATTTAGCTTGGCGTTATGTAAAAATGACTTGCGATACCACCAATAAAGATTTAGAGCAAGCATACCTATTTTTTGTTACCGAAATTGAACCTCAAATTTCGCCTTTAACTGATAAACTAAACCGTAAGTTAGTGGCTTGCCCGTTTATAAACGAGTTAGATAACGATAAGTACTTTATTTACCTACGTGGTGTAAAAAAAGAGATTGAAATTTTTAGAGAAGAAAACGTGCCATTGATGGCCGAAATAGCTACAGAAAGCCAAAAATATGGCAGCATTGTAGGCAGCATGAGCGTGGAGATTGATGGCAAGGAATTAACTTTACAACAAGCAGCTAATTTCTTGAAAAATCCGGATAGAAGTGTGCGTGAAAATGCATTTTTAAAAATAAACGAAGTGCGTAGCAAACACACTGCGGAGTTGGATGAATTATTTGATAAATTAATTGCCTTACGCCATCAAGTAGCTGTAAATGCAGGTTTCGATAATTTTAGAGATTATATGTTTGCTGCTTTAGGTAGGTTTGATTATACGCCAGCCGATTGTTTTGCATTTCATGATGCCATCCAAACAGAAGTATTGCCATTGGTAAAAGCCTTTAATGAAAAGCGCAAAGCAGAATTAGGTTTTGATTTAAAACCTTGGGATATGGAAGTGGATACCCAAAATCGTGAGGCTATAGAACCATTTACTACTGGCGAAGATTTATTGGCTAAAACAGTTAAATGCTTTAAAAAAGTAGATGATTATTTTGCTTGGTGTATTACTACTATGGATAATATGGATAGACTAGACCTTGAAAGTAGGAAAGGCAAAGCACCTGGAGGTTATAATTACCCAATGGCAGAAACCAGTGTTCCGTTTATATTTATGAATGCTGCTTCATCAACCCGCGATGTAGAAACCATGGTTCACGAAGGCGGACATGCAGTTCACTCGTTTTTGAGTAAAGATTTAGAATTGGCTGCATTTAAAAATTGTCCAAGCGAAGTAGCTGAACTAGCCAGCATGAGCATGGAGTTAATTAGCTACGAAGGTCAAGATGAATTTTATACCACCAAAGAAGATTTTAACCGTGCCAAAGAAGAGCATTTAGAAGGAATTATTAAAATATTACCTTGGATAGCCACCATTGATAAGTTTCAACATTGGATATACAGCAACCCAACTCATACCGCGGCCGAGCGCAGAGATTATTGGGTAAAGTTAAGCAAAGAGTTTGGTACAGGCATGGTTGATTGGACAGGCTTTGACCATATACAAGCTTATACATGGCAAAAACAATTGCATTTATACGAAGTACCGTTTTATTATATTGAATACGGAATGGCTCAATTAGGCGCATTGGCAGTTTGGAAAAACTATATTGCCGATAAAACAACAGCCTTGGCGCAATACAAAGCTGCGTTAAGTTTAGGTTATACCAAAACCATTGGCGAAATTTATAAAACTGCTGGTATTGAATTTAACTTTACAGTGCCATACATCAAACAATTGATGGCTTTTGTAAAAGACGAATTAGCTAAATGCAAATAAAGGAAATGCGGATTTCGAAATGTAAAATGCGGAATCTTTTAAATAGATAAATTGTTAGAGACGTTGCATTGCAACGTCTTTACTGTTTTTAATAACAAAAACTAGCGTCACTGCAAGGAATAGCTTGTATCGCCAAAGCGGGAAAGCAGTCTTTAAAAAACTAAATTGCCTAGTCCCACCATGAGGGATTGCATACTTTTTTCAGGTATGAAAAAACTATAAAGAACATAAGAAAAAAAATATTAGTTAGGTTAATTTTTGATAATTTTTTTTAAAATGAATGGATAATAGTTAATAAGCAAAGGTAATACTTTGTTTAACTGCTTTTACCTTTATAACTTATGTTTGTTTGGTTAAAATAAATGAAATTTGATTTATTTTTAACCCATTCAAGTTAAATTGAATTCTATATTTTATAAATAATGCTTTAATTTGCGCCAAATAACCAAAACATAAATACAAATAATGAATTACGATTTAGTAGTAATAGGTAGCGGCCCAGGTGGCTATGTAGCTGCCATTAGAGCAAGTCAGTTAGGAATGAAAACTGCCATTATTGAAAAATCAGAAATGGGAGGCGTTTGTTTAAACTGGGGTTGTATTCCAACCAAAGCTTTATTAAAATCAGCTCAGGTTTTTGAATATATTAAACATGCTGCCGATTATGGTATAAATGTACAAGGTGCAGAACACGATTTTACTGCGGTTGTAAAACGTAGCCGTGGTGTAGCCGATAACATGAGCAAGGGTATAGCTTTCTTAATGAAAAAAAATAAGATTGATGTAATTGCTGGTTTTGGAAAATTATTAGCTCCAGGAAAAGTAGAAGTTACCGAAGCTGCTGGTACTAAAAAAACAGTTGAAGCAAAACATATTATTTTAGCTACAGGTGCCCGCAGCCGCGAGTTGCCAAATATTAAAATTGATAATAAAAAAGTACTTGGTTACCGCGATGCAATGGTTTTACCAACTCAACCTAAAAGCATGATTGTAATGGGTAGTGGCGCTATTGGCTGCGAGTTTGCTTATTTTTATAACAGCATGGGAACTAAAGTTACCATTGTTGAATTTATGCCAAATATTCTTCCTGTAGAAGATGAAGATTCGAGCAAGGAAGTAACCAAAGCATTTAAAAAATCGGGTATCGATATATTAACCAATGCTTCGGTAGAAAGCGTTGATACTACTGGTGCTGGCTGCAAAGTTAAAATTAAAACTGCCGAAGGTGTTAAAGAAATGGAAGCCGATGTGGTATTATCAGCAGTGGGTATTCAAACCAATTTAGAAAATTTAGGATTGGAAACTTTAGGCGTTAAAACCGACAAAGGAAAAGTATTGGTTGACGATTTTTACCAAACCAATGTAAAAGGTGTTTATGCTATTGGCGATATTGTTAAAGGTCAAGCATTGGCTCACGTAGCAAGTGCTGAAGGTATTATTTGTGTAGAGAAAATTGCAGGTCATCATCCTGAACCTTTAAATTACAATAATATTCCTGGTTGTACTTATAGTTCGCCTGAAGTAGCATCGGTTGGTTATACCGAAAAAGCTGCTAAAGAAGCTGGTTACGAAATTAAAGTAGGTAAGTTTCCTTTTAGCGCAAGTGGCAAGGCTAGTGCTGGTGGTGTAAAAGAAGGTTTTGTAAAAGTAATTTTTGATGCAAAATACGGTGAGTTTTTAGGAGCACACATGGTTGGCGCTAATGTAACTGAAATGATTGCAGAAGTAGTGGTAGCACGTAAGTTAGAAACTACAGGAATGGAAATTATTAAATCTGTTCACCCTCATCCAACTATGAGCGAGGCGATAATGGAAGCTACTGCCCAAGCATATGGTGAGTGTATTCATTTGTAATAGTTAGAACCCCGATAACTATCGGGGCGGAATTCGAATTGTTGAGTGCGAAATTCTAAATAAATAAAATCAAATCCCAATTGAGCAATCAGTTGGGATTTTTTTATGGATTTTTATTTGGATGTTTTTGCACAAAATCTGTTATTCAACTCCTTCGGAGTTGATTTGCGTTAATACTGTTAACCCTGCATTTCATGCAGGGCTATTAATATTAAACTCCTTCGGAGTTCGTATTTGGTTAACATAATCCTATCTTGTTAAATAAAATTCAACACCTTCGGAGTTGTTTTTTGCTTACTCTTTTAACACAGTATTTCATGCAGGGCTATTAATATTAAACTCCTTTGGAGTTTGTAGTTGGTTTAATGATTTTTATATTTCGATAAAAAATAATCTCCTTTGGAGGTTGCTATATTTTTGATTACTTGAACTTTGTTTGGTGATTCTGTAATGAACTTATTTTGAGTTTGGAGTTGAAATTATTTGATAAGCCATTCATATTTATATTTAGTAACTCCGAAGGAGTTAAATATGAATAGCACCGATTGAATCTCGGTGTAATGAATATACCTTCACAAAACAACTCCGAAGGAGTTGAATAATTGTATGGTTTAATTTATAATTGTTTAAATTTATTCTCAGATGAACACTTATACTCAAATATTATATCAAATTATTTTCAGTACAAAAAACAGAGAGCAAACATTAGATAAAAATAATCAAAAGGAACTGTATCAATATATTTGGGGTGTTTTAAAAAATAAAAATTGTCATTTATATCAAATTGGTGGCGTCACAGATCATATTCATATATTAACACATTTACATCCTAGTGTGTCATTGTCATCATTAGTTAAAGACATTAAATTATCTAGTTCTGAATTAATTAAAACGCATAATATATTTCCTAAATTTGCTGGATGGCAAGAAGGTTATGGAGCCTTTACTTATTCTATTCAAGAAAAAGATAGTTTGATTAAGTATATTAAAAATCAAGAAGAGCATCATTTAAATAAAAGTTTTAAAGAGGAGTATATTGAGTTATTGAGAGCACATAAAATTGAGTTTGACGAAAAATATCTCTTATAAAATTAATGCTAATAATTTCATATTTTATTTCAAAATGAAAGAATATCAATAAAATTATTATAATCGTGAATTAATAGCAGCATACATTTGGGAAACATCACCATTTTTATTATCATTTTTTGTGGGCATATATTCGCTATTTTTATTTGGCAAAGCCTGATACTATTGATGATAATTACGATGCAACTGATTCTGATTTTTATACATTTAAACAATTTTACGAAAACCAATTTCCCTATTTCCAAAAACTCGATGCGGTTGGAAAAGTAAAATTTGTAGAACGCAGTATTGAACTAAGTCGTAGCATTGAAATTCAAACCCGCGAAGAACTTGAGTATACGCAAGAAATGGATATTTTTATAAGTGGTTGTTTGGCTCAGCTTACTTATGGGTTTAAAAATCCACATATAGAAATGTTAAAAGGTGTGGTAGTTTATCCTGATATATTTTACAGTAGGTTAATTGAAAATTGGGTTAAAGGCTTGGCAATGGGTAATGGAGTGGTTTTTATAAGTTGGCCCCATTTTGTGCCAGGTTACGAAGATAGCAGAGATACTTACAATTTAGGATTACACGAGTTTGCACACATGTTGCGCATGCAAACTTTTTCTGATGAGAATTTAGATACCAAGTTTAGTAATTATTTTGATGAATACAACGAAATAGCTATGATGTCGTTTATCAGCCATAGAAATGGGTCAGACAATTTCTTTAGGTCGTATGGTTCAACCAATGAAGCTGAGTTTTTTTCGGTTTGTATAGAAAACTTTTTTGAAATACCTGATTTATTTGAGGCTGAATTACCTACTCTGTATTATCATTTATGTTATTTGTTGAATCAAAATCCGTTGAATGTAAACGAAAATTATTCGTTTAATAGAGAAGATATTCATAATGCCAATAAGGAAGTTAAGGCACCCATTCCAGAGTTTGAACATATATTTAGTAATCAAGAAAAACTGTTTTGGGACTTTGGAACTGTAATAATTAACTTTATTTTTTTTGCTGGAGTTTTAATAGCATTTAGTCTAAAACAATATATTTTTTTGATTGATATTTTTGGAATACTCTTTGTTATAGCTGCCATTTTATTAGCGGTTAGGTATTGGTATTACAATAGTTTAGCATGTATTACTAATACCAACTACTTAGTTCATTTTTTTAAACGTTTATTGCCTTTGTTAGGTATTTTAAGTTGTGTTTTAAACCTAATTCTGGCTTAAATTATTCGCGTTTAAAGTTTTCGGGCCTTAACCAATATTTATGGTAAAAAACTTTTTCTTTTATATTAAATATCAAAAACTTGTCGTATTCATCTTGTTTGGTGCCTCCAAAACCATTAAATATTTTATGGTTTAAACTGCTTAATGGTACAAATTCAGAAATTAAAGTATCCATTCTATCACTTTTATTTAACAACCAAATTTTTACTAATGGATCGCTATTGGTAAACAACATTTTAAACGTTTTTTGATTTCCAGCTATTTTAGTAAAACGCCAATAATATCGTGGACATTCATTTAGTACTTCAATTTTTAATAACTTAAAGTTTTTAAGTGGATTTACAATAGTGATTTTATTGGTTTGTTTGCCTCCGTAAGTATTAGGAACTTTAAAATCGAGGTTTAATTTAACGCAACGAGTTAGTTTTATCTCAAAAAAAGGTTGTTGGTTTCTGTAAATCAACTTAAACTTTATTGCATTTGAGCGAGCCCAGTTAGTAACTTGCCTTTCCCACATCGATAATAACTTGGGGTCAATGCATTTATCTTTTATTGGAATATAAACAGTTACGGTATCATCAAACTTACAGTTGGTACTATTGTTTCCAATCGAAATCATACCTCCAGTTATGAGTTGTCCGTCATCATCAGTATTGGTGCTCATGTTTTGAGCTACCATTTGTTCTGTTGTAATTGTTTCGGTAAATTGAATTTTGGAACCCATTTTTCTTAAATTACATTTTTTTAGTTTAAACAGTGTACCATTTTCCATTGCTAAAATAGTATCTCCATCTAAGCAAGTATCTTTTACTATTAGTTTAGTTATTTTATTTTCTAACCAAACAGTAATATCTACGCGTCTGTTTTTACTTTTTAGTTGCTCAGATGTTGAATCTTTTGTAGCTAAATTTTCACCGTAATTGTTTTCAAAAATTATGGTATTGGCTATTCCTAAATTAACTAATTCTGCCTTTACACCATTGGTTCTTTTGGTAGAGAGTGTAATGTTGTAAATACTATCTGCATCGGTATCGGTATAACCTTTTATTGTAATTCTTTTAATAGAAAAATCTTTGATAGAGTCGTATAAAATACGTAATTTTTGTTGATGTTCGGTTGTTATTTCAAATTTATCAGAGGCGTAGTACAATTGTATTTTTTGAGTTTTTTGAGCCATTGCGGCACCATAACTCCATAATAAAATGAGAATTAGTTTTGCTTTCATAAGGTAAGTACTATTAAAATGAGAACTACATTTTTAACGAATAAATTTTAAATTTAGTTATTAGCGGTACATAATATTTTATTACTATTGAAAAAAATTTAGCAATGATAGTAGGAATAATACCCGCACGATACGACAGTTCGCGTTTTCCAGGAAAACCATTAATTGATATTCAAGGTAAAACCATGATTCAGAGAGTTTACGAACAAGCCAATAAGGCTAAATCGTTGGCTCATGTAGTGGTGGCTACCGATGATGAGCGCATTTATAACCATGTAGAAAGTTTTGGAGGCAAAGCTGTTTATACCAAAAAAGACCATCCAAGTGGAACTGATAGAAGTTTTGAAGCCTTAAAAAATGCTGGTTTTGATGCGCAATATATAATCAATATTCAGGGCGATGAACCTTTTATTGACCCAAGTCAAATAGAACTATTAGCTGCGCTTTGTGATGGAAAAACTGAATTGGCTACGTTAATGATAAAGGTAGATAAACATGAAGTTTTATTTGATATGGGCGAAGTGAAAATTACTTTAAAGACTCAAAACGAAGCATTGTATTTTAGCAGAATGGTAATTCCTTATATTAAAGGTGTACCTCAATCTGAATGGCATTTACATCATAATTATTATCGCCATGTGGGCATGTATGCTTACCGAAACGATATTTTAGAGGCAGTTTGTAAATTACAACCTTCTAGTTTAGAAAAAGCCGAATCGTTAGAACAATTGCGTTGGTTAGAAAATGGTTTTAAAATCAAATGCGCCATTACTGAGCACGATAGCCATTGCATAGACACTCCAGAAGATGTAGAAAAAGTAATTAGGTTGATGAATTTATAGTAATGAGCAAATAAGCAATTGACAATGGGCAATGGGCAATAGGCAATAACTTTTAATTTGAGGTATGTTATAAAGATTAATACCTATTGTTGTTAATATTTATTGCAAATATTTTTAAGAAAGTTAATTCAATGCAGTCGTCCTAGTAATGTAAGAAAAACAACAATGGCAAAAAAAGAAATTAATCCAAATGCTGATAAGGAATTTGTTGACCAAATAGATTTGGCAAGTGAACATTATTTCCCAAAATTCCTTAAATCAATAAAACTTTCTCCATTTAGGCATATATCAGATTTAACTTTAAACTTTATTCATCCAATCTCGGTTATTGCAGGTACAAATCGTTCAGGAAAGTCAACAGTTTTAATGGCTTTAGCTTGTAGTCATTTCGACTTTAAAAAAAGAAATGTACATAATGGTCTGCTTGAAAGACATACATGGAGTTCAATAATGCAATTCACAAGTCAGGATAAACAGAAAATTGATTGGACTTATTATATTACATATAAATTTGGAAAAAAAGAAGAAACAAAAAGGGGACAGCGCAAAGCCGCAACAAAAAAATGGAATGGAATAGGTAAAAAGGAAACTCAATTTACTAATAGACAAGTAATTTTCTTGGATTTAGATAGAATATCACCAGCTAGAAATTTTGGTAGAGCAATTTTCAATAAATCTCAGAAAGCTGCTGTTACAAATATTTCAGCAGCAAATATCCCGAGAATTGAAAAGTATCTTTCATATGTCTTAGAAGAAAATTTTAAACTTAATAAACTAGCATCACACCTAGATAAGGATATTTTTAAGTATAGTAACACCAATGAATATTCAAGCTATAACGCAGCCACAGGAGAAGAGGTCCTGACTAAAATAATTATTGACATAATAGAAGCACCTGACCATTCTTTAATTTTAATAGACGAAATAGAAGTTGGATTGCATCCTAAAATACAAAGGCGTCTAATTGAGGCTTTATACAACATTTCAAGAAATGATAGCAAGCAATTTGTATTAACTTCCCATTCCCCGTCAATTCTTTCTTCTTTGCCTGATAAGTCAAGAATTTTCATAGAAAAAAAAATTAATGGAGACTTCAAAGCTATTCCTAATATAAGTGTCAATGCGGCATTGTCAAAAATGGATTCAATATCATACCCTTTAGTGGATTTATACTGTGAGGATAAAGAGGCAAAAAAAATCATCCAAAAAGCAATTTCTTCTATCCAATCTGAAATGGCATTAACTAATTTTACAGACCTGATTAATATCGTAGTTTCAGGAAGTGGAGATAAAACGTATCATCATTTCAAATCTCATCAAGAAACATATCCTTATAAAAAAATTAAAACGGGCTTTGCATGCATTTTGGATGGAGATCAAAAAATAATAAAAGATAAGAATGGTAAACTGAGTTATCCTAAAGAGGATTGTTTACACTTTATTTATTCAAATGATAGTCCTGAAAAATTCTTAACAGCTGAATATCTTAATGGATATCCAAATGTTACGTTGTCTTATCACTTAAATAATTCTAATTCTCATTGTCTTTTTGATAAAATGATTGAAACCTCAATTTGTGCCACTAGAGATGAGGCTTTTGAAAAATGCTGGAATTACTTTATTTCAACCGCCCATGGAAAATTATATTTTAACGAGTTGAAATCATTTATTATTAAAATGACGAAAAGATATTCTCCAGACTTATAATAGTAAACTTAATCTTCTAGTAACATCAAATAAATAATATAACTTCAATAAAAAATTTATGGTAAGCCACCAACCCTTACTTTTTCCCTTTTACCGCGCTAATTTCTTTATTAAAAATAGCGTTTTCGTAATCAACCAATAATATGTTTAAAGGGTAATAATCGTAAAGCAAAACTATGGTGTGTGTTACTCCTTTTTCGGTATATTTATCAATGGCTGCTATAGTATAAGCCCTGCCTCCCATAGAGCAAGGAAGGCGTTTTCCATCTAAACTTTTGGTATCAAAAAATGCTTTACTCAATCCTTGCCCGGTAAGCGAATCCACATTGGTTTTATCGTACATATCAGTTCGGCTATAAACTTCTATGCCAATAAACTCGGGTTTATTGCCTTGGCAAGCATTTACAAGTATTTTATTACCTACTTTTAAAGGAATGTTTTTTTGCTTTTGAGCCATACTTGCTGCAGGTATCAACAAGCATAAAATAAAATAAATAAATTTCATACAATTAAGCTTTTACTACTAAAACAGGAATTTTTACTAAATGCCTAACAGCATCAACAGTTGAGCCAAAAACCAAATCGCTTAGGCCTGCATGGCCATGAGCTCCCATTACCAATACATCTATTTGATTATCAGCTATAATTTTTGAGATTTCATTCGCTCTATTTCCATAACCCAGTTCTATTTTTGTTTTAAAACCCAGTTTTTGTAAATCGTTGCTATACGATTGTAAATTTTGTAAATCGGTTTGGGTTTCTAAATCGTGTGCATCTTTACCCAAGCGTTTGGCTATAGCCGATTCTACAATATGAATCAACAAGTAATCAATGTCTTTTCCGCCCAATGTTAATGCATGTTGTATGGTGGCTTCATCGTGTTTGCTAAAATCAACTGTTATGGCAATGCGTTTATATTCGGCAAATTCTATTTGGCTAATTTGCAATGCATTTCCATGTGGTACAATTTGTTTTTGTTTGGTTAATTTAATAAACAATGGATTAAAGGTGATGTAAATAAGCAGGACTAAAGCAAACACACACACCAATTCAATGATAATTTTTACCATAAAATATTCAGAACCAATTAATCCAAACATTTTATTTAACTCTTCTATAACCAATTTTATATTCAAGCCAACAATTAAAATGGCGCAAGCCCATGCCAATATTTTAACCCAATTTTTGATGGCAAAATCGCCCATAAGTTGCTTGCTGCTGGTAAAGTGAATTAACGGAATTACTGCAAAACCAAGTTGTAAACTCAATATTACCTGACTTAAAACCAATAAATCTCCTAATTTTTCGTTTCCAAAAAACAAAATGGTAATAACTGCTGGTACTATGGCTATTAACCTTGTTACTATGCGCCTAACCAATGGACTAATCCGCAAGTTTAAATAACCTTCCATAATAATTTGTCCGGCTAAAGTACCCGTAATGGTAGAGCTTTGCCCTGCACATATTAATGCGATGGCAAATAGGGAAGGAGCTAGGCTGCCAAATAAATTTTGTAGCAATAAATGTGCATCTTGAATGCTCGAAACATGGTTAAAGCCAGCTTTGTAAAAGGCTGTAGCGGCTAAAATTAAAATGGCCGCATTTACAAAAAATGCCATGTTTAAAGCCACAAACGAATCTATAAAATTATACTTCAATGCGCTCAAAATGCCTTCATGGTTTTTTTCAATTTTACGCGATTGTACCAAAGCAGAATGTAAGTATAAGTTATGTGGCATTACAGTTGCGCCAATAATGCCAATAGCAATGTAAAGCGCATTGCCTTTTAACTCTGAGGGTATAAACCCATGGCTTACTTCTATTAAATTGGGTTTTACAATTATTAGCTGCGCAATGAACGAAATGCCAATAATACTAACTAATGAAAGGATAAACATTTCGAGTTTGCGCACACCTTTATTGATTAATAAAAGCAATAAAAACGAGTCTAAAACGGTTATGATTACACCATAAATTAAAGGTAAACCAAAAAGTAAATTTAAACCAATGGCCATACCAATAATTTCGGCTAAATCGCAGGCAGCAATGGCTATTTCTGCAAAAATATATAACGAAACATTGGCCCATTGCGGATATTGTTGTCGGCTGGCTTGTGCTAAATCCCAACCTTTTACTATACCTAATCTAGCTGCTAAAGTTTGGAGCAATAAGGCCATTAAATTACTCATTAACAGCACCCAAAGTAATTTGTAACCAAAGGCACTTCCTCCAGCTATGTCGGTAGCCCAATTTCCTGGGTCCATATACCCAACACTTACTAAATAGGCTGGTCCAATAAAAGCCAATAAAGTGCGCCACCAATTGTTTTTAACTGGAATATTTACACTTTCGTGTATTTCACTTAATGATTTATCAGAATTATTTTTCATAAATTTTAGCACTACAAAATTAAAAAGTTAGATGGCTCTAACAAGTTTTATTTTCTTAATTAATTTATAAAACTATTTTTGATGTCTGATAGTTTATTAGATTATGATACAAAAATTTTTAAGTTATATTACATTTTGGAAAAAAGATGAAGCTGCAAACAGTGCTAACTTTAATTTAAAGGTAATGCATGGCATTAATAAAATATCTATTTTTATGTTTTTATTGGCAGTAATCTTTTTGGTAATCAGGTACATAATTGCCTGAATGTAAAATAAAAAAAGGTCTCCACAAATTACTTAAAAATAATTGTGAGTTCAAAAAATAAAGTTTTTAAAAACAGTCAATTTAAAATTACATTATTTCAATAACCATAAATCACTTTTATAAAGAAAAAATTAAGCCATTTAGAAAGTTTTTTTTCTTTTGCTTTGGAAGAGGTAAAAGTAAATTTCAATGCCAATTAAATTGAGTTTGGTTAAAATAAATTTGATACAGAAAATGATTTTAATATTTTAGTTTGTTTTTAAAATGTTGTCAAAGGTGTTTTAATTGAGCGTCTACAAAGCGAAATAAGTATTCAAAATATAAAAGGCTTTTGGCTGGTGGTGTTTTTTTTACTTTTATTATGTAGTTCTTTTGAACTTTTGGTTTAATTTTTCTAATTTTTAATTACCATAAATTTAACTTTTAGGCCTTCTGCTCCCTTTTACTTTATACCATATACTGTAAAAATCTTTGGTTATCTTCATAACTTCATCTTGGTTTTCTATTTCATTTTCGTTCTGGTTTTTTATTTTAAATAAAGTATTACGTTTCCAGTTTTATTAATAATTCTGCTTTTTCAATATTTATTTAAACTGTTTTTAAGATTTCAACCCTCAATTATAATGTTATTTTAATAATCTAATTGTTTTTTATAATATTAGTGACAATTGCTGTTACCTCTATCCCCTGTTCGGGCTTAAAATATATATTGATACCTTCGAAATTTACTACTTTACTTTAAAACGAAGGGTGATTGGGATTATTTAAGTTATATATACTGATAAAAACCAATTTAATCTTAATACATTGCTAATTTATTATTTTTTTATATAAAATATTCAATTTTGAATTTAACTAACAATCACCAACTTGGTATGACTTTTATAATTATTTTTTTACTTCTAAGTCTGTTTGCTAGCAACTTTTTTGAACACAATTTACACAAATTTAATATTAACTTTTTATAAGCTTTCTCTGAGATAACTATTTCGAATTTCGTATTTTTTTATTTGAATTTGGCTGAATGTATTTTTTTCAATTCTACATAAATCAATAATGAATTGATAATTTCAGTATTATCATCTCTTATGTTAATTAACACACATTCAAAATCGTTGTTTGGTTTTGGTGTTAAAAATAAATTTTTCTTGTTTCCATATTGTTTACAAGTATCGTGTTTGGTTTGATTACAATATTTGTAAGTGATTATGCTTTTTGATTTAGGTTCATAACGGGTAAACGATAATGTATCCCAAGTAAATAATTTGGGCTGTTTAGTTATCAAAAATGAGTCTTTAGGAACAATTGCTACATTGCACCAAACTATTCGCTGCGCTTGTGTTTTATTTATGAAAAGTAGCAATAAAATAATTAATAAAAATTTACAATTCATCATCCAACATTCAACATTCAACATTCATTATTACAGCGAAGCTAAAACTTCTCTAATGGTTTTATCAACTATCTCAGCAGGATTTTTACTAAATTCATTACTAATTCTATTAGCTAAAATACAATTTACCGAAACTGCTTGATGTCCTAAAACATGGGCCATTCCATAAATGCCCGCTGTTTCCATTTCAAAATTTGTAACACTTTTACCATTTATGTTTAGCTGATTCAACTTTTGAATTAAAGTGTTATTTACTCCTTTTGCCTTTAAAAATCTACCTTGAGGCGCATAAAAACCACAGCAAGTGGCAGTGATTCCTTTTAAATAATTGTTGGGCAATAAATCAATTAAAGCATTATTACCATTTACCAAATATGGATTGATAAAATCAAAACCTAGTTGTTGCTTAATGGATTGCTCTAATATTTCATCCTTTTCGCGTTCATAAAAAAGCATCAAACTATCCAAACCAATGGCTTGTTCACTTACCAAAACAGAATTAATGGGAATATTTGATTGCAAAGCACCCGATGTACCAATACGAATAATGTTTAAAGCAGTATGATTTTTTTTGATGGTTCGTGTAGCCAAATCAACATTTACCAATGCATCCAACTCGTTCATTACAATATCAATATTATCGGTACCAATACCTGTACTAATAACAGAAATACGCTTTTTACCAATATAACCCGTGTGTGTTACAAACTCGCGTTTCGCTTTTTTAAGTTCAATGCTATCGAAGTATTTGCTTACTTCAGGAACACGCTCTTGGTCACCAACAAAAATGATGGTTTCCGCTATATCTTCGGGCAATAAATGTAAATGATAAATGGAGTTATCGTTATTTAAAATCAATTCGCTTTCTGGTATTTGGTATTCCATTTTATAAATATTTAGCAGCTTCGAAATTAGTGTTTTTGAGAGGTAGATTTAATAAAATTACATGAATTTAGTTCGTTTCAAATGAAATTGCACTTTTTACTTTTAATTCATGCTTTTGAATGCTAGCAGAAAAGGAAGGAAGTGAGTTGTCCGAAAAAATCGGACAGTTGAAAATGCAAGCAACTCTAAAACCCAATTGCCATTTGTTTGTTAGTTATTATAAATTGGTTAATTAAAAATCAAATTTTATTATTTTATTGCAACAAAATCAACTAAGTACATAGAACTAATGTTTCGACATGCTCAACGATCTATTCTAAGTACTTGGAATTAAGAATTAAATATTAATGAAAATCACCTTTTTAGGTGCCGCCCGACAAGTTACGGGAAGTATGCACCTAGTTACGCTACAAAGCGGATACAATATTTTAATAGACTGCGGTATGGATTACGAATTAAAACGTAACCCAACTTTTAAAGAAGATATCTTTCCTTTTAATCCAGCTGATATTGACACTGTTATACTTACCCATGCGCATATTGACCATTCGGGTAATTTACCAAGTATAGTTTATCAAGGCTTTAAGGGAAATATTATTTGTACTGGCGCAACTTCCGAATTAACAGAATATTTGCTGTACGATAGTGCCAATATTCAATTAATGGAATACCGTAAAGCACTTGGCAATGCCAAGAAAACCAAACGTAACAATGTTCCAAAACCTTTATACATGTCAAGCCATGTTAAAGATTGTGTTGATAGATTTACAATCGCAAAATTTAATGTACCATTTACCATAAACAAAGAAGTAAAAGTTACCCTAATTGAGGCTGGTCATTTGCTTGGCGCAGCTTCGGTAAAAATGGAAGTGGTAGAAAATGGTATTACCAAAACTATTGGTTTTACTGGTGATTTAGGTAGAAGTAATTCAAAATTAATTAACGACACTACCATACTTACAGGCATAGATACTTTAGTTTCGGAAAGTACTTATGGCGGACGAAAACATAAAATTACACGCCCTGCGGAAGAGGAAATGCTCCATTATATTACCACCACTTGTATTGATATACGAGGCAGATTGGTAATTCCTGCATTTAGTGTTGGTAGAACGCAATCTATTGTTTTTACTATCATTCAATTAAAACGACAAGGACTTATTCCAAATGTAAAAATATTTGTAGATAGTCCTTTAGCCATAAGAAGTACCGATGTTTACGAAAAACACAAGGAATTGTTAAATCCCGAAGCATTTGCTTTCCAAAAACAGTATGGCTCATTGCTTGAACATGAAGATATAGAATACTTAACCGAATTTAAGCATCATGAAGCTTTGATGTATTACACCGATCCTTGTGTTATTATATCGGCTGCCGGAATGGTAGAAGGCGGGCGTATTCAAGAGCATATTACCAATAATATCGAAAATCCATTCTCAACTATATTAATTTCGGGCTTTTGTGCTGAAGGAACTTTTGGACACCGATTATTAAATGGGCAATCAACCATTAGCATCAAAAACAAAGTAAAACGTGTGTTTGCCAAAATAGCTAGTACTGATATTTTTAGTTCACATCCTGATTGTGATGAGGTGTTTAATTATATCAATCAAACTCACCAAAATGGTTGTAAAAATGTGTTTTTAGTGCATGGCGATGAAACCCAAATGACCGCAATGCGTGATAGATTAGCTCTAGCAGGTATCAAAGTAGAAATGCCTGAACAAGGTCAAGTTTTTGAACTGTAATTTGTATTTATAATGTATAAAATACAAATTTGTTAAAGAATTTAAGTTTATGATTTACTTTTTACAAAGCCCTAATAAATCATCGTAGTTTCCTTTAAATACGTTAAAGTCAACACCGCCTCTAATTCCATTAACATGGCCTTTTTCGTTATGTTGCCAAAAATGCCATGTTGATGTTTTTTGATTTAAATCTGCAGTAGCATAATGTGCAATCCAAAAGGGATATTTTTCAAATTCTTTACCCGAAAAATAATTTTTATAAAAACTATAATTGGTATAAATAATTGGGGTTATTCCGTAATGTTTTTCGGTTAATACCAACCAACGTTTCACTTTCGATTTTAAAACTTGAGGAGTTGCACTTCCTTTTATTTCAATATCTAATACAGGTGGTAAATCTTCTCTATCTAAGTCAACTTTACTAAAAAAGAAATTAGCTTGTTCATCAGCAGTTAAATGTGGTCTAAAAAAGTGGTAAGCTCCACGTAAAATACTATGTTTTTTGCATTGTTTCCAGTTGTATTCAAAATAATCATCATCAACAGTGCGGCCTTCGGTAGCTTTTATAAATGCAAACGAAACACCAATTTGATCGTCAAACATGTTTGATACTGCTTCCCAGTCAATATCGCGCTGATGACGGCTTACATCAATGCCATGAATTTCGTAATTACCCGGCAAATTAATTCCAAAACCAGGATAACTAGGCGATGAAATACCTAAACGTTTGGTAATGGTGTTACATACAGCTTTGGCTGGTGGATATGAAATTAATAAAAAAAGTAAGGCCAAAAAAGCGACTGCTAAAATGCTATTGGTTATTATTTTTTTTGATTTCATGGTCTATATATTATAATTTACGAATGTAAAACGATTTTAAGTTTTTGAGGAACTCATATATTATTATAAAACAACTGCTTTTTGTTAATTGTCTATTTCAATATACTTAAAAAACGTTTCATTTATGAGTAATGGTATAATAATGGATGAATTAATTTTTAGTTGATTACAATTTTGTGAGTTGATGAAGAATTGTTTTCATTCACCATATTAACCAAATAAATACCTTTACTCAAGTTGCTTGTATTTATTTGTAAAGAATTTGAATTTATAAGTTTGTAACTAATATTTTCAATTTCTTTTCCTAGTAAATCAGTTACTGCAATTTTTGATTTAGCCAAACTCATATTCGATTCAATATTTAAAATATCAGTTGTTGGGTTAGGGTAAATGCTAATTTCGGGTTTATTGTTTTCAAAATTATTTACACCCGTTGTTACTACATTTATGTAATTTGTTCTCAAGGTATCGTCTTGTCCACCTTCGTAAATTACTTTAAGTTTAACTGAGTAACTACCTGATTGATCAAACATAACTCTTGGATTTCTGGTAGTATTGTTGGTACCACCCACAAACCTAAAAGTACTTGGGGTAATGGTCCATTCGTATGATTTTGGAGTACCAGCACTTTGACTCGTTAAGTTAATGGTGTCAAATTGCGAAGCAATGGTTTTACTTGCTATGAATTTAGCGGCATTTGAATACACTTCTGATCGGTAAATATCTTTGTATTTAATTGTTAAACCTGCACCAACACCAATAGTTTGAGTAATTTCCATAATTGGGTAATGTTGGCCTTTTGCATACCAAGTGTAAATGGTTTTGTTATTAGGAATTGGAATTTTAAAAGTGCTCAATTGAATTGAATCAACACCAGTAATGGTAGTTTTTATTCTAATACAATCAAACTGACCATAAGGAGTTTTAATTACACCCCAACCATCTACCACATTAACACGTCTGCCTTGCTGAGCAATTCCTCCTAAACCAGCAATGCTTGTAGAACCGGCATAATAAGTAGTATCAATATCGCCATAGTTTAAAGGAAATTTAAAAACAGTATCTCGTGGATTTAAATTTAAACCTAAAGGAATATTAGAAACAGTAGCACCGCGGCCTACTAAAACACTTGCTGAAGCTGTATTTTTATAAAATCCATAAATATTTTCAATAGTAAAACCTGCAGCTCCACCCAAACTTGCTAGGTTGTTTAAGGCATTATCTTTTAAACCATAAGTTGCTGCATTTAATAATCCAAATTGAATTACGTAAGGAGTAGTCGAAGGGGCATAAAATTTTTCTACATCTTGCGAGTTAGCTACCAAGTTAGTAAAATCCCAAGTAGTATCAGCTCCTGTTTTTGCAGCTTGCAACGCAGTAATCCCCGAGGTTGCTAAGCTAAAACGCATGGTGTCATTTTGGCGAGGCATATCACTATTTACTATTGAAATTTGACCAAACGATAGTTGGCTAATAATCAAAAATATAGGTGTAAATATTTTTTTCATAATTGTTTAATTTTCAATGCAAAATAAATAAAATGTTTGAACTAAAAAATGCAATTATTAATAACATTAAAGTAAGTAGGTTTTACAAAAATAAAATTACATTTGCCAAGCAAAATGTTCTATCGCGTTACACTTGTGGTAATGAGGAAAGTCTGGGCAACACAGAGCAGCATACTACCTAACGGGTAGGCGGTTAATTTAACTATTAACTGACAGACAGTGCTAAAGAAAATTAAACTACCAGTATGCAAATATTGGAAAAGGTGAAAAGGCGGTGTAAGAGACCACCGGGTATTTGGTAACAAATATTGCAAGGTAAACCTTATGCGTTGCAAGGTCAAATAGGTTGTATCGAGCTTATGCTCAAAAAGTGGCTCGCTTTTATATACAATGGGTAGACTGCAATAGATTATGCCAGTGATGGTATAGCAAGATAAATGATAGAATTTAATGGAATGCAAATTCAATTAAAACAGAACCCGGCTTATAGTTTTGCAATAAAACGGCTTTTTGCTTAGGTAAAAAGTCGTTTTTTTATTTTCAAAACCAACTATACCAAACTACTAACTTAAATTAGTTAAGGATTTTATTTAATACGCATTCTATTTATTATTTTGCGAAAAATTTAATTAATACAATCAAAATATATTACCATGTTAGAAATTAAAGTACCTACTGTTGGCGAATCAATTAGTGAAGTTACTATTGCACGTTGGAACAAAAAAACGGGTGACTATGTAGAAATGGACGAATTACTTTGCGAGTTAGAAAGTGATAAAGCTACCTTTGAATTAAATGCTGAGCAAGCAGGTATTTTAACTACAAAAGGCAATGAGGGCGATACTATAAAAGTTGGTGATGTTATTTGTTTAATTGATGAAAGTGCTGCAAAACCTGCTGGTGCTAAAACCGAAGCTCCAAAAGTTGAGGTTCAAACTCCAAAAACTGAAACAAAGCCAGAGGCTAACAGCCAGCAACCAGTAGCTAACGATAAACCTTTTCCAAGTCCTGCTGCTGCTAAGATTTTAGCTGAAAAAGGAATTGATGTTAAAGATGTAATAGGAACTGGAAAAGATGGCAGAATAACTAAGGGTGATGCTATAACTGCTGAGTTAAAAACCACTACCAACGAAGCTAAAACACGTAATGAAAGAACAGAAAAAATGACTTCATTGCGTAAAACTGTTTCAAAACGTTTGGTAGCCGTTAAAAACGAAACTGCAATGTTAACTACTTTTAACGAAGTAGATATGAAGCCTATTATGGATTTACGTAACCAATTTAAAACTCAGTTTAAAGAAAAACATGGTGTAAATCTTGGTTTTATGAGCTTTTTTACCAAAGCAGTTACAGTTGCTTTAAAGCAATATCCAGCTGTGAATGCATACATTAATGGCGAAGAAATTATTTACCACGATTTTTGTGATGTTTCAATTGCGGTATCTGCTCCTAAAGGTTTGGTAGTGCCCGTAATCAGAAATGCTGAAAGCATGAGTTTAGCCGAAATTGAGGCTGAGGTATTGCGTTTAGCTGGTAAAGCTCGCGAAAACAAATTGAGTTTAGATGAAATGACAGGTGGAACATTTACCATTACCAATGGTGGTGTTTTTGGAAGTATGATGAGTACACCAATTATCAACGCGCCTCAATCTGCCATTTTAGGAATGCATAATATTATTGAACGTCCTGTTGTTAAAGACGGTCAAATTGTAGCGCGCCCAATGATGTATTTGGCCTTAAGCTACGACCATAGAATTATTGATGGACGTGAGTCTGTAGGATTTTTAGTAAAAGTAAAACAATGCTTAGAAAATCCGGTAATGTTATTAACTGAAGGCAATGATCCAAACAAAATGATTTTAGGATTATAATTTCTTAAATATAACCCAACAAAAATGGCCACTCAAATTTTTGAGTGGCCTTTTTTATTATTAAGCTTCGGTTTTATTACTTATAGTTTTAATTAAATTATCTAAATTTTTAGTCTCTTGAAATAAGTAATTAATCAATTTTTCGTTTTCAGGGTGAGATGAATCTGGTTCAATAAGTGGTAAAATACCTAAAATATTGGCCAAAGGTTTTCTTAACTCATGCGATTGAAACCATGCAATTTCCCCAAGTGTTTTTATTTGTTTATTAACCTTTTCTTCCGCTTTTTTTTGTTCATTAATACTTCTTGCATTAAAGGAAATACCTTTTAATTCATTTTCAGAATCATATACACTAAAGTAGCGTAATTCATACCAAAATATCTGTTGTTCTGAGGTTTTTATTTGTCGGTCTATTTTATAATTACCATTGGTGAGTGATTTTGAAATATCTTCTTTAAAGGCAATGGCATACTCTGGAAAAATGGTACTTAAAAAGTTACTATTCAGTTTTATTTGTTTGTTGAATAACAGTTTTATTTCTTGTTCTGCCTTGGTATTGTAAAGTTGAATATTATAATCCAAATCAAAAAGAATATAAATATCGTTGGTGCAATCAAGAATGGATTTAAGTTTATTTTTACATTCTATTAAGGAAATATTTCCTTCTTTTATGGTTTGTATTTGTTCCTTAACTTGGTTGTTTAAAGGTTTGAAATAATATCTAAATTCAAGAATAATAATGATTATGGATAAAAGAGCGAAAACAAATTCAATGACAATAGTTGTTAATAAAAATTTATCATTATCGTGTTGTAATTCACTCTCTATAACTTCCATCTTTCTGAGGTAATAATCTTGGTTTTCGAATATTGCCACTAAACTTAAAGAATCGAATATTGTATTTGTTTTTAGCTCATTTCTCAGAAAAATTATGTTCTTGTCTAAATAATATAGTTTGAGTAATATCTCCTTATTGTCAATTGTTGGAATATTACGTAATTCATTGCCATACTTCAAATCACTGTGATTATTAAACCAATTACTTAATGCTAAATGAAGTTCATCTGGATTAAATGTATTTTCTTTATTTTTATAAATTAAAAGCGCAATTCTTTGGCTCGTTAATTTTTGATTTTTGATTATATTGATTAGTTGATTATTGGCTTGGTATTTATTTAATGCATATTGAATAAAAATTTGATTTGCAAAAACCAATGCCACGCCTAAAATAACAGCTAGAAAATAGGTTTTTCCATATTTGTAACTCTTATTTCTTACCATTTAATTGTTAGCTTTTATTTCAATTGCAATATATTTATTTATTCTGTTTTATTACAAAATAATGGCAATAAAATAAAAAAAGAGGTGACCTGCACCTCTTTTTAAGCTATTTGTATAAGTTTTTGTGTTTATCCATTCATGGTAGCTAAAAACTCTTCGTTAGTTTTGGTAGCTTTCATATGGTTTAACACTACGTTCATGGCTTCTTCGGCATTCATATCAGCAATATGATTGCGAAGCACCCAAAGGCGTTGAATGGTTGATTTATCTAATAATAAATCATCTCTACGTGTGCTTGATGAAACAATATCAATAGCAGGGTAAATACGTTTATTAGCTAGTTTTCTATCTAATTGTAATTCCATATTACCAGTACCTTTAAATTCTTCAAAAATTACCTCATCCATTTTTGAACCGGTATCAATTAAAGCAGTAGCAATAATTGTTAATGAACCTCCATTTTCAATTTTACGGGCTGCGCCAAAAAAGCGTTTTGGTTTGTGCAAAGCATTTGCTTCCACACCACCCGAAAGTACCTTACCCGATGATGGTGCAACTGTATTAAATGCACGTGCCATACGTGTAATTGAATCTAATAAAATTACCACATCGTGTCCGCATTCAACCATACGTTTGGCTTTTTCTAACACCATATTGGCTAATTTTACATGCTTTTCAGCAGGCTCGTCAAAGGTACTTGCCACTACTTCAGCTCTTACACTTCGTTGCATATCGGTTACCTCTTCTGGGCGTTCATCAATTAATAAAACTAATAAATATACCTCAGGATGATTTTTAGCTATGGCATTAGCAATATCTTTTAATAAAATGGTTTTACCTGTTTTAGGTTGTGCCACTATTAAACCACGTTGTCCTTTTCCTATAGGAGCCAAAATATCAATAATTCTGGTTGAATAAGTACTTGCATTATCGGCCAAACGTAAACGCTCGTCAGGGAAAAGAGGGGTTAAATGCTCAAATGCAATTCTATCTCTTACCTCAGCAGGAACACGGCCATTTATTGATTCTACTTTTATTAAAGCAAAATATTTTTCACCTTCTTTTGGAGGACGGATAGTTCCTTTAACAGTATCACCAGTTTTTAAACCAAATAATTTTATTTGAGATGGAGAAACATAGACATCATCGGGGCTCGACATGTAGTTGTAATCGCTCGAACGTAAAAATCCGTAACCATCCATCATGGTTTCTAATACACCTTCGCAGGTAACTATACCATCAAGTTCTATATATTCTTGTTTTTCTTTCTCCCTAAAATTTTGTCTGTCGTTGCGGTTATTTTTATCCCAACGGTTTGGCGGGCGATTATCTCTTGGTAAATCTTTGTTTTCAGAATTAGTATTTGGTTTTTCAGAACCGTTATTTTCAGTTTTTACTGTTTCTCCTAAATTGGTTTCTAAAGGAGTAGTATTTTCAGTAACTGTATTCTCACTTGCAGCATTGTTATTGTTAAAATTACTTTCAGTATTTTCTGTTGCAGCAGGAGTATTATTATTTATTCTTGGTCTGTTATGACGTTCTCTGTTATCATTATTATTTCTTATAGGACGTTCTTGTCTTATTTTAGTGGGAGCAGCATTTGCCACAGGAGTTTCCACTTCTGGAGTTTCTACTTTTTCTTCTACTACTACTAAAGGTAGTTCAATTGATATTTGTTCTTCTGTAGTTTCAGTAGCTTTATTTTCTACTTTTTCTTTTTTTACCCTTGGTTTGCGCACTTTAGGAGCTGCAGCATCAGTGGTTTTTTCTTGATTTGATTTCTCAGCAATAGTAGCCACTAATTGTTCTTTACTTAAGGATTCAATGTTCTTGATTTTCAATGTTTCAGCCAATGTTCTTAATTCAGAAACTAGCATTAGATTCAAATTAGATGTTTCGTACATGTAGTAGTGTAAAGTTGTTTACAATAAATTTTGTTTTGATTTTATTTTTGATATTGCAAATAATGCAACAATTTGAAGAAAAATGATGATTGTGTGATGTATAAAAATACTATCAACTCTTTTTCTAACTGCAAGTATAGTAAATTGAATAATATAAACAAGTGTAAAAATATTTTCATTTATTTAAAAAATTCAGAAAGTGGTAATTCTTTACTTGTGAATTTAAGATTCAAACCTATTTTTGCTAAATTATGATAAATCAAAACATGAATCTTTTTGAAAAACACCAAAATACTTTAAGCAGTGCTATTAAAGCGTTGGCCGAACGTACTTATTATACACCTTATCCTGAAAACCCTAAGGCTTATGCCGAAGATGCAGATGCAAAAGCAAAAGCTTGGATTAGCGCTACCATGAACAACGATTTTAAAGGTTTAAAACAAACTGGCGAAACTACTTGGCATGGCGAAGAGATTTCACCTTTTTTGCAAGTAGGTTTAGGAGTTAAATATCCTATTTTTTCAGTTGATACATTAATTAACAACGCTAATGCTGCACAAAAAAGCTGGAGCAAAACAAGTGCTAGTATTCGTGCAGGTATTCTAACTGAAACATTAGAACGAATCAGTGCTCGTTTTTTTGACATAGCTTATGCTACTATGCATACTACTGGACAAGCTTATATGATGAGTTTTCAAGCTAGCGGACCTCATGCTAACGATAGAGCTTTAGAAGCAATAGCTGCTGGTTATCAAGAGTTGACTCGTTACCCTGAACAAGTAGAATGGATAAAAAACTTTGGAAAGTTTGATTTAAAAGTAAACAAAGATTTTAAACCTGTAGCTAAAGGTGTTGGTTTGGTAATTGGTTGCTCTACCTTCCCTATTTGGAATACAGTACCAGGTTTATACGCAACCTTAATTACAGGAAATGCATGTATTGTTAAACCTCATCCAAAGGCTATTTTACCTATAGCAATTGTTCTTGAAGAAATTCAAAATGTATTAGCCGAAAACGGTTTTGATACCAATATTGTGCAATTAGCTGCCGATAGTTCAACAAACCCAATTACCAAACAATTAGCAGAAAACAATACCATTAAAAT
This sequence comes from Bacteroidota bacterium, assembly GCA_013298895.1. GTDB lineage: Bacteria > Bacteroidota > Bacteroidia > UKL13-3 > UKL13-3 > JAAFJM01. Next base: position 19,441 of record JAAFJM010000018.1, on the reverse strand, counting down.
GGTTGATTTTACTGGTAGTTCTGAGTTTGGCAACTATGTAGAAAGTTTACCAAAATTAACCTTTACCGAAAAAGCAGGTGTTAATAGCATGATTTTAGATTCTGTTAACGAATTACAACCGGTATTAGCCAATATTGCATTTTCGGCAAGTTTATATAGCGGGCAAATGTGTACTGCTCCTCAAAATATTTTTGTAAGCAAAAATGGTGTTCAAACGGCCAACGGTTTAGTAAGTTACGATGAGGTAGTAAAAGGAATTGCTGCTGCCATTACAGGTTTAGTTGATAACCCAAAAGCTGGCCCGGGTACTTTAGGAGCTATTCAAGCTGAAGCTACCTATAAAAGAACCCACGAAGCAAAAAACTTAGGTGGGAATTTAGTATTAGATACCAAATCTATCAAAAATGAAGAGTTTGCTGATGCACGCATTGCAACTCCAGTAGTAATAGAAGTAGATAAAAGCCAAAAAGATATTTATAACCGTGAGTGCTTCGGCCCTGTGTTATTTATAGTAAAAACCGATTCAGTTGAAGATTCATTGGCTTTATGTAAAGCTTTAGTAATGGAAAAAGGAGCTTTAACTTGCGGAGCTTATTCAACAAATCAAGCAACTAAAGAAATGATAACAGAAGAGATGAATGAAGCATTTGTTCCTGTAACTTTCAATTTTACAGGTGCAGGTTTTATTAACTCTCATGCTGCCTTTAGCGATTTCCATTTAACGGGCGGAAATCCGGCAGGAAATGCTAGTTTTACAAATACTGAGTTTGTAAGCAAACGTTTTGTTTGGGTAGGAAATAGAAATATGTAAAGATTACAAGATAAACTTGTAATTATATTTTTAATTTAAAACGTTACTTGTTTTCATAATAAGTAACGTTTTTTTTTCAAGAATTTATAAAATAAGTAAACAAATAAATTTCCCAAATCGCTCCCTTTATAATTAGAAAAATAAAAGTAATTTCGCCCAATGGAAAAACTCGATTTACTTTGCTTTGCCGCCCATCCCGATGATACAGAATTGGCTTGCAGTGGAACCATATTGCATCATATACATTTGGGGTACAAAGTAGGTATAGTTGATTTAACCCAAGGCGAACTTGGTACCAGAGGTTCAGCCGAATTAAGAGCCATTGAAGCAGCTAACTCAGCCAAAATTTTAGGCATTTCAGTACGCGATAATTTACGATTAGCAGATGGTTTTTTTCAGAAAAACCGAGATTCATTAACCAGAGTGATTGAAAAAATACGCCAATACCAACCAGAAATAATATTATGTAATGCCGAAAGCGATAGGCATACCGATCATGGTAAAGGTGCAGATTTAGTAAGCGAAGCAGCTTTTTTAAGTGGATTGATAAAAATTGAAACCTATCACAATGGTGTAAAGCAAGAAGCTTGGCGCCCAAAACAAATTTACCATTACATCCAAGATAGATTAATGAAACCAGATCTTGTGGTAGATATTACGCCTTATTTCGACAAAAAAATGGAGTCAATAAAAGCTTTCAGTAGTCAATTTTACGACCCCAATAACACAGAACCTGAAACACCTATTTCAAGTTTAGATTTTATGAAATATGTAGAAGGCCGCGCGCGCGAATTTGGTAGATTAATCAATGTTACTTTTGGCGAGGGTTACACCGTTAAGCGCCCAATTGGTTCTACTAATTTAATGGATCAATTATAATTGTTGTTGAGCCATCAGTTTCCATATCAACTTACCATTTCGTTAGTAGTTTACCATAGTAAGCCTGATGATTTATTGCCATTAATCAATAGCATTAAACAAATAAATGTACCTGTAAAACTAATAGTAAGCGATAATTCGGAAACCAATCAATTACAGCTTTTTGTGGAACAAAATAATGGCCATTATATTTTTAACAATGCCAATTTAGGATACGGAAAAGCGCATAACAAAGCCATTCAATTTGCTCAAAATTTAGCACCTTATCATTTGGTAGTAAATCCTGATGTGGTTATCAATAAAGATTGCATTGAAAATGCCATTGCGTATTTAAATCAAAATCCAAACACGGGTTTATTGATGCCGAAAGTATTGTATCCTGATGGACAAATTCAACATTTATGTAAGCTTTTACCTACGCCATTCGATTTAATTTTTAGGCGTTTTGTACCCAAAAGTTTAGCGCAATTATTTAAAAATAAATTGGATCAATACGAGTTAAAAAACAAAGATTACCTTAAACCCATGCATTTAAGTAACCTTTCGGGTTGTTTTATGCTTATACCTCAACAAGTTTTTAAGCAAGTAGGTTTGTTTGATGAAAACTTTTTTATGTACCTTGAAGATACCGACTTAAGTAGGCGAATCAGCAATGAGTTTGATGCCATTTATTTACCTTCGGTTTCAATAATTCATAACTACGAAAAGGGATCGTATAAAAGCAAAAAACTGCTGCTGTATCATGTAAAATCGGCTATTTACTATTTTGGTAAATGGGGTTGGTTTTTTGACAAAGATAGACTTGTAAAAAACAAAAAAGTATTATATCAAACCCAAGTTTAGTTTTTAAATGCATATTGATTACGTAAAAATTATTGATAGAGCTAAAAAAAATAAAAACGAAAACAAAAAGTTTTTAGAAAAACTAAAAAAATTAGCTCCTAAAGATTTAGATCAAACCACCAATCAATTGCATGACGATGCTTTTGATGAAATTGATTGCTTGGAATGTGCCAACTGTTGTGCTTCTACAGGGCCATTGCTGTTGAATAAAGACATTGATAGACTGGCAAAAGCATTAAAACAAAAGCCAAGTATTTTTGCCGAAAATTATCTGCGTATTGATGAAGACAATGACTATGTATTCAAACAAATGCCTTGTCCGTTTTTAGGTGCTGATAAATACTGTTCGGTTTACAGCGATAGGCCAAATGCTTGCCGCGAGTTTCCGCATACCCAACAACGAAATATTTTACAAAAACTGAAAATCACTCAACTTAATACTACTATTTGCCCAGCTGTAGCCATGGTAGTGGATGGATTGAAAGAAAAGTATAAAGTGTAGTTTTGTTTAAGTTTCATCAATTAGTTTTCTATTGTAATTGCAATTAAAATAATCAATGTTTGTTTTTTATAATTAATTATTAAATTATGTGAAAACTCTAAACAACTTTCCACAATGAAAAAAAATATGCATTAATTAAGCCTAATACTGTTAGTAACGCTAATTCAAAGTTGTAGTAAATCAGACCCTTGCCAAAAAGGACAAGAAAACTATTATAATTTAACTGATGAAGAAAAAAGTAAAAAACCTACAAAGGAACCTATACCTTAGTTTTTATAAGCGATAAAGGCGATACAGCAACACTTATTGGACAAGGAAGCCAAAGTTACAAAAGGACAACAAGTGGCGGTAATCCTGATTGTGGAGCTAGTTCTTATACTTATGGAAATTATGAACTATTAACTTATTTTTATCTAAGAACCAATTTAGATTTGAATAATTTTCAGTTTTTAGCTATAAGATTTAATGGTAAATACAATTATATGAGTTATAATGATTGTGATAAAAATGTAATTTTCAAATTTAATTATGGCATATCTGAAAGTCAAGATACTGTGAATTATAAAGATTCAACAGTATATCGAAATAATATTATTAAATGCTTGAAAATAAGTTCCTATACTGATTCAACAATAAATTACTACTTTAATAATTTGTATGGAAAATTGAAAATCAAAATGGAAAATAAATTATTTATATTAAAATAAAAAAAAGACTTTTCGAAGTCTTTTACTTCTCGAATTAGCGTTTCCGTCCGATAGCTGTCCGACTACGCATTAATAATTGAAAAAAGAGTTCGATAGCACCTGGAATGTAATATGTACTTAGCTCGTGTCAGAGTCTTAAAATTATTTGTACTTCATTTCAGAATAAATCCTTAGAACTTTCTGTTAGCAATACAAATAGTAGTAAAAAATAGCATCACCAATTTAGTTAAATTGCAAAAAGTTAAGTGATAAAAAAATGCCACAAATAAAAGAACTGCCAACTAAAGAGCCAGAAGTTGATTTTTTAGTAAAATTAGAATTATTGAGCAATATAGCCGAAGAATCGCAGGTAATAGTTCATTGTTCGTATTTTGCAAATGAAGATGGTGAAAGCATTAGAATTTGGCCCACAACTTATTTGTATGCATTGGATTCAAACCATAAAAGTAAATTGATTTATCCTAAAAACTTTTTTTTGCTTCCTTTTTGTTTATGAATTTGACATATAAGTTAATAAATATTTTTTAAATTATAAGACATGGTTATTTTTTTGAAACTGAAATAAAATCAAAAACCACAACAAATTAAAAATAAGATAATTGAAAGTAAGATTGTTGATTTGTTTGATTTTACCAAACAGGTCGAACTCATTTTAAACATAGTTAAAGTTTTATTTAAATTAAATGTAATAAGCTTTACAATTAATTTTATAACTAAATTTTCGATTCTCTTAAACTATCTAGTACTATTTTTTTTTAGTAGTTTTTGACTTCTGGAATTAAGTGAAGCAAAAATGTGCGTTTCAAAAAACTAATTTCTCCGCAAATTGTTTTGTAAAATTAATTTTTTAAACTGCATAATAAACTTAACAGACCCAATATTTACTATTTAAACCTAATAATTTTTCACTTCTTTACAATAATTAATTGTAAATAAGTTTATGGTCTTAATGCAGAAATACCTAGAAAACTATTCAAATCGGGTATTGGAAAATCGCCCGAGTCAATACTACCAGAACCATCTACATCCGAGTTTAAGTATCCATTCATACCTAAGTAACTGTCAAACTCAATTGATGGAAAGTCACCAGAGTCTATTGTTCCTGATTTATCAGTATCACCACCATACATAAAATAAACACCACCAATATTCTTCAAATTATCACCAAATGATTTATCAGCTGCATCTGAAAAATCATAATTTGTGTTATTACCAAGTAATATCGGATTTGCGCTCCAAGTTTCAATTGAATTCCTGTGTTTAACGGCTAAATAAAACCGATTATTATTTAATGTATTTGGAATATTAATTGTACACAAACCATTGGTATCTAACAATGCCAAAGAAGAAAAAACAGTTGCATACATTCCAAGTGTATCATGTAATTCTATTGTAATAGTATCTGCAATATTTTGTGGACTAATACCGTCAGCATTAAATGGGGCTGAAGTCATTTTCTGATTACCTAAGTATAATCCTTCTAGAAAAATTTTAATGTTCAATGCTAAAAAATTGGGTTGAATTGTTAAATTAAGAATAGCAATAGAATCACAACCTAACGAATTAATTGAAGAATAAGTATATGTACCTGATGTACTTATATTTTGTCCATTCCAACTGTAAGGTAATGCACTAGAATAAATTGAAGTATTAGTTGTGGAACTGGTAGATGTGCATAAGCGCAAATTTCCTTCTACACTCAAATCATAAGAAGTTGACGCTGCTCTATCAAAAAAATAGAAAGTACCTCCAGTACCGCCATAGGGCAATATTCTCACTGTAATGGTTTTAGATGAATGAATGTTTTGCAAACCTGTAATTGTTGTTAAATCAATTGTTCCTGCGGAAGCACCAACAGAAGTGCTAACTGGGAAATTTAAGGTAGTCAAATTGTTGAAAACACCACCATTGACGCTGTATTGTACCAAAGCATTTGTTGCTCCGGTGCTTGAACGTCTATATTCTATTGGAGATATAGATCCCAAATCCATGGCATAACCGTTTGCAGGTTTTAAAGTAAAAGTGATAGCAGAATTACTTGTAATTGCAGTAGCAGAAGTAGCTGTATTTATTGTTCCACCCCATGCTCTGGCTGCTGCTGCCGATGTGGTAGGTGCCAAAATCCCTGAACCTCTAACCAAACCACTAACAGTACAATTGGCTGTATTAAAGTTCGGATTTAAAGGGCTAGCACCAAAATTATTGGTTCCTGTTCCTCCTAATAAAGTACTAAAATCCCAACCAGCAACTATACCATTAGATACAGTTAAACTTCTAACCACATCAACTGCAGCTAAATAATTGGCATTACCTAATTCAGAAGCAGTAATATTTGTTGTACCTACACCAATAATAGTAACTGTATTCCCAGAAATAGTTGCCACCGATATATTACTGCTCGTAAACGTAATTGGATTTCCTGAGTTACCTCCAGTTGCTGAGAGAGTAAATGGAGGGCTACCAATTGTTTTATTGGGTAAAGCATTAAATGTAATCAATTGAGGGGCTTGTGTTACAGTTAATGTTCTAGATACATTAACAGCAGGATTATAAAAAGAATTACCTCCTTGTGAAGCGGTTATAGTGGTGGTTCCAATTCCAACTACAGTAACTACATTTCCACTTATAGTTGCCACATTGGTATTGGAACTTACATAGCTTACCGATAAATTTGAACTTGCAATAGCTGTTAAATTAAATGTACTACCATAGGTTACATTTGCTAATGGATTAAAAGTAATGGTTTGAATACTTGACCCTGGGCCTCCTCCCCAAATAATACCCACATATTCTGGATGGTCAATAAATGGATTTCTATTGTTTTGTAAGTTATAAATGGCATTGTTTCTCGCAATTTCCCTTGCACTCACCGTATCTTGATTATGCCAAGTGATAAGCATGTTTAAAAAAGCAGTACTAAAAACTTGATTACTGCTTCCGTTAAACATGGCATAAGTTGTATAACCTGCAACTACGTTTTCATACCTTGTAGCAAAATAAAAATACATACGAGCAATGTCACCCTTAAATTCATCAAGCGGTTCAAATACAGTTCCTGTATAACCGGCAACAGCACTTGTACCACGTTTACTGCCATTTAAAGAGGTCCATGAAGCAACAGCCACATTTCCATGTGGATTATCCGAACGCATTCCATTCACATAACCATCTACTGGAACTATAAAATGTGCATCAGACATCATAGGAGAGGCTGAATTGAAAATAGACTGTGGGATAATGTGTTCTCTATTATAACAGTTTCCTTGAGTGGTATAAGTACCACATTGATTGGTGCTATAAATGAATGTTACCGGGTCGGGGCCTGTTGGATTTTCTGAATAAAGATCGAAAACGGTATTGTCGTTTTCGTATTGATTATCCCTATCGGTAGTAGCATAAGCCGACCATAAACCTGCATAACCAAGATTGATATGATTTGTAATTTTATTATATAACTGCGTTTTTAGCACATATCCAGTGCCTGTTGCGGTGCTATAATACCCAGTTGGTATTTGGGCAATGGAACTTGCAGCTACAAATAAAGCCACAAACAATAATTTATATTTCATGAGGTAGTTTAATCGCAAATAAGCTACAATATTAATTAAAATATTTAACATTGCAGTTTATTAGGTAATTGTGAATTAATACCGCAAATTTTAGCTAATATTTTTACAACTATTAAATTCTTATTATCAACTTTTTTGTTTAATTAATGTCTAATCTAACCATTTTTTAAATTTCCTATTACTCTAAATAATCATGAATACTGCTACAAACGATTACTACGTTTTGAAAAATTTACTTAAATTTTAATTCAACCCCAAAAAAGCTCGTAATTTTTATTACAGGCTTTTTTTATTTAAATAGTTTATTATTTTGCCAACCTAATTTTTTAAAATAATAACACAATGCAAGAAGGAACAGTTAAGTTTTTTAACGAAACAAAAGGATTTGGATTTATTGTACCAACTAATGGCGGAGAAGACATTTTTGTACATTCATCAGGTTTAATCGACAAGATTAGAGAAAACGACAAAGTTGAATACGAAAGTGAAAGAGGCAAAAAAGGCTTAAACGCTGTAAATGTGAAAGTAGTTGGATAATATAATTTATACTATTTCAACAAAAAGGCTGATAATTTGATTATTGGCCTTTTTTATTTTATGGTTATTTGTTTGATTAATATAAAGTTTATTTATAAAAGGAAAAATTTTTATTTAAAATTTAAATTGCTTGGCAAATAAAATATTATTTAAATATTAAAGAGTTTGAGCGAAATTAAGAAAATGGAAGTCGAAATCAATTTAAAAAGTTTTAAAACGAGCTGAATTTTTTATGAATAATGAATAAGTAAGTAAGATAAAGAAAGTTAATTTAACAATAAGGAAAGTTTACTCAAATAATAAAAAAAGGCTTGTAAACTATTAATTTACAAGCCTTTTAAATAACTTCTCGTGGTCTCGCAAGGAATAAGCCATCAACAATCTATAAAATCAAATTTCATTTAATTGCCTGTTAAATAGAGTTGTTATGTTTTTTGTTATTGCAATTGAATGAAATGCGATGCTAACAAATGTAGAAAATGTTTACCCCATTGTTTACCCCAAAAGGGGTATTATTTTTTATCTTTGACAAAAAGTAATTTTAATATTTATGGCAAGTGTCTCAATTGTATTTCGTAAAGATAAATTAAACAGCAAGAATGAAGCACCAGTACATTTAAGAATTATAAAGGATAGACGTATACGATATATTTCAGCACAAATTATGATTCCATTGGATTATTGGGACTTTAATAATAATAAAGTAAAATCTAAGTTTCCTAATAGTGCAAGAATTAATTCAATGATTTGGAATAAATTTTTAGAACTTCAAGATGAGGTTCTCACGCATGAAACTGAAACAAAATCGTTAACAACCAGACAATTAAAGGACAAGATAATAGGTAAGAAACCTGTTGATTTTTTGGAGTTTGCAAAAGAGGCTAACAAACTTTACTTAGCTGATGGAAAAATTGGTACTTATGACAAAAATGTTTCTATTATTGCTAAAATCGAAAAGTATTTTAATGGTCAAGCCTATGTTTTCCAAGATATCACAGTAGAGTTTTTAAGCAAATATGAAAAGCATTTAAAAACAAAGTATAAAAACTCTACTAATACAGTACATAATAATCTGAAATTTATACGAAAACTGTTTAATGATGCTATTCGAATGGACTTAATTGAGGTTTCGGTAAATCCTTTTCTTAGGTATCAGTTAAAAGTAGAAAAAACCCAACGTCAGTTTTTAACTGAGGAAGAGCTTGCAAAAATTGAAAAATATGAGGCTCCTGAAAATTCGGTTTTAGGTATTCATAAAGATATGTTTGTATTTGCTTGTTATGCTGGAGGGATTCGTGTTTCTGATTTATTGCAAATAAAATGGAGGCATTTTGATGGTACTAATATAAATTTTACTATTAAAAAGACAGGTAGCCAATTATCTATAAAAATACCAAATAGAGGTTTAGAGATAATGAATAAATACAAACCTGATGTTGAGGATAGAAATAAATTCATTTTTCCTGTTCTTTCATCAACAGCTGATTTAAATAATCTTCGTGCATTAGATAGTGCTATTAGTTCGGCATCTTCATCTATAAATAATAGCCTTAATAAGATAACTAAAGCAATAGAGCTAGATAAACATATTAGTTTTCACATAAGTAGGCACACCTGGGCTACAAGAGCGTTAAAGAAAGGAATTAGTATTGATAAAGTATCTAAATTAATGGGTCATGCAAATATTAAGGAAACCCAAATTTATGCTAAAATTATCAATACTGAGTTAGATAAAGCAATGGATATATTTAATAGTTAACTTAAAATTTATAATTTATATGGAAACTGAATTTAAAGAAACAACATACACAAAAAGAGCTTATAACAGATTCGATATTACCAAAAAACAAATTATGGAAATTTCTGAAGATTTGAAGATTGGTTATGGAGAAATGTTATTTAAAAGATTATCTGAATTAGAAAGCACTTTACAAATTGAATTTATTAACTACCATTTAGCTCAAGTAAGTTATAAATATGGTTGGATGATTTCATTGAAAAATTTGTTAAAAACAAAATTGGAGTCGGATAATTGGCTGAGAGATGCATTATTGGAAGGTCAATTTAGTGATACTCTAAACTTTATAGAACATTCATTATTGCACTTACCTCCACTTGAAAGTATAGAACCAAAACATAATAATATAACCGATAATGCTTTTGAAATTCAGTCATTTAACTATAAGAATATGGCACGAAATTCTACCGATTTTTATGATTTCATATCTGCTCTTAAAAGTAAAAAATTAATTGACAAAGATGTGCCTGTATCAATTGTTAAAAATAACTTTTCTGGGTTACCTGTTCAAGATAAAATAGTTTGGATTGGGGGAAAAGAAAAATTTTGCTATTTTATAAAATACATACACAATATAAATCCTAAGATCGAAAAAATAGGAAGAAAGAAGTGGAAAGTAGCTTTAAATTGCTTTTGTGACGAAAATAAAAATGATTTCAACCCTAATGTTAGAAAACAAGCAAAACCATCTATTGAATCAGATGTAAAAGCAATAGAATACTGTGTTGAATTATTGAAATAGTAAACTCGACATTCCATAAAATAAAAAAAGGAAATTTCAGGAAATTTAAAAGCCAGTCTCATAAGGACTGGCTTTTGTTTTGGAGTTTTTTGAACACGACATTTTACACGACAATTCTAATTTTCGAAATTTTATTTGTTTTTGTTTTCACTCTTTTGCATCACAAATTTTTTAATTATGGAAGTTGTTTTATTAGAAAAGAAGGCATTTGAGGAGTTGGTAAATAAAATAGACGAAATCAAACAAAGCCTATTAAAAAAAGAAGAAAAGCTAACCGAAAAATGGTTAGATAACAAAGAGTTTATGGAAATAATGAAGATTTCCGTAAGAACCGCACAGTTTTACAGAGATGAAGGGATTATTTCTTTCTCGCAAATTGGAAATAAAATTTATTACAAGCCTTCTGATGTGGAGGAATTATTCATGAAAAATTATAAGAAAGGGTTTAAAAAATGGAACTAGAAAAAAAATCATTCGTTTTATATGCTGATTTAATAAGTACAGTTGAAATTTTAAATGATAAGCAAAGGGGTGATTTGTTTTTATGTATTTTAAAATTTGTAAATCAACAAGAATTTCAAATTGAAGATATTGCAGTTAAAGTAGCTTTAGAACCTGTAAAGCTACAAATTACAAGAGATTCAAAGAAGTATGAAGCAAAAAAGAAAGCGCAAAGCTTGGCAGGTAAACGGAGTGCTGATATTAGAAAATCATCTAAAAGTGACGATATCGAAATTTCAACGAAACTAAAAAATGTTGAAGTAACTTCAACTAACTTAAAGCATGTTGAAGTTACTTCAACGAATTTAACTGATAATGGAAATGGAACTGATAATGTAAATGAAAATGATAAGGTAATTATTTTAGATAATAGTGAATTTGAATTTTCAATTAAAAATGTTCACTATAAAGGTGCACCCAGCCTATTAGCTAAAAGTTCCGAATACATCAGTTTCTTAAACACTCGGCTTAAAACTAAAAAAGTAGAATTAGCAGATTTTATAAAAACATTTGATGAGGAATACAATGGTATTTCTTTTGAAGACATTAAGCACTTTAAAAACAGTATAAATTTAATAATTAAGAATTTGGCAAATGGATACAATAAAAAAAATGATAGAAGAAATGAAGGTTCAAAATCATTTAAATCAGCAAGTAACAAAGACTTTGGAGCTAATAAGTTTTAAAACAATAAAGAGCGTTTTTTTAGATTTTGCTAATAGGAGAGCTATTAATGAACAACAAAAGTCGTTCTTAATAGGTAAAGATAATTCAAAACAAATTGATTTGTTTATTGCTCTTTTAAGTGGTCATTACGATATAGCAACTGAATTGAATCAAAGTCCTAAAAAAGGATTGTTAATCTTAGGTAACGTAGGTTCTGGTAAAACATTTTTATTCAGAGTTCTTCAAGACATTTTAACTAGTAATGAAGTATTGACTTTGAATAATTCAGAAATTTTAAAAAGTCAATTATTTAAAAAAACTGGAATTAGTAATTGTTATCAAATAGCTAATTTAGTAGCTAAAGATGGTGAACAAATTTTGCGTAATTACATTGAAGGAGCTATTTTCAAAAGTAATAATGGACGAAGCCTGATTAAAAAGCACCATTGTTTTGATGATTTAGGTGTGGAAGAAGAAAAAAATCACTTTGGAAGTAAGATTGATGCGATGGCTGATATTATTTTTGGTAGATATGATTTGTTTTTAAAATATAACCTACTATCCCACTTTACCACAAATTTAACAATAGATGAGATAATAAGTCGTTATGGACATAGGGTAACAAGCAGACTAATGCAAATGTGTAATATTGTGATTTTAGGAAGTGGAGATTCTTATAAAGATTATCGCGCAATTTCAGGTTAAAGATTGTAATTGTTAGCTATGTTAATTTTTATGTAAATTGATTAGCTTTTTTTGAACATGCATAATATTTAATTGTTAATGGATTTTATTTAAACCCACCTAGTAAGTTGAAAACTACTCATCAGGTGGGTTTTTCTTGTTTACCCCTCATTAATTATCATTAAAAAAATCTGGTTATAAAGTACCAGATTTGGTTATAAATAACCATAAAAATTCAGGCCTCTTTTATCGTTAATTTATTGGTAATAAGTGCAATAAATTTTATTGGCCACATTAAAAAATTATTTATTGTAATTACAATTAAAATAACCAATGTTTGTTATTGTAAAAAATACCTATTTATAGGTATGTTTTAATTAATTAATTATTGCCTCATTTGAAAAAACTAAAAAACTACATAACAATGAAAACACTAAACAATGCCGTAGGCATAAAACTACTTAGCACAATAACCATAATTCTGCTATTGCAAAGCTGTAGTAAAGACCCTAAAAATGGATGTTACACCCCTAAAGACAACTATTACTACTTAACCGCAGAACAATTAAACCAAACACCTTATTTTACCAATCCTGCTTTTGATACCATTAGTTACACAAGCGATAAAGGTGATACACTAACCTTTGTAAAAACCAAAACTGATACCACTTGGTACACGGAAAAAGGAAATATAGGAAGCCCTGATTGTGGTTACGACCAAAACTTTTACCAAACCATACACAATACCTATACAACTATTAAAGGTAATGGAAATTTTGATGTTAAACTTGATTATAAAACAGAAACTTTAGGCTTATTTTTATTAAGTGTAAAATTTAATCAAAGACTTTTTGCAGGAATAAGTAATAATGCCATTGGGATTAAGTTTCCTGAAAATTTTTTTGATGATTTGATTTTAAATGGAAAATCATACAAGAAAGTTAATAAAATATTTTTTATTGATTGGAATATATTCATAAACAACAGTTATGGTATTTTAAAGTTTGAGTATTTAAATGATAACACTAGTTGGATGTATTATGAAAAATAAAGTTATTAAAATAAAGTATTGCTTATTTCTTTTAATTTTTTTAATTGAAAACACCTGCTATTCACAACATTGTACTGATGTTGAGGAATTATTTCGCAAAAGACACAAAATAGCAAATATGACATATGGCCATCCTTATACTACTTTTGATAGACATGTGTTTAAAAGTTTTGATGTAAACCTAAAAAACATTAGAGACAGAATAATAAATGAAAATAAACAAGTAGATTCTTTAAATGGTCCCGTTTACAAAGCCTACCAAGCCATCTACAATAACGTAACCCCACCTAATAGTATGCCTACAGACAATGGTATGGAAGCAAACAAAGTGGTGAGTCCATTGGCTTTATATGCAAAAAACTGTGCCTTTGTATTTTTAATAGGGCTTGATGGAAATGGAAATCCTTTAGATAATGGTAGTTCTACAGCAGCCCGAAATGCTTTTAGAGACAAAGCATTAAATGCCTTTGAAAACCTTGATGGTGAAATAGATGGCGATGCTGTTTCGCCATGGGCATATGCCATTCCAGTTTATGGCCCAGTTATATTATCGTATAATGTATATAACCGAGAAGTAGAATTTTACTCAAAAATGCAAGGCTATACCCGCTCTTTAATTATTTGGCTACAAGCCTACGATTTATTAAAAGCATCTTATGAGGATAGTTTATTAAGGAATGCTGGAAGAAATCCTTGGGGTTTTGGAGATGCTGATAGAAATTCAGGCGATTGTTCGCCAAGAAATAAATTAAGAAAATATACACGCGATATTTATAAATATAGTGAGGGTGATTTTGGAATTACAGAACATGCCATAGGGTGGAAAAAGAACCACGGAATAGCAGCAGCAAGTGCAGTTTTAATGTCAGCACAAGTACTTAATGATGCTGGGGTAGAAACCAATTATTTAACAGGTTTATTGGGTTGGCTTTGGGGTGATGGTTTTAATATTCCACGCCCTAATTATAGCCCCATTAATTGGAACAAGTTAGGCCAAAATGGATTAGTTGATAATTTGTTTATTGGCAAACATAAAGTACCATACTTTAATCCAATAGGATTCCCCAATTTATTAGGAGGTATTCAGGATATTATAATTAAAGATGTACCACAATCCCCCAGAAACAAAATAACTGATTCATACAGTGTATATGCCGAAGGGCCAGGCTATGCAAGTTACGGGTTGTTTGATTGCGGAATCCCTGCTATGATAACTCAAAAAAATTTGTATCCTAATTGGAGCGATGAGCCATTTATTAAGAAAAATGAAATAATAAATATTTTTAATTGGTATAATAATTTATTAACAGAAAATAATACCCAGCCATCTTTTGATAATTCAGAATTTGCAAAAAATGGTATTTTGGCTATTACGGGTATTGCTAAATTTAATAGAGGAATTGAAGGGCTAAACCAAAGTTATTACGTTGATTATGTGGCCATGATAGGTGGTAATAATATTCCTTTATATACCAATGATAAGCCAAAAGTTGAGTTAATGGGAGATGCAGGTAACTTAGTTTTGCGTAATTCAACTAAAGATGCAAAACATACTTTTTATATGCTTTTTGAAAAAGATTTAGCTGTGGATGGAACAACAACCGATTGGACTAGCAATCATGAAGATGATGATATGGGTAGTTTTAGCTTTATGGCTAAAGATAAAAACAGTACTGAGGATATTCCATTAGCTATTGACCCACCTTACACAGGCTGGAATCCTTATGAAGGTGCTAATACCAATAAATATTGGATGCATAATACAATTGAAATAGATCCATTGAATATTTATGCATTTCAACAAGTTTATAAAAACCCTAAATATGAACTCTTAGATGATGGTGAAATTAGTAATAATAAAGCTTTTGATTTAACTTTTGACTTTAGGGATGATGATAAAAAATTATATGGAAGTGTTATAACAAGGAATGTTCAATCAATTAATTCATCAGAAAATTTTTATTATTTTATAACAGATTATATAGATGCCCATGAAGTGTTTAATGATAATGAAGCATATAAATATGTTTCACTTAATTTAAATGGAAATGGAAATTCTGATATTATTATTAATGGAAAAAAAAGTTACAACAAAGAATATATATTAAATGGTGATAGTCTACATTGTTGGACATATCCTTGTTCTTCTCCATTGGGTTGGGGGTTAACAGCGCATATAAGCGCATTGAATAATAATTTCAGTAATAAAAAATATATAGAATCTCCACTAACATATAACAATGCACTTAATGGCACTCAAAGCAAAAATATTTCAGGAGGTTATCATACTCGTTTACGATTGAGACAGCCTGTAAATAAAACCATCTTCCAATCATTCTTGTATCCTCAAAAATGCGACTGGCCTTTACCCAAAGTTACCAAAGACGAAACAGCCGACCACGTAACTACTAAAATAAGGTTTATAAATGGGGTTGATACTTCTATTCAAGCAAAGTTTGGTAAGTCAAATTTTCCAAAATATATTAACGATACAGCCTCACACTTCCATTTTGCTCGTTGGGAAGGAGGAATTGCCGATACCTTAACCAATCCATTTAACCTACCTACGCAAAGCAATATTAAATTATACCTAAATGCGCAAAAAGCATTTATAAAACACAATACCTATGCTAAAAACATACAAGGATATAAATACTGCCCTGCTAGCTATATAAATATAAAATATGTTAGTTTAGATAATGGTTCGTACCTCAAATTTAACGATACTTTTTTAATTAAATCGCCCATTTTAATGAATGCCTATTTGGGTTTTCAATCTCGTTATTCCTACATAGCCAATATTACTCCATTAGCTACTAATACCACTGCCGATAGCATAGAAATATACCTAGCCGATGTAGGCAGGGGTAAAGATATGGTAGCGTTAACCGTAGGAACTTACGATACCTTGCCAAGTAGATACGATTCATTAACGCGTGTATTATACATGGCAGTTCCTACTAAAGCAGTATCATTTTTCATTAGCGAAAAACAAAATTGTGTAAACTGTTATTTTCCACCTACTTGGATGAATATAGTTGACACCTTTGAAGCAGATGATAAATTAACACATGTTTTAGGTAATAAACTTACCATAAAGCAGCCAAATGGGCTTTTGCAAATAACCAATAGTGCCAAAATAAAAATGTGTGAAGGCGTATATTTACGTAACAAAAACTTATTAATAATAGAAGGCCCATGCCAAAGTAAAGCCTATGAGCATAAAACCTGTAAAGGAATAGACTCTATGGTAGCTGCCTATAGCGATAATAGTTCCTTAACCATTAATAATAACAGTGCCTTGGTATTGGAACTAGGAAGCCAAACCTATGTTAGAAATGGAGGAGCTATATATGTAAAACAAGGTGGAAGCTTAATAGTAAAAGCGGGCGCATATTTGGAAATAGGCGATAGCGGAACCTGTAACCAAGGTTGGGGCGAAATAATAGCCGAGCCAGGCGCATACATACACATAGAACCAGGTGCACAAATTAGCTACCGCAGCACCATTGGCGATACCACCGACAGAAATATGTTTATAATACCAACAGCCAGTGGCTTACCTAAAGCTTATGAAGGTGTAGCGTATTTTATAAAAACTATTTTGTATCAAGATACTATTTTACCTTTAACATTTCCAACCTATCCTATTTGTGGTTTAGATAGCACAAGTCCAATTATTAATAAACCATGGGGATATACCAATTTTGCTAAACCTTTAGCTACTTTTCAAGCTAAAAATGATACCTTATGTCCAAATGAACCATTATATATAAAACTAAACAGAATACTTAACGATGCCAGAACAACAATTGAAGTATGCAGAGTAGATAGTTTTAAAGTTTACTCAAGAGATAGAGACAGTAGCGTATTTCGTTGGCAAGACACCTGTATTATTGATACCTTAATTACCGATTCTATATTACCCGACCCAGTTTGTAAAGAACCACGCACAGCTCCAGATGATTTAACTTTTTGGTTTAAGGCAGGCACCACACACAGGTTAACCATAAGAGTTTGGAACGATTGCGGAATAATGGATGATACCATAAGCTATATATATGCCATGGATACACCACAAATAAGCATAAGTATGCCTACCGAAATATGCGAGGGAATAGGCACTGCTACTGTTTCCATAACCAAACTCAATAAATACCCTGTAAGTTCCTATGCCTTTGAAGTTACCGAAATACCCGATTCAAGCTTAAGTAAGGTAAGAAAAGGAGTTACTCAAAGTTTTAGCCGTACCTATAACGACACCTTGCCAAATGCTTATAATTTTGAAGATTATTACTTTAAATCAGGGCGAAAATATGCCATTACCTTACTAGTAAATTCTGTATGTGGAAGCAAAACTTTTAATACAGAAGTAACAGTTCCATTGGCTGCAAAAATTATATTAGAACGTCCCACAGTTTACTCTCAACAATTAGATGCAGCCACCTCGGTAAAACTGCATGGCTATACAAGTAGTATTGATAGTTTTAAATGGGAACCCACCACTTGGCTCGATTCTGCTAATAGCTTAACCCCCATCAGCACTCCGAATGAAAACATTACTTATGTTCTGTCAGCCTATAAAAATGGATGTACAACCACAGATACAGCCTATATAAAATACAATAAATACGCCAATGCAGGCCATAACGATACCTTATGTTATACCAGCGGTCAAGCAGTGGTTCTTGGAAATACTTTCGATTATTCTATGTTTTTAGGTTGGATGTGTTATTACGATACCGCGGCTTTTAATAAACGTTATAACAATATAATTATAGACAATAACTTAAACATTCATTATTTTACTGCGTTTATGCACCACGATTTGTTTAAAAAATACATGGGAAATAATTTAAGCTTTAAAGCACAGTACAATAACTTTGTTACCAAACATTTAATATTAAATCAAAATTGGTATCCTGAGTATCTAAATATGCTTTATGATAATTCTATTTCAAAAACAGCCGCATTTAATTATTTTGTAGATAGAATAAACGAAGGGGAAAGCACAGTTATTAGAGATAATTTAGATTCAATTGCCAGGAATTCAATTATTGAATTAAACTTAAAAACTTTATTTGATAATTTTAAAACATTTAATGATGAATATTTAGCAGATATTAAAATATATTGGAATGGAATAACTGATTATGAAGGAAAATTCGAGTTAAGAGATATTGGTCACAATCAATTAATTTATCAATTACCAACCCAAACCCAAAAATATACGCTTACAGTAATAGCTTATAACACAACTGAAATAGATGAAATAACAGTAATGGTTGATACCGTTCTTACTCCCTTATTTTATCCAGCATTACAGTTTGATAGTACCGTTTATTTTATGAATAATACCGAACCTATTAGCAGTGCTACTAACTATGAGTGGAATTTTGGCGATGGAAGTCCTAATAGCTTTGAGCAAAATCCTATTCACACTTTCCCTGCATTTGATAGTAACTATGTGGTTTGCTTAACAGCAAGTAATAAATGTAACTCATGGCAATACTGCGATACTGTTTGGGTTGATAGCTTGCATCTTGGTGTTGCTTTAAAAACTGCAAACAAAACTGCATTTTTTGAAACTAATACAAAAAGCAACAAACCATCGTCTATGGTCTATCGTCCATCAACCAGCTATGAACTGTCAACTAACAACATACAACTTAGCAACTATCCTAATCCATTTAATCAATCCACCATCATTGATTACCAAATATGGCAAAGTTTTAATCAAGCAGAGTTACGTATTACTAATATTTTGGGTCAAGTATTGTTCAGTCAAAAACTACAAAAACCTATTGATAAAGTAGAAATAGATGGAAGCAATTTAGCTAACGGATTATATTACTACTCAATAGTGGTAGATAATAGCGTAAAACTGACTAAAACCATGAGTGTAATTCACTAAAAAGGAACACCTCGATATTACCTAATATCGAGGTGTTTTATTTGTTTGCGCATTCTTGCGCATTGCAATTATTGCGCAAGAATGCGCAACTTTCTTAGTATTAATACAAGTTGACTTGTCCTAAAATAGGTTTACACAAAAAATGTAAAAAATGGACAAAAAAATTATTCAAAAAACAGGTAAATATTTTACCGTAGATGAAAGACACAAAATTATTCAGGATTTTCTTTCTAGCCA
>JAAFJM010000017.1 GCA_013298895.1 Bacteroidota bacterium | reverse complement strand
TTTAATAAAATAGTATTGTAATTACTTCCATAAACAGGTCTTCTGCATTGAATCATAGCCACAGCAGTAATGGCACCACTTGTTTGATCGTATGCCGAAGGAATAATTTCAATACTTAAATCAAACAACTCATTAGGCATTACTTTATCTAAACACCATTTTTGATTTGAAATAAATGTTTTAATATCTTGTTCTAATCTTCTAAAAATACTTCTATCAGTAATTTCAATCTGATTATCGGTAACTCTTACTTGAACATTAAAGTCGGGTTGAGCTTGCGCTACTAAGCTAATAAACAAGCAAATAATAAAAAGTAATTTACGCATGTAGGTTTTGAATTGTTTTAACTACTTCATTAACGATATCAATGGCAACATCGTGTTTCGATTTTAATTGATAAGCTAATTTTTCACCATTATTTTTTAAAATAGTAATTTGGTTGGTATCATGTCTAAATCCTGCGCCAGGGGTTTGCATTGAATTTAACACTATAAAATCAGCATTTTTTTCTCTTAATTTTTTTAGGGCATTGGCTTCTTCATCGTTGGTTTCAAGAGCAAAACCAACTACTATTTGTTTTTTTGTTTTTATGTTACCAATATGTTTTAAAATGTCTTTGGTCTTTTTTAACTGAATGGTTAAGCCATCGTCATTTTGTTTTTTTATTTTTTTATCAGCTACATCTATGGGCGTATAATCAGCTACAGCAGCGCTCATAATAGCCAAATCAGTATTTGTAAAATGCTCGTTAACTGCATTAAACATTTGTTCTGCCGAACGAACATTTATTCTGGTAATATTGGTATGGTGGTGTTTTAAATCAACCGGGCCAGCTATTAAAGTTACCAAAGCACCTCTATTGGCTAATTCTTCGGCTATGGCAAAACCCATTTTTCCACTTGAATAATTTCCTACAAAACGCACAGGATCAATATTTTCGTAAGTTGGTCCAGCAGTAATTAAAGCTGTTTTACCAATTAAATCTTGCTTCGAAATAAAATGTTTTTCAATATTAGCAACTATTTCTTCTGGTTCAGCCATTCTGCCTTTACCACTTAAACCACTAGCTAGTTCGCCATCGTTGGCATCTATTAATATATTGCCATAAGATTGTAATTTAGCAATATTTGCATTGGTGCTTGGGTGGACAAACATATCCAAGTCCATAGCTGGTGCAAACATTACTGGGCATTTAGCCGAAAGATAAGTGGCAATGAGCAAATTATCGCAAATTCCATTTGCCATTTTAGCCAAAGTATTAGCACTAGCAGGCGCTATAACCATTAAATCAGCCCAAAGGCCAAGTTCTACGTGGTTGGTCCACTCGCCATTTTCGTTTAACACAAAATTGCTGAAAACAGGATTTTTGCTTAAAGTACTTAACGTAAGTGGCGTAACAAAATCTTGCGCACTTGGTGTTAAAATTACTTTTACCTCTGCACCTTGTTTTACTAGTAACCTAAGCAAAAAAGCCGCTTTGTAGGCGGCTATGCTGGCACTAATGGCTAAAATTATTTTTTTATTTTTCATATTACTCTTTAAAAAAGAAGTAAATTTTGGCATGAAAAAATTAGAATTGTTTTCCAGTTCCTGTTTTTGCAGGGTTGTTGTAATAAACCTTGTCGTTCATAAACTCTTCAGTAGCTATCAATGTAGGTTTAGGTAATCTTTCATAAAAATTTGAAATTTCAATTTGTTCGCGGTTTTCGAAAATTTCTTCTAAAGTATCGTTATCGTTATCAAATTCGTTCAATTTGCTGTGTAATTCTTCTTTCATTTGAGCACCAATTTGGTTAGCTCTTTTAGCAATAATTGCAATTGTTTCGTACAAGTTGCCTGTTTCTGCTTCTAATTTACGTAAGTCGCGAGTAACAGTAGTTGTTGGTACGTTTTGGTAATTGTGATTTAAGTTTGCCATTTATTTTTGTTTGTTTATTTTATTTAATGCTAATACTGCTTTTTCTTTTATTTGTTTGGCGCTGCTCATGTATTTACTGCTTTCGGTATAGTATTCAGTAAATTCTTCAAAAGCTCCAATAGTTTCTTGAAAACGTTCAACTTGTTTTTCAGGAATACTGTTTTCAGCTAACAAATAATTTGATTTTAAAATTAAAAAATCAATTTCTTCTCTTTGGGCTATTTCAGGAAAATCGTTCACCACATTTCTGAGCGAAACAATTGCACTTTTATAAGCCCCAATATTATAATACAATTTTGCATTATTAAATGCCTTCTGCGATAATTTATTTCTAAGTTTATCTAAATACTTATTACACTCCTCCACATATTTACTATCTGGATAAACACTTACAAATATTTTAAATGTTTCAACTGCTTTATAAGTGTCAGTTTGGTCTAACTCTGCATCTTGCGATTCTAAGAAAATACAATAAGCATTTCTATATAATGCTTCCTCAGCATTTGCATTGGTAGGATAGGTTTCATAATAAATTTTGTACCTATATCCAGCTAGGCCATACATTTTTAAACCAAAATCACATTCGGCTTGATAAAATAAAATTTTTTCAGCTATCGGTGTATTAGCTACTTCGTTTTCTATTTGATCAAATAAAGTTTGGGCTCTGTAAAAATCTTTCTTTTTAAAAAAATATTCAGCCACCTCTATTTTTTTCTTAGAGTCGGTGCTTTTTAAAGCTTTTTGAAATTTGCTTTTACAACTTCCAAATGCTAGAATTAAAATAAGAGTTAATAAACTTAAATACTTCATTTTTACAGAACTGCGAAAGTATGTTTTTTGATTTAAAATAGAAAACTTATTTTCGTTAATTAGAAATGAGCAAAATTTGGACTTCAATATCAATATTCGGTGTATGTATCTTTTTGATATTGTGTTGTTTAGATTCTTCATCTCAGTCAATAAATAAGGGTAAAGTTGATTCGTTATCAGCTACTCTAAACGATTCTTTAGCGCAAAAAGTTACAGTTTGGGGACTCAAACCTAAAAATTTTGTAGCTGATTCCATGATTAATTTTGGTAAAAAATATATAGGCCTTCATTACAGACGTGGCGGAACTAGCAATAGAGGTTATGATTGTAGTGGATACACCATGATGGTTTTTGCAAAATATGGGATTAGGTTGCCTCACACCAGTGCCGGACAAGCGTTAATTGGCATCGAGGTAAATAGTAAAAATATTCAAAAAGGTGATTTAATTTTTTTTAAAGGGCGCAGTAGGAGAGGTCGCAGAATTGGCCACGTGGGTATTGTAGTTTCTGAAAGAGGTCAACCAATTAAGTTTATTCATTCATCGGTAAGTGATGGTGTTAGAGAGGATTGGCTTTCAAGTGATTATTATAAAAAACGTTTTGTAAAAGTAATGCGTGTTAGGCAGTGGGAACAGTAAACTATTACCATGCTTGTTCTCCTATTAATGGAACAAATCTAAAATTTTCGAGCGTTATCTCTTCAAAAGTTGTAGCTGATGTTTTTATTATGCTATGCATTTTTTGTGTTTGATTGTCTCCAATAGGAATGATTAAAATTCCCCCTATTTTTAATTGTTTGATAAGCGCTACTGGCAAAACAGGAGCCCCTGCTGTAACAATAATTTTATCATAAGGGGCTGCACTTTCATATCCTTTACTTCCGTCACCTAATATGCATGTTGCTTTATAACCAAATTTTGCAATGCGGGCGTGGGCCTTATTGAACAAAGCAGACTGCCTTTCAATGGTATAAAGCTCCACACCTAATTCAAGTAAAATAATTGATTGATACGCAGAACCTGTACCAACTTCTAATACCTTGTCACCTTTTTCTATTTGTAAAAGTTGGGTTTGGTAGGCTACAGTATATGGCTGACTGATTGTTTGGCCGGCATCTATTTTAAAGGCTTTATCTTGGTAAGCATGTGTTCTAAATTCTGGTTGAATGAAATAATGACGAGGAATTTTTAGCATGGCTGAAAGCACTCTTTCATCAACTATTCCTTTGGTTTTTAATTCTTCAACTAGTCGCTTTCTTGCGCCTCTATCTTTAAAAGTGTCTTCCATTATTGTTTTGCAAATTAAGGAAGCTAATCTTAAACTAATTTACTTAATTTTAAATAGAAACATTTTACATGTGAATATTTTAAACAACTATACATTTTTAATTGAATTTAGTTAAAGTGTACATTTTATATACTAAAAGGAATGTCGCTGTTTACAGTTTAGTGGCTTAAAATGTTATTTGAATAGCATTAGTGCTTAGTTTTGTTATTGATATTATATGTAAAATGTTAAACCATAAAACTAAATGATTCAAATTGGTATAGCTGGTGCTAATGAATTGAGTAAAAGGCATATTGAAAAGATTTTAGAAATAAAAGATTTTCGATTGGTTGGTTTTTATGATCATGATGAACAAAGCAGTGAGTTGATTAGCAAAACTTTTGGACTAAAAAAATTCGATTCATATTCTGATTTATTAGCTAATACACAAGCTATAGATATATTGTCTCCAGTAGGTACTCATTATAAATATGCCTTAAAAGCTATAGAAAATTGTAGGCATGTTTTTATTGATAAGGTTTTGAGTGAAAATTTAGACGAGGCCAAAGAATTAGCCAATTTGGCTTTTGAAGCAAATATTCAACTACACGTGAGTAGATATGAGCGTTTTCATCCTAATTTTCAATTATTGAAAAAGCTTTTAAATAATCCTCTGTACATTGAATCATCAAAGTTTGATCCTCATATTATAAATTTAGCACCTGACAATTTAGTGTTTGATTTATTACTGAACGAGTTGGAATTGGTATTAAATATAGTAAAAGCTAATGTGTTAAAAATAAGAACCACTGGTGCATGCATGCATAGCGATACCATTGATTTTATTAATGTTCGTCTAGAGTTTGATAATGGATGCGTTTATAATATGGTAGGAGGGAGTTTTAAATCGGAACAGCGAAATAAAATTAAGTTTTTCCAAAAAAATAAAACTTATAGTTTTGACTTAACTAACTTTCGGATATCTTTATTAAATTCTAGTGAAGAAATAAATGAAGTTCAAGAAGAACAAATTTTACGTAACACTGGAAAAAATACCACAGAAATGATAAAACGTGAGTTGGAACATTTTGCTCAAAATATTACGCATCAATCGTTAAGACTAAGAACATATTACGATAATTATCAAGCAATAGAAGTGGCACATAGGATAATTGAAGACTTACAGAAGCATAGGCGATAATTAATAAATTAATCGTAATATTCGCGTAATCATTAGACTTTTTGAGCTTTTATAGTACATTTGCCAATGTATGCTAACACATAAAAGAAACGGCTATTTATTTCTTTTGCTTTTTATAGTTGCCTGCTCGGTAGAAAAAGCAATCATACCTTCGTATGTTTTTGTAAAGAAAATGAAATTAGTAACAAATCTTGCTACACAAGGTGATACTAGCCAAGATATTCAAGATGTTTGGTTGTTTCAAAATGGTGAATTCAAAGGCTCTTTTGGATTGCCAACATACATTCCAATTATTGATAAGGCAAAACAAAATATTGAGTTAAGAGCAGGAGTTAGACGCTCAGGTCAAGATGATCAACGATTAAACTATCCATTATTTACCAGTTTTGACACCATTCTTCCTTTTTCTGATTTAAGAAGTGATACCATTACTCCACATGTAACATACATAGATAATTGCAAATTTTCGTTAATTCAAGATTTCGATGGTTTAGTTAATTTCTTTTCAATTAAAAATCCTAAAAAGGGTGATACCATAATTAATGTAAGCAACTCTGATGCATGGAAACTAAACAATAATTCATGTAAGTTGGTCTTGTCGGATTCTACCTATGAATTATTTTATGTATCAAAAGAGTTAAGTAATTTGCCGTCAAATGGAGTTGCAAACTATTTGGAAGTAGATTATAGATGTAACGATGTTTTTGATATTGGCTTGAATGTAATTTATGCAAACGGAAAGGATAACTCAACTTACAGTGTGCTCTCTGCAAATTCAACAAATGGATTATGGAAAAAAGTTTATTTAGATTTAGCTACTGAAGTTAGTTCTGAAATAGCTCAAAATGGAACAAATACTAAATTTCAAATTTTTTTTAGAGTAAAAAAATCTGGTAATCCGCTTATGGATAATACAAATTTGTTTTTAGATAATATTAAACTCATTCACTTTTGATACGTAAACGAAATTTACATATAGTCCTATTGGTTTTGTTTGATGCAATTGCAGCTGCGTTAGCTTGGTCAATGTTTTTTGCTTACAGAAAAATGTTTATTGAAACCGATATTTATGGTAAAATTGATATTGTTTTAGATAAGAATTTTTACCTTGGCTTGTTGTATATTCCTCTATTTTGGATAATACTTTATTTTCTAGCAGGTAACTATAAAGAAATTTGGCGTAAATCTAGAATTAAGGAGGTATCAAAAACTTTTAGTGTTACCATTATTGGAGTTGTTTTATTGTTTTTTACATTATTACTTGATGATGCAGTTGGTAATTACCAAGCCTATTACAGAACTACAATTGCGTTATTCATTTTGCATTTTGGTTTTACAGTTTTTGAACGTTTGTTATTTGCTACCTTTATTATTAAAAGGCTTAGAAAGCGCATTTTAGGATTTAATACATTAGTAATTGGAAATAATGAGCGAACATTACTTTTGGTAAATGAACTTAATGCACCAACAAATGCCCAAGGGTTTTTAATTAAAGGTTATGTGAGCGTAGAAAACACCAATTTCGATGAACATAAACTAAGTAATAATTTATTGTTGCTAGGACATTATACCGATTTACCTCAAATTATTAAGCAATATGAAATAGAAGAAATAATAATTGGTATTGAAAGCAATAACCATAAAGAACTTAATTTTATTACAGATTTATTGGAAGATGAAAATGTAATACTTAGAATAATACCCGACACCTATGATTTAAGAAGTGGATCTGTAAAGTTAGAAAACGTTGTTGGTACTGCATTAATCGAAATCAACCAAGATGTAATGCCTCAATGGCAAAAATTTATAAAACGTACACTTGATATTGTTATTTCAGCGTTTGTATTAATAGTACTATCCCCAATTTTTTTATTAGTTGCTTTAGGGGTTAAATTTAGTAGTCCAGGAAGTATTTTATTTAAACAAATAAGAATTGGTTATAAAGGCAAACCATTTTACATACTTAAATTTAGAAGTATGTATATTAATGCCGAGCAGGAGGGACCAGCTCTATCAAGCACAAACGATAGCAGAAGGACACCTTTTGGCGTATTCATTCGTAAATATAGGTTTGATGAGATACCACAATTTTATAATGTTTTAATAGGTGAAATGAGTTTGGTAGGACCAAGGCCTGAGCGTAAGTTTTTTATTGATCAAATAGTTAAAATTGCACCACATTATAAACATTTGCAACGAGTAAAGCCGGGTATTACTAGCTGGGGTATGGTTAAATATGGTTATGCCGAAAATATTGATGAAATGGTGGAAAGACTACAGTTTGATATTCTGTATATTGAAAACCGCTCCATTGCTATAGATTTTAGAATATTAATCTACACTATATTAATAATTATTCAAGGTAGAGGAAAATAAAAAAAGCCTTCATTTGTTTTAAATGAAGGCTTTTTTTTAATAGTAATTCAGTTCAAAAATAATAAAACTTCTACCATTAGGTCGGAACCATAATTGACCATCATTACCAGCCATACATCCATTTTTGTTTCTAAATAACTCAAAAGGATTTTGTTCTAATAATTCACGTTTATATTCAGGAGTAAATATTTTAAAATAATTTGCTAAAAACTCCTTTTTAGTTGTTTTATCTCTCAATGGAAATAAAATTAGTTTTGCAATTTGTTCCTTTTCATCATATTTTATATGAAGTTGTAGGTTTTGAAAAAATTTGATTGCTGAGTTACCATTTTTAAATCCAGCAGCACTCCAACTCATACATAAAGTACTATCAATAAATAATTGCGATTTATTTTGATAAGCATTGGGTAATTCATTGTTTTCAGCTAAAAAGTCTAAGTGAGGTGTTTTTGGATCATAGGTTAGCACTTTAATATTGGGCTTCCACTCAACAGTATCTTTCTTACCATAAGCTGGTTGTTCATTAGGTTTGCACGAATAACTTAGTGCAATCACTAAAATAATTATAAATGGAATAAAATTTTTCATAATTGTGATATTAAACACCTGTGTAATTGAATGGTGTAATATTAAGTAATTCTGCTTTTACATCATTACTCACATTTAACATATTAATAAACGCCTGTATGCTATTTGAGTCAATTTTAGTATTTGTCCTAGTTAAATCCTTTAATGCTTCATAAGGTTTAGGGAAACCTTCTCTGCGCAATACCGTTTGAATAGCCTCAGCTACCACTGCCCAATTGTCATTCAAATCTTTTTCAATTGCAATCGGATTTAATAATAATTTGTTTAATCCTTTTAGTATTGATTTGTATGCAATTAGACTATGAGCCAATGGAACTCCTACATTACGTAGAACAGTACTGTCGGTTAAATCGCGTTGTAATCTGCTTACGGGTAATTTAGCTGATAAATGCTCAAAAATAGCATTAGCAAAGCCTAAATTTCCTTCAGCATTTTCAAAATCAATTGGATTAACCTTATGTGGCATGGCACTGCTTCCTATTTCTCCCGATTTTAACTGCTGCTTAAAATACTCCATTGAAATATATTGCCAAACATCTCTCGTAAAATCAATTAGAATGGTATTGATTCGTTTCAAACAGTCAAAAAGTGCAGCTAAATTATCGTAATGTTCAATTTGTGTAGTAGGATAGGAGCGGCTTAAGCCTAAGTTTTGACAAAATTGGTTAGCAAAATTATGCCAATTAATTTGAGGATAAGCTAAATGATGTGCATTAAAATTACCTGTAGCTCCACCAAATTTGGCTGAAAAAGGAATCTGTTTTAAATGATTTAATTGCTCTGTTAATCGGCTGCAAAATACCATCCATTCTTTTCCAAGTTTTGTTGGAGATGCCGGTTGACCATGTGTTTTGGCCAGCATTGGTATTTCAGCCCAACTATTTGCCTGCTCTTTTAATTTATCAAAAACATTATTGATTTCTGGTAAAATTATTTCTTCAATTGCATTTTTGATACTTAAAGGTATAGCGGTATTATTAATATCCTGACTTGTTAAACCAAAATGTACAAATTCGCTTGTTTCCTGTAAATTTAGTTTTTCTAATTGTTGTTTTATAAAATACTCAACTGCTTTTACATCATGATTAGTAGTTTTTTCAATTTCTTTAATTATTTCAGCATCCTTAACAGAAAAATTGGTATAAATTTCTCGTAATTCTATTTCATTTATTTTAAAATTACTAAACTGAGGTAAATTTTGTTTGTGTAAAAAAATAAAATATTCAATTTCAATAAGAACCCTGTATTTTATTAAAGCATACTCTGAAAAATAATTGGATAAATCTACAGTTTGTGCTCTGTATCTACCATCAATTGGTGAGGTAGCTGTAAGTGTTTCAAGAATCATGATTAGTGATAAGTTATGTGGTTATTTTTTCTTTTTATTTCCTAATGAATTTAAAAATCTATACCAAGTTCCTACATCCGCTATTGGAATAGGTTGTGGTTGTCCGTTGTAATATAGTTTTTCTGCTTGAGCTTGTTGGTACCATCTATTGTTTTCGGCACCATCAGCCAAGATTCCTTTTTGAAGACTGCTATAGGGAACTCTATTTAAGTTTTCGTAGGCTAGCGATAAATTGCTATTTGGAATTTTTATGCGTGCAAAGTAATAGTCTAACTCTTGTGGTGTTGAATAAGGACGCACTACTACATCTCTCAAAAAGAAAGTATCTTCCTCCATCCTGATGATGGTAGTTAATTTATTATCTTCTACGTTTTTAGGAAGGCTATAATACAATTTTTTTTGACCTAGTGCTGTAAATACTATTTTGTCTGTTTGTTTGCAAACTAAACTAA
Organism: Bacteroidota bacterium; assembly: GCA_013298895.1. Taxonomy (GTDB): domain Bacteria; phylum Bacteroidota; class Bacteroidia; order UKL13-3; family UKL13-3; genus JAAFJM01. Next base: position 55,997 of record JAAFJM010000017.1, on the reverse strand, counting down.
AAAATCCACTCATATCAGAGTACACACCTCTATTAGTACCTTCAATTCTAACAGTAACATATGGTAATACTTGCGTACTATCAAAACTAACAATAAAACCACTTAGCTGTACTAGTTGATTTTCTTCTGTTTTTGTTTGACATTGAACTGAATAGTAGTTACATGCAAAACAAAACAAGAAAAGATATTTTAAAAGGTTTTTCATAAAATTAGTAAATAAAGCTGGCCAATACACAAATAATTACAATGATAGGGCTAGGTACTTTGGTTGTCAAAAGTAAAAATAAAGTTAGCAAAAGTACTATCATATTTGGTTGATTTAAAACAACTGGTTTAAATAATAAATATGCAGAAGCAATAACCAGGCCTGCACTGGCAGCATTTATACCTTCAATTGCATTTTTTATAGGGGTAAATGTTTTTACTTGGTTCCAAATTGGGTAAATAAAAAAAATAAGAAATGTGCCGGGTAAAAAGATGGCAATTGTACCAATTACTGCCCCTAATAATTGCCCTCCAATTCCAAATTCTTGTAAGGCCATGGCATTGCAATAGGTAGCAATGCTAAATACGGGGCCAGGCATTGCTTGCACTAAACCTACTCCTGCCAAGAACTCACTTGGATTTAGGTAATGTTTTATTTCTACAAACTGATTATACATAATTGGAATGAGTACATGCCCACCTCCAAATACAATACTTCCATATCGATAAGTATTTTCAAATAATAGAACTATCTTATTTTGTGTAATAGCTCCAAGAGATGCGGCAAGAACTGATACGGCTAAAAACAAAAAAAAGTTACTCCAATTAATATTTTTTATAGGTTTTACTTTGTTTATCTTTTCCTTATTTAGCTGACTTGAAACTATGCCTCCAAAAAGCAATAGAATTGGAAATAAATAGGGCGTTTGATACAAGATGGCAACCGAAGCAGAAATAATTAGTAAAACCCAATGATACGTTTTTGAAATAAACATCTGAATAATTTGGTAAGCCGCATAAATAATAAATCCAACAGCCATTGGTTGCATGTATTTTAAAAAATCGAGTTTTGGATTATCAATATTGTAAAAATGAATGATAACAGCCAATATAGTCATGATTAAACTAGCAGGTAAAACCCAAATAGCTAAAGTAAAAAATGCCAAAGTGGGTCCACCAATTTTAAAACCAATTGCTGTAATGGTTTGGGTAGAGGTAGGACCAGGAAGCATGCTACAAAAAGAATTTAGTTCTTTTAAATCGTCAGGAGTTATGTATTTTTTTTTATTTACAAGTAATTTTTGAAATTGAACTAAATGTACCTGAGGTCCACCAAATGCAGTGAAAGCTAACTTTAATACATTAAGCAAAAACAGGATATTTCTAGATTTTTTAAATTTTAAATTACTCATTTATTAAAAATCAAAAATAATATTGAAAATGAAAACACCAATCAAAATTATTCGAATAATTTATAATCGCTAAATTAAACTTATTCAAGTAAAAATTGATTAAATAAAAAAGCTCAATAAATTTAATTATTGAGCTTTTTGGTGAACCGATTATTTACTGTCCAGTGTAATGTATTTTATCAATTCTTCGCGTGTTTTAGTGTCTAGAAACTTTCCTGAATACTCACTAGTAACGGTGCTACTATGAACATCTTGAACCCCTCGCATGGCTACGCACATGTGATCCGCTTCAATAATTACCGCAACATCATCGGTATTCAATTCAGCTTTCAACATGTTTACAATTTGAATTGTCATGCGTTCTTGAACTTGAGGTCGCTGTGCAAAGTATCTTACCATGCGATTTAATTTAGATAATCCAACAACCTTTCCATTTGGAATGTAAGCAACGTGTGCTTTACCAATAATAGGAACAAAATGATGTTCACATACACTATGAAATGAAATATTTTTTTCAAGTAAAATATTTTTATAGTTATATCTGTTCTCAAAAAGTTTTACTTCTGGTTTATTTTTAGGGTTAAGGCCACTAAAAATTTCCTTTACATACATTTTTGCAACTCTATTAGGAGTGCCGCTTAAACTATCATCGCTTAAGTCTAATCCTAATATTTGCATTATTTCTTTAAAGTGTTTACTTATTAGCTCTATCTTTAAATCATCATCCAATTTAAATGCGTCTTCTCTTAATGGTGTCTCTAGCGAAAATCCTATGTGGTCATCACCAATTGATTCAGCGTTTATGTTTTTAGTTTCCATTGTATTCAACAAAATTTCGTTCGGTTTCATATAAAATAACTTTCAATTTTAATTTGTTTTCTAATCTTTTTCTCAATAATTGCCAAATAACAATTGCAATATTCTCAGCAGTTGGATTTAAAGTTTTGAAGTCTTCGACATCTAAATTTAAATTCTTGTGGTCAAATCTATCCTCTACATCTTCTTTTACAATATCCTTAAGGTATTTCATGTCAATTAAATACCCAGTTTCCAAATCAATTTCTCCTGTAACAGTTACAATCAAATCGTAGTTATGTCCATGATAGTTTGCATTATTACAAGGTCCAAAAAATGTTTTGTTTTTTTCTTCACTCCAATGAGCCACATTCAATCTGTGTGCTGCATTAAAATGTGTTTTTCTAGATACTGATATTTCCATTGAATTTAAAATGTGGTGCTATGTACAATTTTTATTTGTGTATTCAATAACTTGCGATAATTATATTTTGTTTTAATTTTTTTATTTTTTTTAAATACCTGCTAAATTTAAATCTCATTATAATATCTTTTTCTATTTTGTTTAATTTTTTAAAAAACCTACATCACTCTCAAAGGTTAATTTATTAATTTTATTTTAATTTAAAAATATAATCCATTTTTTTCTTCTAAAAATCCCATTTTATTGAATTTTATTAAATTGATTGTCAGTTTATTGTGTTTTTGTTTAATATTTTTGAATAAATCATGAACAAAATAATTGCAATTACGGATTTATTGCTGCAATCTTGTTGAACAAATAACATAAAAAATTAAACAAAATGACTGCAATACACTTTAAAAACGTAGTACAACGTGAAGCTAAAAGTTTAAGAAAATATGCTTATCAGCTAACAAGAAATGTTGAAGACACAAACGATTTGGTACAAGAAACTATGCTAAAGGCATACACTTACCAAGAAAAGTTTGAGGAGGGTACTAACTTAAAAGGTTGGTTATATACAATTATGAAAAACACTTTTATCAATAACTACAGACGTATGGTAAAACGTAATACGTTTATTGATAATACAGATAACGAATTTTTTATTGATTCTTTTGCAATTACTGAGGTTAATAAAGGTGAACAAAAATTTATCATGCGTGATATCGAATTTGCAATAGATAAGTTGCCTTTAAACTTAAAAAAGCCTTTCACAATGAGTTCTAAAGGTTTTAAATATCACGAAATCGCTACGCTATTAGATATTCCAATTGGAACTGTTAAAACAAGAATATTTGTGGCTAAACGCCAATTAAGAGCAGAATTAAGCGGTTATGCCAAATCATACGGTTATGATAAATTTTCTGACGAAGAAGCAGCGTAACTTTTTTTTGTATATGATGATGTTTTTAAAGCTCAATTCATTTTTGAATTGAGCTTTTTAGTTTTTTTTATTAAATATTCAGAAATCAAAATCTTTGAATACATTTGTACTATTGAAAAGGATAATATCCATATTGTTTTTAAGTACTTATTTGTTTTCGGCAACTGAGTTTAACCAGCTATTGAAGTTACCATTATTAATAGAACATTTTATTGAACACAAAGAAGAAAACAAACAAATCACATTTTGGGAGTTTTTGAGTTTACATTATAAAACCACCAATGTAAAAGATGCTGATTATGAAAAAGACATGAAATTGCCTTTTAAATCGCAAAGTGGTTTGTTTTCTTCCATTACTATTTTTCACTTATTCCCCAATTTCGATAACTTGCTAAATAACATTTTACCTGCCTCTAAAAAGAGTTATGTTATTACTTCAGAGCATTTTATTGATTCATCGGCTGTTTGCTCTATATGGCAGCCACCAAAATCTATCTAAGATTTTTTATTTTATTATTTTCAAGTTGCTGTTCTAAGCAATTTGTTTTGTTTTCAATTTATTTAATTTAATCACTATCGCTTTATGCTAAATAGTATTATAGCTTTTTCTGTTAAACAGAAATTGATAATTGGCCTGTTTGTAATTGGCCTTATAGGTTATGGTAGTTACCAACTAACAAAACTACCCATTGATGCTGTACCTGATATAACAAACAATCAGGTTCAAATTATTACTGCCGTGCCTTCGCTGGGTGCTGCCGATATTGAACGTTTAATTACATTTCCAATTGAACAAGCCAATAGCAATATTCCCGGAATTATTGAATTACGCAGCTTTTCTCGTTTTGGATTATCGTTAGTAACCATTGTGTTTAACGATGAAACCGATGTGTATTGGGCTCGCCAACAAGTTAGCGAACGCTTACAGTTGGTAAAAGATGAATTACCTCCTGGAATTGCCACCCCAACATTAGCACCTGTAACCACTGGTTTGGGCGAAATTTATCAATACACGGTTACTGCCAAAAAAGGTTATGAAAACAAGTATGATTTAACCGAATTAAGAACCATACAAGATTGGTTAATTCGTAGGCAATTGCTATCGGTAAAAGGAGTAGCAGATGTAAGTAGTTTTGGAGGTAAGGTTAAACAATATGAAATAGCTATCAATCCAACCAAATTACAATCTTATAATCTAACCATTGCAGATGTTTTTAGTGCCTTAGAAAGCAATAATCAAAATACTGGAGGTGCATATATAGAAAAGCAATCAACAGTTTTATCAATTAGAAGCGAAGGTTTAATTGGTTCTATTACGGATATTCAAAACATAGCCATTAAAAATTTATCTAACGGAACACCTTTGTTTGTTAAAGATGTAGCCGAAGTAAAAATTAGCTATGCCATCAGATATGGCGCTGTAACTTATAACGGAAATGGCGAAGTGGCAGGAGCTGTGGTAATGATGTTAAAAGGTGCTAATAGTAGTGATGTAATTAAAAGCGTAAAACAACGCATTGAACTCATTAAAGAAACTTTACCTGAAGGAGTTGAAATAGAGCCATTTTTAGATAGAACCAAAATGGTAAATAATGCTATTGGAACAGTAGAGAAGAACTTAATTGAAGGTGCTTTAATAGTAGTTTTTGTATTGGTATTATTTCTTGGAAATTTTAGAGCAGGATTATTGGTGGCTTCTGTAATTCCATTGTCTATGTTATTCGCAGTTATCTTAATGAACATGTTTGGCGTGGGTGGAAATTTAATGAGTTTAGGCGCATTAGATTTTGGATTGATTGTAGATGGAGCTGTTATTATCGTAGAGGCTGTTATGCACGTGCTTATTTCAAACAATAGGCAACAGGCAATTGGCAAGAATAAAACTGACAACATTGTTGAGAAAGTTGGTATAGTTGATAATGACTTGTCAATTGCCAATTGTCAATTGCCAATTGAATACTCGCAAAACGAAATGGATGAACAAGTAACCAATTCGGCCAGCAAAATGATGAATAGTGCGGTATTTGGACAAATTATTATTTTAATAGTTTACTTACCCATTTTTACGCTACAAGGCATTGAAGGGAAAATGTTTAAACCAATGGCTCAAACAGTGGCTTTTGCTTTGTTTGGAGCATTTGTGCTTTCGCTTACGTACATACCAATGATGAGTGCTTTGTTTTTAAGTAAAAAGACAAGCCATAAAAAAAATATTTCATCGCGTATGATGGAATTTTTAGAGTTTCATTATCAAAATTTATTAAGCAAGGTTTTAGTTTATAAAAAATTGGTTTTAAGTTTAACCTTACTGTTTTTTGCAGCTGCCATTTTTACTTTAACTACTTTGGGTGGTGAGTTTATTCCTGCATTAGAAGAAGGAGATTTTGCCGTAGAAACAAGGGTTTTAACAGGAAGTAATTTGAATATTACCACAGCAGCTACCACCAAAGGCGAACAAATATTAAAAGCCAAGTTTCCTGAAGTAATAAAAGTGGTTAGTAAAATTGGAAGTGGAGAAGTTCCTACCGACCCAATGCCAATTGATGCTGCCGATATGATGATTATTTTAAAGGATAAAAGCGAATGGACATCGGCTAAAACTTTTGATGAATTGGCAGAAAAAATGACCAAAGAATTAGAAGGAATTCCTGGTGTAACTTTTGGTTTTCAGTACCCAGTTCAAATGCGTTTTAATGAATTAATGACAGGTGCAAAGCAAGCAGTAGTGTGTAAAATATTTGGCGAAAACCTCGATACACTTGCATTTTATGCTGATAAACTGGGGCATTTGATTAATTCGGTTGATGGTGCAGTTGATTTATATGTGGAACCAGTAGCAGGAATGCCTCAAATTGTAATAAGTTATAACCGAGCTCTAATGGCACAATATGGGTTGCATATTAACGATGTAAATAAAATTGTAAATACCGCTTTTGCTGGACAAAGCACAGGAATGGTGTATGAAGGAGAAAAGCGTTTTGATTTAATGGTTAGAATGGATAATGAGCAACGTAAAGATATTTCAGATGTTCAAAACTTATTGATTCCTACTGCCAATGGAACACAAATTCCGCTAAGCCAAATAGCCGATGTACAAATTAAAGATGGTCCAAATCAAATACAGCGTGAAGATGCCAAACGAAGAATTATTGTAGGATTTAACTTTCGGAATAGAGATGTGCAAAGCATTGTGAACGAACTGCAAGAAAAGGTAAAGACTCAAATTAAGTTTCCAGCTACTTATTATGTAACTTATGGTGGCTCGTTCGAAAATTTAACCGCAGCTAGAAAACGTTTGAGTATAGCTGTTCCTGTATCGTTACTACTTATTTTACTGTTGCTTTATTTTGCTTTTGGTTCATTAAAACACAGCTTATTAATTTACACCGCCATTCCATTATCGGCCATTGGTGGAATTTTTGCTTTGGCACTTCGTGGATTGCCATTTAGTATCAGTGCTGGTGTTGGTTTCATTGCATTATTTGGTGTGGCTGTATTAAATGGCATTGTACTTATAGCAGAGTTCAATAGGTTAAAAGCTGATGGTATGACTAATTTTAAAGAAATAGTACTTAAAGGAACTAAATTACGTTTACGCCCTGTATTAATGACTGCCTTTGTTGCTTCGTTAGGATTTTTTCCAATGGCATTAAGCAACGGAGCAGGTGCCGAAGTTCAAAGACCACTTGCCACAGTAGTGATAGGTGGTTTATTAGTTGCTACTTTCCTTACATTGTTTGTTTTACCCATGTTATACATCCTCTTTGAAAAAGGCGTTTTTAAAAGGAATAGGCAATAGGCAATAGACAATAAGCAATAAGAAATAAGAAATAAGAAATAAGCAATAAGCAATAAGCAATAAGAAATAAGCAATAGACAATAAGCAATAGACAATAAGCAAGGTGCAATAAGCAATAATTAAGTTAAGAATTAACACATTTAAAATATGGCGGTTAGAGATTTTAAAGAAACTACACTTTATAAAAAAGCATTCGATTTGGCTATGCAAATATTTCAATTAAGTAAGCAGTTTCCAACAGAAGAAAAATTTTCTTTAACTGATCAAATAAGACGATCTTCAAGGAGTGTTTGCGCTAATTTAGCTGAGGCGTATAGGAAGAAAATTTATCCCGCTCATTTTGTTTCAAAATTAACTGATTGTGATGCAGAAAATTCTGAGACAGGGGTTTGGTTAGATTTTGCTTTTGCATCAAAGTATATTAACGAAACAGATTACAAGTTATTAATTGAAAAAAATACAGAGGTTGGTAAAATGATTCATCACATGATTAACAATCCTGAAAAATATTGAACAATGAAAGAAAGAAAAATTAAAAAGCAACTTGCAAAAAGCAATTTGAAAAATATTATTAATAAACTTGGAAGCAACTTTGCCAATTGTCAATTGCCAATTGTTGTTTGCCTATTGCTTATTGCCAATTGCCAATTCGTTTTTGCGCAGCAAATAAACTTACAACAAGCCATTGATTCAGCTTTAAGCAATAACTTAAACGTAAAAAACGAAAAGCTAAAAGCCGATTACCAGAAAAAGTTAATTCAAACGGGTGTTAATTTGCCACAAACCATGATAAATGGAGAATACGGACAAATAAATAGTGTTTATAATGATAACAGACTTGGTATTGCGCAAAGCCTTCAATTTCCAACAGTTTATATTCGTCAGAGAAATGCCTTAAAAGCGCAATGGCAAAGCAGTTTAACCAATATTGCATTGAAGGAAACGGAACTTAAAAAACAAGTCAGACAAACGTTTTATCAATATTTATATTTAAAGCAAAAGCAACAATTATTGCAAAGCAACGATAGTTTGTATGCTGCGTTTTTAAGTAAATCAAATAGTAGGTTTAAAGCAGGTGAAAGCAATGTGTTGGAACTTGCCACAGCCGAAAATCAACGCACACAAATCAGCATTCAATTAAATCAATTAAACACCGATTTAGAATTGGTTTTGATGCAGTTTCAGTTATTGCTAAATACCAACGCTAAATTAATTCCAAGCAATGATAATTTTAAAATAAATGAAGCGTTGAAGTTGGATAGCAACGAGGTTTTAAACCATCCAACAATCAAATTATTGGTACAACAAAAACAAATTTCATTGTTAAATAAAAAAGTGGAGAAATCTCGCTTATTACCTGATTTAACTTTGGCTTATAACAACATGACCATGCAAGGAGTTGGAGCTGATGATGTTAATTATACCACGTCAAAAAGGTTTCAATCTGCACAAATTGGTTTAGGAATTCCGTTATTTTTTGGAGCTAATAAAGCGCATATTGGTGCATCAAAATTGAACATTTTAATGAGTGAAAATAGGCTGCAAAACGAAACCAATTTATTGAATAACGAATGGAGTAGGGCCAAGGCTATGTATCAATTAAATAGCAATACCATCAATTTGTTTGAAACCAAAACACTGAGCAATGCGCAGTTGATTATAGAAACAGCTAACAAACAATTTGCCAATGGCGAAATCAATTATTTAGAGTGGGTAATGCTTACCAATCAAGCTATTTTAATAAAAAACGAGTACTTGAATAGTGTGAATAATTTGAACGAAAGCGTTATCCAAATTTTATATTTAAGCAATAAATAATATGCAAAAAGATAAAGTAAACACCATTCAAATGCAGCAAATTTTAGTAGCTGTATCGGTGGTATTATTTATAATGAAAATAGTGGCTTGGTGGTTAACATCATCGGTAGCTATTTTAACTGATGCACTTGAAAGTACCGTAAATGTAATTGCTGGTTTTATTGGCTTGTACAGTATTATTTTGTCATCAAAACCACGTGATAAAGAACATCCTTACGGACACGGAAAGGTGGAGTTTATATCATCCGCTTTTGAAGGGTTATTAATAACTATTGCAGGTATCATTATCATTTTTGAAGCAGTAAATAACTTTGTAAATCCGCATGAGTTAAAGCAATTAGATTGGGGTTTACTATTAGTTGCCATTACTTCGATAATCAATTATTTGGTTGGTTATTTATGTGTGCAAAAAGGTAAGAAAGAAAACTCGCCTATATTAATAGCAAGTGGCAGCCATTTAAAATCAGATACTTACTCTACTTTGGGTTTATTGCTTGGTATTGGTTTAATATTACTTACAGGCTATGCTTGGATTGATAGTTTAGCAGCCATCATTTTTGCATTTGTAATTATTTATACTGGCTATAAAATTATCCGCAAATCGCTTTCAGGCATGATGGACGAATCTGACGAAGAAATTATTGCTGAAATAGTAAAGGTACTAAATGAACACAAAAACAATAATTGGATAGATGTACACAATATGCGCGTAATTAATTATGCCAATAACTACCATATTGATTGCCATTTAACAGTTCCGTTTTACATCAATGTAAATGAAGCACACGATATTTTAGATACATTAACCGATTTACTAAAAAAACATTTTAACAACCGAGTTGAGTTTTTTATTCATATAGATGGTTGCTTATTTACGCAGTGTAGCATTTGTAATATTCAAAGCTGTACTGTTCGTCATAGCCCATTTGTAAAACAAGTAGCATGGACTCACGAAAATATTTTATCAAACAAAAAACACATTTTAGAACAATGAAAAATAAGCAACTAGCTTCCGGCTTCTGGCCACTAGCCACTAAAATTAATATCAATTTAATTAAACGTCATTGCGAGCGAAGCGTGGCAATCTCAATCCAATCAAACTTTATAATAAGAACCATTTTATTGTTTGTAACTGCAACTTTTATTATTGCCTGCGGCAATAATAAAACGGAAGAAAAAACTGCGGAAACAGCTAATCCTGCAATGGTAACTTTAACCAATGAGCAATTAACTAATGCCAATGTGGTGTTAGGTAAATTAGAGCAAAAAAGCATATCAAGCACATTAAAAGTAAATGGGAAAATAGATGTGCCACCACAAAACATGGTATCGGTAAGTGTACCGTTAGGTGGTTATTTAAAATCGACCAAACTATTGCCAGGCATGCATGTAAGCAAAGGCGAGGTAATAGCTGTAATGGAAGATCAACAGTACATCCAATTGCAACAAGATTATTTAATGGCCAAAGCCAAACTACATTTTATTCAAAATGAATATAACCGACAAAAAGAACTAAACCAAAGCAAAGCTAGTAGCGATAAGGTTTTCCAACAAACCGAATCAGAGTTTATTTCTCAAAAAATCACTTTAAAATCATTGGCTGAAAAATTAAAACTAATAGGTCTCAATCCTGAAACGGTGAATGAAAATACCATTTCAAAAAGCATTAATATTTACTCACCAATTAACGGATATGTAACTATGGTAAATGTAAATATTGGCAAATACACGCAGCCTAGCGAGGTATTGTTTGAATTGGTAAATCCAACCGATATTCACTTAGCATTAACCATTTTTGAAAAGGATTTGGCTCAAATAGAAATTGGACAAAAATTGGTGGCTTATACAAACAATAAACCTAATGAAAAACATCCATGCGAAATTATTTTGGTGGGTCATTCTGTATCAAAAGATAGGATAACCGAAGTGCATTGCCACTTTTTAGATTATGATAGAACCTTGCTTCCAGGTATGTATATGAATGCAGAAATAGAACTAAAAAACAACAAAGCCAACACCCTTCCAGTTGATGCGATAGTTAGGTTTGAAGGAAATCAGTATGTATTTGTTGCAATTGATAAAAACGACTTTGAAATGATGCCAGTTACAGTTGGTGCTACCGAAAATGGTTTTATTGAAATATTAAATGTTAAAGATTTTGATAATAAACAAATTGTAACGCAAGGAGCTTATAACCTGTTAATGACAAGTAAAAACAAAGCGGAGGAATAATACAAAATAAAAGCTCTTCAATTTTGAAGGGCTTTTATTTTGTATTATACTTTTTTAATACCTTGCAGCCAAACAATTACTATAAGCATGAAATTTGGACAAGTAACAAATCCTGAAGACATTGATTTTGGTATGACAGCTCTCAATAAAATTTAATAAAACTATTATGTGTTACGATGCTAAATCAGGATTGAAATTGGCCATTAAATATGCCAAACATAGGAGCGATGATCCAGAAATAATTGCTGCTTTGGAAAAGGAGTTGGAAAAAGTAAGTAATCATTTAGAAAAGTATTTTTATGTATCAGGATTTACGCATCCTAAGTTATTAGTTTTTACAAACCAAACGCCATTTATTCCACAGGCTTTTGTTTGGGGATTAATACCAAATTGGGTTAAAAATAAACAACAAGCTCAAACTGCTTGGAATTACAATTTAAATGCAAAAGGCGAAACAATTTTTGAAAAACCATCATTTCAAAATTCAGCCAAAAATAAAAGATGTCTTATTTATTTAGATGCATTTTATGAACACCATCATGCATATGGCAAAACTTTTCCTTACCATATTGCTCCCAAAAATGGTGAACCTTTGGCATTAGCCGGATTATGGGACGAGTGGGTAGATAGCCAAACTGGTGAAGTTATTAAAACATGCAGTATTGTTACCACTAAAGGGAATAAAAAATTGAGTAAAATTCATAACAATCCCCAAATTAATGAACCTCGAATGCCTGTTATTTTAACAAAGGAGAGCCAAAACAATTGGTTAATTGATTGTAAAAATGATGCTAATAAATTGGAATTGCTGAATTTAGTATTGCCTTTTGCAGATGAATTATTGGAAACTCACACTGTAAGAAATGTAAGAGGAAAAAATGCATTTGGCAATTTAGCAGGAGCTGACGAGGAGTATATTTATAAAGAGTTAGTAGAACCATTTACTTTGTTTTAACCTCGAATTGTATGCGCAGAGTTATATGAATGTAGAACTTAATTGGTTAGAACCGTTATAATTTTTAAAGAAAGAAACCACTTCATTCAACAGAATTTCTTCATTTATCTTATCTAAATTTTTTACTACTTCTAACGTTTCTAGCGTGTTTATGTTTATCGTTTCAAAATCAACGTAATATTTCATTTTATCTGGTTTATAAAATCTAAAATCCCATGTTGAAATATAAACCACTTTATTGTCTTTTTTTAGACCAATAGCACATAAATCACCTTCCCAATAATCTACTATTTTTGTTTCATTTTCTTCAATATAAGTTTCAAAGAAATTATCTTCAAATAGTTCAAATATTTTGATAGTTATACGTTGTATGGTTACATCTTTATTGATAGCATCGAATATATGCATTTGTTGTTTTTATTTGATGATTTTCCAAATAAACAATATTCATTGTTAAAGTAAAAAACTAAATTACATTTTTCCTCAACTCTGAAAGAGTTGAATTTGAATAGCCGTGCGTGGCAACCCACGGTTATTTATTTAAATATAAACTAACCCTGAAAGGGTTAAATAACAGCATGAATATTCAACTCCTTCAGAGTTGTTTTGTTTGGCTCATTTTCATCCACGCATTGCATGCGTGGCTATTCATATTCAATCCTTTCAGGATTGTTATCTGTGTATTGATATTAAATTGAAGGTTTCGCTTGTTGTTAAGTATGGTATTTATTTTATAAAAACTCTTTCCATATCAAACTTTGTCTTTGATAAATCTGCTCTATATAGTTGTATGTTTCTTTTTAAAGCAAAATCTGTAAGTAAATCTGTTAAGTTTTTGTCAGAATAATACCCAATAATTATTTCTTCAATAGCATCATGTGGAAGTTTGAATAAATGAAAATTATTTGTTCCAACATTAACAACTTTATCACAGTGTTTTAGATAGCCTATCATACGTTCTTCCTCTTCATATTTCCAATCAATATGTTTTAGTAGAACTACATTTTTTGTATACTCAAAATTGTTTTTCAATACCAAGGGTGTTTGTGTTCTTTCTTGATTATAGGTTACAGGTAGTAATTCGGTAATCATTTTGTTAGATGTTCCTTTGAAAAATTCATGTTGAGAATTGAAACCTATAACAAATCCTTGATGCGATTCTGCATAATGAGACCACATCAATGTCTTTGACCAATTGCGAGAAAGTGATAAAATTCCAATTTGACTATTTACTTCATTATTTAGTTTATTGAAATTATTGATTATTGTTTCAAAATTTGATTTAACATTAATTACTGATGATTGGTACTTTTTGTATAAGTTGTTTATTTTATCCCTTTTTAAATAATCAGGAATGAAGTTACTCGTAATAAGTTCGATGAAATGATTCGAAAAAAATTCATTGAAAATAGTAAATTCAATTAAACTAGAATCAAGACCAGGGTAGCATTCAAAAGGATCGTTTAACATTTTAGGTGTTGTAAAACTAATTAGTTCATTTTCTAAATATTCTACTCTTTTAGGGCCTAAATATTTATATATAATTTCATTCATTTTTATTCCCCCCTAATTCTTTTTCAAACTTTCTATTTCTACCCTCATGCTGCGCAACATAGCCATGATGCTATCTAAATTCAATTCTTCTTCTTTGGTATCGCTCATGTTTAGGTTGCATACAAACTCCCAAATTTCAATTACAGTAGAGGCATGAATAATATAAGGCTCGTAGTTTTTATTATCCGAAACCAATTGTAAGTTATTATCTGTTCTAAACACACGTTTATAAACCACACCTTCATCGCGGGTAATGAGCACATAAGTACTTCCATTACGTATGTGGTTAATTGATTCCACAAACTTTCCAATTACATAACTACCATCTTTAAGCGGTGGCATCGAATCGCCTTTAATAGGAAACGCTCGGTGTTTACCAATTACCCTAAAAGGCAAATTCATTAAAGGCAAACTTTCAATAAATTCAGGATCGGAATAACCATTTAAATAACCAGCCGAAGCTTTTACCGTTACTACTTCCACCAAATCGTTATTGTTTTTATCAACCATAATAGGGAATAAAATTCGGTTTTCGCCCACCTTAATCAGTTGTTCAGTTTCTACCGTTCGCAAATCGCATTTTACCAATGCATCAATCGAAATATGAAACAAATTCGAAATCTTAATCAAGGTCTCAACTGGCGGATCGCAACGTTCTTCCTCGTACGAACCTATGCGAGAGCGCGTACTATCTAGGGCTGTAGCCAATTGCTCCTGCGACCATTTTTTTAATTGCCTTAAATGCTTGATGTTACTAGAAATCTTACTCATGCTAAAATATTTAGCACAATAATACTAAAATTATTGGTAATATTGCATACTGTTTTCAACAAACATTTTTTCATTGTATTACTAAGTGGAGATTGGTTATACCGCTAACGATTAATTTTTAAAATAGTTAAGGCGGCATAACCATAACTAACAAAGGTTATTGCTTATAAAACCAGTAACCTTTGTTGTTCTGGTTAATTATTTAATTTGATTACACCCTTTAAATAGTTCAATCTCCACTTTTACAATGACAAAATAAGTTAGCTGAACAATCTTTTTATAATCAAACAATCACAATAATTAGGCAAAATGGAAAGGCAAATAGTACATATTGATTTGGATTCTTTTTTTGTTTCGGTTGAAAGATTGAACAACCCTGCTTTATATGGCAAACCAGTTTTGGTTGGAGGAGCTAGCGATAGGGGCGTGGTGGCTGCTTGTAGTTATGAAGCTCGTGCTTTTGGCATTCATTCGGCTATGCCTATGAAACAAGCTAGGCAGCTTTGTCCTGATGCCATTTTGGTGCGTGGCGATAGTAGCCAATACAGCTATTATTCAAACATGGTAACCGAAATTATAGCAGGCGATGTGCCTTTGTACGAAAAATCATCCATCGATGAGTTTTATATTGATTTAACGGGCATGGATAAATTTTTTGGTTGTTATAAATTAGCTACCGAGCTTAGGCAAAAAATTACCCGCGAAACCAATTTGCCTATTTCGTTTGCCCTTTCGGGCAATAAAACCGTATCGAAGGTAGGTACAGGCGAGGCCAAACCAAACGGACAAAAGGAAATTCCATTAGGAACTGAAAAAACATTTTTAGCACCTTTATCTGTAAAAAAAATACCCATGGTGGGCGATAAAACGTACCAAGTATTGCGCGATATGGGTATTATGTATATTAATACTTTACAGCAAATGCCCATGGTTTTATTACAACAGGTGTTGGGTGAAAATGGAGGTGTAATTTGGAAAAAAGCCAATGGCATTGATAACTCGTTGGTGGTGCCTTATACCGAGCGTAAATCTATTTCAACCGAACAAACTTTCGATAAAGATACCATTGATGTAAAAGCTTTAAAAGGTTTGTTAATTGGCATGACCGAAAAATTGGCGTTTCAATTGCGCAGCGAACAAAAATTAACAGCTTGTGTAACGGTAAAAATTAGGTACTCTGATTTTAACACTTTCACCATGCAAGCCCGTATTCCTTATACTTCTTTAGACCATATTTTGATTGAAAAGGTAAACGATTTATTTGAAAAATTGTATCAAAAACGTATGCTCATTCGGTTAATTGGTGTTAGGTTTAGTCATTTGGTACAGGGCGGACACCAGTATAATTTGTTTGAGCAAACATTGCAGCAAATACAGTTATATCAAGCTATGGATAAAATACGCAAGCGTTATGGTAAAGATGCTGTTAACAGAGCCGCTGGCATGGATTTTAAAAGCCATGATTTTAACTCGTTTAGTGGTAAAAAATTGAATGTAGATAATAAAAATAAATAGGTTTGATATGAATAGCCACTAGTGAAACTGGTGGTAATACGAATAAATATAATGTTCGGGTTGGGTTTGCATCTTTTTTTCAACGGGTTAATCCCGATAGCAATCGGGACCATTGCTACCTTAGGGTCGTTCCTATGGAACTTTATTAAATTATTTGATTTATTGCTACCATAAGATCGCCTCTACGAGGCTATTTATAATAATTAATTATTGAGAAATGTATCCAAATAATAATCCCATAGGGATTTACTTATGGTAGAAATAATTAAAGACAAAGTTAAGCCCTGTAAGGGCGAACTTATGAATATAAAACATCGATGATTTTTAAAATCATTTAAAAATATAGATAAAAAAATGCTACTAAACTGCCATACCTATTATAGTTTTTGCTATGGTACTTTTGCCATTGAAACCTTATTGCAACAAGTGCAACAAAATGGTTACGATACTTTTGTAATCAGCGATATTAACAATACATCCGCTTGTTTAGATGCCATTCGGCTTGCACCAAACTACGGTTTAAAACCAATTGTTGGCATTGATTTTAGAAATAATGCCCAACAACAATACATTGGCATAGCCAATAATAACGAAGGTTTTAAAGAACTGAACGAGCATCTTTCATTGCATTTGCATAGCAATACACATTTTAACGAAATAGCACCTGCGTTTAACCATGCTTTTGTGGTATATCCATTAAGTAATTATAAAGGTTGGCCGCTGCGCAATAACGAGTTTGTAGGTATTAGCATAAAAGAGTTAAGTAACTTAAATTTTTTATCTATTAAGCAAAAAACAAACAAATTAGTGGCATTACAAACGGTTTCATTTGCTAACAAACAAGCGTTTAATGCGCATAGGTTATTGCGTGCCATTGATACCAATAATTTATTAAGCAAACTACCCATCACCCAGCAAGCAAAAGGCACCGAAATGATGCTGAGTAAGCAAGAAATGTATACTGCTTATGCAGCCTATCCGCATATAATTACCAATACCGAACACATTTTAAATAGCTGCCACATACATTTTGATTATGGAAAATTAACTAATAAAAATTTAGCACATTATACCGATAGTATTGCCACAGATATTAGTTTGCTGCGCAATGAATGTATGAAAGGTTTGCCTTATCGTTATCCAAATCCATCAGCGCAGGTATTGCAACGCATAGAAAAAGAATTAGAAGTAATTGGTCAACTAAATTTTGCTTCGTATTTTTTGATTAATTGGGATATCATTAATTATGCTAGGCATAAAAATTATTATTACGTAGGCCGAGGTAGTGGAGCCAATAGCATTGTGGCGTATTTACTTCGCATTACCGATGTAGATCCAATAGAGTTAGATTTATATTTTGAACGATTTATCAATTTGCATAGAAGCAATGCGCCCGATTTTGACATGGATTTTTCATGGACAGATAGAGACGATATAACAGCTTATATTTTTAAAAGATTTGGCACTGAACGCACTGCTTTATTGGGTGCTTACAATACTTTTCAGCACGATGCAGTTACACGTGAGTTAGGGAAAGTATTTGGCTTACCGCCTAACGATATTGATAAATTACAACGTACCACCGACATCAATAGTTTGGATGAAATCAGCCGTTTGGTAATTCGGTATAGCCATTTAATTAAAGGTTTTCCTAGTCATTTAAGCATTCATTCTAGCGGAATTATTATTTCTGAAAAACCAATTACTTGTTATACTGCTACTAGTTTACCACCTAAAGGTTATGCCACTACTCAGTTTAGTATGTTAGAAGCCGAAGATATTGGCTTGTATAAATTTGATATTTTAAGCCAGCGTGGATTGGGTAAAATTAAAGATACCATTGATATAGTAAAACAAAACAAAGGTATTGATATAGATGTACACAATGTGGCTGCTTTTAAAACAGATGAGAACATAAAAGCATTGCTTCGCAAAGGCAATACCATTGGTTGTTTTTATGTGGAATCACCAGCCATGCGCATGTTGCTTGCCAAATTGCGAGCCGATGATTATTTGCGTTTGGTAGCTGCTAGTTCTATCATTAGGCCAGGTGTGGCCAAAAGTGGTATGATGCGCGAATATATTTTACGATACCGTCATCCAGAATTGCGTGAAAAAGCACGTGCTGCTTTGCCTGAATTATACGATATTTTAGAAGAAACTTATGGCGTAATGGTGTATCAAGAAGACGTGATAAAAGTTGCACATTTATTTGCCGACCTAACGCTTGCTGAAGCAGATTATTTGCGCAAAGGCATGAGTTGGAAGTTTAAAAAGCGCAATGAGTTTGAAAAAGTTAGGCAAAACTTTTTTGTAAATTGCTTAAAAAAAGGTCATCAACTGCACACCATAACTGATATTTGGAATCAAATAGAAAGCTTTGCCAATTTTGCTTTTTCCAAAGGGCATTCGGCTAGTTATGCGGTTGAAAGTTATCAGGCATTGTTTTTAAAAGCATATTATCCGCTTGAATACATGGTGGCTACACTTAATAATGGTGGCGGATTTTACCGTAAAGAATTATACTTACACGAAGCACGAATGCATGGTGCCAATATTCATTTGCCTTGCATCAATCATAGCGATGCTTTGTGTACCATTGAAGGCAATACCATTTATTTGGGTTTGGCTTTAATAGCCGAGTTAACCGAACATACTTTGCAAGCTATTTTACAAGAACGTTTGCAAAATGGTAACTTTAAAAATATGCACGATTTTATAGCCCGTGTACCTTTATCGTTAGAGCAAATGCGGCTTTTGGTAAAGGCTGGAACATTTAATTTTACTAGAAGAAATAAAACCGAATTGCTTTGGGAAATACACAGCATTATTCAACCTCACGTAAAAAAAACAAGCAAACAAGAGCTGTTTAAAGTTAACTTACCCAAGTGGGAATTACCCGCTTTTAACCATTCAAAAATTGATGAGGCTTTTGATGAAATGGCCTTATTTGGTTTTTCGTTGGCTTCGCCATTTGGTTTGTTAAAACATGCTTTGCCAAATAATTTTACTGCCAAAGAAATGCCTAAATACATAAACCAAACCATTAGCATAGTTGGTTATTGGGTAAATACCAAACGTACATACACCAGCAATGGCGATAAAATGTACTTTGGTACTTTTACCGATTTAGAAGGAAATTGGATTGACACGGTTCATTTTCCGCCAAGTGCCAAACAGTTTCCTTTTACTGGTCCGGGCTGTTACTTAATTACAGGCAAAGTGGTAAACGAATACGATTTTATGAGCATAGAAGTAAGCGAACTAAAACGTTTGGCAATGGTGGATAGGGAAGCTTAGGGGAGTTGATTGCGGAATTCGGAATGACAATCACGCAAGGCGTGAGCGAAATAGGAATTGAGAGTTGGTAAATATAACAAACTAAATGATTAAAAATTAAATGAACAAAATTAAGTTTAATAACTAAAGGTTACTATAGCAATACAGTAACCTTTTTTTGTTTATAAATGGTTAAAATTATTATCAATTAAATATAAATATTGCTTGAAAATTAAATATTGAAAATAGTAGTAGTTATTATATTATTTGGTTTGCTATTGCTTTCATCTTTTTCAATTCCATCATTAAAAAATGAGGATACAGAAGAAATTGAAAACATTTCAAGCCAAATAGGCCATTTGTTATTTTTTGATAAACGATTATCAAAGAATGAAACAAAATCGTGTGCAAGTTGCCATGCGCCCCAATTTGCTTATACCGATGGATACAGGCGAACAATGAATATTGATGCTGATTTATTAAAGTATAATACCCCATCTATTTTAAATTTAAATAATTATTTATCGTTGAATTGGGCTGACCCTAAAATTAAAACTTTAGAAAATCAAGTTGTAGGGCCACTTTTTAAAAAACATCCTATAGAGTTGGGTATGGATAGCAATAATATGAATGTATTAAATGTAATTTCGTCCGATAAAAAGTATGCAGTTTTACTTCATAATTTTAATAAAACACAATTAAGCTGGAACGATGTAATAAAATATTTGAGTAGTTATGTAGGTAAACTTAATGCTCGACAATCGAAGTACGACAATTATCTGCTTAATAATAACCAATTGAACAAAGATGAATTGGCTGGGAAAAAATTGTTTTTTTCAAAGAAATTAAATTGTAGTTCGTGTCACAATGGAATTGATTTTAACAAACCCATTGAAAATAAAAGTGAGTTATATTTTGCAAATGTTGGTATTGATAATAATGATTTAGGATTATACGAGGTAACTAAAAACATTAACGATAAAGGAAAATTCAGAATTCCCTCGTTGCGCAATGTTGCTATTACTGGCCCTTATTTTCACAATGGAAGTGTAACTAATTTAAAAGAAGTTATAGAAATATTTAGTAAAGGTGGAAAGCATTTAATTAATAAAAACACCAATATAGACCAAAGATTAAAACCATTTAAAGTAAACCAAACTGAAATAAAACAATTAATTAGTTTTTTAAATACTTTAACCGATACCAGTTATTTAACTAATCCTTTTTTTAAAAATATAAACTAAAGTAAAATGAAAAAAATATGCTTCCTCATTTTTGAAATTATTTTTACTATAAGCATTGTGAAAAGTCAAAATAATTACGATTCAAAACTACTCACAAAAAACAACCATGCTGATGATAGCATTATAAAAATACGCTTAAGTAAAATTGATTCAGTTACAAAATCGAAAAACCCTGTTTTGTTGTTTCCTTCAAATTCAGATACCATTAATATCATTCAAAAAATTGCTTTAGAAAATGTTGTTTTTAAACAATACTTTATTGATGGTAAACAAAATGAACCAACTCTTTCCGAAATATTTGGATTATACCCTTTATTACCTAGCAACCAAAATGGAAATAACTTAAATGAGTGTAATAACGGCAATTGTTTTAGGGTTGAAATGTATAATTATGCCTATAACTTAACCACCATTGCTTATGTAAACATTTCAGAAAAAAAGGTAATGAGTGTAAATCATTTTCCAGATGCACAACCCGATTTGCCCTTGCATTTGCGCGATTTGGCTGTTCATATTGCAACATTATCAAATGAGGTTAAAGATGCACTTGGTATAAAGCCAGAAAACAAAGATTTTGTGATGGCGGCAACGCAAACCGCTTTAAATTATTCAAAATGCGAAAGATCTAGGCATTTGTGTGTAGCACCTACGTTTGTTCAAAATCAAAAAGCGTTGTGGTGCATAGTAGACTTAACTGAATTAAATTTAATAGGTATTAGATGGACAAATTTAGGGCGCGATACCATTCCAAAAGAAATGGTTACTGAACGTAAATTACAAAACGATTTTATTACAAAATGCTTTTGTTTACAAGAAAATGTAATAGAACGAAACAGTTGGAGTTTAAAATACAGTTTAACCAGTAGCGATGGTTTAAGAATAAGCGATGTAAAGTTTAACGATAACCGAATTTTAACAAGTGCAAAATTGGTAGATATGCATGTAGTTTACAGCAATACAGATGGTTTTGGATATAGCGATGCAATTGGTTGTCCTGAGTTTAGTGAAAGTGCTGTTTTAGCTATTGAACCACCTGTTATTAGCGATTTAATAATTAATGGGTTAACCAAAGGTTTTGTTTTAGAACAAAAATTTTATAGTCAAAATTGGCCAAAGCCATGTAATTACAGTTATATACAACGTTACGAATTTTATAACGATGGTAGTTTTAGAGTAGCAGGAGGGAGTATAGGCAGAGGTTGTGGAAATGATGGAATGTACAGGCCCGTTTTTAGAATTGCATTTGCAGGAAACAATAATTCGTTTTACGAAATGAAGGAAAATAAATGGACACAATGGAAAAAAGAAAAATGGCAACTTTGTGATTTTGCATCGTCTCCTAAAAAACAAGAGAGATTTAAAATAAATGACTCCACCAATAATGGATATTATATTATTCCAAATATGGGGCAATTGAATGAAAAAAAAATAAGCGATAATGCCTATGTTTATGTAACCTTAAACCATATAAACAAAGAGGAAGGTGAAAACGATTTAAATACCATTGGCCCTTGTTGCAATGTTGATTATAAGCAAGGTCCTGAAAAGTTTATTGAGCCAATTCCGGAAGATATTTCTAAAAAAAGTTTAATTGTTTGGTACGTACCACAACTAAAAAACGATGATACACTAGGTAAAGAAAATTGCTGGGCAACTGCCAAATTAGTAAATGGAACTTATAAAACTACTATTTATCCTTGTATTGGCGGCCCTTTATTTGTTCCCTTAAAAAAATAACGATATGAAGATATATATTTTAATTATAGCCATAGTTTTTTTAATTTTAAATAATTTAAAGGCGCAGTTAGTTGGATTACCTGTATGTAAAAAAAATCCTACTTACATTGAAAAAACTAAAATAGATCCTAAAAATTTTTTAATTACAACCAGTGATAGATTCCATAAAGGATTAATTTTTATTAATAACGATTCTACTTCATTAACAAAAAAAAATCCATATTTCTACCAACAACCAACTTGGAAAAAATTCGGATATTTAGGTGGATTTACTATTAATGAAAAGGCTGAAATATTTGTTATTCCCGTTCCTACTATTAATACTTTAGAAAATCCAAAGAAAGACCAGAATACTATTTTAAAAACCAATGCCATTACGGGTGAAATGAAACCATATATAGTTTTGCCTTCAAACAAATTACCTGTTAAAGGTAATTCATTTGGTTTGTTAGGCATTTATTACGATTGTACTTCTAAAATTTTATATGTTACTACCGTTTACAATAGCAACAGAAAAGAAGAAAAAGGTGTAATTTATGCCATTGATACCAAACTTAAAGTTCCTGTAATAATTGATTCGATAATTAATACCGATGCATTTGGTATAAGTGTAATTAAAATTAAGAATAGTAATATTTTAATTTATGGAAGTGCACGAAACTCTAACGTAATGGGAGTAGTTTTAGATTCATTGGGCAAATTTACCAATAAAAAAAGAATGGCACTTTCCATTGAAAATATTGGTCCAAGAGGTGATGATAAATGCCGCAAATTTAAAGTAACTGATAAAGGCGAGTTAATTGTGTATGGTGTAGAGTTTAATTGGAACTTAACAGCACCAACTGATAGACAAGAAACTGAATATTACTTTAAATGGGATGCCAATATTAGTAACTTTAAATTAATAAAAATTGAAAACCCGCATGCTTCAATAGGGTTTTAGGTATAATTTAAAATATTTTCAATACCAATTAGAACTCGCAACTAAACCATTTCTTACTATTTTACAAAAGCCAATTTAACATTAAAGTTAAGTTGGCTTTTTTTGTTTTCCTCAAAATGTTAATTAGTTCAATTTGGAAATTGATTGTTTCAAATTGGGATTTGTTTTTATGGCATATTTATTTAAAATGCTGAATTCCATATGTTTAATTTAATGGTTTTTTGTTTGTAATCGCAAAAGAAAATAAAACTAAAAACAAACCAAAAACAAACCAAAAACAAACAAACAAACAAAAAACAAAAAACAAATGAAAGCCAAACAATTTTTCTTCTTTTTGTTCCTCACTGCTTCATTAGCAAGTTTCGGACAAACATCCATGACTTTAACTAGTCAAGAGCAGGCGTTAAGCCAGCAATTTAAAACTACTGCAGGTTCAGACAGAACCGTAACTTTTGGTCAATTAAAGCATTTAATTGTAACTAAATCTGGTAACCACACTAATTCAACTACTCCAACTGTTTTTACAAACAGAACGGAGATTATTTCATTATTAGGTCCTCCTGACTTTCAACGTGGAACTCAATTAATAGGTTACTACCTAAATTCTATCAATGGTCCTTGTATGGTCGTTTTTGGAATTAATCAAACAGATTCAATTCTTTATTTCTCAATCTACGACTGTAACTAGTTAAAACAATGAAAAATACATTTAACACAATCAATAAAGGTTTAAGGTTAAACTTTTATAATACAAGCACCAAATTAAAATCCACCATTTTAAGTTTGATGCTTGTTTTTGCTGTTTTAGGAATTAAAGCGCAAACGGTAACTATTCAAAATGCATCTGCTAGCGGTTGCTACTATTACAGTGGTGCTAGCAAAACAACTATTACAGTTCAAGTGGGTTGGACAGGGGCAAGTAACGGTAATACTATTACTGTAACTTTAGACGGAACTTCTACTAGAATTATTAAACCACAATCTAATTATGATCCAGGAAGCGGATCAGCAGTAGCTGGCCCTATAGTTTCGCCACAAGTTGTTGCTTTCGAAATTAATGCCGATGGCAATCCACATTCATTAGTAGCTGTTTTAAGTAATGGTGCTTCTGCAACTTCGGGTACAGTGAGTGTTAATGCTCCAGTTGCATGTGCACCAATGTCATGTACTGGAACTAATTTAGGTGGTATGACATACTTTGACAACAATGCAAACGGTGTACATGATGCTGGAGAAATAAAAGGGATTCCAAATGTTACTATTAAAGCTTTTGACAAAAATGGAACTTTATACACTGCTACCTCTGATGATGATGGTAAATACGCTTTTAGCACTGCTAATAGCAATGCAATTTTACCAGCAAATTATCCTGTACGTTTAGAATTTACAAATTGGCCAGGTTTAGTTCAAGGTTATGCTGGTCCTTCTTTATCTGGTAATGCAAGTAATGTACGTTTTGTTAATGCTGCTGCTTGTAATATTGATTGCGGTGGTGTTAATCCATTGAGTTACTCTCAAGCTGCTCCGCCAGTTTTTTCTAATTTATATACCAATGGTAATCCTTTGGGAGGTGGAAGTGCTGGTACAACTAAAGCCATTATTCAACATGCTTATAATAATTACACTGATAGAGATGTAACAACCATTGCAACATCAGCACAAGTAGGTAGCGTTTGGGCACATGCTTGGAATAAATACAAAAAGAGATTATTTAGTGCTGCATTTTTAAAACGCCATGTGGGTTTAGGTCCATTAGGTTTAGGTGGTATTTACACAGTTGATTATAGCAATCCTGCATCTCCTGTTCTTTCAAACTTTTTAAATGTATCAACTATTGGAATTAATGTGGGTACTATTGGAACAAATACTGCCAGAGGTTTAGGTGCTAACAGATTAGATCCAAATGCTGATGCAACTGCCTTTGCTTTAGTTGGTAAAGCAGGTATTGGTGGAATGGATTTATCTGACGATGGAAACACTTTATATTTTATGAATTTACATGATAAAAAAGTTTATGCCATTGATATTACAAATTATTTAGCAACAGGAACAATTCCTACAGCTTCAAATGTTACTTCATTTACAGTGCCTGATCCAGGTTGTACTAATGGTTCTTACCGTCCATTTGCCGTTAAAGTATTTGAAAATAAATTATATGCAGGTATTGTTTGTGATGCTTCTTCTGGAACAAAATCAAACTTAACTGCTTCTATTAAAGCGTTAGATTTAGCAACCAATGTATGGAGCGATGTTTTTAACTTTCCATTAACTTACCCTAAAGGTTATCCAAGTGCAGGTGAGCCACAAATTACAGGTTGGTATCCTTGGACTGATAATATTTCAGTTCCTTTTAATGCTAATGATTTAATTTTATGGCCAACTCCAGTTTTAACTGATATTGAATTCGATTTAGATGGAGCTATGACTATTGCTTTAATGGATAGAATTGGCCATCAAATGGGCAACTACAATTGGGATAATGCCGCTTATAATGATGGCGGACAAACTGATGCAGGTGGAGATGTATTAAGAGCATTTTATTCGAATGGAGCTTATGTTTTGGAAAATAATGCTAAAGCAGGTCCAACAACTGGTTATGCCCCAGGAAACAATCAAGGTCCTGGTTTTGGCGAATTTTATCACGATGATTTTGATAATGTAGGCGGTTACCATACAGAAATGGCAACTGGGGGTTTAACTGTAATTCCTGGTTCTGGCGAAATTATGATTGGAATGGTTGATCCTTCGGTATTTAGAGGAGGCGATATTTGGGCTAATGGAGTTAGGGTAAATAGCAGTTTAACTGGACAACAAATAAAAGGTAAAAGCTATTATTCTGATGCGGGTATTGCAAGTTTTGGAAAAGCCAATGGAATGGGAGATGTGGAAATAGCTTCAGATAATATTAACTTTTTAGAAGTAGGTAATTATGTTTGGAGAGATTTAGATGTTGATGGTATTCAAGATCCAGCTGAAAAAGGAATAGCTGGTGTAGTTATGCGCATGTATAAAACATCTGACGGTTCACAAGTAGGAACAGCTACAACCGATGCAAATGGAAATTATTATTTCTCTACTTTAAACGGTCAAACAATTTTACCAAATACCAATTATAGAATTTTAGCTGGTGTTGGTCAATTTAATATAACTGATACTACTTTAACTTCAAATGGAGTTAAATATAAAATAACTTTAACCAATACAGGTCAAGGTGCTAATCCAACTATAAATGATAATAACTTTAGCATTTTAAATTTATCAACTGCTTTAGGATCAATTCCTGCTGGAATTCCATTTATTAATATCACTACTGGTGTTACAGGTTATGTTGATCATTCAATTGATTTAGGATTATATGCATTACCAGGATTAGGCGATACAGTTTGGAACGATTTAAACAAAAATGGTTTACAAGATGTAGGAGAAACACCTTTCCAAAACTTAAAAGTATATTTATTAAATGCAAGTGGAACTAAAATTGACAGTACAACAACTAATTCAGTTGGTTACTACCAATTTATTAACTTACAACCTGGCATTTATTACCAAGTTGAATTCACTTCTCCAGGGGTAATTTTTGGACCAACTTTACAAAATGTTGGAAGTGATGATAATGATGATAGCGATATTGATGCTTTATTAAAAACACAACAAGTAATTTTAACTTGGAACGAATTTAATAAAACTTTAGATGCTGGTTTCTTTGCATGTACAACTCCTAATGCAGGTAGTAACTTAACTGCTTGTGGTGGTTCATGTTTAAATTTAACAGGTACAACTCCTAATACAGGAATTTGGACTGCTTCTGGTTCAAATCCAACTGGTGCTACTTTAGGATCAACCACTTCAGGAGTTGCAAACGTGTGTTTTACCAATGTATCAACAGGAACATATACTTTCAAATACTCAACAGGTGGATGTTTTGATGAAATGGATGTAGTAGTTTCTGCAAAACCAAATGCAGGTGCAAATCAATCAGTTTGTATCAATACAACCGCAACTTTAGCAGCTTCTGGTTCAGGAACGTGGTCAGCTCAAACAGGTAATCCTGCTTCAGCAACTATAACAAATACAAGCAGTCCAACTTCAACTGTTACAGGTTTAAGTGTAATTGGTAATTATAATTTTATTTGGACTAATGGTTCATGTAGAGATACAATGACAGTAGTTGTTAATCCATTACCAACTGTAAGTGCAGGTTCGCCATTTACCAAAACTTGTACAGCCAATACTAGCGGTGCAGCAATTGGTGAGGCAAACGATGCAACAGCAACATACTCATGGAGTCCAGCAACAGGATTAAGCTCAACAACAGCAAGCAATCCAACAGCAAATCCAAGTTCAACTACTACTTATACAGTTGTAAAAACAAATACAACTACAGGTTGTACTGCAACTGCTCAAGTAACTGTAACAGTAAATAACTCAGCAATCACAGTAAGTGCAGGTTCATCATTCACTAAAACATGTACAGCTAACACTAGCGGTGCAGCAATAGGTGAGGCAAACGATGCAACAGCAACATACTCATGGAGTCCAGCAACAGGATTAAGCTCAACAACCTTAAGCAATCCAACAGCTAACCCAAGTGCTACTGCTACTTATACAGTTGTAAAAACTAATACAACTACAGGTTGTACAACAACTGCTCAAGTAACTGTAACAGTAAATAACTCAGCAATCACAGTAAGTGCAGGTTCACCATTCACCAAAACTTGTACAGCTAACACTAGCGGTGCAACAATTGGTGAGGCAAACGTTGCAACAGCAACATACTCATGGAGTCCAGCAACAGGATTAAGCTCAACAACCGTAAGCAATCCAACAGCTAACCCAAGTGCTACTACAACTTATACAGTTGTTAAAACTAATACAACTACAGGTTGTACAGCAACTGCTCAAGTAACTGTAACTGTAAATAATTCAGCAATCACAGTAAGTGCAGGTTCACCTTTCACTAAAACTTGTACAGCTAACACTAGCGGTGCAACAATTGGTGAGGCAAACGATGCAACAGCAACATACTCATGGAGTCCAGCAACAGGATTAAGCTCAACAACCGTAAGCAATCCAACAGCTAACCCAAGTGCTACTACAACTTATACAGTTGTTAAAACAAATACAGCTACAGGTTGTACAGCAACTGCTCAAGTAACTGTAACTGTAAATACTACTTTACCAATTGTAAGTGCAGGATCATTAGTTTGTGTTGGAAGCAATATGACTTTATCTCCAACTACAGGCGGAACTTGGTCTAGTAGCAGCAATTCAATAGCTACTGTAAATAATGCAGGTTTGGTATTAGGAGTTAATGCAGGTAATGTTACATTTACATTTACTAATAACTCAAATGGATGTAGCGCAACTACTACTTCCGTAGCTGTAAATGCAAACACTTCGTCTACTACTACAGCTAATATTTGTTTAACAGATATGCCTTATGTATGGAACGGTAATACTTACAACACAGCAGGAACCTATTTGGTTAATTTAACAAATAGCAAAGGTTGTGATAGTGCTGCTACATTAGTATTAAATGTAATAAATGCTACAGTAGGTAACTATGTATGGAGCGATTTAAATAATAACGGTATTCAAGATGAGCCAGCTAGTGCAGGTTTAAATGGAGTAACTGTTGAATTATGGAATGCTACTACTAATACCATTGTTGCATCTACCGTAACAGTTAATGATGGTTCAGGAAATCCTGGATATTATAGCTTTAATATTTGCACAAACGGAAACTACAAAGTTAAATTCCCAACTAGCAATAATGGAAATGGTTTAACAATACAAACACCAACAGCAGGAACAGATGGAAATAATGATGCAGATGCTGCAACAGGATTTAGTCCAGTATTTACTATTAATACCAATGGAACAGGTGTTGCTATAAACAATCCAACTATTGATGCCGGTTATTTTGTTTGTGTAAAACCTAATGCAGGAGTTGACCAAGTTGTTTGTGCAGCTAGTTGTACTAACTTAGTAGGAACAAATCTTTCAAATGGAACATGGACAGCATTGGCTTCAAATCCAGCAGGTGCTACTTTAGGAACTACAACAGCAGGAATTGCTAATGTATGTTTTACTACTCCATTAAATTGCTCATTCAAATTTATATACACTGTTTCTGGTGGTTGTTCTGATACAATGATGGTAACGGTAAATCCTTTACCTGTTCAACCAACTTGTTCACCAATTACAAAATGTATTGGATTAAATGCAACCAATGCTGTATTAGCAGCAGTAACTCCAGCAGGTGGAATAATTACTTGGAATACAGGTAATGCTGCTACTGCAACAGGTTATACTTATACTATTACAAACTCATGTGGAAGCGCTAGTTGTAGCAGTTCTATAACTAGAGTGAATATTACACCTATAACAGGATCTATAATCACCATTTGTACTGGAGTTGATGCAACTGCTGCAGTATTAGCTGGTGTAACTCCAAGCGGAGGAACCATTACTTGGAATACAGGTAATGCAACTACTGCAACTGGTTATACTTATACTGTAACAAGCGGATGTGGTGCTCAAAACTTTACAAGTGTAATTACAAGAACACCATTGCCAACAACACCTACTTGCGCTCCTGTTACAGTTTGTGTTGGTTACAATGCAACTTCAGATGTAAACGCAGCGGTTAGCCCTGCAGGTGGAGTAGTAACATGGAACACAGGCAATGCAACTACTGCAACTAGTTATACTTATACTGTTTCAAATTCATGCGGAAGTGCAAGTTGTACTAACACCATTACAAGAAACAATCCAAATGTAGCACATACCGCAGCAGTAACTGTTTGTGCAGGTGTTGATGCAACAAGTGCAGTATTACCTTTTGTAAGCCCTGCAGGTGGAACCATCACATGGAATACAGGCAATGCTTCTACAGCTACAAGTTATACTTATACTGTACCTTGTGTATGTGGAACTCAAAGTAGCACCAGTGCTATAACCAGAACAGCATTACCAAGTGTACCTACTTGTGGAGTAGTTTCTATTACGGAAGGAGTAAATGCAACAGCAGCTGTAATGGCAGCAGTTAGCCCAGCAGGTGGTGTTATTACTTGGAATACAGGTAACGCTACTTCAGCAACAAGCTATACTTATACCGTATCTAATTCATGTGGAAGCGCAAGTTGTGCTTGCACTATTACTAGAACTCCATTATGTGTTAAACCTACATTTAGTTCTACTGTACCTTCGTATACTATTTGCGCTGGTCAACCAATTACTATTAATGTTACCAATGCTGGTACATTAAGCGGATCTGGTTCGTCATTATCATTATATGCTAATAATTTTAATTCTTCAATAGGAAGTAATTGGACATTCCCAGCTACTAGCCCTGCAAACGTTCCAAGTATTTTAAGCTATAATGGCGAAAATATGTTAGGTGCATTACAAGGTCAAAAGGCTGAATTTAATATAGCTGGTTTACCTTCGCATAACTCAGTAAAAATCGATTTTGATTTATACATATTCGATACTTGGGATGGAAATGATATTTGGGTAGGAGAAGATAAGTGGAAAATGGATGTAGATAATACCAATATTATCAATACTACTTTCTCTAACTTTAACTACAGAACCCAAGCTTATCCTGGCAATATACCAGCAATCAATCCTAACGGATCAGGTTCAATTGCAAATAACTTACCTGCTATATGTAATTTAGGTGGTGGAGCATTTACAAGTAAATACCATATTTCTAAAACAATACCTCATACTGCAAATGCTTTAAAAGTAGTATTAGAAGGATTAGGTTTAGAAGAATTATGCAATGAAAGTTGGGCTTTTGATAATTTCAATATTGAATACAGTACAACAGGAGTAACTAGTAATGTAATCTGGACTAATCCTCCAGTATCATCAAATACTATTTCTAACAATGCATCAATCACAGTTAGCCCATCATCATCAACCTACTATGTAGCCGATATGAATGGATGTAAAGACACCGTGAGAGTAACAGTAATTCCAACACCAGTTACACCAGTATGCGGAACAGTAACATTGTGCCAAGGATTAGATGCAACTAGTGCAGTATTAGCAGTAGTAAGCCCAGCAGGTGGAGTTATTACTTGGAATACAAGTAGTGCAACTACAGCAACAAGTTATACTTATACTGTTTCAAATTCAAATTGTACAGCAAATACTAATGGAACCATTAACAGATTAAGCTTGCCAGCAACACCAACTTGTGCTCCAGTAACAATAGGAACAGGAGTAAATGCAACAGCAGCAGTAATGGCAGCAGTTAGCCCAGCAGGTGGAGTTATTACTTGGAACACAGGTAATGCAAGTACAGCAACTAGCTATACTTATACCGTTTCCAATTCATGTGGAACAGCAACATGTGCTTGTACAATTACAAGAACTGTTGATTGTGTTAAACCAACATTTAGTTCAACTATACCTTCTTATACCATTTGTGCCGGTCAACCAATAAACATTAATGTTACCAATGCAACCTCAACAGTGGGTGCAGTAGGTTCATTTAATGCTGCTTATTCTAATAACTTTAACACTTCCGTTGATGGTAATTGGACTTTCCCAGCTACTAGCCCAGCCAACGTTCCAAGTATATTAAGCTATAATGGCGAAAGTATGTTAGGTGCTTTACAAGGACAAAAAGCTGAATTTAATATGGCTGGTTTACCTGCTCACGATTCAATAAAAGTAGATTTCGATTTATACTTATTCGATACTTGGGATGGAAATGATACTTGGGTTGGAATTGACAGATGGAAAATGGATGTAGATAATAACAGTGTTATTAATACTACTTTCTCTAACTTTAGCTATAGAACACAAGCTTATCCTGGTAACATACCTGCAGTTAATCCTAATGGAACAGGTTCAATTGCCAATAACTTACCAGCAAGATGTAATTTAGGTGGTGGTGCATTTACTAGCAAATACCATATTTCAAGAACAGTTGCTCATTCAGCAGCTTCTATTAAAGTGGTATTAGAAGGTTTAGGTTTAGAAGAATTATGTAATGAAAGCTGGGCTTTTGATAACTTTAGCTTACAATACAGTGGCAGCGGTAGTGTAACTACTAATGTAACTTGGACTAATCCTCCAGTGTCTGCTAATACTATTTCAAGTTCAACTTCTATTACTGTTAATCCTACTACTTCTACTTACTACGTAGCCAATATGAATGGATGTAAAGATACTGTAAGGGTTACTGTATTACCTAATCCTACTGCTCCTAACACTGCACCACTTATTGTGTGCAACGGACTTGATGCAACAGCAGCTATATTATTAGCTACAAGCCCTCAAGGTGGAGTAATAACTTTTAACACTGGCAATGGAGCAACAGCTACAAGCTATACTTATACCATTACCAATGCTAATAATTGTAGTGCTAGCTCAACCAATACTATTACAAGAACTAATTCTACTATTGCAATAGCATGTGCTCCATTAACATTAGCAGCAGGAATTGATGCTACAGCAGCAGTAACAGCAGCAGTAAGCCCTGCAGGTGGTGTTATTATTTGGAATACAGGTAATCCATCTACAGCAACAAGCTATACTTATTCTTTAGTAGCATGTGGTTGTGGAGGTTCATCTTGCTCAAATATTATTACTAGAACAGGAATTAGTACAGGTACAGGAAATGCATCGTTTAACACTTTAGTGAGTGGAAATTGTAACAACTATATTACTACTACAAATACGTCTACAGGAACAGGTAATACTTACTTATGGAATTTTGGTGACGGAAGCACTTCAAACGAAGTTTCTCCAAGCCATTACTACATTGATGGTGGTGTTAAAACAATTACACTAACAGTAACCAACGGAAGTAGTGTTACTACTGCTTCTAATGATGTAAATATTTCAGCAAATACTGGAATGAATGGACGTGTTGGAATGACAGTTGCCATTTCTCCAAGTACTACTCAAGTATTATTAGGTAATTCGTTTGCTTTCACACCAACCTACACAAATAATTCAAACAACTCACCTGGATTATATTGTGCAGGTACTCCTAATTGGACATTTGGTGATGGAACTTCATCAACAGGTACAGTAATTTTCAGCAAATCGTATGCAGCAGCAGGATCTTATACTGCAAGAATCATTCAGCAAACTACCAATACAGGTTGTTTCTCGGAGGTTTCTAAAGTAATAACTGTTACTCCTAATCCGTTGTTTGCAGTAAATAATAATACACCAATAAGTTATAAAAACAATTATACCTTAAATGAAAAGAATAATAGTTTAACTAACGTGAAAGTAGCAACTGTAGCAATTGATTTATACCCTAACCCTAATTACGGAACATTTAAAATTGACTTAACCAATACCAATATAAATAATGCAGATGTAATTATTTATGATATATTTGGTAAGGAAGTTTATCGTAACAATTTTAATGTAAGTAATTCAAATATTATTGACATAGCTAATTTAGATATAGCAACTGGAAATTATAACTTAGTAATCTCATCAAACGGTGAAACTAAAGCTAGAAAACAGTTTGTAAAAATCATTGAATAAGCAATATTTTTAATAAACACAAAAAGGGCTGTTACTTGTATAAGTAGCAGCCCTTTTGTTTTGTAAATGGGAGTGTGATTTTTTAGTCAAAAAGCGAATATCCTTGGTTCGGCAACCATTATTCCATTAACAAGTATGAGTTCGGAATGCGGAATGACAAAAGTGCGAAATATGAATTTATGTTAGTGCGCTTCTACACAAAATAAAAAAACGTAGTCATGCAGCGCATCTCCTTGGTTCGGCAATTATTATTCCATTAACAAGTATGAGTTCGGAATGCGGAATGACAAAAGTGCGAAATATGAATTTATGTTAATTCGCTTCTACACAAAATAAAAAAACGTAGTCTTGCTGCGCATCTCCTTGGTTCGGCAACCATTATTCCATTAACAAGTATGAGTTCGGAATGCGGAATGACAAAAGTGCGAAATATGAATTTATGTTAGTGCGCTTCTACACAAAATAAAAAAACGTAGTCTTGCAGCGCATCTACTTGGTTCGGCATCCATTATTCCATTAACTAACATGGTTGCCAAGGAAAGGAGATTCCTGCTGAATGACCAAAATTAAGTCATGCTGCAAGCATCTTTCTTGTTTACAATTATTGTTAGCTAATCAAAAACCGAATCAGTCATGCAGCGCATCTCCTTGGTTCGGCAATCATTATTCCATTAACTAACATGGTTGCCAAGGAAAGGAGATTCCTACTGAATGACTATTGACCTAGTCATGCTGAAAGCATCTTCCTTGTTTGAAATTAATTTTAGCTAATCAAAAACTGAATCAGTCATGCAGCGCATCTCCTTGGTTCGGCAATCATTATTCCATTAACTAACATGGTTGCCAAGGAAAGGAGATTCCTACTGAATGACTATTGACCTAGTCATGCTGAAAGCATCTTCCTTGTTTGAAATTAATTTTAGCTAATAAAAAACTGAATCAGTAATGCAGCGAATCTCCTTGGTTCGGCAACCATTATTCCATTAACTAAATTGGTTGCCAAGGAAAGGAGATTCCTTCAGAATGACTATTGACCTAGTCATGCTGAAAGCATCTTCCTTGTTTGAAATTAATTTTAGCTAATCAAAAACCGAATCAGTCATGCAGCGCATCTCCTTTGTTCTGCAACCATTATTCCATTAATTAACATGGTTGCCAAGGAAAGGAGATTCCTACTGAATGACCAAAAAACCAAGTCATGCTGCAAGCATCTCCTTGGCTTTAACAAATTGCTCTTCATTAACATTAACTTTGTCAACATCAAACGTCATTGCGATCACGCCAAGGCGTGAGTGGCAATCTCAAGCGAGTATTTGTATTCAAAAGATTATATTCAAAACAAAAAACAAGTCATACTGCAAGCATCTCCTTGGCTGTATTTAATAATATTCCTTTATATAGTCGTAAGCCCTATTAAACAAATCCTCGTCCTTAATTTGATATTTTGTCCAAAGTACCTTGCGTAGTTCCCTTTTCACTTCTCTTTCGCCTACCGAAGAGTTTTGCCAACCATCAAAACGAACCACTCTTACAATTTCGTCAATATCGTTTACAATTCGTTCAACAATAGCGGGTGTAGTATTAGTTTTCAGTTCAAGAAACAACTCTGTTAACGCAGCTTTGGCATTTTTTTGTTTAACTTCGGGTTCAGTTCCTTTTTCGGCTTGTAATGTTTCTTTGGCTAATTGACAAAGTTCCTTGATGAACTCAATAGAGTTAATCAATCCTTTTTCTGCTTTGTCTCTAATGGCTTCTAATCTTTCGCTGAGTCTTTTGAATATTGGATTATTCTCATGTTTGTTTAAGCGACCAATAAGAATTAACAAAACCTTCTCCGCTTGTTTTGGGTCTTTCTTATTCATTAAATCATCAATCACATCTGCATTCAAAATCACTTCTTCCATTTCATGATTGATGCCCGAGACGTGAATGTGTTCATGTATAAGTGCGGTAGTTTGTGCACCCAAAGCATGCCACAATAATCTTCCATTGTCGTCTGATGCTGGTTTTACAGAAGTGTAAACTTGCGATAACCATTTGTAATCCTTCGCAAATTGATTTAAAATAGGGTCAGGAGAAAGTGCTTCCCACAATTTTGTTAAACTACTAAAGTCCTTTGCAAAAGCATCACGTTTTTCATTGGTATCAATACAATCTTGTGCCGCAGAAAGTCCTTCAAAACCAGTAAGTGCTCTATCAACTGATGGAAAATGACTTAAACATTTTTCCATCCATTCAGGAAGTTTATCTTTTAATTCCTGCAAGTTGGTAATCACTAATTTTACACTTTCTTCGTCAAATGCCAAGGCTTTTGCAGTATCATCAAATACTCCAAAGTAATCTACTATTCTGCCGAATGTTTTATTTGGGAATAGTCGGTTGGTTCTGCAAATGGCTTGTAAAAGAGTATGATCTTTCAAAGATTTATCCAAATACATGGTTTGTAAAATTGGAGCATCAAAACCAGTCAACAGTTTTGCTGTCACAATCAAAAATTTCAATGGAGAATCAGCATCGTTGTATTTTTCAACTACTTTTTCTTGCCTGTCTTTATCCATTGCATATTTCTGTTTGAAATCGAATTCATCATTGGCTGATGAACTGATAACAACTTCGCTTGCTTCTGGATTTATCAAAAGGTCTAAAGCTTGTTTATATTGAACACAAGCTTCACGGTCAGGAGTAACAATCATTGCTTTTAAACCTTCAGGTTCAACATGTGCTTTAAAATGTTCTACAATGTCGGCAACAATAGTTTTAACTCTCTCGGGCGACTTTAAAAACACGGCCATGTTTGCTGCTTTTTGGCTAAGTTTGTTTCTATCTTCTTCACTCAAGTTGTTGGCCATTTCTTTAAAAGCAATGTCCAAACTCTCTTTATCAATGTGATAATTCGGTAATCGTGGCTCAAAGTGTAATGGTAATGTTGCATTGTCTCTGATACTTTCCTGAAAAGTATAACGACTCATGTAACCGCCACTATCTTGCTCTGCACCAAAAGCCCAAAATGTATTTTTATCAGCCTTATTTATTGGTGTACCTGTTAAACCAAACAAGAAAGCGTTCGGTAAAGCATTTCTCATGGTCCTTCCTAAATCACCTTCTTGTGTTCTGTGTGCCTCATCAACCAATAAAATAATGTTTTCTCGTTCATTCATATTCGGTTTTGCATTTCTAAATTTATGCATCATCGTAATAATGATTTTTCGAGTATCTTGTTCTAATAATTCATGAAGTTCACTTATGCTATCAGTAGTAATAGTATTTGGAATTTCAGCACCGTTAAAGGTTGCGGTAATTTGCGTGTCTAAATCGGTTCTATCAACTACAATTAATACAGTAGGGTTTTGAAGGTCTTGTTGTTTTCTTAATTTTTGCGCTGCAAATAACATCAGGTTTGATTTACCTGAACCTTGAAAATGCCAAATGAGTCCTTTTTTTATTTTACCATCCTTTACCCTTTCAACAATGGCATTTGCGCCTTCATATTGTTGATAACGACATACTACTTTTATTTTTTTCTTTTTACTGTTTGTAGCATAAATGGTAAAATATTGCAATATATCTAACAAGGTAGATGGTTTTAACAAATGAGTCATTTGCTTAGCCACATCATGTAAACCAATAAAATGACTTAGTTCGTCTTTATCATCTTCTATGCGCCAAGGAGCCCAAAGTTCTATTGGTGTGCGTACACCTCCAATAAATATTTCTCTACCTTCCGTTGCAAACGAAAACACATTAGGTACAAATAGTTGAGGTATTGAATTTTCATACACTATATT
The DNA here is from genome assembly GCA_013298895.1 of Bacteroidota bacterium. GTDB lineage: Bacteria > Bacteroidota > Bacteroidia > UKL13-3 > UKL13-3 > JAAFJM01. The sequence continues at coordinate 18,297 of JAAFJM010000017.1, read as the reverse complement.
GATATCGTGAGCACCATCAAACCAAGTAACAGCTGGTCGCACAGGGGTTTTTGCTTCTCCAACCACCAAAGGAATTCCATTAACAAACATTACAATGTCAGGAATTTTGGTTTCTCTTGCTCTTAGTTTAAATTGATTGCATAGCACAAAACTGTTATTTTTTAAAACTTCAAAGTCAATCAGTTTTATAACAACATGCTCATTGTTTTTACCTATTGGAAGCGTTATTTCATTGCGAAGCCATTTGGCAAATTCTTCATTGGCTCTTACCAATCCCACATTGTTTACGGTAATAAGAATAGCCCTTAATTTATGTATAACTTCTTCTGCTTTTTCAGGATTGGCGGCAATTGTTGGATTGAGGCGGCATAGTGTCTCTTTCAATTCCTTTTCTACAAATACTTCAGTAATATCTCGTTGCAGTAAATCGGCTTGAACATATTTCCATTTTACTGAATCATATTCAACTGCATCTTCCTTAACCATATTGCCTTGCACAGCATTTAAGTTCACCCCTGTAATTTGGTGAATGATAAAATGCTCTACCGTATTTTGTTCGTTGAATGCCATTTATTCAATAATTATTTCTGCATCAAACTGAATTCTCATTTTATATTTCGAACTAAAATATTGTCGTTGTTCAGCATTAGATTCATGAAATGAAGGAAACTGGTTTTTTCTATTAGCTACCACTGCCTTTCGTTTTTTAAAACTATAATAATAATCTGAATTTTCTGAAATCATTCTTTGTGCAATATTTTCAATTTGTGCCAATCCTTCTGTTTGCCAAGAATCTCTTTTGTTCTTTAATTCAACCAACAATAGTGTTGAATCATAAGTAAGCATACAATCACAGCGACTATCCATTTCACCATTTTTTCTAAAAATATCAATACAGTTATCAATAGCAGTAAACAAAATTGTTTTACTTTCCTTATTAATTACTATTGCATTCCATGTTTGTTCATCAGTTTCTATGATTTTAGCTGGTGTTTTGTCTTCCTCATCATACAAGCCAAATTTTTTTTCACTTATTCTTTTTTGACAATCAGTTTTATTGAAATTAACTCTCATAATTCTTCCTCAATTTCTAATAATTTATCAAATTCAATATTCCCAATTCTTATTGATTGATTTAAATAGTTTTTATCCGATGGAATACCCTCAAAATTTCCAAGTTTCTTTATGGATCCATCTTTTTCATCTAATTCATAAATTACTAAATCGTTTGAATCAACAGTCGATGACATTGGGACTATTTCATTAGTGTGTAATAATTCAGGATCATCTAATTTATATTTTTTCTCCTTCAAATCTTTAAAAACACTTTCAGCCTTTACTGCTAAAGACAAAAAATTAATCAAGTATGGACTATGAGTAGTCATTATTAACTTATTACCTTCCTTCATATTATTAAACTTCACAAGGATATTTAGCATTTCCCTTTGAGAACTTGGGAATAAATTTTGTTCGGGCTCTTCAACTATGTTAATAAAACAAGTATTTAAATATTTTGCATCTATTTCTTTTACTTTCTGATTTTTCTGAGACTCATCATAAGCGTCATCAAACATTAACTTTGCTATTTCATTATTTCTTCTTACGCTCTGTTCTACATTAAGTTGCTCACGTAATATATTCTCTCCTTTTTGAAGTTCATCTGACAAAAATTTAGTAACTAAATATAATGGCACAAAAGATTGGTAACCACTAGAAGAATCCAATAAATTTAATTCAAAATCTTTTCCAAGAATATAGGAGGTATCATTGTCTTTATTGTACTTATAATTAACTCCCCCTATTGGTAATTCTAGTAATTTTTTATTTAGTTCAAGTTGCCCTTTGCGTAACTCTTCTGCGAAAGTGTAAAGGGTGTCAGGTAAATTTTTTATTCCAAAAGCATTTTTGACAACACTTAAAAAATTCCGCTCAGCTGGAACATACATAATTTTAGGAACATTGAAATTGTTGTTACTGTTAATTTCAATTTCTGGATACATCAACTTTATGCTATATCTAAAATTTATCCTTTCTCCTTCATATTCTATTTGAGTATCTTCTCTAAAATAGCTTTTAATACGTTGGTATTTAAAAACTTCATAGAAATAAGTATGAGATATATTACCAATTTCGACATCCCCTCTATTAATTGCTTTTTCTAACCAAGTTAATGATGAAATAACCTTTGCAACCGTACTTTTACCACTACCTTGATTACCTATAAAAACAGTAACCTTTTTTATATCTATCCATTCATTGACACTACCATCAGATAAGGTTTCACTAAATCCTTCTTTAATTGGGCCAAAGTTTTTTATTCTTATTTTGCTCATTTTATTTTCTCTAAAGCTTTTGCGAATTTAACAATTAATTTGCTTCCAGATACGCATCTAACCATTTAAAAGAATTTTTATATTCTTCGTAATTTTCACGAATATACTTGTTCGAAATATAAACTGTTTTGCTGTTTCCTGCAATTTTATGTTCGGTACTTTCTTTTAGCTTTTCGGATGGTATAATCCAAAAATCAGCAGATGAAGTAAGTTCATCTATTTTGCCATGAAAGCAAACAAAAGCATAAATCAAATTAGGTGCAATTGGAAGTTTCCCTGAATTACCAATTAACCAATCATTTCGTTTATTCACCCCCTTTACTTCCACCACACAGATAGCTCCTTTATCCGTTTTCACAATAATGTCAACACCTTTTTTGTTACCTAAACTCAAATAGGCATCTTTACCTGCTCTACATAGCAAACTCATCATCAAATATTCTGAAGCTAAGTTGGTATTGTAATTGGTGTCTGCGTTTTTCTTTGCCATTGTCAATTTTTTTTGATATAACTATTGAATTGATTCAATATCACAGAGCGAAATTGTTTTTCAATTTCATCTAATATCAAAGTTTCGAAGTTCTTGATAATCATTTTTGCCACAAAGGTGTATTCACTTTCATCAGCCAATCGTTGTAGAATCTTTTCAAAAATATAATCCAACTGAATCCTGAATTGGGCTTCTGATAAAGGAGCCACGGAACTATGCCAAGCTTTTATTTGATTATTAATATCATTAATAATACCATCTATGATTTTTTGTCTAGCAATTGTTAATGGGACGCGGTTTAAATCACAAACATCAATTGTCGTAAATGCAAAAATTGATTTATCGTTTGATTTTAATTCTCCATTTCGTTTCAAGACAAATTCTTTTTCTGGATTTTTATGTTCTGGATTTAATAACAATGGAACTTCACCTGAAATATGAATTGAATTATAATGATTCGCTTTGAAATCAATTTCTCCACTTGCTAGCATTGATGGATGCTTAAATACTCTTTTTAATGGGTCACTTAAGGGAAAACGATTACCCTTGTTCCCTGGCTGATTGCACTTCGGGCAGGCAATTAATAAATTGCTCCATTCATTTGCTAACCAAAAATAACCACCGTGAGTTGTACCCGCAACTAAATCAATCTCATCTACACCTGCTTTTGGTCTATAATGTTCTACGTTTTCAGAAGCAACAACATTAATTCGAGATTCACAATAGCCACATTTGTTTATGTACAAATTATTCAAAGCTTCTACAACCTTTTTTTTATGATAATATGTTGCTTTTCCGCCTTTTCTAGACGTAATAATTTTTTTTAATTGACGTTTGCAATTATTGCTTATCAAATCAGCAGGCGGTGCCAAAATATCCTTAGTAATTTGTCTCATTATTTCCTAAGTTTTCGTGCAATTTTCTTTAACTCAATTCTTGTTTTATCATTCTCCAAAATTTCTTTAAAAGTATCTTCTGTCCTAATTAATTTTTTATTATTATGGCTGAGTGGAATAATTTCTTCTAAGTCAAAAATTGGTGAAGTTAGAATTGCGTTTGGTAGAATATCACTAAACATAACCTTACGATCCATTCTTTCAATATAAATACCCATTTCTGAATCAATTTTGGAGGTGAAAATTGGTGTACTTGCAGGAACTCCTAATAATGGAATTGGACTATGTGTTGAAGCAATAAATTGAATTCTAGGAAATATTTCAGATAATTTTATAACTAAATCCCTTTGCATTTTGGGATGGAAGTGTAAATCAATTTCATCGATAATTACTATGCCTTCTAATGCTGAAGGATCATCAATTTCCGGTTGTTGATAATAAAGGTGTAACATCATATGACTTATCATTGCTATAATGCTCTTATATCCCGAAGCTAATTGATGAAATGGAGTTCCACCATTACCAATTGGCTTTTGTGATTTATCAACTTCAAAATATCTAATCCCATTTCCAAAATGAATATCAACTATGGAGTCGCAAATTGAAGTAATCGTTTCCATAATAAATTTCAATTTTTCTTTATTGTTTTTGAGTTCTTTACTTATTTCATAATTGCGGTTATAAACATAACCTATATCAATTAATAGGCTAATTGTGCTGAATAGCTGAATATGTGGCCTATTGAAAATATCAAGTAGTGTTTTAGTTTTAGACTTATTTACTACAGAAAATACTTGATCCTGTATATTTAACCTTACTGGACCAAAACAAACAAGTCCTTTAGAAAGTATTTCCAATCCTTTTTTAGTACTTGTGGTATTTTTTTTGATTCGGTGTTTTTGTGTTTTCTTTCCATTTTTTTGCAATGTTAAACCGATAGAAAAGTCTCCACTCATTGATGTTTTGGGTCCAAGTCCCAATGTTGAATTAGTTAAAGCTGTGGCTAATGCTTTTAATATTGTTGTTTTACCACTTCCATTTTCCCCTGTAAAAAAAATCCATTGCGCATTGGCAGGAATTTCATTTATTATCAGTTTTTTAATAAGTCCATAGTTTTCTATTTCAATTTCAAATAAGCCGATAGGTATATTTTCAGAAGTTTTTTTCTTTTGATATTTTAGCGTTTTGCTCAAGTTCTTTGCAAAATCTTCTTCTAAAATAAATCCAATACGATTTTTGGTATTTTGCTTAGTATTGAAACTCTTTTTGTTGTTTACAATTATATTATCAATAAATATTTTATCATTAAGTAAAAACTTATTCAATGTATTTAAAAAATCTTGGCTTTCATTAGTGGAATATAATTTAGAATAAAATCCACGACTAGTTTCTTGTAATTTGAAATATTCAATAAAATATAATAAAATTAATTGTTCTTTTTCTGGCGAGTCTTTTGCTGAAAACTGAACGTACCAATTATTAGTAGAAGGAATATATACTAATGATATATTAGGCACCTTGCTTTGCCAATCCATTCCTGTCCAAAATGAAATAGCTATATAGTCATCATTTCCATGAAACCAATATCCGTTAGACAACCTTTTGCTTATATCCGATTTTCGAAGTGTAAAAGTAAATTCAGGATTTCTTTTTCTCCATTTAAGTAGAAAATTTAAAATTTGTTCGTGAATTTGTGGTATATTTTTAACAGCCATATTCTTTATCCCAATATCTCATTTAACAATTTCTGCTTCAAATTCTTCAAAGTTGTTTTTTGTTGTTTCAGTTGTTCCATTGTTGTATCAAACTGCTTGAAAACTGAAATCAATTCTTTTTGCTTTTCCTTTTTAGGCAAAGTGAATTCTTGTACTGCCAAAGTTTTGTTCTTGATAGTTGGAGAAAGTGAACCTTCTGAAATTTGAACGGCTCTACTCATGAAAGTATCACTCTGCATAAAGTAAGGGAGAAAATCTTTTTCAATGTGGGTTTCATTGGCCCTTAAAATCATACTATGTGCCGAGGCAATGCCATCAAAATGAGAAACGGCAACTTTGCGTAAATAGGCCCTGCGTTTTCCAAAAATAATATCGCCTTTGTATATTTTAAGTTTGGTGCCAATTACATCATCAGGCGTTCCAGTTCGTTCTATTTTTAAATTGTCAGCATCCAAATGCTCTAAGCCAACATAAGTGACGAGTTCTGTTTTCTTTGGTTCAACTCTTTCTGAAATATTGATAGCTATTTTTTCAAACTTTACCATTTCAAAATCCTTGCCTTTTAAATGATTTCCAAATTCTTGTTTTTCGCTGAACAAATCTTTGAGTAATTTATGTTTCAATTGGTGCAAATTCTTTTCCTGCTCATCCACCTGTTCCATTGCTGTTTCTATGGATTGAAATAAGGCGGCAATTTGTTTTTGCTCTTCGAGTGGGGGAAGAGGGACTTGCAAATCTTTTATTCGGTATATAGGGATAAAATCAATAGTTGTTTTACCACTCAACTGAAGCAACTTGTTTTTTAAAGTCGAAGCATAATTAAATAGATACTCTGGAAGAACTTGCTGTGCATCCTTAATTACAAGTCCATTAAATTGTTGGTTTGTGGTTAAAGGTATTTTTGTGAGTGCATATTCACCAACAGAAGCAGTGCAACATAAAAGTATTGTATTGACTGGCAAGAATTTTACACTTGATTTATTAAAAGCAAAATCAGTTATTTTTTGTTTAGTATCATACACAATTCTTCCATTTTCTCTTATATCATCAATTGTGAACCATGGTATTGTTCCATTTGTCCAGAACTCCTTTTTAGTTCTTAGAGGAGTAGAACCAACTGAAATATCACATATATCAGCAAGGTTAACAACTTTCCATTTTTCTTTAATTAAATTCATGCTTCAATTCCAATATTTCTAAGTTGACCAAATAGGTTTTCTATCGAAGAATTAATTTTTGTTTGGTTAATTTTTACTTCCGCAATTAAATTTTCAGTATTGTGTCCATTCTCAATTGCAGCTTGCTTTACATATAGCTATATACTCAAATTGCCATTATTTCCTAAGACATCTTTATTACCAATGGTTTTGGAGAGACCTTCAACGTCTTTGAAATTCCAATAAGCATCACTTATCTTTTTTATATGCTGTGGTTCTAGCCAGGCGTTGGTGCGTTCTATGCGTAATTCCTCTTTGGCATCAATAAAAATAATTTTGCCTTTTCTTTCCTTTGGCTTTTTCATACGGGACACCAGCAAACAACTTTCCATGCTGCTGTTATAAAATAGGTTTTTACCCAAGCCAATTACGGCATCTACATAATCTTCTTCAATCATGCGTTTGCGTATCTCGGCTTCACTATCTCTAAACAACACTCCGTGGGGCCAAAGCACTACACAACGCCCTGTTTCCGGGTTCAGGCTGCGCATGATGTGCTGCTGAAAAGCATAGTCGGCACAGCCTTGTGGTGGTGTTCCCCATATATTGCGTCCAAAAGGGTCGTTCATCCATTTGCTTTGGCTCCACTTTTTTACACTGTAGGGCGGGTTAGCCATTATCACATCAAACTTTTTGAGTTCGTCATTTTGCAATATTTGCGGGCTGTCTAAGGTGTCGCCCTGCACAATCAAAAACTCATCTACATTGTGCATAAACATATTAATACGGGCAATGGCGCTGGTAATCAGGTTTAGTTCCTGTCCGTATAGTTTCAGTGTTCGGTATTCTTTGCCTTGCTCTTTCAGATGCAAAGCTGCACTCAGCAAAATACCACCACTCCCACAGGTAGGGTCGTAAATACTTTCGCTGCTTTTGGGGTCAGTAATTTGCGTCATCAGTTTTACCACGGTTCGGTTGGTGTAAAACTCGGCTGCGGTATGTCCGCTGTCGTCAGCAAATTTCTTAATCAGGTATTCGTAACCTTCGCCCATAATGTCGTGAGGCACTTCGGCAATGGTGAGTTTCATTTTACTAAAATGTTCAATCAGGTCAAGCATTTTTTCATCACTCATTCTACGTTTGTTGGTCCATTGGGCATCACCAAACACATCGTGCAGCATTTCAAAATTGGCTTTCTCAATTCCGTTCAATGCTTTTTGCAGGTATTCACCTACATCAACCGTTCTTTTTCTAACATCTTCCCAATGGCAACCTTCAGGTATTTGAAAACGGTGGTTTTCGGCAAAAGTGGCATAGTCCAAATCGCCTCCGCTTTCTGCCAACGCTGTTTGGTATTCCTCGTCCCACAAATCGCTTACCCGTTTAAAAAACAACAATGGAAATATATATTGTTTAAAGTCGGCTGCATCAATCATTCCTCGCAGAATATTTGCTGCACCCCAAAGGTAATCTTCTAATTGTTTTTGAGTCATTCTGTATTATTAAAATTCGTTGGTAAAGGTAGTTTTTAAATATTAAAAATCATCAATACCTTCCTTACTGTTATCTTAAGTTAATCGCTTTCAATTGCTTTTATAAAGTATTGCTATTTTGCCTATTGTTTATGAGCTATTAATTTACTCGTGATAATATAGTGGGTTTAGTATGTAACTCTTATTGCTAGCATATCTGTTCAGGTAGTTCTCTATTTCCAAACATACCTATTATTTTTATAAATCCTAATGTGGCTTTAAGCTTTTTATTAGATTCCATTTACTTTCACCACAAAAAAAATCCCGAAGCCTTTACACGGGATTTTATTTAAACAACTAATTACTAACACTTCGTCCGATAGCTATCGGACAGGCTCATTGACCAACTAATAACTACCAACAATCAACTACCGTCTATGGTCCATCGTCTATAATCCATAAACTATCATCCAAAATTCATCATCCAACATTCAAAATTTAAACCTACATTTGCGGCCTTTAAAAAGTAAAAATAAATGATTTCAGTAGCTAATTTAAGCTTGCGTTATGGTAAGCGTGTGTTGTTTGAGGATGTAAATGTAAAATTTGCTCCAGGTAATTGTTATGGTGTAATTGGTGCTAATGGCGCTGGAAAATCTACTTTATTAAAAATACTTTCTGGCGAAATTGACCCAAGTACAGGCCATGTTTCAATAACTCCGGGCGATAGGATGAGTGTTTTAAAACAAAATCACTTTGAGTTTGATGAGTTTCCTGTTTTACAAACTGTTATAATGGGTAACAAAAAGTTATGGCAAATTATGGAAGAAAAAGATGCCATTTATGCCAAACCCGATTTTAGCGATGCCGATGGTTTAAAAGCAGCCGACTTAGAGGGTCAGTTTGCTGATATGGAAGGTTGGAATGCTGAAAGCGATGCTGCAAGTTTGTTAAATGATTTAGGCATTGCAGATGCATTACATACCAAATTAATTAAAGAACTAAACGGTAAAGAAAAAGTGCGCGTGCTTTTAGCTCAAGCCTTATTTGGTAACCCTGATATTTTATTATTAGATGAGCCTACCAACGATTTAGACGTAGAAACAGTAATTTGGTTAGAAAATTTCTTGGCCGATTTCCAAAATACGGTAATTGTAGTTAGCCATGATAGACATTTTTTAGATTCAGTTTGTACGCACGTAGCTGATATCGATTTTGCAAAAGTTTCCTTATACACTGGTAATTATTCATTTTGGTACCAAAGTAGTCAATTAGCTTTGCGCCAAAAAAGTGATCAAAACAAAAAAGTTGAAGATAAACGCAAAGAATTACAAGATTTTATTGAACGTTTTAGTGCCAATGCATCTAAATCGCGTCAAGCTACTAGTCGTAAAAAACTATTAGAAAAATTAGTAGTTGATGATATTCAAGCTTCCACACGTAAATATCCCGGTATTATTTTTAGACCAGATAGAGAGTGTGGCGATCAGATACTTAGAATTGAAAATTTGAGTAAGAAAAATGCTGATGGAGATGTATTATTTAAAAACATTTCGTTTAACTTAGATAAAGGCGATAAGGTAGTAATACTCTCAAAAAACCCAATGGCTATTTCTAATTTCTTTGAAATAATTATGGGTAATAATACAGCTGATAGCGGTGAGTATGTTTGGGGTCAAACCATTACCAAATCTTATTTACCAAACGATAACAGCAGTTATTTTAGCGCTGATTATAATTTAATTGATTGGTTACGCCAATATTCTGAAGAAAAAGACGAAACTTATATCCGTGGATTTTTAGGTAAAATGTTGTTCAGTGGCGAAGAAGTTTTCAAAAAATCGAATGTGTTAAGTGGAGGCGAAAAAGTGCGTTGTATGGTTTCGCGTATGATGTTAACCAATGCCAATTGTTTGGTGTTAGATGAGCCAACCAATCACTTGGATTTAGAGTCGATTACTGCTTTTAACAATGCTTTGATGGACTGGAAACACAATGCTATTTTTACCAGTCATGACCACGAGTTTGTGCAAACTATTGCTAACCGTGTAATTGAAATTACCCCATCAGGAGCTATTGATAAACGCATGACTTACGATGAATACATTAGCAACGCTGAAATTAAAGAACAACGTGAAAAAATGTATGGTTCTGTAACTAAGAAATAAAATGTAGTTAATTGGATACTTGGAAATGATTAGAAAGGTTAATTTTTAAATATGAAGGTAGAAATTTGGAGTGATGTAATGTGTCCGTTTTGCTACATTGGCAAACGTAAATTTGAAAAAGCTTTAGCTAATTTCGAACACAAAGATCAAGTAATTGTTGAATGGAAAAGTTTTCAATTAAATCCTAATTTGGAAACCAATCCTAGTAAAAATACCATTGAGCATTTGGCTGAAAGTAAAGGTTGGACCTTAGATTACGCCAAACAAACAACTGAGCATGTAAGCAATATTGCTAAAGAACAAGGTTTAGATTTTAACTTTGAAAAAGCGGTGGTTGCTAATTCTTTTGATGCTCATCGGTTATTGCATTTGTCTAAAAAATATAATCTTCAAAACGAATGTGAGGAAAAGCTATTTAAAGCTTATTTTGTTGAAGGTAAAAATACAGCTGACCATCAAGTTTTAACCAATATTGGATTGGAAATTGGTTTAAACCAAATTGATATTACTGAATTGCTTAAAAGTAATTTGTATGCAAATGAGGTAAATAATGATATTTTACAAGCACAGCAAATAGGGGTGAGAGGAGTGCCGTTTTTTGTTTTTGGAAATAAATACGCTGTATCTGGCGCACAAGAACCCGAAACTTTTTTAGGAGCACTAAAGCAAGCTTCTAGTCTATAGTTGATGGCCTCAGGCAATAATTGCTTTTTGTCTATTGCTTATTGCATATTGCCCATTTATTTTCTTACTACGCTTTTTTGTCACTCCGCATTCCGCATTTCCTCCTATTTTTTCTAACAAACATCATTCATAAGCTTCGCAAATAAGTTTAATTTTGCTAAAATAAATTTTACAATAAAAATAACTTTATGAAATACGATATAACCATTATTGGTTCTGGCCCCGGAGGATATGTTGCTGCTATTCGTTGTGCGCAATTAGGTTTTAAAACAGCCATTATTGAAAAATACAGTACCCTAGGCGGAACGTGTTTAAATGTAGGTTGTATTCCATCAAAAGCCTTACTAGACTCAAGCGAACATTACCATAATGCTACCCATACTTTTGCCACGCATGGTATTGATGTAAAAGATGTAAAAGTAAATTTAAAACAAATGATTGAGCGCAAAGCAGGTGTAGTTAAAACTACTTGCGAGGGCATTGATTATTTGATGAAAAAAAATAAAATTGATGTTTATAAAGGCATTGGCTCATTTGTAACTAAAAACCAAATAAAAATTACTGGCGAAACAGAACAAGTAATTGATACCGATAAAGTGATTATAGCTACAGGTTCAAAACCAGCAAGTTTGCCAGGTTTAGAAATTGATAAAAAACGCATTATTACCAGTACCGAAGCTTTGAATATGACAGAAGTGCCAAAGCATTTAGTAATTATTGGTGGTGGTGTAATTGGTTTAGAATTAGGTTCGGTATACGCACGTTTAGGTGCTAAAGTTTCGGTAATTGAATATACCAATGCCATTATACCAACTATGGATGGAACTTTGGGTAAAGAATTACAACGCAGCTTGCGCAAATTAGGCTTTGAGTTTTTCTTTAGCCATAAAGTAAAATCGGCAAAAGCCAAAGGCAAAGAAGTAACTATTATTGCCGATAATGAAAAAGGTGAAGAAGTTACATTTACGGGTGATTATTGCTTGGTTTCTGTAGGCCGTAAAGCTTATACCGAAGGTTTAGGTTTAGAAAATATTGGCTTAAAAACCGATGAACGCGGACGTATAGAAACTGATGCGCATTTAGAAACTGCTATTAAAGGAATTTACGCCATTGGCGATGTGGTTAAAGGTGCTATGTTAGCTCATAAAGCCGAAGAAGAAGGTGTATTTGTGGCTGAAACCATTGCTGGACAAAAACCACATATCAACTATAACTTAATTCCTGGTGTGGTTTATACTTGGCCTGAAGTGGCTGGTGTTGGTGCTACCGAAGAAGAATTGAAAAAAGCAGGAACAAAATACAAAGTAGGAAGTTTCCCTATGCGTGCTTTAGGCCGCGCTAGAGCAAGTATGGATATTGATGGATTGGTAAAAGTTTTAGCCGATGCCACCACAGATGAAATTTTAGGCATGCACATGATTGGTCCACGTGTGGCCGATTTAATAGCCGAAGCAGTAGTAGCTATGGAATTTAGAGCAAGTGCAGAAGATGTGGCAAGAATGAGCCATGCGCACCCAACTTATGCCGAAGCTGTGAAAGAAGCATGTTTGGCCGCTACTGATAACAGAGCAATGCACGTTTAATTAATTAAAAGATTCCAAAAATTAGAAAATTAAAAGATTTTTGAATCTAATATTTAAAATCCGTTACAGTTTGTAACGGATTTTTTGTTTAGGGATTTTTAAAATTCAGTTTTTAAGTTCTACAATCCAAGGCGCCATTTTAAAAACAGTGTCTAATAATATATTTCCCGTTGAATCATACATGATGTATTTTCCATTTAAATTAGAGGTTCCGACAGTTCGTCCGTCTTCATCAATTTTTTTTCTTACTTTCCAATTCTCAATTGTTTTAAGCTGTCCGTTTTTATAATAACTTCTGAGTTCTCCAGTTGGTAAATCATTACAATTATCACTTACATGAATATAAGAACCTTCAATCCAAATTCTACCGTTTTCGTAAGGAATTTTGACATATAAACTATCCTCATGAATAGCTATTGCTTTAAATGCAAAGACATGGGTGAACTTAAGTGTTGTTTTCTCAAAGTAGTTTGGTAAAACTGACCATTTTGACTTATTTTTAGAGTAAAATGATACTCCATAAAGCTTGTGTTTAGGCCATTCTTCGTAGCTTTTTGAAATACCTTCTAACGTGTCATTCTTATAATTTCTAGCTATAGTAATATTATAAACATTATCCTTTGTTATCCATAAACCTTGTTTAAGTCCATTCTTATCAGTAAAATTAGTATCTACTATCTTTTCATCGTTTACAGAAAGACTTTTTATACTTAAACTATCATTTGTTTCAAAGTTTAATTTTGAGTCGTGATTTGTGCATGAAACAAAAACTAAAATAAAAAAATAAAGGTACTTCATTTCAAAATAATTATTACCTCAAATAAACGTTTTAATATTTAAATATATTATCAAACCAATGCTTAAAACTATTATTTAGTTGTATTAAGTAAAATATTTTCGTTATAATAAATACATTTTTTTATATTCGATAGAAATAATACTTTAAAAAAAACGTTTACCAAACAATGAAAAATTTTGTTTTATTTCCATTGCTAATAGTCCTTTTTAGTTGCACTAATTCTAAAACAGAAACACCTAAAAAAGATTTAACTGGAGAGGTTGTTAGTGTTTGTCAAGATTCGGTTTTAACTCAATGGTTAGATGGAAATTGGTATAAAAATGTAAAATTGAATTTTAGAATCACAAACAATTCTAAACATATTTATTATACAAAATTGTATTATGATCAATCTTTAATTTATGGAAATAGTACATACTATTTATATAATGGAGATTCTATATCCGAATCAGAACTTTGTAATTTTAATATAAGTATTGAAGATTCAATTTTACCAAATGAAACCAAAATTTATTTTACTAAATTAGTACCTAATAAATTCAGAAACAACACGGTAAAAGTAAAATTCAATTATTTGTTCCAAACAGAATTAGCAGATACAACAAGTAAATTCAAATCGGTGCCTTTGGTTTTTGATTTAACTAAAATGATTAATTGTAAATAGATACTTGAAAGAAGATAAATAGTAGTTCAAATAAAACTAATCAAGTTTCTTGGTTTAAATTTAATTAATTTTATTCTCAAATATAAAGTCAGCTTGAATAAAAAAATACTAAACACATGTAAAGCAACTTTAATTTCACTTTATTTGACATTGAATTAAAGAAATAATTTAGTAATGAAAAAAATATTACTTTTACTCTGTTTTATTCCATTTTATGCAAGTGTAGTGGCTCAGGAAATTATGCTTTCGGGTGGATTAACCATGCCTTTAAGTCCATATTCAGCCCAAGATATATTAGATAATACCAGTGGCCATGCACTTAATGGCTATAACTATAAACTCGATTATATTATTTTAAAACAAAGTAGCCTCAACTTTAGTTTAGGTTTTGTTTATTTCACTAATCCTTTTGATGTAGAAAATATTCAAAAGCAAAACAATACTGCCTTTAACCAAAAATCAATTTATACTAGTTTAAAACCTTATACTGGTTTAGGGTTTGGCGCTAGTGTTTTGTATTATTTTACACCCTTAAACAATAAATTAAAGGGATATTCGAAAATTACATTAGGTCAATTGTTTGTAAACTCGCCTGAATATAGTAAAACGGATAGTGGCGAATATGTAAAAATATTGAGTAATGATGCCAATAGTATTTACTTGGGTATAGGAGCTGGCGTTGAATATGCACTTTCCGCTGATATTTCGGTAATTGGTTATGCTGAATATTTGTACTCTAAAGTAGATTTTGGCAATATAAAAATAGCCAATGTTGCAGGGCAAACTCAAACTATTCCTACCAATAAAATTAACGAACAAACCCTAGGAATGCTTAACTTTAACTTGGGTTTGAGCTATAAATTTTACAAACAAACTGATAACTTAAAAAGGAAAAAACCAACCAGTATAACACCTAGTTTTTAAACTATTATTTTGATAAAATTTTTACCAGCTGCTCCATGCCATCAATGGCTGTTGATTCTATAAAACTAATGTTTTGAGAACGCGTTACAGGTACTTTTTTAGGGTCAATAACATATAATGGTTTAGCATTACTGAAATATTGAATCAAACCTGCCGCAGGATAAACTTGCAAACTGGTACCTATCACCAACATTAAATCAGCTTCCTGTACCAATTTTATAGCAGGTTCAATATTGGGAACAGCCTCTCCAAACCATACTATATTGGGTCTAAGTTGTGAGCCATACTCACACCTATCGCCCATTTTCATTTCCCAACCATTTATTTCATAAATCAAACTATCGTCATAAGTGCTTTTGGCTTGTGTAATAATTCCGTGCAAATGCAATATTTTGCTACTGCCAGCCCTTTCATGTAAGTTGTCTACATTTTGTGTGATGATTTGAATATCAAATTTATCTTCTAACTGTTTAAGCAAATAATGTGCTTTATTTGGTTCTGCCTCTAAAACATTTTTTCTACGCATGTTATAAAAATCAAGTACCATTTGCATATCGGCTTGCCAAGCAGCCAAAGTTGCCACATCTTCTACTCTATAACCTTCCCAAAGTCCATCACTATCTCTAAAAGTTTTTAAACCACTTTCAGCACTCATTCCAGCACCACTTAAAATTACCAATTTTTGTTTCATTGAAAGTTACTATTTAGTAATTTGTAATAAATTGTATGATTTTGAAACCCTTTCATCATTTGTTTTTAAAACAACATAATACCAGTTGTTTTCGGGAATATCAACTGTAAAAATACTATTTACACTTTTTCTTTTTATTGCCAATTCAAAGGTCTTAACCATCATTCCATCAGTAAACCAACCTAATTCACCACTTTTATTTGAATCCATATTGTAAATTTCGACTAAATCTTCAAATTTTGTTCCGTTATTGTATTTCGAAATAATTATTTCACGCAAACTATCTATTGAATTTTTATCAATCAAAGCACCATTCAAATAAATATAACTTACTTTATTTACCTTAATATCAAATTCATCTATAACTTTATAAATAAAACTATCGGTTTTGATTATTTGTCCTGGGCTTATATTTTTAAAGTTTAATAATGCTATTGAATCCATAACAGAATTTAAACTATACACTGAACCATTCACTGTTTAGTTTGATTTTAAAAAAGCCTTTGCTTTATTCAAACTATTAATTTTTTGCAACTTTTTGTCAGAAACCTGTGCAAAGATAATTTGTGAAAAAAAAGTGAAATAAAGAAAATAAATTGATTTCATAATGGAATAATTTATCTCCAAAATTGTTCAATTTATTTAAAATTACAATAGCCAATATTAAATATTCTAATTATTCGAAACCAAACATTTTATTTATACTTGCCTTTATGAAAAGAATAGTTCTACTGATTGCTATTAGCTTAATTACGAATGTATTATTGGCGCAAAGTTACGAATATCGCAGTGCACAAAATCCATATTACTGGAAAAACCGCATGCCTAATGCTGCTTATTGGCAACAAGATGTACATTATAAAATAAAAGCCAGTTTAAACGATGAAGCCGAAATTATTGATGCCAACGAGGAGCTAACTTATTATAATAACTCTCCCGATACCCTGAGTTTTGTATATTTTCATTTATATCAAAATGCATTTATCAAAGGTGCTTATTTAGAAAATTTAAACCTTGCCAATAACTTTAAACAAAAGTTTGGTAAGTATGAAGCAGCAGGAAAAGGCACTGAGGTTGAAAACATAGCTGTTAATGGCAAAGCTGTTAAAACTACATTGGATAATTCTATTTTAAAAGTGTTTTTAAACGAGCCTATTTTGCCTAATTCGCAAGTAACGTTTAGCATTAAATTTAAAACCTACTTTGATGGTGGTGGAAACCAACGCAGACGTATGAAAACATACAAAGACCGTTGGGGAAATAAACATTTTAACGGTGTACATTGGTATCCACGAATTTGTGTTTACGATAGAAAGTTTGGTTGGGAAACCGACCAACATTTAGGTAAAGAATTTTATGGAGATTTTGGTCAGTATGAAGTAGAAATGACATTGCCTAATAATTATATTATGGATGGAACTGGTGAACTGCAAAACGAAACAGAAGTATTGCCACCTGCATTAAGAGCCAAATTAGATTTAAAAAACTTTGAGAAAAAACCTTGGGAATCGGCACCTGACACTACTTTAATTCCAAGAAATGGAACCAAAACTTGGGTTTTCCGCTCGGTTAATACACACGATTTTGCTTGGACTACCTCTCCAACTTATCGCATTGGTGAAGTGCAATTAAAATTGCCAAATGATAATAACCGCATTGTTCGTTGCATAGCATTGGTGCAAGAAAGTCATGCAAGTGGTTGGCAAGATGCAGCTTTGTTCTGCGCCAGAGTAATTGATATTTACAGTAAAGATATAGGCGTTTATGCCTACCCTAAAATGATTGTAGCTGATGCGGCAGATGGAATGGAATACCCTATGATTACTTTAGATGGCGGTCGTAGCCCCGGGTATTACGGATTATTTGCACACGAAATTGGCCATAATTGGTTTTTTGGAATGGTGGGAAATAACGAAACCTACAGAGCCAGTTTAGATGAAGGTTTTACCCAATTTTTAACGCATTGGTGCATGAGTCGTTTAACCAACGAAAACCCAACGGTAAATACCAGCAAAAAGTACATTAAAAAGTATTACAAACCAATGCCATTGCTTGATCAAAATGTGTACTATGGTTATATACGTGATGCCATAAACGATGATGATCCCGCGCTAAACACACATAGCGATGATTTTAACGGAGCATTAAATCATGGCGGTGGATATGGAAATGTGTATTATAAAACTGCAACCATGCTATATAATTTGCAATATGTGTTGGGTGAAGAAATGTTTCAAAAAGCCATGCAGCATTATTTTAACCAATGGAAAATGGCACATCCTTATTTTGAAGATTTTAGAGCTAGTATTATGCAATACACCAAAACCGACTTAAACTGGTTTTTTGACCAATGGTTGGAGACAACTAAAAAGATTGATTATTCGGTTGGTAAGGTTAATAGAGTTAATGGAGTTAATAAGGTTGATGGGAATGAAGTTAAATCTAATTTTGAAATACAATTTAGAAGAAAAGGTTTAATGCAAATGCCAATTGATTTTATGGTTTACACCAAAGATTCAAATTATCAATTTGTAATTCCGAACACTTATTTTGTGAAACAAACTTCGGCTACAGTATTACCAACTTGGAAAGGTTGGGGCTTATTGAACCAAACTTATACAGCTAAAATTTCGTTGCCAGCTGGCAGTAAAATTACCAATATTCAAATAGACCCAACTTATAAACTAGCCGATATTAACCAATTGGATAATAGTTTAAAAT
>JAAFJM010000016.1 GCA_013298895.1 Bacteroidota bacterium | reverse complement strand
CTATTAAGGTATATGAATTTGAACCTAAGCCTGTGAATACGTTACTAACTTGATAAGCTCCCCCATTTGAATATTGTAAAGCACCAGTTCCACCAGTTGCAACAACAGTTATTTGACCATTGCTTTGACCATTACAAGTTAAGTCTGAACCGTTGTAGGAAAGTTTTGATGCTGAAGAAATTGTAGGCAATGAAGTTACCGTTCCACTTACAGCTATATTTTGTGTAGTAGCACTTGTAGAAGTACAACTAATATTACCAGTTGGTGAACCAGAAGCAGAATTGGTAAGCCTTACATAAATGGTAGTACTGTTTACCGATCCACTAGTTTGTGTTAAGGAAACACTCGTAGCAAAACCTGAACCTGAAGTAGTTGAAACTTCATATCCTGATGGAGGGGTTATAATTATATCTGTTGAAAGGTTTGAACCGCTTACTGAAAAATTTTGTTCTGCTGATACTAAACCGGTACAAGCTGTAAAGGCACTTAATGTTCCTGTTGTCGAAATTGTAGGATTTAAAGTAGTATTGATATTAAGTTGGGAATAACCTCCGGTACCAGTAACTGAGGTTTTATCTGCATTTACTTTGTAAAAATAAGTAGTTCCAGGATTTAATCCAGTTAAAGTTTTCGAAGTACCAGATGCTGAAAATGGAGAACCTGCAATTTGAGTTGCAAATATTAATGAAGTGGAAACTGTTAAACGGTATCCATTATCAACTGTTCCAATTGCTGGGGCATTCCAATTGACAGTAAAGCTATTGTTTGTAATATTTGTAGCAGTTGTAAAAATTGGAACCACCATAGCATAACTTTCAACCCAATTTGAGTTTGAACCTGTTAAACCAAAATTGTTTAAAGTTCCGTTGTTTCCATTACTTGTTAAGTCATTTAAGGTATTTAATCCTGTGTTTGTTCCATCTGCTATTCCATTATCAAAGTTATAATAAGCCAATAATCCTGTTGATGAAGGACTAATTGAGTTAAAAGAATTAGTTATAATTTCTGAAGGTGTTCTTGCTACATTCCAAATACGAACTTCATCTATTGATCCATTGAATCTATTCCAAGGATTAGTTACATTTAAAAACTGACCTAAAGTAGTGGTAACTGAGTTGTTAATATTTGGATTGCCATTAATAGTTACAGGAGTTGCTGCTTGCTGGCCATCAATATATAAAAATAATTGACCAGAATTACGAATTGCTGCAACATAATGCCAACGACCATCATTAAACCCTGTTGTACTAGTAATTGCAGTATAATCTGCCATATTAGTTTCATTAATCTCTAAATAGATAGTTCCATTAGATCCATACCCTAACATAAAAAAGTTTCCATAACTATTTGCATCACGTTTTGCTATGATTGTGCCTGATAAAGTACTAGTTGTTTTTACCCATGTTTCAATGGTAAAATCTCCAGTTCCAAAATTTCCAATGGTATTATTAATACTAACATTATCATCAGAACCATCTAGTTTTAAAGCATTGCCTGGAGGTGTTATTCTTGTTACTGTTATGGTGTAAGTTTTTAAGGTTGTGCCATCTTCAGCAGTTACTTTAACATCAATAGTGTTTGTTCCAAAATTTAATGACAAGGCACTAGATGCACTACCGCTTGTAACAGTTGCATAAGTTCCACCGTTTACTCTTGCTTGGATGGATGCACCTGCATCTGTTTTTGTTGGAGTAACTGTTATAGATGAAGTTATGCTATTAACGATACTTGAATAAGCTGTTGTTCCTGAAGCAAAAGTTGGGCTTAAAGTTCCTGAACTTAATGATAAAGAACTTAAGTTAGCATTGGTAGATAAAGCTGGTGCATATCTCCAAACTCGTAAGCTTGAACCACCATTGCCACCAAGTATATCACCTCTTCCATCACCGTCAATATCAGCTATATCAGCATCCCAAGGTCCACCATTAGGGCTTAGTGAAATACGAGTTGAAAAACTTATAGTCCCACTTGACCCATTATTTAAATATACATACCAAGCTCCACCATCAGCGGAAACAATTTCAGGTAATCCATCACCAGTAACATCACCCACACCAAAACCTATATTACTAAAATTTCCAGCTAAATCATATGGCGTACCTAGCGTAATGGTTGAGCCCGAACTTGTGTTTTTTAATAATGAAATTGTTCTGGTATTACTATTGGAAACCGATACATCTAGTTGGCCGTCTCCATCAAAATCAGCTAAATTAAGATAATTTGTTTGGGTTGTATTGCTAATTGCAAAATCAACCTTACTAGCAAAATTAACAGTACCATGGGTAGTTGTAATGTTTCTTAATACTGAAATATTAGCAGTGTTCGTATTGACATTACCAGTAACTAAATCTGGTAATCCATCCATATTCATATCTCCAACCCCTAAACCTATACAATTCGTGGCTGTAAAATCAACTTTCGAAGCAAATGTAATTGTACCAACAGTGGTAGTGGTATTCAAAAATACTGAAACAACTCCATTATTAGCACATGCAATATCTATTTTACCGTCACCATCAAAATCAGCAGGTAAAGCATAAAATGCTCCAGCATTTGTGGTTAAATCAATTTTAGTTCCAAAATTTACCGTTCCACTTGATGACGTATTTGGAAAGATTGAAACCTTAGCTGTGCCAGTTCCAATTGAGATTAATTCAAGTTTACCATCGCCATCTAAATCAGCAGAACTTAAACCTCTAGTTCCAGAGTATGCAACTAAATCGACTGGTGTTGCAAAATTAATTGTTGTTCCACTACTAGTATTTCTAAATACTTTAACTGAGTTGTTCGATGCGTTATTGTAATCAGAAACAGCCACATCAATTTTACCATCACCATCAAAATCAGCCACAGATGAAGTCATTGCCCATGAACCTCCATTCATACTAAAATCATTTGGACCAGTAAAATCGCCACTATTCAAAACAGTTTTTACAGGGTTCTTTGTACTTGAAAAAAATGTTCTACTGTAACAAGATAGATTATTAGCAGTATTTAAGACTGTAATTGGTCCATAATTGGCACCAGCAGGCACAGTTACTGATAAACTTGTTGAAGATGCAGATGTTGGAGTTGATGCTTTTACACCTCCAAAAAATACTACATTATTAGCTGCTGTGCTATTAAAATTTGTTCCAGTAATGGTTACAGAAGAGCCCACAGCAGCAGTAATTGGACTAAAAGTTGTAATTGAAGGTGCTTGAGCATATACATTCAAGACGATTAAATTTACTGTAAAAAGTAATAGTATTTTGGATAAAATCCGCGTAAGACTATTTTTTTGTAATTGTACTTTCATATACTTTTTTTGTTTTATTTTATACTTGATAGTTTGTTGAAAACTTGTGAGTTTTTACACATTATACAACAACCAAAAATATATGGTCTTATATTAAGCCAACATAAAATAACCCAGAAAGCAGTATATTTATTTAAGTGGTGTAGTTGTCTATTTTAATAGCTGCGACATTTTGGAAAAAAATTACAAAATTCGATTTAAACCAATAAAATTAATATGCGAATGGCAGTAAAGAAGGTGTAATTTTTTTAACTAAATTGGATAAAAGGAATATCCATTTTCATGGTAAAAATGCAATAATTGTGGTAGTAGTATTTTTAAATTTTGAAAAGCCTTTTCGTTATCATGAAAAACAAAAATAGAACCATAGGCAGGCAAAAGTTTCATGGCGTTTAAACTTTCAGATACATTTAAATTTGCCACATAATTCAACTAAGTCTATCCCACATAATAACTCGATGAGAATTTAAAATAAATTTAGCTTTCCTAGTTTTTATAAGGCCATAAGGTGGGAGAAGTTGTAAAACAAATACAATTGGTCTAATCAACCTAATATTTATTAATAAAAAAAGGGAGGCAATCATTATTGAAAGCCTCCCTTATCTATTTTTATACTTTATGCTATTCTGCAATAATTACAAAAGCTTTTCGAGCATAAACATTTCCATTGTTTAATATTACTAAATTGTATGTGCCAGGAGCAATACTTAGGCTATTTAAATCAATAGATTCAGTTTTGGTATTTCCGTTGATATTAGCTTTGTATATATCTCTACCTAATAAATCAACAACTTTAATTTCACCGTTTATTATCTCATTGCTGTTTAGTTGAAACTTGAATGTACCTTTATTTGGATTTGGATATAATGTTAAATTATTGCTGTTAGAATTTACATTCATCAAGCCTGTGCTAAATTCATTATTTAAGCTTGCAATTTTTCCATCTTTAAATGATATTGGATTATTTTGTAATAATGGATTAGGTAAAACTGTAACGGTTTTACTTGCTTCTGCAAAACATCCCGTATTAGTGGTTTGCTGTACAATTTTTACAGTATAAGTACCTGCAGCAGCATATCGTTTACTATAAATAATGGTATTGCTAGAGCCTGTTCCATCTCCATAAGTCCATGTTGGTGCACCTGCACAATAAACAACAGGAACATTATTTGGATAATTAGTAAATGTAGGTTCAAAACCAAAATCATTGGTTAATAAAACTTGACTTGTATTTGGTGTAATAGCAAAGTCAACTCCAACTCTACCATTAGCTCCTGAATTATCAGAAATATTAACAATTTTGTTTGAAGTGGTAGCACAACCTACACCATTTAATATAGTTAATGTAATTGTTTTAAAACCACCTGCAGTATAATAATGCGTTGGCGCTACTTCGCTAGACACACTTCCATCACCAAAATCCCAAGCGTATTGGTTATTGGTACCAGTAGAAGAGTTTGTGGTAGTAACCATATTGCCACAAGAACCACCTACTGTAGCAGTGAATATAGATTGGTTGCCGGTAATTGCTGCTATTGCATTAACAGAAACAGTTGTTGTTGAACTACAATTTGTGCCGGTAGAAACTGTTAAAGTTACAGTGTAATTTCCATCAGCAACATAACTGTGTAATGGACTTTCTTGAGTAGAAGTATCAGCAACTGGTGTTTCACCAAAACTCCATAAGTAACTTGCTGTATTTCCTGAAGGTATGGTAGAAGTATTGGTGAATTGAACGCTATTACCACAACCTGTTCCGCCTGTGAAGGCAATACCTGCTGTTGGCGCATCAGCAATTTTTATTGTTCTAGTTGTTGTTTGTGTGCAACCACCTAAAATATTAGCCGATAAGGTAACTGTATAAGTTCCTACTGTACTGTAAGTATGATTCGGTGCTGTAGTTCCTGAATAAACAGCAGAACCATCACCAAAATTCCATAGGTAAGTAACGTTTGCTTCTATATTAGTATTAGTAAATGAAACTGTTTTACTACAAGAAGCATTGCTAATAGTAAATGCAGGCGTAGGAGCAGGTCTAACATCAATATTGGTAATTGGACTTGTACAAGCTCCAATGGTTACAGTGTAATCAGTTGAAGTTGTTGGTGTAATGTCTGTAAAGCAACTTGTAGCTCCAGTTATAGCTCCACCATTCCAGGTAGCAGAACTAACAGGTGCACTTCCTGCACCAAGCGATAACTGGAAATTATCAATTGACCAACTTTCGTTACATAATTCCTCTAAACCGAATGCCTCTAATACAATAGAAATAGAGCTTGCATTATGAGGAACAATTTTTGAAATACGGTATTTACTACTTGGGGCACCGCCACCTAAATTACAACGAGCTGGTAATGATGAGTTAACTGAACCAGTAAAATTAGCATTTACAGCAGGTGCATTATTTGGATAAGCTTGAGTTCTATATGAGAAATTAGAGAAAGTTGTATTGATAACACTGTTGCCATCTACATTCATTTTCCATGAATCAACCCCAGTTGAAGGATCATTACCATCCCAAGTATCATGTAAGTATAAATCAAACTCTACTTTAACGTATTCGTGAGCACTTAAACCATTTTGGTTATAAATTGCTTGTTGGTTAGTTAAGAAACCTAATACCGAATCACCATTATATTCACTAAGGGTAGGCTCATTAGCTGGTGAAATAGCAGGGAAACTCCAAGCTGAACCAATCGAAGATTGGAAATTATTTGAATGATTTACTGTATAAACTATTGGTCCACCACTAAGAGGTAAACCATTGCAAGCGCTTAATAAAGTCGGAGTTGCAGTATTTACACCTAATTCAACATTGAAATTATCAATTGACCAACTTTCGTTACAAAGTTCCTCTAATCCTAAAGCTTCTAATTCAAGGTTAAATGAACTTGAAGTATGAGGAATAATTTTTGAAATACGATATACTGAACTTAAAGCACCACCGCTATGGTTACAACGAGTTGGCAAAGTATTTGAAACTGCATCGGTTCCATTTAAATTAACAGTTGGAATATTATTTGGATAAGCTTGAGTTCTATATGAGAAATTAGAGAATGTAGTATTGATGATATTCGAGCCATTAACTTTCATTTTCCAAATATCTTTACCAATTAAACTTCCACCGATTGAATCTGTAGAATTACCATCCCAAGAATCGTGTAAGTATAAATCAAATTCAACTTTCACGTAATCGTGAGTAGCTAAACCTGTTTGGTTATAAACCGCTTTTTGATTGGTTAAATAACCCATTACATTTTGACCATTGTATGATTGAACGGTTGGTACATTTGCAGGAATAATTGCAGGGAAAGACCAAGCATTGCCAATTGTGGTCTCAAAATTATCTGTATAAGTTGGTGTGTAAACAACAGCACTTGAACCACCAATAACTTGATTAGCTGTTAAGCGCACTGAATTACCTGCACAAATAGGATTTGGCGAAGATTGTGTAATAACCACTCTAGGGCTAACATTAACAGTTTTAGTAACTCTTCCTCTGCTGTCATTACAATTACCAATTACAGAAGTTGCTACTAATCTAACATTATAACTACCGTGGTTGGCATAAGTATTACCTGTTACATTTTGAGTAGTTGCACTTGTATTAGTTGCACCAGTCATTGTCCAAGCATAAGTCATTGCTCCACCACCAACTAAAGTTGTTGTGTCGGTAAAATCATAACTATTTCCAGTTACACATTGGTTAACTGTATTGATGGTAAAACCAGCTCTAGGTGTTGGGTTTACTATAATTTGTAATGAATCTGAACAACCATTTAAAGTAGCTACATAATAAGTGTTAACTACAGGAGAAACTGTAATTGAATTGTTGTTTATTGATGGATTTGTCCAAGTAATATTGCTGTTAGACGATTGTGATCTGTACTGTACAGTTACGTTATCAATTGACCAGCTTTCGTTACAAACATTTTCTAAGCCTGCAGCTTCTAAAATCATTTCTAATGTGGTTGCTGAATGAGCTATTTTTTTAGTAATATGGTATTTAGCACTTAATGAGCCTCCACCAAAATTGCAAGCCGTAGGCAATGTTCTAGTTAATGAACCTGTAAAGCTGGCATTACTTGCTGAAAAATTATTTGGATATGATTGTGTTGTTGAATTCCAAGTTTCGTTTGAGAAAGTAGTATTCAACGCAGTATCATTATCTAAAATTACACGGAACATATCTGGACCACTCACGGTACTGTTTCCATCCCAAGTATCATGAATATATAAATCGAAGTCAACTGTAATTGAATCGTGCGATGGTAAACTTGTTAAATTTAATTTAGCTTGTTGATTACTTAAATAACCTAAAACTGAACCACCACCATAATTTTGAATTGAAGGAACATTAGCTGGAGTAATTGCAGGGAATGTCCAAGCATTGCCAATTGAGCTGCTGAAATTATTTGAGTAAGCTGTAGTCAATACAGCAGCATTTAAAGTGCTTGCTCCATTTGTGCAAGTAATAGTTGTTGAAGTACCTTCACAAATGGTGTTTGCTACAGGAGCTGCAGTTGATGATAATATAGGTTTTGGTTTGATAGTTACTATAGCCGAACCCGAAGCTGATCCGGTGCATAAAGTTGAGCTTGCATCAACCACACTTACTATATTATAAGTAAATGTCCCTGAAACGTTTGTTGGTGCTACTACGTCTACTGCATTATCTAATGCAGATGCTGTAGATACAGTATAACTTCCAACGCCATTTATATTATAAGTAAATGTATAAGGTGCAGTTCCATTGGTGCCTGTAAAAGTTACGTTAGGGCTAGGTGCATCTTTACAAACAGTTGTAGTTCCACTAATACTTGCAGTTGGAATAGGATTTACTACCACATTGGTAGTTGGGTTATAAGTACAATTATTTGCATCAGTTGCTGTAAGGGTATATGTACCGCTCATAGCCACAGTAGCATTTGCACTTACAGTTCTAGCTAAAGTACTAGAAGCAGTGCTCGTATATGCATTTGGACCAGCCCATGAATAAGTTTTAGAGCCTGTTCCACCTGCAATTGAACCGCTTAAAGATAAAGTTGTGTTTGCACAAATTGGTCCGTTATTACTAACTGTACCGCTTAATGCAGTAGGTTCATTAATAGTTACAACTGATGACGATGACAAACAACCATTAGCGTCTTTTACTATTAAGGTATATGAATTTGAACCTAAGCCTGTGAATACGTTACTAACTTGATAAGCTCCCCCATTTGAATATTGTAAAGCACCAGTTCCACCAGTTGCAACAACAGTTATTTGACCATTGCTTTGTCCATTACAAGTTAAGTCTGAACCGTTGTATGAAAGTTTTGTTGCTGAAGAAATTGTAGGCAAACCATTTATTGTAAAATCTGCAGGGGTTCTGCTTGAGCCACCTAAATATTGAGCATAGAAGGTTGTTGTTCCTGTAGTAGATGTATTGGTTATACCGCTACCAGAAACTCCAACCGGATTAAATGGTGAAGTGTTTCCAATTGGAGAACCACCACTGGCGGCAGTATACCACTCTACTCCATCTTGGATGGTTGTTTGAATTGTATAAGCACCAAATTGAGATGGAAGGTAACTTGCTACTAAAAGAGTATATGTATTTCCTCCAACAAGTGACACATCAGAAATTTTGGAAAAACCTGCTACAGAACAAGCATCATCGTTTTCAGCAATTATATTGCTACATGCTGTTGACTGATTTACACTTGATGCGTTATAAATGTATAAATAAGCGTCCCAAATTGTGCCACTTCCACACATATCAAATGTATATAGCCCAGTAACTGGTGCGGTAAAGCTATGGGTACTATAATTGTAAAGATTTGAATTTGCGGAACAACTTCCTCTAGTGATTGTTGGAGCTCCAGTAGTATTGCCCGTAAAATTTGGCATGGGTGTTCCTACAAACCCCTTGGTAGAAGTTAAACCACCCACAACTGAACCATCTTTACAAACTGAATAATTTCCGGTGGTTGGGCTTTGAGCTATAGCTTTGTTGAAAACAAACCCAATTGTCAGGGCCGTTAAAATACTTAACTTTAGAAATCGCTTAATTGTATTTATTTTTTTCATATTGCTTATTTTTCGATTTTTCAATTGCTTAAGTCATTTAGATTAAATTAACTTTAATAGCAAATGCTGTTTATCACCTTTGAAAATAGATAAGATGTAAATGCTTGTTTAAAATTTAATATGATTACAGAGGCAATTTTTATAACCTTGGTTGATTTATATAAAATTGATTTCATATAATTTTTTGTTTTATTTTATACTTTTGGGTTTGTTGAAAACTTGTGAGTTTTTACACATTATACAACAACCAAAAATATAAGGTCTTATATTAAGCTAACATAAAATAACCCAGAAAGCAGTATATTTATTTAAGCAATATAGTTATCTATTTTAATAGCTGCGACATTTTGGAAAAAAAATACAAAATTTGATTTAAACCAATAAAATTAATATTCGAATAGCAGTAAAGAAGGTGTAAATTTTTTTAACTAAATTGGATAAAAGGAATATCCATTTTTATGGTAAAAATGCAATAATTGGGGTAATAGAATTTTTAAATTTTGAAAGGCTTTTTCGCTATCATGAAAAACAAAAATAGAACCATTGGCAGGCAAAAGTTTCATGGCGTTTAAACTCTTTTGAATATTCAAATTGGCTTCATAATCACAACTAAGCCTATCCCACATAATTACTTGATGCGACTTTAAAATAACTTTAGCCTGCTTTGATTTGATGCGTCCATAAGGAGGGCGAAATAATTGTGTTTCCAAAACAGCTTCACTTTTTCTGAAGTTAGCCAAATATATTTCAGTTGCTGTTTTCCACCCCTTTAAATGATTAAAGGTGTGATTTCCTATTTTACACCCTGCTTTTTGAACTTGATTAACAATTTGAGGATACTTTACCATATTATCACCAACCATAAAAAAAGTAGCTTTGGCGTTATAAATGGCTAATTGTTCCAAAACCCATAGTGTAATCTCGGGATGCGGACCATCATCAAAAGTAAAATAAACCACTTTTTTAGAGGTTTTTACCTTCCATGTATAATTTGGATAAATCCAACGAAGTAAATGTGGTATTGTGTATTTAAACATTATTTTGCGCCTGCAAAATAACCTACGTTTGGTTTTTATTTTAATAATTTTTCTAAAAAATAGTATATGTTAAAAGTTAATGTCAAAGTATTTTTTTGTTTCAGTATAGCATTATTAACTTCACAAAGCAGCGTGTTTGCTCAAAAAACTTACTCGCTTGAAGACTGTGTAAACATTGCTTTGCAAAATAATATACAAACCAAACAGCAAAATTTACAAACCGAAAATGCACAGATAGATGCTAAACAAAGCAAACTAAATGCTTTGCCTAACCTTAATGCACAAGCTACCAATAATTGGCAAACAGGTTTTAACATTAACCCACGAACCAATACTCCTGAAGAAAATTTGGCTTTTAGAACCAATAGTATAGGTGCATCTACCAGTATGCCTGTATTTAATGGTTTCCAAAGTGTTAATACCATTCGTTTAAAAAAGAGCGATTACCAAGCTAGTAAACATGACTTAGAAAATACTCGAAATACTTTAAAATTAAATGTGGCCAATACCTACTTAAGAGTTCTTCAACAAAATGAGGCGTTAGATGCTGCAAAAAACCAGATAGCAACCACCCAAACCCAACTTAATCGTCAACAAAAATTGTATGATTTAGGTGGTTTAAATAAAAGCAAATTATTACAACTAAAAGCACAATTAGCAAGTGAAGAGCTAAACTTAATTACTCAACAAAATTTATTGAACAGTGCTTATTTAGACCTATGGCAGTTAATAGATTTACAACCTGACACAGCAAATAAAATTACTAAATTAGATGTAAACAAAGTGGTAGTAGAAGATGAAAATCGCACGCCTCTAGCTATTTATACTGATTTTGAAAAACAAAGCCCTGATGTATTGGCTGCTAAACAACGCGAACGTAGTGCAAGTTTACAACACTATGTGGCACTTGGAGGCCGAAGTCCACGTATTAGTTTAAATGGAAGTTTGAGTTCGTTTTATACCACATTAAATACGCAAGGTATTGGAACCCCAACATTATTTAATTTGCCAATCGGAACTGTGGAAGGAACAAATCAGGTTGTAAATACAGTTAGGGCTGTTTATTCTAATACAGAAACTATTTCTTTTAGCAGCCAAATGAGTAAAAACTTTGGTACCAGTTTAGGTTTTACGCTTTCCATACCTGTTTTTAACGGTTGGAGTGTGAATAGCAATATTCAAAAAGCTACTATCCAAATGGAAGTAGCTAAACTTACCGAAAAACAAACGCAACAAAACTTATTTAAAAGCATCAACACTGCTTTACTGAACTTTAAAAATGCTCAACTAAGACATACGGCCGCCCTGCAATCATTAGAGGCTAACAAAGAAGCGGTTGATATTAGCGAAAAACAATTTGAATTAGGCGGATTAAGCTTAACTGATTATTTAGCTTCAAAAAACAGTTATGTAAAAGCTGAAACCGATTACTTACAAGCTAAATACGAATTGGTATTTAGAAAAAAAGTATTAGACTTTTACAGCGGAAAACCATTGAATTAAAGATAGTTTGAATATCTGATTAATTGACATATCCACAATTGCCTAGAATTTTTGTTTTTAGCTTTCTGTTAAAAACATTAGCATTGTTCAATAAACTTTTACAGCATGGCATTAAGTAGATTTTGGTCTTTCATTATAGCGTTAAGCATTATTTTTATTTTTTATATGCTTGGCAGCAACCAAATGTATAACCTTGGCCAGTTGGTTAATGGAAAACAAAATGATGCTTTGGTGGTGGCTGAATTTCAAGCAAGCCATTTTCAACAAACTGATTCGGTTTTATTTGCAAATATACAATTAAATAAAGCTATCGGTTTTGCTCAAAACGATACCGTTTACAGGCTTTTAGACAACGGAATAGTAGAAGTTTGTAAAGGCAAACAATCGGCTGATGGCATTTTTGTTACCTGTAAAAATACCATTATCGATATTTGGTTGCCCTTAATTGGTTACTTAACTTTTTTCTGTGGTTTGTTGCATTTATTAAACGATTCGAATGCCATTACCAAATTGGCTAAAGTATTAACACCATTTTTTGTTAAAATATTTCCTGAATTGCCCAAAGGGCATGCAGCTTATGGTTTTATGACCATGAATTTTGCCGCTAATTTTTTAGGATTAGATAATGCTGCAACTCCTTTTGGTTTAAAAGCCATGGAAAGCATGCAAGAGGTAAATGCCGATAAAGAAAAGGCTTCCAATAGTCAAATTATGTTTTTGTGTTTGCATGCTGCGGGTTTAACTTTAATTCCAACCTCCATAATTGGTTACAGAGCTGCGCAAAATGCGGTAAACCCTTCAGATATTATGTTACCAACTATTATTACTTCGTTTGTGGGGACATTGGCAGCTTTAATTTTTGTAAGTATCAAACAGCGAATTAACTTGATTAATTTAGTGGTTATAGGTTTTGTAACAGCAGTGTAAATATTAAAGACAGTCGCTATACTTTAAGCATTATGCTTTTGGTAGACTTTGTTTGTGTTATTGCAGGAATTTTTGTTTGTAAAATGTATTTTTAGAGAACCAACTTTGTATTTTATACCAATAAAAAAATCCTG
The DNA here is from genome assembly GCA_013298895.1 of Bacteroidota bacterium. GTDB lineage: Bacteria > Bacteroidota > Bacteroidia > UKL13-3 > UKL13-3 > JAAFJM01. Next base: position 63,091 of record JAAFJM010000016.1, on the reverse strand, counting down.
TTTAGCTTGACCAAACAGGATTTTTGTTTTATTAGATATTATCTTAAACTAAATTCATTTTTATTCTTTTGCCAATTTCTTCAATATCGGCTCTGAATTTCTTGTCAGTTTCCATTAAATCGTTAACCGTTTGGCAAGCATGAATTACTGTTGAGTGATCGCGACCACCAAAGTGCATTCCAATGGTTTTTAACGATGATTTGGTTAAATCTTTTGCATAGTACATGCTTATTTGACGAGCTTGAACTATTTCGCGTTTTCTGGTTTTCGATTTTACTTGTTCTACCGGAATGGTAAAATAATCACAAACTAATTTCTGAATAAATTCAATTGAAATTTCACGTGTATTGTTCTTCACAAAGTTTTTCAAAATTTGCTTAGCCAAATCAAGGGTTACTTCTTTTTTGTTTAACGATGATTGTGCTAACAAACTAACCAAAGCACCTTGTAATTCGCGCACATTTGTATTGATATTATGTGCTACATATTCTACCACATCTCTATGTAAGTTAATACCATCATTATACATCATATGTTCTAAAATAGCCAAACGAGTTTCAAAATCAGGCGACTGTATGTCGGCCGATAAGCCCCATTTAAACCTACTTAATAAACGCTCGTCCATACCTTTTAAGTCTTTTGGAGCTCTATCACTGGTTAAAATTAGTTGTTTACCTTGTTGATGTAAATGGTTAAATATAGTAAAGAAAATTTCTTGTGTTTTTTGTTTATTTTCCAAGAACTGAACATCATCCACAATCAACACATCTACTTGTTGGTAGTAGTTTAAAAAATCTTGATTTGAGTTATTACGAATAGCTTCTACAAACTGATTGGTAAATTTTTCAATAGGTACATACAATACAATTTTATTTTTATTGTTTTGTTTAACCATATTACCAATAGCGTGTACTAAATGGGTTTTACCCATACCCGTTTCACCAAAAAACATCAATGGATTAAAGGCAGTTCCACCGGGCTTAGAAGCCACCGACATTCCCGCTGCTCTGGCTAGGCGGTTGTTATCTCCTTCAATATAATTATCAAAAGTTAGGTTATGATTTAAATTGGCATCAATATTTACCTTTTTTAAACCTGGAATTACAAATGGGTTTTTGATATTAGCATTCATAGCCATTCCTAAACCAGCCTCTTGCGAGTCCATTTTCGAACTTTGACTACCAGGTAAATTTACTATATAAGGATTTGAGTTAGATGTACCGTTTTCAACTATAATGTTGTATTCTAATCGCGCACCTGTACCTAAAATTTGTTTTAAAGTTTTTTTCAATAAACTTACATAATGTTCTTCTAACCATTCGTAAAAAAACTGGCTAGGAACTTGAATAGTAAGGATTTTATTTTCTAATTTGATGGGTTTGATTGGCTCAAACCAAGTTCTAAAGCTTTGAGGGTTCACATTATCTTGAATCAATTTCAAGCAATTATTCCACACTGTTTCACACGACTGTTCACTCATAATATTCATACCTTTTTCCGACTGTAAAAGTGTGTTAAAAAGTTTACACTAAAAAGTTTTTTTCAACAATATTATCCGAATTGTGGTAAAAAAAACTTTTGGTGCTGATTTATAGCCACAAATATTTTTACGTTATTTTTTTGTTGCAAAATAGATAACAATTTGTTTGCAAAATGTGCATTACCCAATGATACAAATTAAATATAAAATATGATAATCAAACAGTTGCAAAGCCTTGACAACACTATGTTTTCAACATTATATGTTTGTATCTACAATATCAACATTATTTGAAGTGTGCATAAACCCGTTGATTTTTTGGCTGTTGAAAATGAAATCTATTTTACCAAGTGCCAAACCTGCCCAACCAACCTGGTTTACTATCACCTCTTTTCCAACTGCGTTTTTTACCAAAGTTGGTTCTTTTAAAAATGTGTGCGTATGACCACCAATTATTAAATCTACATGTTTGGTTTGCGGAGCAAGACTTAAATCGCCAATTTTATCTTCTTTATAATTATAACCAAGGTGAGATAAGCAAATTACTAAATCACACTTTTTTTCTTGTTTTAAATAAGCAGCTACTTTATTTAAATTTTCTACAGGGTCGTTGTATTTAATTTTGCCAAATAATTTTTCAGGAACCAAGCCTTTTAATTCGATTCCAACTCCGGTAACACCAATTTTTAAACCCCCTTTTTTATAAATTTTATACGGCAAAACTTTGTTTTCAAGCAGTGTATCTTTAAAATCGTAATTACAGTTCACAAAATCGAAGGTGGCATGTGGCATTTGTTTAAATAAACCATCTATTCCATTATCGAAATCGTGGTTTCCAAGTGTTACACAATCGTAACCCATTTGACTCATTAGTTTATATTCTAATTCGCCACCATAAAAATTAAAGTAGGGTGTGCCTTGAAATATATCTCCAGCATCAAGTAGCAATACATTTTCGTTTTCTGCTCGGTATTTTTTTATCAGCGCAGCTCTAAATTCTGCTCCACCCATTCCTGCATTGTTTTTATCTGTTTTATCAAATGGTTCAATGCGGCTGTGCCAGTCATTGGTATGTAAAATGGTTAATTTGGTAGTACTGTTAGCTGCCAATAATTGATTAATTGGCGAAGCCATAAAAGCAGAACCCGCCAATAAAATGCCCGATTGTTTTATAAAATCGCGTCTATTTGATTTGTTTAATTCTTCCATCTAAAACTGCATTTATTGTTTGTTTGTCTCTTGTTCTAACTCGTAATTGTTGTATCAATGCCTCACGCACCATTAAATTTAACGATGTAACTGATTTGGCATGTTTCATTGGTTCTGTTTTGTCGCCACCGCTTGCCACATAATCGTTTGTAAGAATATTATAAACTGCATTTTCATCAAATGGTTGATCATTGATGGTAATATTTACAGCTTTATTGTTTTCAATATCAAAACGCAATTCTTTAGAGCAAGGGGCACCATTGTTCTGAGCAATTAAATCAAATAATTGTTTACAATATTTACCTTCTAAAGCTACCACTACTAATTCATTATCGAATGGAGCTAATTCAAATATTTTACCAACGGTTATATTGCCTTTGGCAATGCTCCCAACACGTAAGCCCCCATTATTATAAACACAAAATCGAGGTCCTATATTAGCATTTAGTTTATTTGTTAATGATAAAAAATTCATTTGTTTATAAGCAAATGCCATCAATTCATCGCAAACAAAGTTGCCCAGAGTTCCTTCGGGTAAATCCTTTTTCAAGTCTTGGTTATTGTAACACAAAACTTCGTTCATAGAACTATCAAGTCTAGCCTTGTATGGCGCAATAGTTTTAAAAGCCAACTCATCTCGCATTTGCAGCGAGTCTTTGTTAATTTTAATGTTTTGAGTTTGGGTATTGGTAAGTGTAAGCTTTGGTGCGCAAGCATTTAAGCTAAAAACCAGTAGCAATGTTATAAAAAAAGTATTTTTCACAAGGCAAATATATCGATAGTAAATAAACTAGTTGTTAATTAAATAGATGTATTAAAATAATTTGCCAAATAATAACCCATACTAAAGTTAGCTTGTAATAAATAACCTCCGGTTGGCGCATCCCAATCAAGCATTTCGCCAAAACAAAAATGATTTGGCATTTTATTTAATTCTAAGTTAGTATTTACTTCGGTTAGGGCAATACCTCCAACAGTTGAAATTGCCTCGTCAATTGGCGCTGTGCCAGTAATTTTTAAAGGAAAAGCCTTGATGTTTTCGGCCAATTGCTCTGCACTTAAAAATGCTTCTTTACTCAAATAAGTTTTGAGTAATGCTATTTGAGGTGCAGGCATATTTAAGTCGTACTTTAAAATATCAGAGGTTGGTTTTGACTCATTGCTTAGCTTTTTTTCAATGGCATAAAGTTGTAAAGTTGGTTTAAAATCAATGAGTAAATCGGCTTCCTTTTTGGCGTTTAACTGCGTTCTAATTTTATGGCTTAAAGCATAAATGGCGCCACCTTCTAATCCTAATTGAGTAATGGCAAGCTCTCCTTTTTTAGTTAAGCTACCACAAGCAGCCGCAATATTTTTTAAATACAAACCTTCGTTTTCGGTAATAAATTCTTGAGGCCAATTAATTTGAAAGCCACAATTAGATGCTTGAAAAGGCACTGTTTTAATACCATTATCCTTAAATAAATTTACCCAACTACCATCAGAACCTGTTTTTGCCCAACTTGCTCCGCCAAGCGCAAAAATTGTGTAATCAGGTTTAACTGTTGTATTTTCAGTTGGTGTTTTAAACAAAAGGTTTTCGTTTTCCCATCCTAACCATTCATGTTGTGTTTTTATAGTTACATTATTGGCCGTTATTTTACTAATTATAGCGTTTAAAACCTCAATAGGTTTTATCCCCTTTTCTGGAAAAACCCTTTTGCTACTTCCTACAAATGTTTCAATACCAATATGGAATAACCAGTCTCGCAAATCATCGTTATTAAATAACTCAAAAAAAGGTTTAATAAATTTATTGGGAGTATATTTTTGAATAAATTCTTGAGGAACTTCACTATGCGTAATGTTTAAACCACCATCTCCAGCTACCAAAAATTTACGTCCAACTGCAAAATTTTTTTCAAATAAGGTTACCTCAAATTTTTCAGTATTTATTTGAGCAGCAAGCATCAATGCTGATGGCCCGCCCCCAATGATGGCTATCGTTTTTTTAGTCATAAATAAAGGCGCAATTAAGGTAAATAATTTTTCTAAATTGTACCTTTATTTTTCTATACTATGTAATAATGTTGATTAATTAGTTTCGGAATTTTTTTCATAAATAAAATTTTTAACTATAATAAGTTTAATGAAAATATCAATCAATTATTTGTTGTTTGGTATATTGCATGTGCAAATTCTACAAGTACACTTGCTGATAAAGAAAACCCAATTAAGTATATGTAAACAAAAAGTTAAAGGCATTTCAATTAGTAAAGTTGGTTTTCTGCGTTCTAAATTTCCGCCAAAAACTGATTGAAATAAAAGATGCTAGAGGTGAAATTATTGCATACAAAAAAGTTAGTCGCGATTTTAATGCTTTTGAGTTTTTAGCAGGGTGGTTTTAAATGTGAGAATACGACAAGAAAATAGAAATATACACAGACAAACAAATACCAATTATAAAAGTCCTTGGGATTAGTTATATCTTATTTTCTGTTTTTAAAAAATATAACTAAGTTTTTATTGATAGGTCATAATTGTCCATCTTTACAAATAATTTCCTTCATTAACTCCTTCATTTTTCTTCGTTAATTACTATTGTTATAGATATGAATTAGCAAGTAAGCTAAAATAAACAATTAAGAATAATTGTTCATTTATGACTAGAAATTATTTCCATTACAGGTATTCCTTTTCATAAAGTGTAAAGTTTCGCACAAATAAACCAAAACACAAATGGCTTATTTTCAATCAACAATAACTTTTACATTTAAAATATTCACTTTTCGATTATTAAATGTACAGTTTTTAAATCTTGACAAAAAAAAATACAATTTATATATTTGATTTACATTTAAAAAACAATGAAAATGAAAAAAACATTATTAACATTAACAGCAGCATTAGTAGGAACTTTTGCCTTTGCTCAAAAACCTGTAATGGGATCAAAAACAGCTGAAGTTGTTTTAAATTTACAAACTGGAACTTCAGGAATTAGTTATAATTTACCTGGAGAATTACGTTTACGTTATTTTATGGCTGATAAAATGGCTATAAGAGCACGTATTGGTTTAGGCTCTACTTCATCAACTGATAAAGTAAGCAATGCCGCAGGAACCACAACTGCAGAAATTAAAAAAAGCAGTGGTTTTGATATTATGCTTTCTCCTGGTATTGAGAAGCATTTTGCAGGAACAAGTAAATTATCACCATATTATGGCGCCCAATTAATGTTTGGATACAGCACGGGTGCAACTACAGAAGTTTCGAATGCAGATAATGCAACACCAACACCGGGTTCAGTGAACAGTGGAGATTCATACAAAAGTACAGGTGGAAGTAACCTAGGTTTGGGTTTAGGTCTTTTATTAGGTGCTGATTACTATGTTACAGATGGTATATTTGTAGGAGGTGAAATGGGCCTAGGTTTATTTAACATGACTTCTGCAGGTGATGGTACAGAAAAAGTAAATTCAGATCCTGAGAGAAAAACACTTGGCGGTAGTACTTTCGACTTATTTGGGGTAACTACAGGTGGAGTTCGTTTAGGTTTTAGATTTTAATAAAAGAAATAAAATATAATTAAAGGCTGTCTCAAAAGGGCAGCCTTTTTTTGTAATCAAATTTTAGCCATAACCACTTTATTATACCGCTTATAAAATACATAATATTGCATTAAGCAATGAATTAAAAATAAACTTACTTTTCGCCTTTATTTAATATTGTTTATTGCAATTTATTTAACCTAATTTCATGAAAAAATCGAATAACAAACTGTTAAAATGGCTTGGTGGAGCTGTAATCTTATTGATAATAATTGCACTTATTGGAAAAAGTAAAGGTTGGTTTGGCGGTAAAAAAGAGATCAGTGTAAGTGTGAGTACCACCGAAATTACTACCATTATTGAAACAGTTAGTGCAAATGGTAAAATCCAACCTGAATCGGAAGTTAAAATTAGTTCAGATGTAAGTGGAGAAATAAGAGAGCTTTATGTGAAAGAAGGAGATTCAGTAACATACGGACAATTATTGGCAAGGATAGACCCCGAATTATATGCCTCAGCTCTTGATAGAAGCAATGCATCTTTAAGTAATGCAAAAGCTAATTTAGCAACTAGTAAAGCCAGATTAACACAGGCAGAAGCTCGTTTTGCAGAAATAGAAAAACAGTTTAATAGAACCCAAAAAATGGCAGAGCAAAAATTAATGAGCGAAGCCGAAGTTGAAACCGCTACCTCAAGTTATAAAAATGCGAAGGCTGAGGTAGAAGCTATTAAACAAAATGTTATAGGGGCTGATTATACAGTAAAAAGTTTTGAAGCAAGTTTAAAAGAAAGTCGTAAAAATTTAACCAGAACTGAAATCTTTGCACCTGTTAGTGGTATTGTTTCGGCATTAAAAGTAGAAAAAGGGGAACGTGTAGTTGGAACTTCACAAATGGCAGGAACTGAAATGATGCGAGTAGCTAATTTAAATGCAATGGAAGTTAGTGTGGATGTAAATGAAAATGACATCATCAAAGTGGGTTTGGGCGATACTGCATTAATTGAAGTAGATGCTTATGGCACTCGAAAATTTAAAGGAATTGTATCGGAAATAGCCAACAGTGCAAGTGCTAATGGAGCCTCAACAAGTGATCAAGTAACTAATTTTGTAGTAAAAATAAAAATACTACGCAGCAGTTATACTGATTTAACGGCCAAATTTGGCAAACGTAAAGCTGTTTTCCGCCCGGGTATGAGTGCTAGTGTTGAAATTCAAACAGAAGTTGAAACAAATGTATTGGCAATTCCAATTGAAGCAGTAACAGTTAGACAAGCTAAAGATTTGGATACCGCTAAAACAGATAAAAAGGATCTGGAGGATTTTAAATTAAGTTCCACTGATTCAAAAAAAGATGAAGTAGAAGTTGTATTTATTAATATCAATAACACTGCAAGCATTAGGAAGGTTACCACAGGCATTCAAAATGACAAACTAATAGTTATAACAAGTGGTTTGCAAAAAGGTGATAAAGTAGTAAGTGGACCATACGCTACCGTTTCAAAAACACTTAGACATAGTGATAAAATAAAACAAGTGAGCAAAGAAATGCTTTTTGAAGTAAAAAATTAGGTTTAAGTTCTTTGGCCTTTACTTTCCGTAAGGAACTCTGCTTACTATGCTTCGTCCTAATGTAATTTCATCGGCATACTCTAATTCGCCACCAATTGAAATTCCTCTGCTTATGGTGCTAATTTGAATTGGTAAATGCGCTAATTTTTTTGAAATATAAAATGTGGTCGTATCGCCTTCTGGAGTAGCACTCAAGGCAATTACTAATTCTTTAATGTTTTCGGTTTCAGCACGGCTTACTAAGGAAGCAATTTTTAATTCATCGGGTCCAATGCCGTTAATGGGCGAAATTACTCCACCTAAAACATGGTATAATCCATTGAATTGAGACGTGTTTTCAATAGCCATTACATCGCGTAAATCCTCAACCACGCAAACCAATTCACTATTGCGTTTATGGCTTTGGCAAATATTGCATAATTCGCCATCGCTTACATTATGGCATCGTTTGCAATATTTAATTAAAGTTCTAACTTGTTCAACTGCTTGAGCTAGTTTAATTACATCTTGAGGTTCTTGCTTTAAAATATGCAATACCATGCGCAGTGCTGATTTTTTACCAACACCAGGAAATTTGGATAATTGATTTACAGCCTCTTCAATTAAGGCAGAAGGAAAGTTCATATCTAAACTGCTACCGCTCCTTTTATGGCTGGATGTGGATTGTAATTTTCTAGCTCAAAATCCTCGTATTTAAAATCAAAAATGGATTTTACTTCAGGATTAATTTTCATAGTAGGATAAGGCCTTAAATCCCTACTTAATTGCAATTCTACTTGTTCAAAATGGTTGCTGTAAATATGTGCATCGCCAAAAGTGTGAATAAAATCGCCTGGTTCTAAATTACAAACTTGTGCTATCATTAAAGTTAATAAAGCATAGCTTGCTATGTTAAAAGGTACGCCCAAAAACATGTCAGCACTACGCTGATACAATTGGCAACTTAACTTGCCATTGGCAACATAAAATTGAAAAAATGCATGGCAAGGCATTAAGGCCATTTTAGGTAAATCAGCCACATTCCAAGCACTTACTATAATTCTGCGGCTATCTGGATTGTTTTTTAATGTTTCAATTACTTCACTTAATTGATCAATGGTTCCACCATCAGTTTTAGGCCAATTGCGCCATTGGTGACCGTAAACAGGACCAAGATTTCCATCTTTATCAGCCCATTCGTCCCAAATTCTTACACCATTATCCGTTAAATATTTTGTATTCGTATCGCCTTTAATAAACCAAAGCAATTCGTGTATAATTGATTTTAAATGTACTTTTTTGGAGGTAATTAAAGGGAATCCTTTACTCAAATCAAATCTTATTTGAGCCCCAAAAACACTACGTGTACCAGTTCCAGTTCTGTCGCTTTTTTCCGCTCCAGTACTATATACATGCTTCAATAATTGTTCGTATTGGTTCATTTTTGAATATTATTTACAAATAAAATGAATAAAACGGATAGAACACATAAAAGTCAAAAAAAATATAGAATTACTTATTTTACAATAATAATTACCATATTCGTGTTTTAAGTAATTATAAAAACTGTATTCATGATAAAAAAATATTTACCAGCTTTGGCATTAACTTTAGCTACATTTTGGGGTAATGCGCAAGTAACTCAAACCAATAAATTATCGGCTAATTTAATGCAATTGCTTAGCAAACCAAACGCTGTAAATAGCAGTAATAAAGCTGTTTTATCAAAAATAAAAGGGGAAACTTTTGTTAGTACTTTAATAAAAGTTACTCCACAAATAAATGAAAAAAGCATTACACAATTAGGCGCATACATTGGTACAAAAGCAGGTAATATTTGGACTGTTCAAGTTCCTATTTCTCAGCTACAAAAGTTTATTGCCATTACTCAAATTGATTATATCCAACTAGATGAGCCCATTGCAAGTAATTTAGATGCAGCCATTAAATCGGCAAGAGCAGATTCTGTTCAAAATGGCATTAACTTGCCTTTGGCTTATTCGGGAAAAGGAGTAGTTGTGGGTATTATTGATGCTGGTTTTGACTACACGCATCCTACATTTTACGATACATCAGGTACAAATTTGCGCATAAAACGCGTTTGGGAACAACACAACGATGGCACGCCTCCAGTTGGTTATAATTATGGGAACGAAATAAGTGACAATGCCACCATGTTAGCCAAAGGTTTTGAAGTAAATAGTTTTTCACACGGCACGCACGTAGGCGGAATAGCTGCAGGTTCGGGCTATGGAACCAATAAAAAATACCGTGGTTTAGCTTATGAAAGCGATATTGTTATAGTAGGTATTAAACCAGAAAAAACAGAATGGAAAACATCTGGAATGGCCAGTATTTTAGATGGTATGAATTATATTTACAACTATGCCAAATCGGTAAATAAACCTGCTGTAGTTAATTTAAGTTGGGGTAATTCTATCGGACCAAATGATGGTAGTTCATTATTCAGTCAAGCGTGTAACAATATGGTTGGAGAAGGTAAAATATTTGTATTGTCAGCAGGAAATAATGGCGATGAAAACATCCATGTTCAAAAAACGTTTACCAATACCGATACTGCTTTACATAGCTTTGTTACTTTCCCAACCATTAATGGCGAAAAGCGCAACTGGATTGATGTTTGGGGGGAAGTTGGTAAGCAATTTTGTTTAAAAATTAGTTTGTATAATGGCTCAACAGTAAGCAGTGCAACAACAGATATTTGTTTAAATAATAATACATTAGATACATTTTTAGTTGGCTCAAAAAACGATACTTGTTTTTTAACCATAACTGCTAAAGCCGCTGATTACAATGGCAAACCACATATTTTAGTAGATGTATTTAGTAAAACAGCTGATAAGTTTTGTGTAAGTGTATTAGGACAAAATGGATTGGTACATATGTGGCAAGGTTTTGTAAACGATTATAATGGCTATTATGGAGAGTTTACAGCAGGTGGTTTTCCTTGGGGAACCGCAGGAAATAGTAATTATACTTTGGGCGAAATGGCAAGCACACAATCAGCAATAACTGTGGCGGCATATGCTTCTAAAATTACTTTTAAAAACTTAGCAGGTTCTAATCAAAGTTATTCGGGTTATGCTTTTCCTGGTCAAATAACACCCTTTTCAAGTAAAGGCCCTACGGTAGATGGCAGAATTAAGCCAGATATAGCTGCTCCGGGTATGACCATTGCTTCTGCTGTCAACTCGTTTGATGTTTCTTATTTATTGGGTGGAAGTAATTATGCGCAAAGTGTAGCCAAGTTTACTTTTGCTAAAAATAACCGCGATTATTATTATGCCGAAGCAAGTGGTACATCTATGTCATCGCCAATGGTTGCTGGTATAGTAGCTTTATTGCTGCAAGCAAACCCTAAGTTGACTCCTGCATTAATTAAAAACATCATTTTTAAAACAGCCATTACCGATAGTTACACCAAACAACCTGTTGATTCAAGCAGATGGGGTGCCGGTAAAATTAATGCTTATGCAGCTATTAAACGCACCATTGCTACCATTGGAGTAACCGAACAAAAGTTTACTCAAACCCAAGTTAACTTGTTTCCAAATCCTACTTCGGGCAGTTTTCAGTTGTATTGCGAAGCAATTCAAAATAACGATTTGCAAGTAACCATTACCGACATTATGGGTAAAACCATACAACAACACAATTGGACTGCAAGTGCTGCCAATAATACCTTGACCATTGATTTAGGAAATGAAAACAAAGGAGTTTATTTTGTAAGCATAAGCAATGGTTTTAACACGGAGGTACGCAAAGTATTGGTTTATTAATATTAAAAAAAATGTCAACAATTGAATCGTTTATAAAAAGATACGCAATAGGCAAAGGAATAGTAAGTGGCTATTTATCTGTGTTTTTTAGTTCATTAGCCCTTGGAGGGGTTTTATGTTTTTATTTTCCCGAAATATTAACCACACCCGAATTTAGAGAAGTGTATACAGCCAAATCAATGAAGGTTTTGCTTACAGCAACGCTAATCATTTCAATGCTTTTTGGCTTAAGTAATGTAATATTAAGTACCAAAAGAGCCAGAGGGATTTGGGGAATTTTTATAGCTTGTATAACCATAATTATTGGTGGATTTGATGTACAAGGAAGAGCTGTAGAAAAAGCTAATTGGCATTTAGGATTAGATTGGCTTTTACTGGATTTATTGCTTATGGCTATTATTTTTATTCCCATTGAAATGGTATTTCCTAAACGCGAAAATCAAGATAGATTTCATACTGAATGGAGAACAGATTTAATTTACTTTACCATTAGTCATTTACTCATTCAGTTTTTTGGAGTAATTACACAAAAGCCTGCCGTGATATTTTTTGGTAAAATGAATTTAGAGTCTTTCCAATTGTGGGTTCAAAATTTGCCATTGGGCCTCGAACTTCTCTTTGCTTTTTTTATTACCGATGTATTCCAATATTGGGCACATAGAATATTTCATTCGCACCAATATTTATGGCGTTTTCATGCAGTTCACCACTCTACCCAAACCATGGATTGGCTGGCAGGAAGTAGAACTCATTTTATTGATATTTTCTTTACGCGCTCCATTACCTTTATTCCTTTGTATGTATGCGGATTTTCGCCATTGGTATTTAATATTTACATTGTAGTAATAGCCATTCATGCTGTATTTATTCATGCCAATACGCGCATTAATATTGGTTTCTTAAAATATGTATTTACCACACCTCAATACCATCATTGGCACCATTGTATAGAAGAAGATAAATACGGAAAAAACTTTGCTGTATTTTTCCCAGTTATTGATAGGATATTTGGCACTTATTATTTACCCAAAAACGAATGGCCAAAAGGTACAGGATTAAACGAAGCACAATTTCCTGTAGGATATACCAAGCAATTAATTTATCCATTTAAAATAAATCCTTTTGAAGCTAAAATAGCTGACAATAAAGAGAGTAAAAGGTAGTTTTGTATTATTGAAAGGAATGAATACGAATCGAACTCATTAGGCTTTGGACAGAATTTGTTTCCATAAATAATGTTAAAAATGAACCTACAGCAGTTAGATATTATAAAAAAGCAAAAAACAAATTGGACATTGTTAATTATAACAGTGCCCAGTTTGTTTATACTGTTACTATTTATTGGGGCTATTACTTTCATACTACTATTTAACACCATAAATTTTTATTTATTGGTCATAATTTTTATATTACAATTTGTTGGTATCAATTGGCTAGTAACAAGCTCTCGTTTTAAAGGGATTGGAACAATAAAATTTGCCGAGAATGGTATTACCATAACCCAAGAAAATGAACAATTAAAAGTATTGCAGTGGAGTGAGGTAAAGACTTTAAAGTGCTATTATAGAGGAGATAGTTTTTGGAAAATAAATATTGGTTCTTTTGCCATTAACAAAGGAATTTTTAGGTATGCAGGTTTAAAATGGGTTGGTGTAAATAACAATAAATTGATAGATAAAATAGAAGTAAATAACCAAGAATTTTATATAAAAATAATCCAACAAAATCATAAAAAAGCGTATCAAAATTTAATTGACATTGCCTTTAAAAATGGTTGCAAAGTGAATGTTTATCATTAAGGAGATTTTAGTTAAAAAAACTGTAACATGAAAAAATTAATATTCATCATTCCTGTAATATTCCTTTTATTTAAAGCTTGTAAGCCTGATAAAGGATGTGTTGATAATAATCAATACGAATATCAGTTAGAAAGAGATTTAAATTTAATACCTTATAAAGACTTTTCTGAACTGACTTTTATAAACAAAACGACACGAGATACCTCTATTTTTGTTGGGCAAGGATATGTGTATGATTGGGGAAAATATGTAACCCAAGAAGAATGCAATCAAACTTATAACCTTCAACGAAGATATATAATATTTAACTGTACAAAGAATACTGATAAAATTAGTATTGAAAATACTTTTATTAAATATGGAATTAGGACAATAAGCATTGGCTTTAAAAATAATAGTATTAATATGTCTGCCTCAGGTCTAAGTAAACCCTATAGTTTTGATAGTCTTATAATTGAAAACAAATTGTATAGAAATATTAATGAGTATCCTCAAAACAACCTCACTGTTTTTTATAACGCATCAGAAGGAATTGTAAAAATAATTTATCCATCAACTAAAGACACGTTGAATTTAATAGACCTAAAACTATGAAAAAATTAATATTCATCATTCCTTTAATACTACTTTTGTTTAAAGCTTGTAAGCCTGATAAAGGATGTGTTGATAATAATCAATATCGATATCAATCAGAAACAGAATTAAGTGTTTTGCCTTATAAAGACTTTTCTGAACTAACTTTTATTAATAAAACTACACGTGATACCTCTGTTTTTGTTGGGCAAGGATATGTGTATGATTGGGGAAAATATGTAACCCAAGAAGAATGTAATCAAACCTATAACCTTCAACGCAGATACATTGTTTTTAATTGTACAAAAAATACCGATCAAATTAGTATTGAAAATACATTTTTAGTTCCTTGGGCTTCAGCAATAAATTTTAATTATAAAAATTTTGGTAAAAGTCTGAGTTATGGAAGTTTTTTTGGACCTTATCACCATGATTCAATCTTAGTTGGAAATAACATGTTTTACAATGTTAGGGATTTAACCAAAACATTTTCAACAGCCGAATTTGGTTTTTTATTTTCCAAAAATGAGGGAATAATTAGCATTATTACTCAAAACCCAAAAGACACATTAAACTTAATAGACCTCAAATTATAAAAATAAAGTTTGATAGCTAATACTTTATTCCCAGCCTTTTATAAACAAAGCCTAATAGCCAAGCAGGACCAATCAGTAAAAATTGTAAGTCTTTTAAAAACGAAGGTTTTTTGCCTTCTATTTGATGTCCGTAAAATTGGCCCAACCAAGCCAATAAAAAAATGCCCAATGCTGTTTTCCAAAGTGCTATAGGCAAATGGCTCAAAGCAATGGCTCCCATAAAACAAACAAAGTAAAACAACAATAAACCAATAGCCAACTTAGGCGATAATCGGGCATAAAATACCGTAGCAAATATCATTAATATCCCTGCTAAATTGAGCACTCCCGCAACAGGAACCAACGAAAATAAGCATACAATGCTAAAAAATATACTTGGCACACATATCCAATGAATTAATTTATTAGTAGGGTTTTGGTGGCTCTCGCCATATTCGTTAAACCAATCTTGTATTGTTTTTTGAGCCATAAATTTTATAGGTACTAATTAGCTGTTTCTATAACTTTCAATTATTTCGGTAAGCGAAGTAGCTTGCTGTAATTTTGGTAATATTTCGTAAATCAAAAAATAATCGTCAAACTTTAAAAGCAAGCCTATTTCTAAATGTTTTTTAGCTTCTTCTATTTGCCCATTTTCATACAAGTAGCAAACCAAACGGTAATGATATTGATGGCAATCGTAATTTGTCTTTGCAGCTTCCAATATCATCTCAATGGCTTCTTTGGTAAATCCTTGGGTATATTTTACAAAACTCCAATCTAACCAAGCTTCCATCATGGTAGCATCTAATTCTACCAATTTAGCATAAGTTTCTTCACAATTTTCTATTTGATTTAAGCGGTATTGTGTTTCGCCTAAAACCAATAAATATTCGGCATTATCTTGCTCCAACATACATGCACGTTGATAAAAAGGTAATGCTTCTTTGTTTTTATTTTCTTTTTCAAAAGTTAAACCTATTCCAAACCATGCCTCCGCAATATTTGGGTTTAAATCGGTAGCTTTTTTGTAATTGGCTCTAGCTTCCTCGTTTTTATTCATGCGCTCATAGCAGCCACCCAAGTTACAATAAGTAATGGCATCTGCACCATCTTCGGCTATGGCACTTTTGTATTCAGCTATGGCTTCATCGTAACGCTCTAACTCCACCAAAACATTGGCTTTATTAAATTTAGCAGCAGTAAATTCTTCATCAATTGCTAAGCAAAATTCATAAGCATCCAATGCTTCTTCAAACCTTTCAGTTTTATAATAAATAATACCCAAATTATACCAGCCTGTGGTGCTATATGGTTCGTTATCTATTAATTGTTTGTAATAATATATGGCATTTTCATAATCACCTAATTGGTTGAAACAATGCCCTATTTCGTAATACGATTGTTCAATTTCGGGAAACTCATTAATTAATATTTTAAAATATTCAACCGCTTTGGCATACATATCGCAATCTTCGTAAACATAAGCAATTTCAAAAAGCATGTCCAAACGTTCATCTGTGTATTGCAGTGCTTTTTCAAAACAAATAGCAGCCTCATTAAACTGGCGAAGATTAATTAATGTTTCGCCTTTTAGTAAATGCAAATCCGTATTAAATGGCTCAAAATTTTCTACTGTTTCAAGTTCTTCTAAAGCGCTTTCATATCGTTCACCTAAAATATAAACTTCGGCTTTTTGTAATAAAAACTCGCTATGCGATTGGTATAAATTTAAAGCATAGGTAACAGCCGCAAAGGCTTTCTTTAACTTATTGGTTTGTATATAATAATCAATTATTCCTTCAAGAGTTTCAGCATCAAAATATTCGGTGGTTTTGTTGCGCAACATTTTTTCGTAACGTTGTACATCATTGCTCACATCTTCACTTAAAAAGTCTTCACCATCCATCATACGCAAAATTCAAATTTGTTTTACAAATATAAGTTCATAAATTATTTAAATGGTCTTTTTCAGGTCAGATATTTTATAAATATTTGAAAACTTGATTAAAACAAACCTTTCGTTCATGAGAAAATTATTTTCAATTATTTTTTTACTTCCAATTTCAGTTCAACTAATGCCACAAAGTGCACCCAAAAAACTGAATCAATCTAACTGGCAACAGCATGTGGCTTATACCATTTCGGTTAAGCTTGATGATAATAAAAACGCACTCAATGGACAAATTAGTATGGTTTACACCAATAATTCTCCTGATGTGTTGAACCAAATTTATATGCATGTGTGGCCAAATGCTTATGCCAATAGAAATACTGCATTTGCCAAGCAACATTTAGAAAATGGTAAAACAGATTTTTATTTTGCAAAGCCAGCAGATCAAGGAAGTATTGACAGTTTGAATTTTACGATAAATAATTCATCGGTAAAATGGAACTTAACCAATGATATAGACATAGCTTTACTTACTTTAAACCAACCTTTAAAGCCTGGAGAAAAAATAACTATAACTACACCTTTTTATGTTCAGTTACCAAAAGTTTATAGCCGCTTAGGTCACGAAAAACAATTGTATTGTATTACCCAATGGTTTCCAAAACCCGCAGTTTATGATGTGAACGGATGGAACCCTATCCCCTATTTAGATCAAGGTGAGTTTTACAGTGAATTTGGCAGCTTTGATGTAAGTATTACTCTGCCTAAAAACTATGTTTTAGCAGCTACAGGTAATTTACAAAACAAAGAAGAGGAAACCTTTTTAAACAAATTGGCAGAAAGCGAAGCCAAACAATTTGAAGAAAGACCGCTTTCAAGTTCTGAATTTAAAACTGTTCGTTATATACAAGATTCAGTTCACGATTTTGCATGGTTTGCTAGTAAAGAATTTAATGTAAAAAAAGGAGAAGTAACCCTACAAAATGGCAAAAAAATAGCCACTTGGTTATTTGCCAAACGCATTAATAACAATGGTATTGATTACATAAACGAAGGTGTAAAATATTACTCTGACCATATTGGAAATTACCCTTATAACTTAGCACAAGTAGTTATTACTCCGCTTGAAGCTGGAGGAGGAATGGAATACCCAACTATAACTAATTGCGCCAGCATTGATAGAACAACCATTATTCATGAAGTGGGCCACAATTGGTTTTATGGAATTTTAGGAAGCAACGAACGCGAACACCCTTGGATGGATGAAAGTTTGAACACTTATTATGAAAGCCGTTGCACGCAAGAAAAAGAGGATGAAACAAGGGCTAAAACGGCAGGACAAAAAGACTTTTTGAAAGATGTTTTCAATGTTGATTTAAAAGGTTTTGGTCAAGCAAGATTGTTATACGGAATAACAGCTCGAAAAAATGAAGACCAAGCCGGAAATTTACCATCTACCACTTATACCGATTTTAATTATGGCGCCATTATTTATGCCAAAAACCCCTTGAGTTTTTATATGCTGCAAAATTATTTAGGTAATGACAAGTTTGATGCCATGATGCATGCTTATTACGAAAAATGGAAATTTAAACACCCATTGCCAAACGATTTTAGAAATCATGCCGAAAATTTTACCAACGAAAATTTAGGTTGGTTTTTTGATGAAGTATTAGGCTCCACAAAAAAAATGGATTATAGAATAGTAAGTGTTAAAAAGAACCAAGCTAAAGTTAAAAATATAAGCGGATTTAAAGTTCCTTTTAGTTTATCATCAACCAATCAATACAATACACCCATCAAAACAAAACAAATTGAAGGGTTTACAGGTACAAAAACTTTTGATATTACCTCGCTTTTAAATAATAATGGTGTGGCCAACAATATTCAAATTGACCAAAACCAATCGAGTATAGAATTATACAGAAAAAATAATGCGCAGCACAAACCTTTGAGTGTTCGTTTTTTACCTGCATTAGAAAATCCCAATAAGCGCCAAATATTCTGTATTCCTCTTTATGCTTGGAATAAATACAATGGAAATATGCTAGGGCTATTCATCAATAACGATTTTTTCCCTGACCAAAAAACAGAGTTTAACTTTACCCCATTATATAGTTTTACCACAAACGATTTAAACGGTTATTTAAGTATTGCAAGGAATTTTCATGTAAGCAGTACTATTTTAAAAAACATAAAAATTGGTGTTAATACTTCAAGGTTTGGAACAGTTGGATTGGTCAAAAACGGTTTGATTTTAAAAGATATAAATGGAATAGACTCTTCCTCAAGAGACGTTGTTACTGGAACTACCTATGAAAAATTAATACCATACATTGAAATTGATTTTAAGCAAAGCAATGCAAGAAGTTTGTTTGAAAACAAATTGATTTTACGCCATGTTACCGTGCTTGAAAACAAAACAAGCGAAGGTTATTTAAGCAACTTTAACAACCAAAGTATGTCGGCTATGGATATTACATACAAAATGGCACATAACTTAGCTACTTACCCAACCTATTTTAAAACCAATCTTCAAGTTGGAACTGCTAATTATAGCTTTACCCGTTTAAGCTTTGAAGTAAATCAAGGCATTTCATACAATGCTAGTAAAAAGAAAGCCAATATTCGCCTATTTGCAGGTGCATTCATAAATGAGCAAAGTACTGATGCAAATGGCTTTAACCAAGGTAGAACTTTGTTTCAAGCAGGCGGAACTACAGGTAATAACGATTATTTTTACGATGAGGCAATGTTTGGAAGAGCTGAAGGTCGCACAGGTGTTTTACCACAACAAACTTTCTTGGCTCGCCAAGTACTAAATAGGGATGCAGGTTTTAGAAATTTTGTAGCCGTTGGCAATACCAATACTTGGCTTACTTCAGCAAACTTAACACTTCCCGCTCCTTTTAAATTGCCAATTGGTTTTTATTCTGATGCTGTATTTTGGGAAAAATCTGAATTTGCAACTCAAACAGGTCTAAACTCATTCGAAACTAAACTAACTTATGTTGGAGGTGTTTATATAAGCCTGGCCAAGAACGTATTTGAAATTTATTTCCCATTATTTGCAAGTCAAGATGTGACGGATGCATGGGGTGGAACAGACTTAAACCATCCTTTTGAAAGAGCAAGTTTTATTTTAAACTTAAATTCAATTAACCCAATAAAATTGGCAAAAAATGCCATGAAATAATCCTATTTGTAATAAAATGAATAGCTTTGCAACGAAATATTGAATAGGCAATAGGCAATAGGCAATAGGCAATAGGCTAGTTGATAGAAGCAAAATAACTAAGAACAAACAAACTATAAACTAAGAACTAATAAAAATGAGTGCAACACAAACCTTTTCTCTTGATTTTTTAAAAGAGTTAAACTTAAAAGAAATAAATGAAGGAACATCAACAGGACAAAATCATTTTGCTGATGCGAACGCTGAAGTAAAAGAAATTTACTCGCCAGTAGATGGAAAATTAATAGGTAAAGTAAAATTTACCACCGAAGCTGAGTACAATAAAGTAATTGAAACTGCTGAAGAAGCTTTTAAAACTTGGCGTAAAATGCCAGCCCCAAAACGTGGTGAAATTGTGCGTCAATACGGAAATTTGTTGCGCGAGTATAAACAACCTTTAGGCCAATTGGTAAGCTATGAAATGGGCAAAAGCTTGCAAGAAGGTTTGGGTGAAGTACAAGAAATGATTGATATATGCGATTTTGCAGTTGGTTTAAGTCGTCAATTAACGGGCTCAACCATGCACAGCGAAAGACCAAACCACAGAATGTACGAGCAATACCATCCACTTGGAATAGTTGGAATCATTTCGGCTTTTAATTTCCCTGTAGCCGTTTGGAGTTGGAATAGTATGTTAGCTGCAGTTTGTGGCGATGTGTGTGTATGGAAACCATCAGAAAAAACGCCACTTTCAGCTATTGCTTGTCAGTTGTTAATGGCTAAAACTTTAAAGGAAAATAATTTACCTGAAGGAATTTTCTGTTTGGTAAATGGCGATTATAAAGTAGGTGAATTAATGAGCAAAGATGAACGAGTTCCTTTGGTTTCTGCAACTGGTTCTACCCGCATGGGCCGCATAGTTGGTGCCACTGTAGCACAACGTTTTGGAAAAGCTTTATTAGAATTAGGTGGAAACAATGCCATTATTTTAACCCCAAATGCCAATTTAGATTTAGCCATGGTGGGTGTGGTTTTTGGTGCAGTAGGAACAGCAGGCCAACGTTGTACTACCACACGCAGGTTAATTATTCACGAAAGTATTTACGAAAAAGTAAAAGATAAATTAGTGAATGCTTACAAGCAATTAACCATTGGAAATCCGTTAACTGGAAACTTAGTTGGACCATTAATTGATAAAGATGCAGTAAATGCTTACATAAATGCCATTGAGCAAGTAAAAGCCGAAGGTGGAAATGTGCTTTGTGGAGCTGAGGTTATGCAAGGCGAAGGTTACGAAAGTGGTTGTTATGTAAAACCAACTATTTGCGAAGCTAAAAACAGCTTTAAAATAGTACAACACGAAACTTTTGCGCCTATTCTGTATATCATGAAATACACAGATTTTGATGACGCTATCGATATGCAAAATGGCGTTAAACAAGGTTTAAGCTCTAGTGTGTTTACCGATAATTTGCAAGAAGCAGAAGCATTTTTAGCACATTGGGGCAGCGATTGCGGAATTGCAAACGTAAATATTGGAACCAGTGGTGCTGAAATTGGCGGTGCATTTGGTGGCGAAAAAGAAACAGGTGGCGGCCGCGAAAGTGGAAGCGATAGCTGGAAAGCATACATGCGCAGGCAAACCAATACCATTAACTACGGTAAGGAATTGCCATTAGCTCAAGGTATTAAGTTTGACCTTTAGTTAAATGTTCACTGAGCGGAGCCGAAGTGAATGATTGATTTGAAAAACCTTGTTAAACTTTATTGCTTTAGCAAGGTTTTTTTGTGCATTATTGTTTCCTAAAATACCAAGCAATTATTCAGACCATTTAACTACATGCTTTTAAAAAACAATTCATTTCCCGAGATTATTTCAGCCCCAGAGGCTGATTATTTATTTATAAAAACATCAGGAATTGAAAATGCTGGTTTGGGTTTATTTACGGCTATAAATATTTATAAAAATGAAATAATAGCCATTTATAGAGGAGAAATAATTGGCACAAAAGAAGCCGAGGCAAGAGCACTTAATAAACAAAACGCTTATTTTATGAACTTACCCAATGGCAAAATTTTAGATGCGCAACAAACAGATAGTTTTGCCAAATACGCTAATGATGCAAATGGCAGTTTGCCTATTGTTTATAAAAACAATGCTTTCATTACTTTAAACCATAAAAACGAAGTTTGTTTGGTGGCTTTAAAAAATATAAAAGCACTGTCTGAAATATTTTGCAGTTATGGAAATGCTTATTGGCAAAATATTAAGAAGGCTAATAAATAAAAATAAAAACATTTATTGCTTGAAAAGAAAATTGTCATTAACAAAAAAGCCTAACATTTTTTAATGTTAGGCTTTTGTTTTTGGGTTGGTGGAGGCAACAGGATTCGAACCTGTGACCCTCTGCTTGTAAGGCAGATGCTCTGAACCAGCTGAGCTATGCCTCCATTATAAAACAATTGTTTAGTTGTTTTGGGGAGTGCAAATATAGATTTACATTTAAAAAATGCAAAACTTTTTAAAAAAATAGCTCATTTTTTTTCTTAAGTCCTAATAATCTACGCAATAAAATAAAGTACACATTCAAATAAATGTGCATTTTACTGTATTTCCAATATAAAATATATGCTGCAAATTTGCGTTTATATAAATACTGTGAAACCATTTTTTAAAATAATACTTGCCAGCACCTTGTTTTTGCTATTTGCATCAGCCATTTTTATAGGCTATTTGTTTAACAACAAACGTGTTTTAACCAATTTTGTAATTGAACAAATTAACAACAACCTCAATGCTGAGCTGCAAGTTAAAAATAGCGATGTTACCATTTTTCAAAATTTTCCAAATGTAAGCCTTGATTTGGTTGGTGTTTCGTTTCAAACCAAAACCGAAAAAATATTAACGGCCAATCACTTGTATTTTGGTTTTAACATAAAAGATATTTTAAACAAAAATTACCATATCCAAATAATTACCATTGATAGTGCTACCATTAATTTAAAAATAGACGAAAATGGCAAATCGAACCTAGATATAGTAAAAGGCCGCAATGAGCAAGAAAGCAATAACACCAACTTTTTAATTGATTTAGAAAAAGTAAAGCTCAAACGTGTTAACTTTAATTTTAACGATTTCCAAAGCAACCAACAGTATAAAACTCAAATAAATGAAGCGGAATTTGATGGAAGTTTTAAAAACACAGAGTTTAAACTAAATGCTTATGCCGATGCATTTGTAAACCACATTACCAGCAGCAATGTAAATTTTGTAAAAGATAAAAGTGTGGTGCTAAAAGCCAATATTGCTGTTAATAACGATAAAAAAACATACGCATTTAAAAATGCTGAACTAAAAGTAAACGAACTTGATTTACTGCTTAACGGACTAATTACTGGAAAGCAAGTAGGAAGCGAAGTGCAACTAGATTTTGATTCAAAAAAAATAAGCATTGCTTCTTTGTTTAGTTTGTTACCCATAAAAATTCCAGCCGAGGTATTGGCTTATGAAAGCAAAGGAAATGTATTTTTTAAAGGAACAGTAAATGGTTTGATATCGCCAGTAAGTAATCCAAAAATATTGGTTGATTTTGGGGTGAGTAATGGCAGTATTCATAACAAAAAACTCAATATTGAATTGAACAATATTTCAATGGTAGGTAAGTTTAACAATGGCGCAAAACAAGACCTAACAACCAGTTTATTAGTGCTTAACAACATAAAAGCCAAATTAGCAAACGACCAAATTAATGGAGACATTACCATCGAAAACCTAGCTTCGCCAAAACTTGATTTGGCATTGGCAGGAACCATGAATTTAGAAAATTTGTTTCAACTTTTTCCGGTAAAAGCCATTGAAAGTATAAAAGGTAATATTGGTTTCGACACAAAAATAAAAGCCAATTTAGCAGATAAAAACACCAGCAATATTTGGAAACAAGCAGGAAATTATGGTAAATTTAGTTTATTGGTTAACAACTTAAAAATTAAAGATTTTGATAAAAAAATTGATAATTTGGAAGCTAATTTTGCTTTAAATGGAGCCAATTTAGACATAGAAAAATGCAATGTAAACCTCAATCAGTCGGATGTAAAAATCAGTGGAAGCTTAAATAATTTCCTAGGTTATTTATTTGGCGATAACGAAAATTTGGTGGCCAATATTAACTACAACAGCAATTATGTTGATATGGAACACGTTATTTTTATGCCTGAAACAAAAAAAATAAATACTACTGAAAGTAAATACAACTTACCCCAAAATATTGATTTGCTGATTAACGCCAACATTGATAAATTTAAATACAATAACTTTATAGCCAATAATTTATCGTGCAAAATTCAGGTTTTGCCTACGCAAATTATTATTAACCAAGCCAAACTAAATGCCCTTAATGGCAGTATAAATTTTGCAGCTAAAGTGCTCAATAGCAAGCAAGGTAACTATTTTGTAGAAAGTAAAATTGACCTAAAAAACATAAATGTAACCGAGGCTTTTAAGCAATGTAATAATTTTGGACAAACCAATATTACTGCTCAAAATTTAAAAGGAATTTATAATGGAACTATTGATTTTGCAGGCATTTGGGATGAAAAACTAAATTGTAAAACAGATAAAATTTATGCGCAAATAAAAATTCAATTGCTAAATGGTGAGCTGATTAACTATAAACCACTGGCAGCTTTAAGTAAATTTGTAAGTTTAACTGATTTGCAAAATTTAAAGTTTGCGGAACTAAATAATACCATTGAAATTAGGGAACAAACCATTACCATTCCTAAAATGCTTATTGAAAACAATGCAGTGAATATAACACTGAGCGGCAGTCAAAACTTTGATAACTTTATAGATTACGATTTAAAGGTAAATTTAAGTGAAGTATTGAGAAAAAAACTGAAAGCTAAAGACAATGAATTTGGCGAGGAAGACGAAAAGAAAAAAGGAATCAATTTATTTATAAATATGCGTGGGCCAATAGATAATTTGAAGTTTGTTTACAACAAAACGGCCGTTAAACAAAACATAAAAGAAAAAGCCAAGGTGGAAGGTAAAAGCATAATTGAAATACTAAAAAAAGAAGTGGGAATTACACCAAATAATACCAAAACCACCGACAAACCCAAAGAAAAACAAAATGACAACGATGAACTTGAATTTGAAAAAGATTAATACAGCCATTTTACTTTTATTGGCTGTTAATATTGCAAGCGCTCAAAAAATTAAAACATCCTCCATTGAGTTATATGGTTCCATTGGAGCAGTGTTTAGCGGTTCATTTAATTCTTCAATCAGTAGCGAAATGGCAAATAGCCACCAAACTTTTAAACAATACCAAGATTCAACCTCGAACAAAGAAACTTGGAGATTAAACTTTAGCCCACAAATTGGAATTATTTACCAAATAAATCGCGATTTTGACTTACAATGTGGTTTAAGTTATATAGTTTTAGGGCATCAAAGACAATTAAACAACTTAAAATATAAGGACTACACCTATCCAGGAGTTGGCAGCACAAGCGGACAAATAGTTGAAAATACCAACGTAGAAAGAAATATCAAACTAAACTACAGATACCAATATTTGCAAGTTCCTTTACTGTTTAATTACCATGTAAATGCTAGGACAGTTGGGCAAAAAGTGAAGGTAAGCTTAAGTGGTGGAGTTGGTTTCAATATTCTACTAAAGCACGATATAAACGCAGTATTAAACGATGGTTTTAAAATTGATGATAAAAGTAGTTTTTCTATTGATAGTACTGGCTTTAAAGCTAATACTTTTTCGGCCAATTTAATGCTTGGAACACGTTTAGATTACGATTATAAAAAACAAATTAAACTAATCTGCCAGCCCATGTTTGGCTATTTTCCATTATCGGTTAGCAGTAACCAATTGGAAGCGAGGCCTTGGTATTTTAACCTTAGTTTTGGTGTTATATACTCGCTTGATGATTTGAAGAAATGATAAACAGGCTAAATATTAGGGTTTATGGACTGTTAATTAATCAGCAACACGAAATACTTTTGGTTGATGAACAAATAGATGATTTTAAATTTACCAAATTTCCTGGAGGTGGACTAGAACTTGGCGAAGGAACAGTTGATTGCCTTAGAAGAGAATTTATGGAAGAATGTAATTTAACAATTGATATCAAAGAACATTTTTACACTACCGGTTTTTTCCAGCAAAGTGCTTTTAGACCAACAGATCAACTCATTTCCATTTATTACAAAGTTGAACCTTTACAATTTCCTATAGAAATAAATTTAGAGCCATTTAATGTGCAAGAGTACGGAAAAACAGAAACGCTTCATTTTAAATGGGTTAAACTAGCAAATTTAAAACCTGAACAGCTAACATTTCCAATTGACAAATTGGTTTGCCAAATGCTTTTACAACAAAGTGTTTAGCCATAATTTATATACTAAATTTTTAAGTAAAATCAGTTATTTGTTAAGCCTAGTTGCATTGAAAAACAGTATGTAAAGGCTAAGTTTGCACTAAAATAAAAAACAAAAATTTAAAATATGAGTAATATTAAAATTTCGGTAGCCAAAGGCGATGGTATAGGACCAGAGATAATGGATGCTGTAATCGGCATTTTTGATGCTGCACAAGTTCCTTTACAATACGAGTTTATTGACATGGGAAAAAGCATTTACGACAAAGGCTTTGGAACAGGAATGACCGAGGATGCCAAAAACAGTGTAGAAACCAACGGAATTTTATTTAAAGGACCAATGGAAACACCTAAAGGAAAAGGTGTAAAAAGTATAAACGTTACTGCTCGAAAAACTTGGAGTACATTTGCCAATAGACGTCATTTTAGATCATTAGAAGGAGTTAATACTGTATTTTCAAAAGCAGGCATTCCAATTGATTTAACCATAGTTCGCGAAAATATTGAAGATACTTATGGTGGAATTGAACATATGTTAACGCAAGATGTAGCTTTGTGCCGCAGGTTCATTACCCGCCCAGGCAGTTTACAAGTTCATAAATTTGCTTTTGAAATGGCTCGCAAAGAAGGCTTTAAAAAAGTAACTTGTGCACACAAAGCCAATATCATGAAATTAACTGATGGTTTATTTTTAGAAACTTTTTACGAAGTAGCTAAAGATTATCCTGAAATTACTGCAAACGATATCATTGTTGACGATTTAGCCATGAAATTGGTAGCATATCCACAAACCTTTGAAGTAGTAGTTTTAACGAACCTTCAAGGTGATATCATGAGTGATTTATGTGCTGGTTTAGTTGGTGGTTTGGGCTTTGCGCCTTCGGCAAATATTGGTGAAAATATTTCAATATTTGAAGCTGTACACGGAACAGCGCCAGATATTATGGGTAAAAATATTGCTAATCCAACTTCATTGCTTTTAAGTGGATTAATGATGTTGCGCCATTTAGGCATAATGGATAAAGCTAACTTAATTGAAAATGCTTTATTATACACGTTATCGCAAGGTGCACACACAGGCGATTTTGGCGATAAATCAAAACCAAGTTTAAACACTACTGATTTTGCCAATACCATCATAGCTAATTTAGGCAAAGATCCAGAAAACAATAAAGCACGCGAAACAAATTCAACTAGTACGTTCCATTTGCCAACTCGCCCAAATAACCAAAAAGTAATGTTTACTCAACGCGAAGCTGGAATAAATGAAAGCATTGTTGGAGCAGATTTATTTGTAGAGTTCAATAGCACTGCCGATTTAATTGCGCCAATTGTTCAAAAACATTTGAATGAAAATTTCAAACTGATTATGATTTCAAATCGTGGAACTCAAGTTTGGCCTACAGGTTCAGTTTTTACCGAATGTGTAGACCAATACAGAGTGAGAATAGAAACTTTGAACGGTTATGAAGCTAACACTGCTGAAATTTATGAATTAGCCGGAAAAATTTCAAAAGACATATTGGTTACTTCGGTTGAATTATTAAGAAAATTTGGAGATAAACCAGGTTATTCATTGGCGCAAGGCCAATAAAACTTGAGCCAAATAAACAAAAAAGCCACTTAGCAAATTTTACTAAGTGGCTTTTTTGTAGGATAAATTTATACTCATTACATATCCAGAAACTGTAATAGTTTTTGGATAAAGAGGATTGCGTAGCATTTTGTATAAAGGATGCCTAAAAATATTCCAAATCAAAAGGATAACTTGTTTGGAAATAGTAGAGTTAGTTGAAATTATTTTTAACTATTTTTAAAATTTCTATTATCAATTCCCCACATCAATTTTTCACGAAGTGTTTTCAGGTAGTTTTCGTTATTTAAACGCAAAAGATTCATTTTAAAACCTGCTTTACTTACCGCCAATTCGGTATTGGATTCAATGCTTTCAGAACGCGAATCTAATGTAGCTAAAAACGAGGTGCTGCGACCTTCAACTTGAAATGAAATTACATTATTATCAGAAATAATAATTGGTCTTACATTTAAATTATGTGGTGCAATTGGAGTTATAACCAAACTAGCTGACGAAGGGTATAAAATAGGTCCACCACAACTTAAATTATAACCAGTAGAACCAGTGGGAGTTGATATAATTAAACCATCGCTCCAATAGGAGTTTAAAAATTCGCCATTTATAAAAGTATGAATAGTAATCATACTCGAACTGTCTTTTTTATGTATCACAAAATCGTTTAAAGCGTATTTAACACCACCAAACATATCTGATTTATTGCTATCAAGTTTCAGCACAGTTCTGGAGTCAATGGTATACCTGCCTTTAGCTAATTCATCTACCATTTGGCATGCATCTTTAGCCGCAACCCCAGCCAAAAATCCTAACCTGCCTGTATTAATACCTATAATAGGTGTTTCTTTTTCACGCACAAATTCCAAACACATCAAAATGGTTCCATCGCCACCAATGCTCACTACATAATCAAAATTACTTTTATTAAAGTCTTCGTAAGTATCAAATGTTTTGGTATTTGGCGAAACGTTTAAACCATTGCGCAAGCCATCTTCTAAAAACTTTCTATAAACTGTAAAATTAATTTTACTTGTTTTTAAATAATCAAAAAACTGCTGCAATTCAGTGTAGCGTTCTTCTTTAAAATATCTACCAAAAATGGCTAAATGCATAGTTTTTTATGTGTTCAAATATTTAATTAACCAATCGTATCGTTTGCTAGAAGCATCATCCTCATCCATTTGTTGACTGCTAAATATTACCTGGTAATTAAATCGCTCAAAAGTAGCAATGATGTATTTTAGATCAGTGATATTGTATTTTAACGAAACCTGAATATTATTTTCAGCATCAGCTAAAGGATTTACATGAAGGTATAAAATTTTAGCATTATTCACCTCAGTAATTCTAGCAATTTCGGCCAAAGAATAATTACGCGCATTCATTTGCAATACTATTACTCCACCATCTTGCGCCAATGTGCTGTGGTCGAAAAGTTGTTTGGCTAAATCTTTAGCAGCTATAATTCCTTTAAAATTTTGCTCTTTATCTAAAACTGAAATACTTGATATATTTCCAATAAAAAGCAATTTAAGCAAATCATAAAAATGCGTGTTTTCAAAACAAAAAGCAGGATTTGGATTTAAAACATTAGCTACTTTTTCGTCTTCATTATCAAATAGCACTTTTTCGTTAACAGTTCCTATTAGTTTACCATTTTGCACCACAGGCAAATCTTTTACCTGCCAATCTTCCATAAAAACCAATGCACTCGATGCAGAGTCGCTGGGTTTTAAGGCAAACATTTCGTTAGATATGAGTTGATATGCAAACATGAATAAATTTAAACAAATATACTTACTATAACAAGGTTTGCAACAATTTAGTTTTTGCCACCTGATTTACAAAGTTTCTAATAATTTCAATTCCAAAAACCGTTTGGCTACTCTCAGGGTGAAACTGCACTGCCCAAATGGTTAAATACTTATGTCTAAAAGCCATTAACTCCCCATTGCAAAAACAAGTAGGGGTAAGGGTTTCTGGCAAATTATTGATAATTAAAGAGTGGTATCGAGTAGCAAAAAATGGAGATGGTACATTATTGAACATTTCATCGTGATTATGTTCCATTAAATCAACTTTTCCATGCCTAGGTAATTTAGCTTTTGTTAAAGTTGCACCAAAGAATTGCCCCAAAGCTTGATGCCCTAAGCAAACACCCAAAATTGGAAGTTTATTATAAAAAAATGAAATCAGTTCCATTAAAATACCTGCATCTTTTGGCGCTTTTGGTCCAGGAGAAATAACAATAGCATCAAAATTTAATAACTCTATTTCAGTAAGAGAAATTTCATTATTGCGAAAAACCATGCATGCAGCGCCACATTGCTCAATATAATCTTTAAGCATGTGGGTAAACGAATCATAGTTATCGAGCAATAGGATTTTCAAAGTGTTTTGATAATTTGCAATTTTCGTAGTAAATAACCTTTAGAACAAATTAACTAATAAACATTTCATCTTTTAAATATATTCCATTTCATAAATAATGTAAATTTTGATATACTTGCATAAATGAAGCTTACCCGAATTTTAAAGAGTTATTATATTAAATACTTGAACAACAAATATGTTCAATTGTTAATAGATGACAGTAGTAAAATAAATTGGAGTAGGCAATACATAAATTCAAAACCTAATTGCCAATTTAACTTGGGAAAGCAATCTATTTTTGAAGGTTTATTTATTTTTGATAGAGATAACGCAACTATAAAAATAGGTAACCGAACCTTTATTGGAGGTGAAACAAAAATTATTGCAGCTCAAGAAATAGAAATTGGAGATGATGTTTTAATTTCGTGGGGCTGTACCATAGTTGACCACGATTCACATGCTATTGATTTTGAAAAAAGAAAAGATGATGTAGTAAACTGGGGAAAAGGAATTAAAAACTGGGAACATGTAACTATAAAAAAAGTTACAATAGGTAATAAAGTTTGGATAGGTTTTGGTGTAAACATTTTAAAAGGAGTTACCATAGGCGAAGGAGCGGTAATTGCAGCAGGCAGCCTAGTAACTAAAGATGTAGCACCGTATACTATAGTAGGAGGTAATCCTGCTAAATTTATTAAAGAAAACAAATAGAAGATGACTTGGGAAGAAGCTGTTCAAGAACTTAGAAGCAAACCTGAAAACAAACAGGCCATTTTAGATAATTATTTTGATGCTGATGTTGAAGTTGCAAACGAACGTTTTGCAAAAAGTGAAGAGTTTACCGAGCTTTTAAAATACATTCCCAAACAAGCCAAAACTATACTAGATATTGGTGCTGGGCGAGGAATGGCTACTTATGGATTTGCTAAAAATGGTTTAGTAGCTACAGCTTTAGAACCTGATTCAAGCAATGATGTAGGTGCTGGTGCCATTAGAATTTTAGCAGAAAAACACCATTTGCCAATTACAGTTGTAGAGACTTTTGGAGAATCACTTCCTTTTGAAGACAACACTTTTGATGTAGTTTATGTAAGACAAGTATTACATCATGCAAACGATTTGGAAAAATTTTGTAAAGAAGTTCACCGTGTTTTAAAACCTAATGGAACTTTTATTGCTACACGCGAACATGTACTTTCCAAAGAATCCGATTTACAGATATTTTTAGATAACCATCCTCTGCATCATTTATATGGAGGAGAACATGCATTTACCTTAGATTTTTACCTGAAATGCATTAAAAATAGTGGAATGAAGGTTTCAAAAATAATTCATCCTTATGCGAGTGTAATAAATTTTGCGCCACTCAGTAAAGAACAAATGCGCAATAATTTTGCTAATAGTTTAGCCAAATTAACGGGTAGCTTTATTGCAAAAACACTTGTTGGCTTTGATTTTATTTACCAAAAAATGGTGGATATTAAAGCAAGTAAAGACCATACTCCTGGCCGTGTTTATTCATTTATAGCAACCAAATAAATACATGAACATTTTAATAATTGGAAGTAAAGGATTTATTGGCTCTCATTGCGTAAACTATTACAAGAGTAAAAATTACCAAGTGTTTGAAGCTGGAGTCTCAGCAAATGTTGATAATTATCCAAACTATAGCCAATTAAATAAAAACAACACCAATTTTGATGAACTATTTAAAAATCAAAATTATGACTTGTGCATCAATGCCTCTGGCTCAGCTCACGTAGGTTTTTCGTTCGATAAACCCGATATCGACTTTGAACTAAACGTATTAAACGTTCATAAAATTCTAGTAAGTATACGCATTTATCAGCCTAAATGTAAGTTTATTAATTTTTCAAGTGCTGCTGTTTATGGTAATCCAGAAAAACTGCCTATAACAGAAGAAAGTAGTAAAAACCCACTATCGCCTTATGGTTTTCATAAATTACAAAGTGAGTATTTAATAAAAGAATACCATCGTTTTTTTGGGCTTTCTACTTGCAGTTTAAGGGTTTTTTCGGCTTACGGACCAGGATTGAAAAAACAATTGTTTTGGGATTTATATCAAAAAAGCATTCAATATCCATCACAAATTGAAGTGTATGGTACGGGTGCTGAATCGCGCGATTTTATTTATATTGACGATTTGGTAAAAGGTATTGATTTAATTTTTGAAAATGCTTCCTTTGACGGAAGCGCATTTAATATTTCATCTGGAACCGAGACGACCATAAAAGAGGTGGTTACTGAATTTTATAACTATTTAAACCCGAACCTCACTTTTAGTTTTAATAACAAACAAAAGCAAGGCGATCCTAATAATTGGCAAGCTGATATTTCAGCGCTTAAAAAACTTGGTTTCAATACAACCGTTAGTTTAAATGATGGTCTTTTAAAAACAGCTAGTTGGTTAAAAACCTTATAACACAATATTTTGAATAACAAAAAATTACATATTTGTTTACACCTTATTTCTGACCCTAATTGGCATGCAGGAAATATTTATATTTTCAACTTAATTCATGCCATTAGTAAAATTGATAAAGAAGAGCGTGGAAAAATAAAATTGAGTTTGGCTACCCGAAACATAAATGAAGTGCCTGATGATATAAAGCCTTTATTAGACCATATCTATATTGACACTATTTTAGTACTAGGTTTTTATAAAATCATTTCGCTTTTACCAGCCTTTTTACGTTTTAAAATGTTTAATTTTAGGCAAATAGATTTTTACTACCCTCCGGGCAATTTTCCTAAAAATTGGATATTTAATTGGGGAGGATGGATACCTGATTTTCAATACAAACATTTACCGCATTTATTTTCGACTGAGGAATACAACAGCAGAGAAAACAGAAATAAAAACCTTGCAGAGCAATCGCCCATTTTGGCGTTTAGCAGCCAGCATGCACTGAACGATTATAAAAAGTTTTTTCCAACCCATACTAACAATGCCTATTTATTACGTTTTGTAAGTAATGCCAATAAAAATTGGTTTGATAGTGATGCCATTGCTGTGCAACAAAAATTTAATTTGCCAGATAATTTTTTTATAGTGTGCAATCAATTTTGGAAACATAAAGACCACCCAACGGTAATAAAAGCCATGAGTTTATTAAAACAAAAAGGTATAGAAATTACTGTAGTATGCACAGGGGCAACCGAAGATTTTAGAAATCCAGATTATTATTCATCTTTATTGAAACTAGCTGAGGATTTAGGTGTATCAAACCAATTAAAAGTATTAGGTTTTATTTCGCGTCACGATCAAATTCAATTAATTCGTAGGTCGCTAGCCATTATTCAACCATCGCAATTTGAAGGTTGGAGTACAGTGGTAGAAGACGGACGCTCTATAGGGAAACATATTTTTTTAAGCAATTTTGAAGTTCACTTAGAACAAAACCCACCTAACACTTGGTTTTTTGAAATGGGTAATGAAGTGGATTTGGCCGATAAAATTGAAGCTAATATTTACCAATTAAAGCCAGGACCAAATACGGAAAATGAGGCAAAAGCTTATGCAGAAAACCAAAACTTGATGAAAGAATATGGTTTAAATTTTGTGAAAATGGCCAAAACTAACGGCCAAACAACTTTTGCTTAATAATATTGGTTAATTGCGGATTATACTTTGTTTCATAAGTATAATCATCAGCTATTTTATTACTATAAATAAATGAGGGGTGAACCATTTTATCCATAGTTTTTGTTTCAATATTTGACAACCCCTTTACCTCAACAGAAGTATTGGTTCCTCCGCCAAATCCAATATTAGTCACCAAATTGTGGTTAGGAATTATGGTTAAACCATTATGCAACCATTGATTTAACATGGTTTGATAATCCCAAGTATTTTTTTTGCCTGCTTTTATTTCTTCAAAACAATTTAACCAAAAACTCAACTCACTTTTCGATAATGTGTTTTCAAAAACCTTTAAATCAAGTGCTTTTGTTAAGCCTTTCATATTCACATCATAGGTTTTCCAAACTCTGCGCCAAGTAGCCCAACCCCAAATGTGGTTATATTTTGAAAAATAATAACTTCCATCACCTCTTGTAATGCCATCTTGAAAATTATTACCAGAAATATGAAACACACGCTCATTGGTTTTATAATAATTTAAAAGCTCTTCACAAAAACCATAAAAACTTGTGTTGGGTAAACAGTCATCTTCTAAAATAATACCCTGTTCTTCGTTTTCAAAAAACCAGTCAATTGCTGAACTCACAGCTACTTTACAACCTAAATTTTCTTTTCTAAAAAGTGTTTTTACTTCACAATCCCAGTCAATAGATTGAATTATTGCCCTGGTTTCTTCTACTAGTAAATCTTCGCCAAGCTTATTGCCCCTAGCTCCATCAGCAGCAATGTATAGCTTTAGTGGTTTTATTGACTTGATACTTTCAAATACTGCCTTGGTTGTATCTGGTCTATTAAAAATTAAAAATAAGATGGGAGTTTGTAACACAATTAAATTTTTCCTCAATATTAGTAAATTATAGTTTTTGTTGTTTGATTTAAGGAAATAATATTTTTCCATCAAACCAAATTATTCTATTATTTTTGGCACTTTGAAATTTGTAAAATGATAAACAAACTACTTAAGCCATTTAATTTTCAACTGATAAAAACCAACCAAGTGGTAAATAAGTTTCCCGATTTTGAACCTTCGTTCAATAAAATTATGGAAATGTGTAAACCTTATACCATGACCTCAGAAGAAAGGCTTTATTCTTTTAACAAAGCAGTTGAATACATAGTAAAAAATAATATTGAAGGCGATATTGTAGAATGTGGCGTTTGGAAGGGCGGAAGCTCCATGTGTGCCATGCTAAGTTTATCGCAATTAAATGCTGCTAATCGCCAATTTTATCTTTACGATACTTTTGAAGGTATGAGCGAACCTACCGAAATGGATGCCGATTTATTGGGTAAAGATGCCAAAAACTTATTAAATCAATCGAAAAAAACTACTGAAGATGTTATGTGGTGTTATGCACCCATTGATGATGTTAAAAATAATGTAGCTAAAACCAATTATCCCGCTAATTTAGTTAACTATGTAAAAGGAAAAGTGGAAGATACAATTCCAAATACGGTTCCTGAAAAAATTGCCATTTTACGCTTGGATACAGATTGGTACGAATCTACCTACCATGAGTTAGTACATTTATTTCCAAAATTGGTAAAAGGTGGTGTAATTATAATTGACGATTACGGACATTGGAAAGGAGCTAGAGAAGCCGTAGACCAATATTTTAAAGAGCAAAATGTTCAAATATTATTGAATAGAATAGATTATACAGGTAGAATAGGAATTAAATACTAAATTATGCTTTACGAAGAATCGCTTTGGTTTAAAAACACTATTCAAAAACATGCGCAGCCTGGCTCGTTGGTGCTAAACATTGGTTCTAGCACAAAAGAGTTTATTGAGGTAACTCAGCCATATATTAAAGCAAACCTTTTTGATGAATTTGCTAAAAAAAATTGTGTTGTAAAAAACATTGACATCAAACAAGCAGAGGGTGTTGATTTGGTAGGAGATGTAACAGATCCTGAATTTATAGCCCAACTTAAAAGTTTGAATGCGTCATTTATTATATGTTCTAATTTATTAGAACACTTAACTGAAAGAACTGCTTTTTGCGAAGCATTGGTAAAAATTATGAATACCGACACCCAATTGATTATTTCGGTACCGTATAATTTTCCGTACCACGAAGACCCAATTGATACCATGTATCGCCCAGATTTAAATGAATTGCAGCAAGCTTTTCCAACCCTTAAATTAGTAGAAGGTCAAATTGTTGATTGTGGAACTTATTTTAACTATTCAACCAAACATTTAGACCCTATTACTAAATTCGTTTCGTTTTTTAAACTTTCATTAGCTAGCGCAATTGCTTCCATAACTAATAAAGAAAAACACGAAAGATTAGCTGCCAATTTTAAACATATTTCAGCTACTTGTGCCATTTATAAATTAAGCTAAACAGTGATTCACATAGCATGTGCGGCCGATAACAAATTCACGCAACACACCGTTGTGATGCTAACTTCATTGTTTGAAAACAACAAGGAAAATGAAATACACCTACATTTCTTTAGTGCTGATTTTAACATAGAAAATCAAAAAATAATTGAAAAAACGGTTACTAAATACCAACAAAAATTTTCGTTTTATCCTTTAGACGCTGAACTTTTTAAAGACTGCTATGTGTCAAACCATGTTTCGTTTGCTACTTATTATAGAATTGTAATTCCAAATATTTTAGTGAACCAATCCAGCAAAATATTGTATTTAGATACTGATATTGTGGTATGCAAAAACCTTAAGCCACTTTGGGATTTAAACATTGAAAATTATACCATAGCTGCAGCAAACGAAATTAATTTTGATGGCCCTCAACGATTGGGTTTTGATGAAAAATTCAAATACTTTAATGCTGGAATTTTATTAATAAATGCTAAGAATTGGGTTTCTGTAAATTTGCAGGAAATACTTTTTAGTTATATAAAATTGCATACCAACAAACTCACTTTTTGGGACCAAGACGCTTTAAATGCCAATTTGTATAATAAACGATTAACTCTTGCACCACATTGGAATCAGTTAAGTCCAGTTTTTGAGGTTAATAACGACACTTTACTAAAAGTTTATAGTGCTGAAGAGATTAAAATACTAAAAACATCACCTGCAATAGTTCATTATGCTGGTTCATCAAAACCTTGGGATTATTTAAATATACATCCATTTAAAGGGGAATACTATAAATATTTAAGTTTAACTGATTGGAAAGATTTTAAGCCATCAGCCAATTTTAAAACCAAACTAAAATACTTATTACTAAAATTAGTGGGTAAAAATATTTACACCAAGTTCTTTTCAATTTTTCAATAATAAGTTGTCAGATAATATAATTAGCCAAAATTTTTTACTACATTTTCCAGATGCTAAACTGAATGTAAATGTATCAGAATGTCAAATTATTATTAATTACGGCTCTTTAAAAACTGCATTTTGGTTGGATGATTGGCACCATAAAAACGATATTGTATTAAGCATCATTGCTTCTATTTTAGGTAAAAACAAAACTATTTTCGCTCGAAATTGCCAAGTAAAAAAAGTAGATAAAGCCATTGCTGAAAGCTTTTTAAACGAAAACCATTTACTCGGTTATTTAAATGCTTATTACAAATATGCTTTGTTTTTTGATAATGAAATAGTAGCCATAGCCACCTTTAGCAAAGGCCGTAAAATGAACCGATTAAGCCTAGAAAAGCGAGGTTTTGAGTTGATTAGTTTTTGCTGCAAAAAGAACATTTCAATTACAGGAGGATTAAGTAAATTATTAAAAGCATTTGTAACCGATTTGCAGCCAGGAGATATTATGACTTATGTAGATAAAGATTGGAGCGAGGGCAAAGCTTATTTAAAAATTGGTTTTAAACTGCACAGCGAAACACCTCCCCAAAGCTTTTTATTTAACACCAAAACTTTAGCCAAACAAAAAGTTTCAACGGATTTTGAATTGGAAAACACATGGGATAAAGATACCATTTTGGTTAAAAACAGTGGAAATTTAAAATTAGTTTACACTCTTTAAATGGCGTTCTTTTTACATTTTATTACACTATGGCAAAAAATGGGTAAAATTATGTAAACAAAAATATGGCTTAACAAATTAGCTTAATTACATTCGCACTCATTATTTTAGTAAAATTTATTTTAAAAAATGGCAAACATAGAACAACTTCAAGCTATTTCAAGTCAAATGCGCAGAGACGTATTAAGAATGGTACACGCAGTAAAATCGGGTCACCCAGGTGGTTCGTTAGGTTGTGCTGATTTTCTTGCGGCTTTGTATTTTCATATTATGAAACACAATCCATCGTTTGATATGGATGCTAAAGAAGAAGATGTTTTCTTTTTGTCGAACGGACATATTTCACCAGTTTTTTACAGTGCATTAGCTCGTTCAGGTTATTTTGAAGTAAGTGAACTAAGCACTTTTAGAAAATTAAACAGCCGTTTACAAGGCCATCCGGCTACAGCGGAACATTTACCAGGAATTAGAATGGCTAGCGGTTCTCTAGGCCAAGGAGTTTCGGTTGCAGCTGGAGCTGCATTGGCTAAAAAACTAAATGGTGATAAAAATTTAGTTTACGTATTAATGGGCGATGGCGAAATTCAAGAAGGGCAAAATTGGGAAGCATTTATGTTTGCCACTCACCATAAAGTAGATAATTTAATTGTTACCATTGATTTTAATGGTCAACAAATAGATGGTAGCACCCAAAAAGTAATGGGAATTGGTGCTGATATTGAAGATAAAATGAAGGCTTTTGGTTGGAAAGTTTTACACATGGACGGGCATAATTTTGAAAGTATATTAGCCACCATGGAAGAAGCTAAAAATGCCACAGGAAAAGGACAACCTATTTTTATTATGATGAAAACAGAAATGGGTTATCCGGTAGATTTTATGATGGGAAGCCACAAATGGCACGGAGTATCTCCAAACGATGCTGAGCTTGCCAATGCATTAAGCCAATTGCCAGAAACCTTAGGTGACTATTAATACATAAAGTTAAATATTAACGTTACTAATTAAAAACAAGCTTGATAGATAATTTTAAAAATATTTGGAGAAAAAAATGGCTACTTATTTTGGTAGCTGTTTTTTTATTAAATGGTTTACAAACTAGCATTGTCAATGCGCAACAAGTATACCGTCCTGCCAAAACACGCATATTATTTTTGTTAGATGCAAGTGGAAGTATGTTTGCGAGAATGGAGCGAGATACCAGGATTAATGTCGCGAAAAAACTACTTTCAAATATTGTTGATAGTTTGCAAGGTGCTACCAATGTGGAACTTGCACTCAGGGTTTATGGACATACTTCTCCTCCCGCCAAACGCGATTGCCGTGACACAAGGCTAGAAGTTCCGTTTAGAAAAAACAACCACGTTGATATCAAAAAACGTATTCAGTCTATATCGCCCAAAGGAACAACCTTAATTGCCTATTCATTGCAGCAAGCAGCGTACGATTTTCCTTTAGAGCCAAATACTAGAAATGTAATTATATTAATTACTGATGGAATAGAAGAATGTCAAGGTGATCCTTGTGCTATTTCAGAAGCATTGCAAAGCAAAGGCGTAGTTTTAAAACCTTTTATTATAGGATTAGGTAGCACCGCAGATTTTCAAAAGGCTTTTGAATGTGTGGGCCGTTATTACGATGCTAATACAGAACAACAATTTAATGATGTGTTAAATATGGTTGTTTCACAAGCACTTAACAATACTACTGCTCAAGTTAATTTATTAGATATATACAGCCGTCCTACTGAAACAAATGTAAACATGACATTTTACGAAACAGAAAGAGGAACCATGCTGTATAATTACATGCATACCATTAATGAGCGAGGTAATCCTGATACTATTTTATTGGATCCATTATATAAATATAAAATGGTAGTGCATACCATTCCGCCTGTAGTAAAAGAAAATATATCAGTTACTGCTGGCAAACATACAATCATTGGTGTTGATGCTCCTCAAGGTGAGTTATTGGTTAAAATAGAAGGTGTTACTAATTACGACAATTTAAAATTTATTGTACGCCCTAGTAATCAAAACAAAACTTTACATGTACAAAGTGCTAATATCAAAGAAAAATATTTGGTTGGAAAATACGATTTAGAAGTACTAACGCTACCAAGAATGTTTTTTAAAGATGCCTCTGTTGACCAAAATATGGTTACAACTATTCAAATTCCGCAGCCGGGAAAACTGAATATAACTTGTCCTATACAAACATTTTATGCCGATATTTACCAAGTAATAAGGGGTGAATTAATTTGGATTCATAAACTTCCAGTTGACATCCAGAGGCAAACTGTAATTATTCAACCAGGTGACTATAAAATAATATACAGAGCAAAGGGTGCTAATAGAAGTAATAATACATTTATTAGAGAATTGAAAATTAGCTCTGGACAAGCTACTAACATTACATTAAATTAATTTTAGTGTTTTGGCATGGTTTTTATTAATAAGTAAAAAACAAAATAAATAAATAATATATGAAACAAACATTCAAATCACTTGTGATTGCCGGATTGGCAATTTCATTAGCACTATCATCTTGTTCAAAAGATGAAACAACAAAGGCTGCTTCATCATCAACGCCAACAGTAACATTAACAGACAGTACTGGTACAGGAAAAATTGATACTTCAAACTTTTTTGTTCATTCCTTCATGAAAATTAATGTAACTCCAGCATCAGGAACTACAATAGATTCTATGAAATTGGATATTAAAATTAATGGAACTTTATTTCCAGGTTCTAAATTTGACGCAATTGATTCAAACCAAAGGACAGGATTTAGTGAAACCCTTCCAGTTGATGAAATTGTTTCTGAAATTGGTCTTCCTTTTGGAGCAACAATTACTTTTATAGCTACTGCAAAAGACAGTAAAGGCCAAACGGC
The DNA here is from genome assembly GCA_013298895.1 of Bacteroidota bacterium. Classification (GTDB taxonomy): domain Bacteria; phylum Bacteroidota; class Bacteroidia; order UKL13-3; family UKL13-3; genus JAAFJM01. The sequence continues at coordinate 22,617 of JAAFJM010000016.1, read as the reverse complement.
TTCTTCAGAAGTAACTTACAATATAGTTCAAGATAATGGGATTATTTCATCGGGCGAAATTGAGTTAGGAGCGCAAACCAATACTACAATTCCGTACAAATTTTTAGGTCTTGCCAATAGTTTTGCAACTTATACAGCTGGCTTAAGTGGAACTGCAAACAAAAACTCTGGAAATATTGATTTTGTTTACTATTTCGGAGATAACGATAAAAATGCATTTGCTGCTCCAAGCAATGCCGATGGAGCAAAGAAAATTTGGAGTTCGGAAATAAACACTTGGGCTCGTCAAAACCAAACTAAATTTAAAACCACAACATTAACCGCAGCGGAATTTGATAATATTAAAAACAGCTCAAAAATAGAAACAGATTTTGCAAATATTGATTTTGCAACGGGTACAACTGAAAAAGTTACTACCCTAGCTGTAGGTTCAGTAATTGCCTTTAAAACAGCTTTAGGTGTTAAAGGCTTAGCTAAATTTACATCTATTTCTGCTGATGCTACCGGCTCTACGAAGGTTGTTATTATTTGTCAAAACTAATTTTAATTATAGTTAATTAGAAAAGGCCGCCTTTTTAAGGCGGCTTTTTTTATGCTAAATGTGAATAATAATGGAAATAAATTAGGTTTGTTTTAGCATTTCAATGATTATTTTGCGACTCAATTACCAATAACAATAATACAACAACCCTACACATGAAAACGTTTGAAATTCAAAACATTAAAGATACAAGAAGTGGATTTGGCGAAGGACTACACGAATTAGGAAAACAAAACGAACGCGTAGTTGCGCTTTGTGCTGACTTAATTGGCTCTTTAAAAATGGATGCTTTTATTAAAGATAATCCAAATCGTTTTTTTCAAGTAGGTATTGCTGAAGCTAATATGATGGGTGTGGCAGCAGGTTTAACTATAGGCGGACATATTCCTTTTACAGGAACTTTTGCCAACTTTTCAACCGGTCGTGTTTATGACCAAATTCGCCAATCGATTGCTTACTCAAATAAAAATGTAAAAATTTGTGCATCGCATGCTGGCTTAACATTAGGCGAAGATGGTGCAACACATCAAATTTTAGAAGATATTGGTTTGATGAAAATGTTACCCAATATGGTAGTTATTAATCCTTGCGATTTTAACCAAACCAAAGCAGCTACTATGGCAATTGCTGATTACGAAGGACCTGTTTATTTACGTTTTGGTCGTCCGGCTGTGCCTAACTTTACACCCGTTGACCAAAATTTTGAAATAGGAAAAGCCTTAATGCTTAACGAAGGAACTGATGTAAGTATTTTTGCTACAGGTCACTTGGTATGGAAAGCCATTGAAGCAGGACATATTTTGGCAGAAAAAGGAATTAATGCAGAAATTATAAATATTCATACTATTAAACCACTAGATGCAACGGCTATTTTAGCAAGTGTGGCTAAAACAGGTTGCGCTGTAACGGCCGAAGAACATCAAATGAATGGTGGTTTAGGCGATAGTATTTGTCAATTACTGGCGCTTAATAATCCAACACCATTAGAAATGGTAGCAGTTAACGATAGTTTTGGTGAAAGCGGAACTCCCGACCAATTAATGGAAAAATATGGTTTAACAGCTGATGCCATTGTAGAAAAAGCGTTAAAAGCTATAGCTAGAAAAAAGTAATTAAAAAAGCTGAATTAAATTGAACTGCCTCCATAAGTTATGAACTATTGGGGGCATTTTTCTTGTAATGTAGTATCATTAAAAAAATGGATGTGTTATTTTTTAAAAAATAATCATTGAAATTTACGTTAAAAAATTTTAAATAAAAATTTCAATATTGGTCAGAAGTAAATTAAAACAAAAAAGCCCCAAATAGCTAAACACTATTTGGGGCATAATAAATATAGTTAAACTTAATGTTTTACTAAGTAAATTCTAAACAACCATTGGTTTTTCAGCCCAAAGGTGCAATAAAGTGCTTAGTTTTTGTTTCAATTCTGTTCTTGGGACAATGATATCAACAAAACCATGCTCTAGTAAAAACTCTGAGCTTTGGAAGCCTTTTGGTAAATCTTTACCAATGGTTTCGCGTATTACACGTGGGCCTGCAAAACCAATTAATGCTTCTGGTTCGGCAATATTAATATCGCCAAGCATAGCAAACGAGGCTGTAACACCTCCTGTGGTTGGATCGGTTAATAAACTAATGTATGGAACACCCGCTTGACCTAATAAAGCCAATTTAGCTGATGTTTTAGCCATTTGCATTAAACTAAATGCAGCTTCCATCATACGTGCTCCTCCCGATTTTGAAATAATCATAACCGGTATTCTGTTTTCACGGCCATAATCAATTGCGCGAGCAATTTTTTCACCAACTACACTTCCCATACTTCCCCCTATAAAACCAAAATCCATACATGCAATTACCAAAGGTAATCCATTTACATTACCTACACCAACACGTAAAGCATCTTCCATTCCTGTTTTTTTAATGGTTTCGGCCAAACGGTCTTTGTAAGCTTTGGTATCTTTAAATTCTAAAGGGTCAGTAGGTTTAATATTACTGTAAAGTTCTTTGCAAGTTCCTACATCGAAAATTACTTCAAAATATTCTCTTGAACCAATTTTATCGTGGTAATTGCAATGCATACAAACATATTTGTTTACAGCATGATCAGAACTTAATGTGGCTTTTTTGCATCTTGAACATTTATGCCACAATCCATCAGGCACCGATTTTTTATCAGATGTAGATGTTGTAATACCTTCTTTTACTCTTTTAAACCAACTCATTTTTTGCTACTGACTACTAGCTTCTAGCAACTAGCTGTAATCCTTTATTAAGGCGCTAGTAGCTAGAGGCCAGAAACATATTTATGCTATTGTAATACTATTATCTAAATAAACGTCTTGAATGGTATTTAATAACTGAATACCTTCGTTCATTGGTTTTTGGAATGCTTTACGACCGCTGATTAAACCTTGTCCACCAGCACGTTTATTAATTACTGCTGTTGTTACTGCTTCTGCTAAATCACTAGCTCCTTTGCTTTCTCCACCTGAATTAATTAAACCTTGGCGACCCATGTAGCAATTTGCAACTTGATAACGAGTCAAATCAATTGGATGATCAGTACTTAATTCACTATAAACTTTTGGATGTGTTTTACCATGTTTTGTAGCATTGTAACCACCATTATTAGTAGGTAATTTTTGTTTAATAATATCCGCTTGAATGGTTACACCTAAATGGTTAGCTTGACCTGTTAAATCGGCTGCTGTATGGTAATCAACACCATCCACTTTAAATGCATTGTTACGTAAATAGCACCATAAAATAGTAGCCATACCTAACTCGTGAGCACGCTCAAAAGCAGCAGCTACTTCTTGAATTTGGCGACCAGATTCATCTGAACCAAAATAAATAGTAGCTCCAACTGCAACTGCACCTAAATTGTAAGCTTCATCAACCGAACCAAACATAATTTGGTCAAATTTATTAGGATAACTTAAAAACTCGTTATGGTTAATTTTAACAATAAAAGGAATTTTATGAGCGTATTTTCTTGACATTGAAGCCAAAACACCATAAGTTGAAGCTACAGCGTTGCAACCACCTTCAATTGCTAATTTAACAATGTTTTCAGGATCAAAAAACGCAGGATTTGGAGCAAAACTTGCACCAGCTGAATGCTCGATACCTTGATCAACAGGTAAAATAGACATATAACCAGTATTTGCTAAACGACCTGTTCCATATAACTGAGCAAGACTACGCAATACTTGAGGGTTTCTGTTAGTTTGAGCAAAAATGCGATCAATAAAATCGCTACCAGGTAAGTGGATATTTGATTTGCTAATGGTTTTACTTTCGTGATTTAAGTAATAATCGGCTTTATCGCCTAATAGTTCAACAATTTTTGACATAAAATTATAAATTTATTGTGAGTGTTTTGCTGCGCAATTTATGTTTTTTTATCAATTTACCATTTTTTTGATAAGATTTAGTTGCTTCATCAAACTATTAAGTTTTATTTAATTACCCAATATAAAAATTGTAGGTTTTTTATGTAAATCAGGTTTTACTTTAGCCCATTCTTTAATTGATTTTGTTTGTATCAATTCATCATTTGCCGAAATATTACAGGCAATACACAACAATACATTACCAGTACAATTTTTTACCAAATCATCAAAAAGATGGTTGTTACGATAAGGTGTTTCCATAAAAATTTGGGCTTGCTGTTTTGTTACCAATTCTCGCTCTAATTCCTTAATTCTTTTAACACGTAAATTTTTATCAATTGGCAAATATCCGGTAAAAGCAAAATTTTGACCGCTAAAGCCACTTGACATCAATGCCATAAAAATAGAAGACGAACCTGGCAAAGGAATAACTTTTATATTTTTTTGATGTGCTAAAGCCACGAGCTGAAAACCAGGATCGGCTACACAGGGAAGGCCTGCATCACTTATTACACCTGCATCTTGGTCGTTTTCAAGCGCTTTTAATAATTGATGGTAAGTATTTGCCTCTGTGTGTTCATTTAAGATAAAAATTTGCAACTCATTTTGAGGAGTAGCTAATTGTAATTTTTTAATTAGGGCTCTTGCCTCTTTTTCACTTTCAACCACAAAATTTTTTAAATGATGGGTCATTCTTTTCACCATTACAGGTAAAAAATCATTTTGGCTATCATTTGCCAAAAAATTGGGAATTAAGTATAATTTTCCGTAGGTCATTTTTATGCTATTTATCTAATTGTCTGATTATATTATAAATGTAAAAATAAATAACATTTGCCTTGTATAGTCATTGCGCTTATTTTTGCCACTCTTTAAAAAAATCGTATGGCAATATTAACCAAAATAAGAAATAGAAGTGGCATAGCAATTGGATTTGTTGGATTAGCCTTAGTTTTATTCCTAGTTTCAGATGCTTTAACAAGCGGAAACAGCATTTTTAATGCACAATCAAATAATGTAGGAACAATTGATGGAGATGCCATTACTTACAAAGAGTTTGAAATGGAAGTGGCTAAACAAGAAGATCTTTTCAAAGAACGTGCTCAAGGTCAGCCACTTGATGATAATACTCGCAATCAAATAAGAGAGCAAGCATGGAACACAATTATTCAAGAAAATTTAATGACCAAAGAATATAGTGATTTAGGTGTGGCATTAACAAACGAAGAACTTACAGATTTATTTGTTGGTGACAATATTCACCCACAAGTTAAACAATCTTTTACAGATCCTAAAACAGGAATCTTTGATAAAAATGTTGTAATTCAAAATTTAAAACAAATTACTGAGAAAGGTGATGAAAAAACTAAAAAGCAATTGCGCGCTTTCGAAGATTACCTTTTACAAGAAGGATTAAGTAGAAAATATGCTAGCCTTGTAAAAAAAGGAGTTTATACTACAAATGTTGAAGCTAAGAAACTTTATGAGGGTAGAACAAAAACTGCAGAATTAAATTATGTAGTTATGCCATTTAATACAATTGCTGATTCAACAATTAAGGCAGAGGAAAGCGATTTAAAATCGTACTTCAATAAAAACCAAAACAAATACAAAGAGCGCGAAAACAGCCGTAAAGTTGATTTTGTTGTATATAATTTTTCTCCAAGTAAAGAAGATTCAGCAGAAATGCAAAAATGGGTGAGTGAACAAGTGGTTGCATTTGCACAATCAAAAAATGATACTCAATATATTGATGCAAACAGTGAAGTAAGATTTGATCCAACTCCTCGCTCTAGAAAAGATTTCCCTGAAGATATTGTTGAAAAATTATTTTCTGATTCAGTTGGTGCATTAGTAGGACCAATGTTCAAAGACAATAAGTATCAAATCTATAAAGTTTGTGGTGTTAAAAACGACACAACTGTATTTATGCGTGCAAGCCATATTTTATTTAAAGTTGAAGGAACTACTGCTCAAGATACTTTAAACAGTAAAACAAAAGCAGAAGAAATTTTAGCTCAATTAAAAAGCGGTAGTGATTTCGCGATGATGGCTAGCCAATACGGAACAGATGGAACAAAAGATAAAGGTGGAGATTTAGGTTGGTTCCAAGATGGCCAAATGGTAAAAGAATTTAATAGCTTTTGTAAAAGTGGCAAAAAAGGTGATATTGGTTTAGTAAAAACCCAATTTGGATGGCATATTGTTAAAATAACTGAAAATAAATCAAGCAAATTAATAGTAGCAGGTTTACTTGAGCGTACTTTCAAAGCTAGCGAAAAAACTGTTGGTATGGCCTTTAATGAGGCAAGCCAATTTGCCGCTTCAAGCAGAAGCGCTTCATCGTTTGAAGAAAATGCCAAAGCAAAAAAATTAGAAGTTAAAACTGCTGAATACGTTAGGGAAAATGATAATTTCTTACCTGGTTACCCTGAAGCTAGAGAGGCTATAAAATGGGCTTATAATGCAGAAGTTGGTGATGTAAGTGAAGTAATAACGATTGGTGATAAACATGTAATAGCAGTTGTAAAAGATATTCGTGAAAAAGGAAAAGCTAACTTTGATGCAGCAAAAGCAAGAGTTGAAGCTGATTATAGAAAAGATAAGAAGGCAGAGCAATTAACAGCTAAGATGAAAGAAGCCGTTGATGGTGGAGCAAATACTTTGGATGCAATCAGCAAAAAATTAAACTTACCATTAACACCAATTGGAAGTCAAACTTTTGAAAACACAAATATTGCTTATGTTGGTCAAGATAATTCTTTTGTAGGAGCTGTTTTAGGATCAACTCCAAATAAGTTTGTATCTTCTTTCAAAGGTGATGGTGGTATTTATGCATTTCAAGTTAATAAATTTGTTGACGCACCTGCTATAAAAGATTATACTCCTTACAAAGCTGAGTTAAAACAACCTTTAAGCCAAAAAGTAGAGTATGGTTTTATTGAAACCTTAAAAGATTTACACAAAGTAACAGATTTACGTTATAAATTTTACTAGTATTTAAATCAAAACACAAAAAGCCATTCGTTATATTCCGAATGGCTTTTTGTGTTTTATAACCTTTTACTTATGCTCAAACACCAATTTTATTTCTCTAATAAAAACGAGACCATTGTTCTTATCCACGGATTTTGTGAGAACAGCAAATTATTTGATAAACAAACAGATTATTTGAAAGATAATTTCAATATACTTACAATTGATTTACCTGGATTTGGTGGGAGTAAAGTTATCAAAAATATCACTATACCAGCAATGGCATCTAAAGTGAAGGAGCTATTAGATTATTTAGAAATAAAGAACTGTTTTATGTTTGGACACAGTATGGGTGGGTATGTCACTTTAGCATTTGCCAAAGAATTTAGCTTTATGCTAAATGGTTTTGGACTTATCCATTCTACAGCAGCAAAAGACAGTTTTGAAAGACTGGCAAAACGCACCCAATTAATTAAATTTATTCAAAAAAATGGTACTGATCCATTTTTTAAAACGTTCTTTCCAGAACTTTTTTTTGATAAAGAAGTAAACAAGGAAGCTATCATTGAATTAATAGAAAATGCTCAATCAACGGCAATACAAGGCGTTATTGAAGGCATTAAGGCAATGATGATGAGGGATGAAAGTATTACATTACTAGAAAACACAAAATTACCTGTGTTTTTTGCCATTGGTAAATACGATAACATAATTACCGATAACGAAATGTTTGCTCAAGCCGCATTGTGTAATAATTCGCAAATTTGTTATCTCCAAAACTCAAATCACATGGGAATGATTGAAGAATGTACAAAACTTAATTTATCGATTGAGCATTTTGTAAAAATAAATATTAAAACTACTCATTAAAAAATTATTATTAAATACAGCCAATTGATATGTTTTATAGTGCAAAAAATTATATTGCAACATATTTCAATCTTATTTCAATAATTAAAAATCAAAGCTTATGAAAGGAATAATTTTAGCCGGAGGTAGTGGAACTCGTCTACATCCATTAACATTAGCCGTTAGCAAACAATTAATGCCTGTTTACGACAAACCGATGATTTATTATCCTTTATCGGTATTAATGTTGGCAGGTATCAAAGAAATTTTAATTATTTCAACTCCTCATGACTTACCTGGTTTTAGAAAATTATTAGGCGATGGATCACAAATTGGCTGTCGTATTGAATATGCTGAACAACCAAGTCCGGATGGACTAGCACAAGCTTTTGTAATTGGTGAAGAATTTATTGGAAAAGATAAAGTTGCATTGATTTTAGGTGATAATATTTTCTTTAGTTCTGGTTTAAAAGCATTATTACAAAGTAATAACAACCCTGAAGGTGGAGTTGTATTTGCGTACCATGTGAGCGACCCTGAGCGATATGGGGTTGTGGAATTTGATGACCAAATGAATGCTTTAAGTATTGAAGAAAAGCCAGCTAATCCTAAGTCAAATTATGCAGTTCCTGGTTTATATTTTTACGATAACTCAGTAGTTGAAATTGCTAAAAATATCAAACCATCGCCAAGAGGAGAATTTGAAATTACAGACGTAAACAAAGTATATTTAGAGCAAGGAAAACTCAAGGTAGGAGTTTTACAGCGCGGAACAGCTTGGTTAGATACAGGAACCTTTGCTTCACTTATGCAAGCGGGTCAGTTTGTGCAAGTAATTGAAGAACGCCAGGGATTAAAAGTTGGTTGTATTGAAGAAATAGCCTATAATATGGGTTATATAACTAAAGAACAACTAGAAACAGAAGCCAAAAAATTAGTAAAAAGCGGATATGGTCAATATTTATTGAACCTAATAAAAAAATAATATAATAGAATATGAACGTACAACACGAAGCATTAAAAAAATTCAGTTATCAAATTGAATTTGCGCTTAATAATTACAGCGCACATGGAATGGACATTACTAAATACACCAATATAATGATTGGTGGTTTAGGCGGAAGTGGTATTGGTGGGAGATTAGTAAAAAACATATTTATGGACGAATTTCCAGTTCCTGTAGAATGTATTGCTGATTACACTTTACCTGCATATGTAAATAAAAATTCATTGGTTGTTTTAGGTTCATACAGCGGAAATACTGAAGAAACATTATTTATGTTTGATGAAGTTAAAAAACGCGGATGCGATATGATTATTTTAACTGGTGGCGGTAAATTAGCACAACATGCTACTGAAAATAACTTAAAAAGATACCATTTAGAACCAGGATTCCAACCAAGAATGGCTTTAGGCTTTTCGTTAACTTATTTGGTACAAATTTTTGCTGAGTTTATTAAAAAAGATGTTGCCTCAACATTAAAAGAAATAGCTGCTAAGGTAAAAGACACTGCTCCATACGAAGAAGAAATGACAAGCGCTTTTGAAGCAATTAAAACTAAGGTAAACAACAAATTTATTATTGTTACCGATGGTTATTTTGAATCAACTGGAATTCGTTTTGCACAGCAAATACAAGAAAATGCCAAACACGAAGCATTTGTGAGTGTTTTGCCAGAGGCAAACCATAATATGATAGAAAGCTATTATGGCGATTTACCATCATTATACATTTTATTAAACTCCAATAGTAATCCTCGTGTAGGTGCTCGTTTTGAATTTTTAACCAATTTATTAGAAGTTGAAAATCACAAGGTTATAAATATGGCTGTGAATGAGTTTAATTTAGAAGCAGTTTACGAAATGATTCATCGCCTTGATTGGTTAAGTTTATACGTTGCTGATTACAGAAAAGTTGATTCATTAAATGTTCCTAACATTGCTTCTTTAAAAGAATATTTATCAAACGTATAATTTGGGATTTTTAAATAAAATATTCGGTAACAAAGAGGCGGCACAAAATGCTGCCTCTTTTATAAATCCTGTAAAGGTTGAGCTTCACTCACACCTCATTCATGCTGTAGACGATGGCGTACAAACGCTTGACGAAGCCGCTGAAACACTTAAAATATTTGAGGAATTGGGTTATACCAAAGTAATTACGACACCTCATATTATGAGCGATTTTTACAAAAATGGACCGCATAATTTATTACCCAAACTAACAGAACTAAAAACCCATTTAAAAGAAAAAGGTATTAACCTTGAAATGGAAGTTGCTGCGGAATATATGATTGACGATGCTTTTGAAGCTAAAATTAATAACAACGAAATTTTAAGTTTTGGCGGAAACAAAAAATATGTTTTGGTAGAAATGCCTTTTTTAGAAGAAGCCCGTAATTTTAAATCTGCCATTTTTGAATTACAAATAAACGGTTTTACCCCTATTTTAGCCCATCCTGAGCGGTATACTTATTATCATCAAAAAAAAGATAAATACCAGGAAATAGTTGATAAAGGTATTTTATTGCAATTAAATAACCTTTCGTTAATAGGTTATTATAGTCCTTATGTTCTCAAAGCTGCCGAAGGAATAATTGAAAAAAAACTACATAGTTTTGTGGGAAGCGATGCACATAATGTTAAACATGCAAGTATTATAAGCGACAAAGTAATTCATTCCAATTTGTACCAAAAAGCATGTACAAGTGTGGTCTTACTAAACAATACCCTTTAGAATTAAATTAAAAGTGGTTTTTTTAACTCAATTTTATTTTGTTTATGTAAAAACAATTTAAACGTAAACATTGAACAACATAGTAAAATAAAGTTGATGTTTCTTCTTTTGAAATTGGTACTCCGAAATATGCAATTGGTACTTTTACACTCAATAAACAAGTACTATAGTAACATCTTTGTATTGTTAATAAAAACCACTAACAACACAAAACATGAAAACAACATTCTTAACCATCGCTTTTTTAACTTTAGTAAGTTTAATTATTTCAGCTAAAAACCCAACTAATATTGAAGACCAAAATGGGGTTGCCAAAAATACGGCTACATTTAGTACCAAAACCATGGTTGCTACAGTAAAGTATGATGACGCTAATTTGTTAACCCTTAGTTTAAACAAAACTAGCACAGAAAAGGTTAAATTAAGCATTAGCAAAAATGGTATTGGTATTTTTTCTGATTCTTACACCTCAATGGAAGAATTCAATAAAGGATATGATTTAAGCGAATTGCCAAAAGGAAAATATATTATTGTGATTACGCAAGGCAATCAAAAATTTGAAAAACAAATTGAAAAAACATTTGATGGTGTTTTAGAAATAGAATAACTATTATTGACCTATCACTGATAGACTAGTAAAACCTCATTTAATAAAAAAGGATTCAACCCAAATGACTTGGAAAAATATAGATAAAGCGGAAAGATGGAGAACTTTTTTAAGTTTGATTGCCTTTACGTTTATTTATAATTTAACACAAGCATTACGCGGTTATCCATTTTTTTTTGATGATTTACTCAAACGTCTATTTTTTGATTGGTTAAGTTTTTTGTTAGCTTATTCTTTTGCATTTCAGCTTAAAAATTGGCTAAATACTTTTTACGATTGGAACGATAATCCTAAAAAAAGGTTTATAGTTGAATCAATCACAAAAGTGAGTATAGCGGCAGGAACTATTATTTTGCTAACCATTGTTTTTAGTTTTGTATTTATATTGTTAACCATTAATGGCACCAGCAATCCTTATTCTAATAACACCTTGGGTTTGGTACTTTATAGGATTTTTGGCAACTATACTTTTGTAAGTTATTTTGATATTTTTATAAAATTTATAGTATTAATATTTGTAATCGAACTCACGGTAGTGGTTGATTTTAGTACTTACTTAATTCAAAAATGGAACAGTTCAAAAATAGAAAAAGAGGCTTTTGAAAAAGAAAAAGCACAGTTTAGTTTGGAACTTTTAAGAACTCAAATTAATCCCCATTTTTTATTCAATAATTTAAATACTCTTTCATCGCTTATTTATATTAACCAAGATAAAGCGGCTGATTTCTTACGCAAACTTTCGGGCGTTTACAGGAATATTTTGGAATACCGCGATAAGGAAAGCATAACTTTAAACGAAGAATTACACTTTTACGAAACTTATTCTGATTTGCTTCAAGTAAGGTTTATGGATATGTTATTTTTTGACCTAAAAATTGATAATAGTTTAAGGCAGAAAAAAATAATTCCACTTACACTCCAAATGCTAATTGAAAATGCTATAAAACACAATATTGTTAGCAGCAGTAAACCGTTAACCATTAGCATTAAAACCATTGGAAACACTTTAGAAGTGAGCAATAATTTACAAGTTAAAGAAACCAAAGAATACTCAAGCGGATTAGGCTTGGTTATGATTAGCAACCGATACGAATATTTAAGCGATAGAAAAATTGCTATTGAAAAAACGGATAAAATTTTCAAGGTTTCGGTGCCATTAATTGATTAAAAAATGAAAGTAGTAATAATTGAAGACGAGCCATTTGCTAGGCTTGAACTAAAACGTATTTTAAAAAACATCAACCCAAATATTACTGTTGTTAAAGAAATTGACAGTGTGCAAGATGCAGTAGAATGGATTTCGGATAATCAAAATTTCGATTTGATTTTTTTGGATATTCAGTTAGCCGATGGCTTGAGTTTTGAAATATTTGATCATGTAAAAATTACAATACCTGTTATATTTACTACTGCTTTCGATGAGTATGCCATCAAAGCATTTCAACTCAATAGCATTGATTATTTGCTAAAACCCATTGAAGAAAAAGCATTGATTAATGCATTTTCAAAACTTGAAAATTTAAAAAATGTATTAACCAACCAAGCCATTGATACTCATAAATTAAAAGAACTTTTTCAACCAAATAAAACCTATAAAACACGCTTTTTAACCAAAATTGGCGATCAATACAAATTTATACCAGTAGCCGATGTGGCCTACTTTTATGCCGATAGAAATACCATTTATTTGGTAAACCATCAAAACCAAAAAAGCATTGTTGATTTTAGATTGGATGAATTAGAAAGTCAACTTGACCCTAAAAACTTTTTTAGAGCAACACGTAGTCATATTATTTCAATTCAATCAATAAAAAAAGTACATAAGCACTTTAATAGCCGATTGTTGGTAGAACTCAACCCAAAAACTGAAGAAGAGGTATTGGTAAGCCGTGTTAAAGTTGATGAATTTTTAAGTTGGATTGATTCATAACATTATTAAAATGAATAAGAAATATCCATTTGTATTTGCTTTTTTAATAATGCTTGCAGCTATAGTTAGTTGCACGCAAAAAAAGGTATTTATTACTTCTTTACCGCCAAATACGCCAAAAGGTGCGCAAATATTTGTGGCCGGAAACTTTAACAATTGGAACCCAGGCGACCCCAATTACCTGTTGAAATACGATGCAGAAACTGAAAAATATTGGACTGCATTACCAGCTGGTTTTGGCAAAATTGAATATAAATTTACACGTGGCGATTGGACAACATCAGAAACTGACAGTTGTGGTGCTGAATTTGGAAATAGAACTTTTACCACCACCGATACTGAGGATTGGATAGCAAACAGCATAGCAAGTTGGCACGATTTGGAGCCAGCCAATTGCTCCAAATTGGTTTTGGTAATTGATTCCATTCCTGAAAATTCGCCTAAAAATGCCCCCATATTTTTAATTGGAAATATCAACGATTGGACTTGTGCCAAGCCAAGTTCTAAATTTACTAAAGCCAATAATGGTAAATATTATTTAACCGTATTTAGGCAACGAAACAACCTTGAATATAAAATAAACCGAGGTTTTAACGAAACAGTAGAAGCCAATGAATTTGGTAAAGAAGTTGACATTAGAACCTTAGATTTTGGTAAAAAAGATACCGTTCATATCAATATAAAAGCTTGGCTTGATTTGCCTTTAAAAAACCATACCAAACATACTTTTATAATTAATAATGTTCCAATTAATACACCTAAAAATGCACCTATATTTTTGGTTGGCGATTTTAACGGTTGGAACCCATACGACAAAAACTTGCAATTTACTAAACTCAGCAATGGTAAATACGCATTAACCATAGCATTTAAGGATAAAAAAACACATCAATTTAAAATTACGCGTGGAGGCTGGGACTTTGAAGAAGCCGATGCTGCCTATAATCCACTAAACAATAGAAAAGTTGATTTAACTAAAAACGATACCACTTTTATTACTATTGAAAGATGGTTTGATAAAAATCCAAAGTATATGGAGCGCATCGAAAAAAGAGCATCTGCACTCGAAATTTTATTGCCTGGAATTACCGAATTAATTAAACCGGAACCAAAAGAAATTCCTGAAAAAATTAACATCAGCGATAAATCAAGAAAGATTACTTTTATTATAAATGTTCCAAACTATACAAGTAATTATGATAAGATATTTCTAACAGGAGATTTTAATCATTGGAATGCTAACGATGACCGATATATTTTCAGAAAAATAGCTCCCTTTAAATACATTTATACCTTAAGACTAAAAGATAACAATGCCCACGAATTTAAAATAGTAAATGGCGATTGGGACAATGAAGAAGCCAATTACAGGGCGGAAAGAATGAATAATAGGCGCTTTGAATGTTGCAATACACTAGACACATTTTATTTAAAAATAATCAATTGGTATAATTACAACCCAAAACGAAAATTGGTATTTATTATTGATAAATTGCCAACCGACAGCAAGGAGCCAATTTACCTAACGGGCGATTTTAATAACTGGAATGCAAAAGATGAACAATTCAGGTTTTTAAATTCAAGCGATAACAAGCGCATTTTATACTTACACAATTTCGATAAAAATTACAATTACTTTAAAATAACCAAAGGCAGCTGGGATACTGAGTTTATTGATAGAAAAGGCAATAATTACCCTAATTTGCCATTTAATACATATATAAAAAACGATACCATCCGCTTCGATATTTATAATTGGAAAAATTAATACTTGGAAAGTTTGTTGAGTTTAATTTAGTTGATTAAAGTATAATATTTGAATGAAATTAAAACTACTTATACCAATTACTTTTAGCCTTTTTGCACTTTTAAGTTGCCAAAATAACGCTACAAATATTGAAGAAAAAGGTGGCGAAGTAGCTTTAGCCCAAGACACAATAATTGAAGAAAATATGGTTGCGCTTGTGGAGGAAATTAATGAAGAAGATGCAGCATTTGTAAAGGAATATGCTACCTCCAAATACAAAGGAATTTATGGATTTGACTTTAGCAAAGAAGTGGAGGGCAATCAGGGTTTATTGCTTATATATCCTGAGTCAGATACAAGTGTTTTATTCCATGTAGATGTTTGTATTGGTGCTCCATCATACAATTTAGGAATTGAAACAGGTAGGCTTATTGTGAAAAACGACAGCGCTTTATACCAACCAGCCGAATACGAGTCAACATGTAAAATTAAGTTTTACTTTAAAAACGATGAGATAAAACTAGAAACTGCAAGTGGATTTGGTGAATGTGGCTTTGGCATGAACGTTTATGCTGACGCAACCTATAAATTAGTAAAAAAGGTTATACCCAAATATTACAATAATGGTGAAAACACCAATTACAATTTCAGAGATTTTAAATAATGAAAAAATTAATTTTAAGTACTGCTATTTTAATACTTTTATTTGCCTGCAATACCAATGAAAACAAAACATTAGAGGGCTTGCAAGACAATTCTGTTGTAAACATACCGCTGCTAGAAGAAAATCAAAAGATAATTGCTAACAAATCACTTTCGGAATTTATTAGCAAAATTGATTTAAATTCACCAACCGATACTTTTTATTTTGAAGAGCAATTTGAACAACCAGTTGAAGGGCAATCCATTGATGCAAGTAACATTTTTTCAAATAATTACAAAATTGAATTTAGTTACGAAACAAGCTTGGTAGTGAATGATGTGGAAGATAAAAGTTGCGTACTTTATAATGGAAAACATAGCTATTATCCTTGGCAAAGTTTAATTATTTATGAAAACAACTCCTTTCTTGTTCCTATAATAGAACAAAATATAATTCCAATTAATGATTATTACTTTCACAATATAATTAATGATTTAAAGAACAATTGCAATGAACCATCATTTTTGAATGCTGTTAAAGATAGTACTAAAATAAATGAAATTTCAAAAACTATTATTTCAACATACTACCTAAAGTTTACAAATCAAATCACTACAAAAATAATAGTTATCAAGGCGCAATATGGATGTTAAGAAATAATATTATGAAATTTTTAACTTACAAATTCCTTTGGAAATAAATCAACCTAAACATAAATTTTTATTATAAAGTTTAAAATCTCAAATTGGATTAAATAGAAAAGAAAGTCTTTTGAATCTACAATTCTAAACTACGTTTTTAGTGTCAAACAAAACTTCACAAAAAAATCATACAAAAAAACCTTTGTGTTTATGTAAAATTGCATTCACATTTTTAAAATAAGCATTTATAGCATTGACAGCACAACTTCGTAACAGGTACACCGATTTAATTCATCAAACTTTCTTTTTTCCGCGCCATGGATTTGAAGTAAAAGATAACCATTTGCATTTTAATGGCATTGATTTGATGGAATTGGTTAAAGAATATGGAACTCCTTTAAAATTTAGTTATTTACCTAAAATTAGTAGCCAAATTCAAAAAGCCAACCAACTTTTTGAAAAAGCCATTACCAAACATAACTATTCGGGAAAGTACTTTTACTGTTATTGTACCAAAAGCTCTCATTTTAGTTTTGTGCTAAACGAAGCACTTAAAAACAATGTAGACATTGAAACATCGAGCGCTTTCGATTTGGAAATATTGTCTAAACTTACGCAAGAAGGTAAGTTTAATACCGATAAATACATTATTTGTAATGGTTTTAAAAATGAGGTGTATGCTACCAATATTGCTAAAACTGTAAATAATGGTTTTCAAAACTTAATTTGTGTACTTGATAATCCAGAAGAGTTTGATTTAATAGCTAGCAAAACTACCAATGTTACCAAGTTAGGTATGCGTATAGCTACCGAAGAAGAGCCTAATTTTTCGGTTTATACATCTCGTTTAGGAATGAGCTATAAAAAAGTGGTTGATTTATACAGTTCGAAAATAAAAGACAACGAATTGTTTAAGTTAAAAATGGTTCACTTTTTTGTAAACTCAGGTATAAAAGACACTACCTATTTTTGGAGTGAGTTAACCCGATTGGTGCATGTTTATTGCGATTTAAAAGAAGTTTGCCCAGAGTTAGATACTATTGATATTGGTGGTGGGATGCCAATTTACACCTCGCTTGGTGTAGAGTACGATTATGAATACATGATTGACCAAATTGTATTTTACATCAAAACCATTTGCGAAAGCCGTGAACTAGATGCACCAAATATTTTTACAGAATTTGGCTCGTTTACAGTTGGCGAAAGTGGCGGCATTTTGTATTCGGTAATTGGCGAAAAAGAGCAAAACGACAAAGAAAAATGGTTAATGATTGATAGTTCTTTCATCACTACTCTACCTGATACTTGGGGAATAGGACAAAAGTTTATTTTGTTAGCAGTAAACAATTGGGATAAAGAATTTCAACGTATTAACTTAGGTGGTTTAACTTGCGATAGCCAAGATTTTTACAATAGCGATACCAATACCAACCAAGTATTTATGCCAAAAACAGGCGAAGGCGAACCTTTGGTTATGGGCTTTTTTCATACGGGTGCTTATCAAGAGAGTTTGGGTGGATATGGCGGAATTCAACATTGTTTAATTCCAGCTCCAAAACATATTATTATTGATAAAAACGAAGACGGAACTTTAAAATACGAGGTTTTTGCGGAGCAACAAACTCCTGAAAGTATGCTTAAAGTATTGGGGTATTAATTGCTAACAACATGATTAAAGCAATTATTTTTGACATGGATGGCCTTTTGGTTGATTCAGAACCTTATTGGAAAATAGCCGAAAAAATATGTTTTGGTAAATTAGGCTTAACACTTACTGACGAACTGCTACGTCAAGTAATGGGCTTTAGGCTAAATGAGGTAGTGGAACATTGGTACAATTACCAACCTTGGGGCGAAAAAAACTTTGAAGTTGTAGAAGCTGATGTATTAGAAACGGTTAAGCAATTGATAGCAGATAATGCAAACGCATTGCCAGGCGTGGTTGATACTTTAAAGCTTTGTAAAGCCAATGGTTATAAAATAGCATTGGCATCATCAAGTGCTATGAGTTTAATAAATGTGGTGGTTGATAAATTAAACATTCGTCAATATTTTGATTTATTGGTAAGTGCTGAAAATGAGCCTTATGGCAAACCTCATCCAAGTGTGTTTTTAACAACTGCCAATCAATTAAATGTATTGCCAGCAGAATGTTTGGTTTTTGAAGATTCGGTAAATGGAATGGTAGCAGCAAAAGCTGCTAGAATGAAATGCATAGTGGTTCCTGAAGCAGAAAAACAAAATGAGCCTTATTGGCATTTAGCCAATCATAAACTAAAATCTTTGGAAGGGTTTAACATAAAACTGATTAGTTAACAAAAATTAAATATTGAAAATCAATAACTTGAAAAAAGTATTTTCTAAAACTACCTATTAGTTACAAATGTAAAAACAGATATATTTGTGCTGATTTTAGAAATAATAAAAAAAATAGCTTTATTTGCCTAATTAACATTTTAAAGCAAAGCCAACATAAATTTTGACTATAGAAATACTAAATACTTTATTAGAAAAAAAGCAAAAAAAGCAAAAGCAATTGGCAGTGTTAATAGACCCCGATAGTGTTAACGAAAATCAGCTAATTGAACTATGTAACTTGTGTAATCAAGCCAAAGTTGATTTAATTTTAGTTGGTGGTAGTTTAATCACTAATGGATTTTGGAATAAATGTGTTACTACTATAAAATCCCTAACACAAATTCCCGTATTGCTATTTCCTGGAAATATTATGCAGGTCCACGATGAAGCCGATGCTATACTTTTTTTAAGTATGATAAGTGGACGAAATGCAGATTTATTAATTGGCAAGCATGTTCTAGCAGCTCCTATGCTCAAAAAATCGGGGGTTGAGGTTATTCCAACAGCCTATATGATAGTGGATGGGGGGAATATTACTAGTGTTATGTACATGAGTAATACCATGCCCATTCCTCATGATAAAAACAACATTGCAGTATGTACAGCCATGGCTGGAGAAATGTTGGGCTTAAAAGTAATGTATATGGATGCTGGAAGTGGTGCTAAACAACCAATTTCATCATCAATGGTGCAAGAAGTTGCAGACTGTGTGTCAGCTCCATTATTTGTTGGTGGAGGCATTAGAACAGCCGAACAAGCACTGCTTAGTGCTCAAGCTGGTGCTGATGTTGTAGTTGTTGGAAATGCTTTTGAAAAAAATCCAAACTTAATTTTAGAAATTTGTAATGCAATTCACAGTTTAAATAATATAAAAATCCTTATATAAACCTTCGGTAAATATAAAATAGTATAAAAAATGTATTAAATACTTACAAACTTTACTTTTTTTGTGGGTAATAATCATTTGATGTTTTCATTGGTAATTATATTTTTGAACTAAATAATTTTAAAACCCATTTAATATATGAAAATAGCAGTTATAGGTACAGGTTATGTTGGCCTAGTTACAGGAACATGTTTTTCTGAAGTTGGTATAGACGTAGTTTGTATTGATGTTGATCAAAAGAAAATTGATAACTTAAAAAAAGGTATCATGCCAATTTACGAGCCAGGCTTAGAGGAAATGGTTTTGCGCAATGTAGAAAAAGGGCGTTTACAATTCAGCACTAATTTATCTGAAAGTATCAAAGGTTGTGATGTGGCCTTTATAGCTGTAGGAACACCTCCGGGTGAAGATGGAAGTGCTGACTTAAAATATGTATTAGCAGTAGCGAGAGAAATCGGTCAAAACATTGACGAATTCTGCGTTGTAGTTACAAAAAGTACAGTACCAGTAGGAACTGCTCAAAAAGTAAAGGGGGCTGTTCAAGAAGAGCTTAACAAACGTGGTTTGGATATTCCTTTTGCGGTTGCTTCAAACCCTGAATTTTTAAAGGAAGGTGCAGCAATTGACGATTTCTTAAAACCAGATAGAATTGTAATTGGTGTTGAAAGCAAACAAGCTGAAGACATGATGCGCAAATTGTACAAGCCATTTTTATTAAATGGACATCCAATTATTTTTATGGATGTTCCAAGTGCTGAAATGACCAAATATGCCGCAAACAGTATGCTTGCAACAAAAATTAGTTTTATGAACGATATTGCTAATTTATGTGAAATAATGGGTGCTGATGTAAACATGGTTCGCAAAGGTATTGGTAGCGATGGACGTATCGGAAATAAATTTATTTACCCAGGTATTGGATACGGAGGTAGTTGTTTTCCTAAAGACGTAAAAGCTTTAATTAAAACTGCTAAAGACAATGGTTATACCATGCAAATTCTAGAGTCGGTTGAATCGGTTAATGAAGCACAAAAATCGGTATTGTTCAATAAAATTATTAAGCATTTTAATGGCAATTTAAAAGGAAAAACTTTTGCTATGTGGGGCCTTTCTTTCAAACCAAAAACTGATGATATGCGCGAAGCTCCATCATTGGTTATTATTGAAAAATTATTGGCAGCAGGCGCAAACGTTAAAGCTTACGATCCAGTGGCTATGAAAGAAGCTAAACATATTTTAGGTGAACAAATTGAATACACTAAAAATGAAAATAATGCATTAATTGATGCTGATGCATTATTGATTGTAACTGAATGGCCTGATTTCCGCTCACCTGATTTCCAAGTAGTGAAAAAACTAATGAAAGGCAATGCCATATTTGATGGACGTAATATTTACGATATTACAGAAATGAAAGAATTAGGATTTGATTACTATTGCATTGGTGTAAAAACCAATTAATAAAATATAAATAAATAATCCATACAGAATAAAATGTATGGATTATTTGTTTTTAAAACAATATTAGAACTGGCCGTATTAGCCAACAAAAAATAAAAACATGAGTAAAAAGAGAGTATTAATTACAGGCGCTGCGGGCTTTTTAGGCTCACATCTTTGCGATAGATTTATAAAAGAAGGATACCATGTAATAGGCATGGATAATTTAATTACTGGCGATTTAAAGAACATTGAACACTTATTTAAGCTTGAGCAATTTGAGTTTTATAACCACGATGTAAGTAAATTTATACATGTTCCTGGGCAATTAGATTATATCTTACATTTTGCTAGCCCTGCAAGCCCAATTGATTACTTAAAAATTCCGATTCAAACTTTAAAAGTGGGTTCATTAGGTATTCACAATTGCTTGGGGTTGGCTAAAGAAAAAGGTGCAAGGGTCCTAATTGCTTCTACATCTGAGGTTTATGGCGATCCGTTAGTTCATCCCCAAACAGAAGAATATTGGGGAAATGTTAACCCCGTTGGCCCTCGTGGTGTTTACGATGAAGCTAAACGTTTTCAGGAGGCCATTACCATGGCATACCATACTTATCATGGATTAGAAACACGTATTGTTCGTATTTTTAACACTTACGGACCACGTATGCGCCTAAATGACGGTAGGGTTTTACCTGCATTTATTGGACAAGCTTTACGTGGTGAAGATTTAACTATGTTTGGAGATGGTTCACAAACTCGTGCATTTTGCTATGTGGATGATTTAGTAGAAGGTATTTACCGCCTATTATTAAGCGATTATCCTCATCCAGTAAACATTGGCAATCCAAACGAAATTACCATTAAAGAATTTGGAGAAGAGATTATAAAACTAACAGGTACAAACCAAAAATTAGTTTCAAAACCGCTTCCAAAAGATGACCCAAAACAACGCAAACCAGATATTACCAAAGCTAAAGAAATATTGGGTTGGGAACCTAAAGTAAGTAGAGCAGATGGTTTGAAAATTACGTATGAATATTTTAAATCGCTATCGGCTGAAGAATTAAAAAAATCAGCTTATCATAAATTTGATTAAATAAGAATAACACGCTTAAGGGCGTGTTTTTTTATGTTACATTTGTCTTATGTATTTTGTTTCTGAACTATTTATTTATCCAATAAAATCTCTAGGCGGAATTGCTTTAAACCAAAGTAAAATAGAAGCACGTGGTTTACAATACGACAGAAGATGGATGTTATGTAACAAACAAAACGAATTTATTACACAAAGAGAAAATAAAAATTTGGCTTTGTTTAAGCCTCAAATTACAAAAGATGGCTTTGCATTACATTATAAAAATGAAACCAATTTTGAAATTCCATTTTCCATAATTGGCCATACAGAAACCGTTAAAGTTTGGGATGATGAATGTGAGGCAATTGAATATACTTTAGGTTCAGATTGGTTTAGCAGAATGTTAAATATGACTTGCAAGTTATTCTACATGCCCAATCAATCAGAAAGAAAAGTAAGTGAAAAATATGCTCAAAATAAAGAAATAACCAGCTTTAGCGATGGTTTTCCGATTTTGATAATTGGTCAAGAATCACTTAATTTTTTAAATGCCAAATTACCAAAACCAATTGGTATGGATAGATTCAGGCCAAACATAGTTTTTACTGGAGGCAAACCTTTTGATGAGGATCATTTTAAGGATTTTAGCATAGGTAAAAATTTGCTAAAAGGAGTAAAACCTTGCAGCCGTTGCGTAATTACTACCATTGACCAAATTACAACCAATACTAGTTCAGAACCACTGAAAACATTGGCTACTTTTAGAAGTATTGACAATAATGT
>JAAFJM010000015.1 GCA_013298895.1 Bacteroidota bacterium | reverse complement strand
GGTTCAGTACTCCGCTGACAAATTTGTGGTTACTCAAAGTTTGGTTCTCCGCATCAACATTTGTGGTGAAAATCGCCACCTTCGCCAAGCCCGAAACCGTTAGCTGCCACCTTTAAGACAGACAGAAGTATGACAGAAGAAGAAAAAATACTACTTAGAAATATGCAACGATTTAGCACTATTATTAGAGGGCAAGTTATTGGGACGTATTCAAGTATTGAATATTTAATAGACGATACAATAATAAGACTTACATTTAATTCGATAGAAGACTATAAATTCTATACAAAACTTTTTGGGATTAAGAAAATAGATAGTAAAACCAAAATAAAAATATTAAAACATTGCCTAGTCAAATATGATAAACTATTTAAAAAAGACACTAGTTTTATAAGAGAAAAAATATCTAACATTACAGACAAAAGACACGCTTTAGCGCATTGGCAACTATTTTCTTCAACAGAAGGAATAGAGCTGTTCAAACAAAAAAAAGAAATAAAATATTTTAAACCAAAAGCAGAAGCACCTCAAGATGAATTTTGTTCATTTAGCATTGACATAATGAACAAATTAGAAAATGATATTTTACAAATTGCTGTATTATTAACTGACGTACAGAAAGATTTAATTAATCTTCATCAATAGATGGTAAGGGGTATTTTATGCTTAATTCGCATATTTTTTGACAGATTTCTATTTGTTCTAAACGCTCTTCTTCTGTCAGCCAATCAAAATCTGTATTAGAAATGTTAATTATTTTTGTACTTCTGTTCTCTAAACTCATTTTTGTAAAATCATTGAGCGAAGATATTGTTTTCTTATTTAAGAAAGAAATTAACCATTGACGCAGTTTCCAAAAAGCCATAAACACAAAACGTATTCGTAGGCAACTCACACTTAAATCAAAAATAATATGACAGTACCAAATCCAATGTGCATTAAATGCCAATCAACAAGTTTCATTGCAATTAGACAAGACAATGTAGTAGCATCACCAAGACCAATAGTTTTTATTTGTTGCTCCATTTGTGGGGCTACTGTTGGTTGTTTTGAAGACCCTCAATTTCAGAAGAAGTAAGGTATCGACCAGTATTATTTACTAACTTAGACGTATTTATGAACGGAATTAGGTAAAACCTTTCAAATTTATTATTCTTAAACTCATTTGTTCTTGACGACATATCAATCATTTGGCAATTGTATTTTTTTTCAATTTCAACTATTCTATTATTGACAAATTCGTGTAAAACATTTAGTTCAGACATTAATTCATTTGACACTTTATCTTCCGACATAAGGCGAGCAGCTAACAGCAGTTTTGCAAAACTTTTGGGCTAAGTGGAATTACTACTCCTATTAACCTTTTTTCTGCCTAGACAACTTCATGTTTCTAAACCAAAAGCTATCGCAAAGCTGCGAAACGTTAGCGGTCAGGCTAAAAAACGACACAACAACAGACAATTGACAAAGTAAATATGAATAGAAAAGTAATTTTATACATCGCAACAAGTTTGGACGGTTACATTGCACAACCGAATGACGACCTAAGTTTTCTTTCAATTGTAGAACAAGAAGGACAAGACTATGGCTATGCGGACTTCGTAAAAACAGTTGATACAGTAATTGTTGGACGTAAAACTTATGACAAAGTAATTTCTATGGGTTTTGACTTTCCACACGCAGACAAAGACGCATACATTATCACTAGGACACCAAGACCAAGTATCGGTTCGGTAAAGTTTTATACAGACGACCTTAAATCACTTGTTGAAAAACTTAAATCTGAAAACGGAAAAAATATTTTTTGTGACGGTGGAGCTGAAATCGTAAACGAACTTCTGAAAGACAACCTTATTGACGAATTTATTATTTCAGTTATTCCAATATTAGTTGGTAACGGGACAAAACTATTTAAAGACAGCAGACCAGAACAAAAATTAGAACTTGTTTCTGTAAAATCATTTGACAAAGGATTAACTCAACTTCATTACAAACGTGCTGACAATTAGACAAAATATAAACGCTGGACAAAAAGCCCGAACCGCTAACACGGGTTTGGCAAAATGGCGGCTTCCGTGCTAAATTGAACATTTGGTTTTCAAACGAAGTTTAGTGCTAAAATGAAAGTAAGTGCTTCTAAATCAGCCACTTCGCCAAGCTGCAAAACGTTAGCGGTAATTGAACATGACAAAAGTAACACATAAAGAAAATCATTTTGTTCCTAAGACTTTTTTAAAATCTTGGGCGACCAAAGACGCAAAGGAATTTCTAGTGTATACGCTAAATCTCAAAAATAATTTCCCAAGAATACAGAGCACTACAAGCGTAGCGAAGAAAAAGAACCTCTATACGTTGCCATTAGAATTTAAAACTGACGACCCTAAAATCGTTGAACATATAATCTTCAAAATATGGGAAGATAGATGGCCGAGTGTCCTTCAAGGGTTAAAAGAAAATAAATTAACTAAAGACCAATTACGGGACTTAAAAGGATTTATAATAATTCAAAGCTTCAGAACACCAAAGTTCGAAAAAGAAAACATGGAAAAAATAAGGTTAATTGCAGACAAAGAAACCGCAGACCTTGCTTTTAAATATCACTATGCTTTTCTTGGTATCCAAGGGTTTACAGACTACATTAAAGATTGTACTTGCGAAGTGCTTTATATTAACGATATTGATAATTTTATTTGCTCAGACAACCCTTCAACGCATTGGTTGCTAAATAATAATAATTTTACATATATCAATGGTATTGCAGTTAGACGCGATTTGTTCGGAAATCCGAATTACAAAATAATTTGCCCTGTTACACCAAAGCATTTGGTCATTTTATCACCTAATTTGGGCATTGAGACCAGTGTAACTTTAAAAGAATTATGTGTTTTTAATAAGATTGCCAAAGAAAAAATCCAATTATTTAATAAAATGATAGAGCATGGTGCAGACAAATTACTTTTCGCAAAGAACATTTATGACTTCAAATAAATCAACTACCGCTAACAGCACATTTGCAATAGGCGGGGTTTCGTGCTCCGTAGATAGTTTTGCGGTTACAGAAAGTTCAGTTCTCCGAATGAACATTTGTGCTGAAAAACCCGCCCATCGCAAATCTGCAAACCGTTAGCAAAGCACTTTACGGGTTATAAATAATATAGTTTCTGATACTCATAAGACTCCGACACGAGCCTAAAAAGAAAAGCTCCTTGCCACTGTTTTAGCGAAACGGCAACAGCAGTGTAGAGAAACAAATTTTTACTTTGTTATTTTCTGTTTTATGAGGATGTTTACCAAAATTTTATGATTAACCAATAAGTCATTAGAATCCATATATCAACTTTATACACTAGTTTTATAAACCATATTGAAATGAACTTTATAAACCCATATATTGAATTCTATTTTGCTGATGATGAAATAAAGTCAGATAACAATATAAAATTCCATAAAGAAGTCAGCTGGACTTTTCTCAAAAATATAAACAATAGGTTAAATTTAAATAGACATAGGTTAAATATTGAATTTGTTAACGAAGAACCTTTACATGAGACCATAAAATTTGGAAGCATCTTCATATATCGATTAAAATTAGACAAGCCATTTGATGAAATTATTGAATCAGAAAAAAGAAGAAAACTGTTAGATATAATTTACACTGCATTTTTAAAACTAGGTGTAGTAAATAATTGGGATTTAAATATTATTGAAGATGCTTATTTAAAGTCGTTAGGACAAATTGAACATTTTGAATATTCAACAGGGATTAAACTACAAAAGAGTAAGCAATATAATGCGCAACTAAAATTAACTTTAGTGCATAATAAATTGACCTTTAACGCAGAAATTATTGACTTAACTAACTATTCAAATAAAATTTACAAACTGATTGAGACAAATGAAGACAACTTATCTTGGAATAAAATGTTTAAAGATTTTGGTTGGTTAGACAATGACAGATTTGGTTTGAAATTTTTAAATGGTGATTTATGGATTGTTATTAATATAGTAACTGAACAAGTAGAAGAGTTAAAAAGATCAAAAAAATTTGACTTAAAAAAAATTGAAGAATTTTTGTTAACAATAAAAAAGCCACCATATTAACATTGTTAAATCATATGATGGCAAAATAAAATACTTTAAAATTTCAAAGTCACACACAAAAATTTATTTACAAAATAACATTGCAACTTCTGTTTTAGCTCTTGTGAATTGCATCTTAGCAAGCTATACTAGACTAATAATTAGTGCATAGAAACGAGTTTTAAACTCATGATCACTTAATTTTACTTTGTTATTTTTTGTTTTATCCGCATGTTTACCAAAAGTTTGCGAATAGTGATAAAGCGACTTGATTCACCTTTTTATTTAAATGAAAAACTCCAATCATTGACAAAAACTCCAATGAAAAAAAATCTACTTATCAGTTTTATCCTGTTCAATATAAATGCTGTTTTTGCGCAAGAAGGTAATTTCTTATCATCAAAAATTATAAAAAAACAGGTGCTTTCTTACCAAGAATTGAAAGAATATGAAGGGCTTTACGAGTACATTCATCATACCACATTGAAAATTGCAGCTTCACCAATCGATACTGCTTTGCTTTGCATTATTAACCAAAGCAGGTATCCATTCACCACTATTGGCAAAGACGTTTTTCTAAATCCAGTAAAAGATAGTGTGGTATTTTTACGAAACAATTTAAATAAAGTTATTGGCTACAAAGCTGGAAAAGACACTTTTCATTTATTGTCACAAAAGGTATTGTTTACAAATCAAATGTGGTATGCACGACCAAACCATGTAAAAAATTATAAATACACTTACCATCAACCTAAGAACGACAACGATGGTTTAAAAATTGGCAATTTAGATAACACCGGATTGGATAAGTATTTATTAAACGAAATGATGCAAAAAATAGTGGATGGTACTTACCCAAATGTGCATAGCATTTTGATAATAAAAGATGGAAAATTGGTGTTTGAAGAGTATTTTTACGAATACGACAAAAATAAACTTCATGAATTGCGTTCTGCAACCAAAAGTTTTGTTTCTGCCCTCACAGGTATTGCTATTGAAAAGGGTTATATAAAAAGTATAAATGAACAGGTGCTTCCATATTTTTCGGAATACACATTTAAGAACATTACAGAAAACAAAAAGCGTATTACTATACAAAACCTATTAACCAATCAAAGTGGCCTTGATTGCGATGTTTATAATGCCAACGCCATAGGAAATGAATCAACTATGGCTTATGAAAAAGATTGGATACAGTATTCGCTTGACTTGCCTATGAATGATAGTGCAGGCGGAAAAGGCCAATATTGTTCAAGTAATCCAATAATCTTAGGCAGAATAATTGAAAAAGCAACCAAAACATCTTTACCTGAATTTGCCAAACAATCACTTTTTAAAGATTTAGGAATAAAAAATTTTGAGTGGCATTTTAAACCCGATTCATCGAGTGGAGAAACATTTTGTCAAGTAAATTTAAAGCCAAGAGATATGGCAAAATTTGGTTTGTTGTATTTAAACAATGGTTTGTGGAATGGCAAGCAAATCATTTCAAAAAATTGGGTAGAACAATCGTTAGATAAACACACAGTTGTAGCAGGACTTGACTACGGTTATTTATGGTGGACCAAGTACTTAGATGCTAATGGAACAAGGTATTACGGAAAGTTGGCACAAGGAAACGGAGGACAAAAAATTTATATTTTTAAAGAGTTGAATTTGGTAACTGTTATTACAGCCGGGCATTACAATATGCAGTCGTCAAGCAATGAAATAATAGCCAAATATGTTTTACCAGCATTTAATAAAAAATGATAACAAGTAAATAATAAATAACCAATTTCATCGTCTCTCTACTTAAACTTACCAATATAAAATTGCTTCGTTTTTCAATAGCTACCTGAGTAAAAATTAATTTATAGATTTGGGTTTGATAATTAGTTTTACTAAAATTTTTACTTTGTTATTTTCTGTTTTATAAGCATGTTTACCAAAAGTTTAAATTGCAGCAAAACAAAGCATCTTTTATGGACAAAGAGAAATTTTTAAATGCCTATATTGAAATAGAAACAAAAACCTTTGTTAAGGCAGATAAGCATAAAATACTGGAAGCATTTTTTAAAGATAATGAGACAGATTTAACCAAACTTACTTGCCGAGATATAGTAGCCATAATTGATGAACTACAAAACAAGAAAATAACCATTCGCCAACCACTTTATAAGCATTTAATTTACCCAATACTTTTGGCACAAGTAGCCCAAAATAATATAGATGCCATCAAAACACTTTTAAAACTTGACGAACACCTTTTAAGATACCAAGCCTATAGCCATGATACCAAATTTTCATGGGCAATGCTTTTAGAACAAGGCTTAACCATAGCCCCTAACGACATTGAATTACTTAAACTATCAGAACAAACCACCAGAAACTATTTAAATTACACGCTTCATGAAATACCAATAGGCGTTATATATGGCGAAGATGGAGCAACCATAGCCGAGTGTGATGAACTGATGGAAAAAGTTATTGAATACGAAAAGTTATGTAACCAATTGGAACTTGATGAAAAGGAATTAATTGAAAACTGTAAACTTTATTATACTGCCTACAAAGCTTATTTAGCAGTTTACCCCAACTACCAAAACTTTGAAGATTATTTAAACAAAACCTACCAACAAACGAGGTAGTTTAGGTTGGTTTAAAGAAATGTTTTTGCAAACTGCACTTCATTACTATTAGCATTTGCAATGCAAAAAATAGCAATTCCTTTTAATAGAATTACCTTGTGCTTGGTTTAGTAAAAATTGGATTACAAATCCTTTTAGTGTTTGATTTGGATTGCAAATCTAAACCGGCAGGCTTAACAATTTTTTTAGTTTTTTAGTGTGTGCTCACAAACATTTTAAAATATCAATTATTTTATATTTATTTACTTTTTGTAACTATTTATTAGCTAAGCCTAAATGACTTATAAACTTATACTATTTTTAGCCATCTGTTTTGTATCAGCGCCTTGTTTGTGGGCGCAAAATGCAACTCAACTTACCATCAAAAAAATCAAAGGATCGTATCACAATACCATTAAATTGCCCGCTAATTTACGAATTGTAAAATACGATGAAGATAGAATTTTGCTTAAGTTAGATAGTATTAGCAATGGTTATTTTTATGGAAACAAAGGTCAAGATAGTATTTTGATTAGTGAAATTAAAGCCATAAACACAAGAGGATTGAAGGAATATATTAAGTATCCAATAGCAGTAACTTTTACTGCCATTAGTTTTGGTGCAGCTGTTTTTACCATCTATGCATTAAACAACCAAATTGATAAATGCGATGGAAATGGAGCCTGCAATAATGAAATCTATCCATTTATTGGAATGGGTTATATGGGTACATTTGGATTATTAGCTACAACCTTTTACCTATTCCCAAAAACAAAATTTAGTAGCCGTAAATACAACTTTAGCACCCACTAAAACAGTGCAGTTATTTACTTTTTTCTTATTGAATGTGTCCGTGGTTAGTGTCCTCACCAATCAAACCAAATCGATTGGCGAGTTCCGATAGTTATCGGTAACCAACCAAGAATTATTGTTATCGCTAATGTAAAGCAATCAGTTAAAGCCAAGAAGATGCTTTCAACATGACTTGGTTTTTGTTAAGAATAATATTTACAATAAATTATAAAAACATTCCTAAACTTTTTTATTAAAATAGTTAAGTCCTAAGTTTGTATGTAATATCGTAGTTTGTATGAAAAAAATGTATTTGTTGGGACTGATGTTTTTATGGTCGGTGTTTTCAATTGCTCAAAATATTCCTAATGGTGGTTTTGAAAATTGGTCCACTACTGGAAATTATGCCAATCCTGATGGATGGTTTACTTTTAACGCTACGTTTTCTGCTATTAATGTTTTTACAGTTGAAAAAGGAACTCCTGGTGCTAGTGGTAATGGTTATGCAAAAATTACTTCAAAAAACATTGGTGATAATTTATTTCCAGGTGCTTTACTAATGGGTTCATTGGTAAACAATGAAGTAATTCCCGGTATGGCAATAAATACCAAACCAGCATTTTTACTCGGAAAATATCAATCTAAAATTGGTAAAGATGATACTGCTTTGGTAATAGTGCAGTTTACTAAATGGAATAATTTAACCAATACCAGAGAACTAGAAGGGATTGGCATTTTAGATTTTATAGACCTAAATTCAGATACTTGGACGGAATTTATTGTTAGCATGGATTATATAGGGAACCTTACTCCCGATTCGTGCTCTATAACTATTACCTTAGGCAATGTACCACCAGCATCAGATAACTTTTTTGCTGTTGATGATTTAATTTTTTCAAACACCTTGAATTTGACCAATGAAACAAATAAACCAATAGCACAAGTTTACCCCAATCCTAACAATGGTAAGTTTACTATTAACTCAACAGCAAACATGAGCTATATTCAAATTACCAATATTTTAGGTGAAGTAGTTTTTTTGCAAAATATAAATGGTAATTCAGTTCCAATTATTTTAAATAATTTGGCCGCAGGTTTTTATCATTACTCTATTAATACCATTGATATCAAGCTTATAAATGGAAAGATTATGATTAATTGAGATACAAATTTTAATTTCGTTTACTTTACCCAATTTTAGAAATATTTACATTGGCAATTGCTAATGGAAAACAATTAGTTAAAGCCAAGGGGATGCTTGCAGCATGACTAAGTGTTGTTAGTCTCTTGCCAATAGCTATCGGAGCAACAACGGCCAGAAGGAGAGGCTTGCAGCATGACTTAGGTTTTTTGTTTAAAATTTTTGTTTTTTGTAAGATTAATAAAATAGTCTTTGAAAACTCCAACCATCGGCAAAAGACGTTTTGGTTTTCTAAATTTAAATTTTCCCTCCAATTTGTGTTAGGGATAGCAGTGGAAATCCTTTTTTGTGCCAGGCTTTGGGTTGGGTAAAAAAGATTGGAACGAATAGCCCGCTCGAACGCCCAAGTTATTTGGTGATTTGTTGACTTGTTGATTTATTGATTTGTTGAATAGGCAATTAGCAATGGACAATTGGCAACTTGTAAGAATTACATCGAACATCGAATAACGAAAATCGAACTCGTAACTCGTAATAGACAATTGGCAACTTGTAACTCGCAATAATTAACTTTTAACAACGGACATCGAATAATGAACAATTAAACAATTTAACCATCCAACAGTTAAATCGCGCAAGGCGTGATTGCAATCTCCAAATCTGAAAATCGAAAAATCTCCAAATCAATCTGCCTTTAAATCAAAAATCAGCCTATATTTGCGCCTCAAAATTTTGATTAAAATACATGATTGCTTTAACTAATATAGCCTTTGAGTTTGGTGGACGATACCTTTACCGCAATGCAAATTGGCACATAAAACCTAATGAACGTATAGCTTTGGTGGGCCGTAACGGAACCGGAAAATCTACTTTATTACGTGTAATTAATGGTGAATATGGTTTAAGCGAAGGCACCATTAGCAAGCCGAAAGACTTGACTATTGGGTTTTTAAATCAGGATAATTTAAGTTTTGAAACGGAAGATACCATTTTAAATGTAACCATGCAGGCTTTTAGTCGTGCGCTGTTTTTGGAAAAAGAAATTGAAGAAATTTTGGCCAAAATGGAAACCGACCATAGCATGGAGATTATTACCAAACTAAGCGATGCCCAAGAGGAATTTGATAGGTTGGATGGTTATAATATGAAGCATAAGTGCGAAAAAGTATTGGAAGGACTTGGTTTTACAACAGCTCAGTTACAGCAACCTTACAAAAAGTTTTCGGGAGGATGGCGTATGCGTGTAATGCTTGCCAAACTTTTATTGCAAAATCCTGATTTACTGATGCTGGATGAGCCTACGAATCACTTGGATTTACCTACCATTAAATGGTTAGAGGAATATTTAATTGGTTACCCAGGAACGGTTATTGTGGTAAGTCACGATATGGAGTTTTTGGATAAAATGACCAATAAAACCGTGGAAGTGGCTAATTCAAACATTTACGAATACAGCGGAAACTACAGTTTTTACCTAGAGGCTAAAGATGAGCGCATGGATTTACAACAGCGCCAATTCGATAACCAACAACAATTTATACGTGAGCAAGAACGTTTTATAGCACGTTTTAAAGCCAAAGCCAGTAAGGCTACTGCTGCTCAAAGTAGGGTTAAAATGTTGGATAAATTAGATAAAATAGAAGCGCCTGAGGATGATAATTCTGCTATCAATATTCAGTTTAGAATTGGTCAGCAAAGTAGCCGTTTGGTAGCCGAAATTAACAATGTTACCAAATCGTTCCCCGATATTGATATTGTAAAAAATGCCAATGCGCGTATTGAGCGTGGCGATAAAATAGCCTTGATTGGTGCGAACGGAAAAGGTAAATCTACCTTATTGCGTATCATAGCAGGAGTTGAAAAATATGATGGTGAGGCCAAAATTGGTTTTAATGTAAAAGAAGCTTTTTATGCACAGCATCAATTAGAAAGTTTAGGCCAACAAAACGAAATTTTAGAAGAACTAGCACACCACGCTACCGATAGACCAGAAACTGAATTAAGAACAGTTTTGGGTTGTTTTTTATTTGCAGGTGATGATGTATTCAAAAAAATAAAAGTACTGAGTGGAGGTGAAAAAGCGCGTGTGGCCTTGGCTAAAACGTTATTGACCGAAGCTAATTTTTTATTGTTAGATGAGCCTACCAATCACTTGGATATGCGAAGCATTAATATACTAAGTCAAGCATTACAAGCTTACGAAGGAACTTTTATTACTGTAAGTCACGATAGGCATTTTATAAGCCAAATAGCCAATAAAATTTGGTATATAGAAAACTTAGAATTGAAAGAATATCCAGGAACTTACGCTGAATACGAAGAATGGCGCTTAAAAAACGAAGCATTGAATTTGGCAGCTAATAAAGATGCTGCAAAAGCACCTAAAAAAGCGGAGCCTATTGTAATAGCTAAGCCTGTTGAAGTGAAACCGGTGGTGAACGAAAACAAACCTAAGTTAAGCAATAACCAAATTCAAAAAATTAAAACCGATTTTGAACAAGCTGAAAAGCAGTTAGAAAAACTAAAACAACAGTTAACAGCGGTAGAGGAAAGTTTTGCAAAACCTGAAGTAGCAAGTAATGCAGCTGAGTTAAACAAAAAACAATTGGAGTTAAGTGTTTTGAAAAAACAAATTGCAGAGCAAGAAAACATTTACGAAAGGGCTTTTGAAGCCATGATGGAATTGGAATAATGTATTCCCGGTTCCCGAATTATATGGAACACATTTTCTCAGAAAATGTTAGATAATCATTGAAAGTCTATTTGGTTTTTTATTCATCTAAGAAAAAGAAACCAAATAGCAAGGAAAAAACTGCATTGAAAAAAGGTAATAAACAAGTTGAAGCGGAACAGTTATTGAAAAGTATGAAGTATTTATGCTGAATTATGAATTAATTTCGTTTAACTTAGGGATATACATTTTGTTCGAAAGCTTTCTAACTTCAGTATATTTTCTTGGTCGTTGAGCTTGTTGAAACGAATATATATAAGACTGAAAAAGCTTAACTAAACTATATTGAATTTTAAGGTATAAAGTAAGGTTAATAACACTCATCATGAAAAAAATAATTGCTATTATTCTTGTGGTTTTTCTCTTTGCTTGCAAAAATGATGCTGAAAAGACAGAGGCATTGGATTTTTGCTTGGACAATTCAATAGATTTAATTCGTTTAGAAAATATAAATATTATTAAAGATTTTGATCGTAGATTGCTAAATCAAATTAATTATTCAGATACAATTTTAAAATTTGAAATCAGTCAAGCAAATAAAGCTTTTAAGTTGTATGATGAATTCAACAAAAAACTACTAATTACAGTAGATGATAACAAGATTTCAAATCAAGTATTAAGTAAGGCTTTTAAAGAATATTTGGATACTTTATTAACTTTTTCTGGCCCATTTAAAGGTAATATGCAGTTCGAAATCGAAAAGTGTCGAAAATTGAAAGTAAATGATTCAAAGATGTATTCGTTGCTTTCAACCATTATATTAAACAAATTTTTACATGCTTTAAAGCAAATGACTATGTATGATAATTTCAATTTTTTGCAAAGTCAAATAATAATAGTACCAACAAAAGATAATTATAAAATTGGAGATGACTTGCAAGTTTTTTTTAGTGAAGTTTATAATAAAAAAAGACCTGAATTTAACTTTACCCAATTTACACGAAATGGAATACCATTAAACTTAAAAGACCTAAACTACGATAAAGACAGAAGAATGATTGATTTCAAAATTAAAGAAAAGGTACATTATAAAATTAAAGGGTATGAGGTAACTTCAATGTTTGATGATGAAGAAAATAAAACAGTTGAATTTCCTTTTGAAACTGAATATGAGGTAAAATAATTTAGAAATAGCTTCTTCCAAAGCTTAACCCATTTACTATCTAAATAATTTCAATGCCTAAAGTTTTGATACCTTAAATCACCCATTAACCTATTACTTTATCAACTAGTTACCTCATTAACTATACTTACCCATGCACCGTTTCTTGTTTACCATAATTGGCAATTACTTTTGCTTCGTATTCAAGCCATTCTTTCCAACGTTTATCAACGTCTACATCTTTTCCATATTTGCGCGCATAGCCTATAAATGTGGTATAATGACTGGCTTCGCTTGCCATTAAATCGTAATAGAATTTAGAAAGTTCTTCATCCTTTATATTTTCAGAAAGCACTTTAAAACGCTCGCAACTTCTTGCTTCAATCATAGCCGAAAAAAGCATTCTATCTACAAAACTTGCGTTGCGGCTTCCGCCTTTTTGCATAAATTGATACAATTCGTTTACATAACTGTCTTTGCGTTCGCGGCCTAAAGTGTAACCACGTTCTTTTATTATATTAAACACCATTTCAAAATGGCTAATTTCTTCTTTTACCAAATCTAATAAATCTGCCACCAAATCAGTTAGCTCCGGATTGTAAGTAATAATGGTAATGGCGTTACTAGCTGCTTTTTGTTCGCACCAAGCATGGTCGGTTAATATTTCTTCTAAATTACTTTCTACTATATTTACCCAACGTGGGTCGGTTGGAAGTTTAAGTCCTAACATGTTTAATTAAAAATTATTTGTTTAATAAATCAATTTCTTTTTGGTAATCGTATTGCAAATCCTCGTGCAAGGTACTGAGTGATTCATTTATTTTTTTGAGTTGTGCTTTGTATAAATTATACAAAACAGTACTCTTTCTAAAATCAATGCCTGTATTATCTAATTCTTTGCAAAAGTGCACCAATAGTTCAATATTTGTGCCTGCCTTAGCAGAGTATTTTGCATTTTTATTAGCCAATCGCAATATTTTTCTGATGGTTTTTTTTGCAAAATACAAATTGCTTCGGTTCATTTCGGCAAACAGTTCAGTCATTTCTTGTTTTATACCATCAATAAATTGGGCTTCATCGTGGGTTTGAAATAACAAGTAATTTAAAAACTCCTTATTGTCTTTTTTATACTTGGCTATTTTGGTACAAAGTTCTACCAATTGCGCAGCATGAAGCGTTTGTAATTCTTTTTTTATTTCAGAAATAGAGGCAGTTTGCATAAAATTGGGCTGCAATGTTATTGATAAAACTTTATATTCAAAAAATATAGTTTTTTGATTGAGTTGTTTTGTTTTAAAATTTTGATAATAAAAATTACATTTTGATTACGTTTTTACATGTTGATTTTCAACTCAAAGTAGTTTTCTTTGTAATATGTCACATTTAAAGGAGCAAGTTAAGTTTATAGACAAAAATAAAACAGGTTTTTATTCCATTTTAAAAAAGCGTGTAGATCAATATTTTATTGATAACAATATTTCAAAACACGCCAATACGGGCATGGTTTTAAAAACCATTATTCTTTTAAGTGCTTATATTTTACCTTTTTTAGCTTTAATGGCTTTTAGACCAAGTTTTGGAATTAGTTTATTGTTTTGGAGTTTAATGGGTATTAGTCTTGCGGGTATTGGCATGAGTGTAATGCACGATGCCAATCATGGGGCTTACTCAGCTAATAAAAATGTAAATTATTGGGTTGGACACTCTTTGAATTTATTAGGTGGTTCAGTGTTTAATTGGAAATTACAGCACAATATATTACACCATACTTATACCAATATTACTCATTTAGATGATGATATTTCCGACAGATTGGTTTTAAAATTTTCGCCACATACCAAGCAGAAAAGTTTCCATCAGTTCCAATGGATTTATGCTTTCTTTTTTTATGGTTTGCTTACTTTTTATTGGGCCGTAGCTAAAGATTTTATTCAGTTTTATCAGTTTTCAAAAAATGGTGTAAACAGTGCTTCTAAAAAGGAAAATGTGGCTATTCTTTCTAAAATTATTGGTATCAAAATATTTTATTTTATAGTCATGTTTTTAGTGCCAACTTATGTGTTTCAAATTCCGTTTTGGCAAGTATTTATAGGCTTTATGCTGATGCATTTTTTTTCAGGATTAATTTTAACCACTGTTTTTCAATTAGCACATACTGTTGAACATACCGACCATCCAATGCCTAATGCAGATGGAATTATTGAAAACGACTGGGCTATTCATCAATTAAATACCACAGTTAATTTTTCGCCCAATAACAAATTGCTTTCATGGTATGTAGGAGGTTTAAATTACCAAGTAGAACACCATTTGTTTCAAAAAGTATCGCATGTGCATTATCCAGCCATTGCTAAAATAGTAAAACAAACAGCTAAAGAATTTGGGGTGCCTTATTTAGAAAATAAAACCCTTTTTGGTGCCATTGGTTCACATATTGCCTACCTAAAACAATTGGGTAAATTACCTAATTTGCACGAAGCAATTGGTTAGTTTAATGCCAAAGGATAAAGCCTTTTGGGATTTTTTTTCAAAAAAATTAACACAATCGTCACATACAAATAGTATATTAGCACGATTTTTTAATTGAAAAAGTTCGCGCTAGATATTACAGATGAGGAAGAAACACTTTTTTACGGATTGCTAAGCAATGAAAAAGTGTCGCGCCTAGCATGGTTATTAAACCATTCACTCGAAATAAATTTAGCTCGAGTTGATAGCATTGAATGGTATAACGAATCGGAAAGAGAATATTTTTATTTCAATAAATTTATTTACAACGATGAGCTAAACCACTTAACTTACACGCTTTTTTCCAATTCCGATGAAAGTAAAATTCTTTTTACAGAATTAAGAGCCATGCAATACTTTATTTTAATTGAAGGTGGACTATCTTTTTTTGATGAAAAATTATTTTTAAAACAAGTAAAAACCATTTCTGAAATTCAGCTTGTTAGTTTAATAGACCAAACAAGGCTAAAACAGAAAGTAAATTTAATATTATAAAAAAATTATAGAAGAGAGATGAGTAAAGCACTTTTTAACCGTACCAAAATTGTGGCTACAATTGGGCCAGCCACCAGCAGTTTAGAAAATTTAAAAGCCATTATTAACGAAGGAGTTGATGTTTGTCGTCTAAATTTTTCACATGGTTCTTATGCCGATCATCAGCAGGTTATTGATAATATTAGGCAAGCTAATCAGGATTTAGGAACTAATGTTTGTATGCTTTTAGATTTACAAGGTCCTAAGTTACGTGTTGGTGAAATGGAAAATGGTAAGGTAGAGTTAATTCAAGGTGAAATAATTGAAGTAACTACCGAAAAATGCATTGGAACGAGTAACCGCATTTATATCAATTTTGAAAATTTACCTAAAGATGTAAATCCAGGCGAACGCATTTTATTAGATGATGGAAAACTGGAATTAAAAGTAATTGAAACCAATAAGAAAAACTTGGTGAAGGCCGAAGTTGTTTTTGGAGGGTGGCTTTCAAATAAAAAAGGATTTAACTTACCTAATACCAAAATGAGTATTCCAAGTATGACTCAAAAAGATTTGGATGATTTGAAGTTTGGTTTGGATAATAAAGTAGAGTGGGTGGCCCTTTCATTCGTAAGAAATGAACATGATGTTGTTTTTATAAAAAATATTATTGAATTAAACGATTGGAAACCTCGTGTAATTTCAAAAATAGAAAAGCCAGAAGCAGTGGCTAATATTGATAAAATCATTGCAGCCTCTGATGGAATAATGGTGGCGCGTGGCGATTTAGGAGTAGAAATGCCTATGGAACAAGTGCCTGTTATTCAAAAACGCATTGTTAAAAAATGCATTGAAGCAAGCAAGCCTGTTATTATTGCTACGCAAATGATGGAAAGCATGATTGTAAGCCCAGTGCCTACACGTGCTGAGTTAAACGATATTGCCAATGCAGTAATGGATGGTGCCGATGCAGTAATGTTAAGTGCCGAAACTTCGGTGGGTGCATATCCGGTTAATGCCATCAGCTACATGCGCAGAACCATTATGGAGGTAGAAACAGGAACCAATGCGCCTTATTTTAAAGGAACTAGGCCTACAGAAGATAGTGAAACCTTTTTATCGGATGAAATTTGTTTTACAGCAGT
This sequence comes from Bacteroidota bacterium, assembly GCA_013298895.1. Lineage (GTDB taxonomy): Bacteria > Bacteroidota > Bacteroidia > UKL13-3 > UKL13-3 > JAAFJM01. Next base: position 61,038 of record JAAFJM010000015.1, on the reverse strand, counting down.
AAGAGTTAGCGACCATTTAAAAGCAAGTGCCATTGTGGGTATGACTTTTTCGGGTTATTCAGCTTATAAAATTTCATCATTCCGCCCAAAAGCAAGCATTTTTATTTTTACAACTAACCCTCGTTTGGTTAATACTTTAAGTTTGGTTTGGGGTGTACGTGGCTTTTTATACCGCGAGTTTGAAAGTACCGATGACTCCATGCAAGATGTAAATAATAACCTGTTAAAAGGTGGTTATATTCAAAAAGGACAATTGGTAATTAATACCGCAAGTATGCCAATCATTGAACGTAACAGGGTAAATACCATTAAAATTTCTGAAATAAAATAATACATTATGAATAAGTTATTTGCTATAATAATATTAGCTTTTATGGTTTTATCTTGCACCAAAACCGAAACCATTGCTACTCCTTCGCAAACTATTGTAACCAACGATAGTTCTCAGTTTAGCGGAAGGCTAAAGGTAGTGGTTTTAGATGGAACCAATAACAATACCCAAATTAATGGTGCACAAGTATTTTTGTATCCATCTTACGAAGATTTAAAGCGCAATTTTTATTTAAATACCATTTCTACCGTAAGTGGCACTGCCGATTTTGGTTTTATACTGCAAGGCAATTATTACCTAAGGGCTCAAAGTGGCACCAAAAGCGATACCAATGTAGTACAAGTATTGGGACAAAAAACCATTACCAGAACCATGATTGTTCGTCAATAATGTAATAAAATGGATTTAGCAGAATTAGATTTAATTGAAAATAAAGTAGCTAACAGTGGCCTTATTACCATTGATTTAGAAACCTTGCGCCATGCAGGTAAAAGGGTTTTGTTCGATATTAAGGATTGGCTTTTTAGGGAAATGATTTTAAAGGAAAAAGATTTTAGAGATTTTGTTAAAAACCACGATTGGAGCCAATACCAAAACCAAAATATAGCTTTTTATTGCAGTACCGATGCCATAGTGCCTACTTGGGCTTATATGCTTTTGGCTAGTGCGGTGCAGCCGTATGCCAATAAATATGTGTTTGGCAATTTAGAACAACTTGAAATAGCATTGTATAACGATGCCATTGCACAACTGAACCCTGCCGATTATGCCAATAAACGCATTATTTTAAAGGGGTGTAGCCAAAATGAGTTGCCCATAGCTGCTTATGTAGCCATGAGCAATAAGTTACTACCAGTGGTAAAAAGTTTAATGTATGGCGAAGCTTGCAGCAATGTGCCTATTTATAAAAAACGATAAAAGAATTAAATGAATCAAAACGTAAAAATTAAGTTGGGTAATATTACCAACTTAAGCGATGCCCGCTTTGCAGCCGCAGCAGGTATTGATTATATGGGTTTTTGTTTTGACCCTCAAAGTGTAAGTTATATTCCGCCAGTTAAAGCCAAAGAAATTATCGATTGGACTTCTGGATGTTTTGTAGTGGCTGAGTTTGGAAACCAAACTATGAAAGAAGTGGCCGATATAGTTGATATGTTGAACATTGATATTGTAGAACTAAACAACGATTTGTTGCCAACCGATTTAGCCGAAATAGACAAGCCTATTATCAAAAAAATTGATACCAGTTTATTTGATGTAACTGCGCTTCATAAAATTTTTGAAGCATATACCGATAAAGTAGATGCTTTTCATTTATATTCAAGCAATGGCCATACTTTAAGTGCTGACGATTTAAAACAAATATGTGCCAATAACAAAATAGTTTGGGGTTATAATACAGTACCCGAAAACATAAAAGAAACATTGGCTACTTACCAACCGTATGCCTTAAACATAATAGGAGGCGATGAAGAAAAAACTGGCCTTAAAGATTTTGAAGAACTAAACAACGTATTAGATGCATTGGGATTATACGAAGCATAATACAACACATGATTTAAAGCAAAAAAAGCTATCAGGTTTCAAAACTAGATAGCTTTTTTTGTGAGGTATAATTAATAGTTATTGTTGGTGCTGCTTTGGTGAAACAGGAAATTATCAACTTAGTTAAGATTGGCTCATTAAACACATTGTACAACATTCAAAGTTGAAATTCTCCAATTTAATATTCATCAGTCCGTATTCTTTTATATTAAACTTCCATTTTAAAAAATTTGTAAATTCCAATATGCCTTTGTTTCTTAAATCTATATGCTTTTGCCAAAAGGTTTTTAAATCATCTAACCCCATATTTTCAATATAATCAATAGTTACGTCTTTCAAATATCCAGTTTCAATCCTTTCATTTAGAATACTCATAATATTATGATCTTTTTCTTTAATTAAATTGTCGTGTTTGCTAAGATTATACAATTTCATTGAACGTTGGCATAGGTCATTTCTATCTGAGATAATAGCTGTTACGTTATTTTCAAACTCTTGAAAACTAAATTCTTTCTCAATTTTTATTGTATCTGATTTTTTTTGTATATACCACTTAAATTGATTTTGATCTGATTGACTAATTGATATTGGTTCAATATTAAATTTATTAGGGAATACTCTATTAAATGATTCCGTTAAGTGCTTATCATTTATTTCTTGGTTTAAATACCTTTCAATTGTGTAATTATTTGTTTTAAACCAATCCCTAACCTCGTTTGCTACCTTTATTTTTTCTTCTTTATCTTGAATTTTGGCTACTGGTTCTGGCATGAAAAAATTTCTGAAACCCCTATTTAAACCTTCACAAGAAGGGTGTAAATGATACTTAAGCTTACCTTTAATTTCTAAAATATATCCTAAATTATCTTTTCTATCTTCTACTTCTTTAAAAAATAGATTTTCATTTTCACCTGATAATAATATAAAATTTTTAAATAGAAATTTTATATCATATTTGTTAAACATTTTATAAAACTTCCAATTGTCATACAATTGTTTAAATAATGAAATGGCATTTTCAAAATCATAATGTTTTATATCTGAGCACCCAATTAGCTGCCTGTAATTACTTTCTGTTAGATAAACTAATGAATTAATTTTACCACTGCTTGGAATATTTTTCTTTTCGTTTTCTGTCATAATAATTTTACTTTTTCTGAATGAATAAAGGTGTAATGAATTATTGGATAATTTTTTAATTTCACTTGTTTGAGCCTAAATTAATAATTTCGAAAAATTAAAGATCCTGTTGGTTTAGATTTGTAGGATTCAGCAATGGTTAACCCATAAACTAACTATGTTTAAAGCCAGTTTCTGAGTCAAATAGTTAACCTAAGACAATATTCATTATTTTGGAGTTTTACGGCACTTTCACTTTATATCTTGGTATATCTTTTCTATTCTTTTTTGTTTTACGACTAATTTTCTGTGCTTCTGCCGAAGTAACAAAACTTTCAAGAATACCATAATTTCTTAATACAGTAACTTCTTGTGTAAACTTTTCGGTTTCAGTATTTTTAATATTTAATGCCTTAAAAATATCATTACTGGAAATTTCTTTGTCGCCAAGTCCTAATAAAATAATTTGTTTTTGGTTTTTTGTTAAATCAAATTTTTCAAATTGTTGAAGCCATTCTAATTCTTTAGAGCTAAATATAGTTTTATTCGATAAAGTAACTCGAAACCAAAGTCCATTAGAATATAATTCAGGTTTTTCAAGTTCTTGCTCTTGCATCAAACCAAAAATCCTTTTCATTCCTTCTCCAAGCTCCCTCATTAATTTATTTTCTCTCAAAACTCTTGCTATAAGTGAATTTCTTGATTCGTGAGAACCTTCTAGTTCATATAAATTTTTGACAGTTAGAGTTGAAATCAATGCTCCCGGACTTTTTATTTCCATTCTGTCATTGAAAATATAAATTTCAATTGCATTTGCAATACTATAATCTCTATGTGCAATTGCATTTAAAATGGCTTCACGAACAGCATCTTCTGGGTAAATATACTTTTGTTCAAATTGAGAATTGGTTCCAAATTCTGTTTTATAGGCTAAATATGAACGTAAATGTTCCCACGATTTAATTACCAAATCAAATATATTTCCTTTTACTGTATCATCGCTTACAACATTGTACTTTTCTCCAGCTTCTAAAGTATTACCTTTTACCTTTAGAAACCTTACTTGGCTTCGTGGATGCCATCTGTCGATGTCTGTTGCAAAAAGTAATAAAGCTGCTCGTTTTAGTCTTAAACCATTTTGAGCATATTCTGCAAGCCCAATTTGTTGTAAATACCTTTCTATGCTTAATCCTTTAATATATTGGTCTGCAATACCTTGAAGCAATCTAACATCTAAATCTGTTACCATTGCTCCATCTACAAATTGACTATCATATTCTCTTGATTTAACTTCTTGTCTTTCAAACTGAATTTGGTCAACAGAAGCAGGCATAGTTGATTTGTCTTTTCGTCTTACACATCTTCCGTCTGGAAGTTGATATATCATCGTTGTTCCTTTATTTACCGAAAAATATAAAATTGTTTTGCCTTCTAAAATAAGTTTATTAGCATTATTTAATGGAAGTTGTTGATTTTGATAAATATGTGTATGAATAGAATTGAGCATAGTTTGTATATCTTCTTCAGTATGTGGAATTCCAGAAATGGTTCCATCATCTTCTACTCCAATTAATACCGCACCACCATCTGCATTTGCAAACGAAACTAATGCCTCTCCAATATAAGCACATATATGTTTTACTAATCCAGGCTTTTTATTGTCAGGTCGTCCTTCCAAAGCGGATTTAAATTCTCTAAAATGGCTTTCACCAAGAATTAGAGTATTTCTTACTTTGTCAGCTAATAATAATACATCGTCCATTTCTTTTTTCAAATTTATTTCACAAAGTTAATGAATATTTTATTTTTTACCTCTCTGTTGTTCTCTAGCAAAGCGTCACCAACAGCTATTACTTTTTACTCCTAAAATTATTACTTCTTCTCCGCAGGTTTCTAAGCTTTCTGCCTGCTGATAATTGGTCTATTAGCTCTTTAATAGTTTAGCTTTCTTACAAAACAAAAATATCAATTAGGTTTATTAAAGCAAGTTTAATTTTATAGGGAAATTGAGCCAGCTAAAATCCAGCATTTCCGAATTAGGTATTGATGAATAATGCCTTGTAATAAGCTCAGCATTAAAGATGAATTGCCACATGTTCTGATAAGCTTTCGGAATTAGCCTGTGGAAAAAAAAATATTCCATTTTATCCACTGCCCCTTCCCGAAAACTTTCGGCATTAGCTAGGGTGTAAAGTATGTTTAAAATTATTATTGGTGCTGCATTGCTTAAATGCCAATAATGGCGAGATGGTATCTATCTATCTCTCTAATCAAAAAAAACAGCACTTACCATAAAATATTGGTAAGTGCTGTTTTATTGCCTATTAAATTAAAAAGCTAGTACCTAATTTTCAGGAATACCAATTAATGGCGTTTTACCATCGGTAATAATAACTTTGGCATTATTTGAACCCGAAAGCGATTTAAAAGCTTCAATTTGTTTTGCTTTTAACACCTGCGGAGTTAAGCTGCTATTTAACATTTGGTTGGCTTTCATTTGTGCTTCCGCTTCTGTTTTTAGTGCATTTGCTTTACCTTCAGCCTCTATTTCTATGATTCTTTTTTGAGCTTCGGCTGCTATAATTCTACTTTGTTTTTCGCCTTCGGCTTGTAATATTTTTCTTTCAGCTTCACGTTTTTCGCGTTCTTTTAAAAATTCCATTCTTTGTGCTTCTTGTTCCGATTGCATTTTTTCTTCAATGGTTTTGGCTAATCCGGGAGGTAAACTAATGCTTTTCATTAACACCGATTCAATAATAAATCCTTTAGATTCGGCTACTTCCATCATACGTTCTTTAATTTCTTTTTCAATAACACTGCGCTTATTGCTATGCATATCTTTGGCTTCGTATTTGGCGCATATATCTGCCGCTGCCGACCTAAATACAGGAAGTATTACTACATCCTGAAAGTTTAATCCGGTATTTTTTAAAATATTGGGTAATTCAGATGTTTTTATTTTATATAAAATGGATATTTCAGATTGAATGGTTAAACCTTCTTTGCTTGGAAGGGAAGCGTTTATGGCTAAATTGATAGTTCTAATTGGAACTTTTATTACTCTTGATAAAAATGGATTGTAAACAACTGCTCCTGGGTAGTGAATTTTTTCATTAACTCTTCCTAAGGTTCTTTTTACACCTATTTCATCTTGAAGCACTACTGCACACGAACTAAAAAGCAAACTAACCATGGTTAGTAAAAGAAATTGTTTTTTCATAATATATAATTGTTTTGGGTTTACCCACTAAACAATGCTTTGGTTTATATAGTTTTTTTGAAAATAGCAGAATTTGATTTTTTGCCTCACAAAGTATTTAAATGGCAAAAAACTGACAATGAAATTAAAAACTGAATTGATAAACCTGTTTTTTAAGCTAAATTCAAAAATTCTTATTGGTGCTGCTTGGCATAAACATGAACAAGGAACAACCAAGAACTAAATATAAATTGCCACTTCCCGAAAGCTTGCTAGATTAACCTGTGGAATATAAAAGCCATTTTATCAATTGCCTTGGAGCTTCAAAATTTTTAGAATTTGGCATATTGCCACAAAGGCATTAACCGATTATTTTATCATTTTTCGGTCAGAAAAGCTGGTCTGCCACAACGTTGGTTAAATTGATTTATAATTTGGTGGCAATGGAACGCCATATATTTTACATTGTTCTTCTATAGTCATTAGGCCAATTTCTGATCTTCGTTTGTTTAGGTTTTTGGGGTCAATAACAGGAAAATTGATTAATACTCTTTTACCTGATTCACTAAAAGTATATCTAGGATAAGCATAATATGAAATGCTGTCATTTCCTAATGAATAGTCGTAGCAATATGCAAAATCATTACATCTGTATTCACCTTTAATTATTTGAATTTTCAACAAAGAATCTAAATAGTAAAACTTGTCTTTATCAAACTGAGAACAATTGCTATCTAAAATATCACTGTATTTAAAAACATGTGTAATAAATGTACTTATATGTAAGGTCTTACCACCTAATTTACTTTTTCCTGGGAACCCATAATTTGAAACAAAATCTTTGAATCTTGCAAAGTTTTTATTATCCGTTTCGTTCAGAATATTATAAAATGTTACATTTTTCAAACTATCATTTATGAAGTTATTTTTACTAGTTCTTAAGAAATTAGTTCTAACAAATTGGTCTATTGCATCTATTGATTTTGTTAAACCATAAGCATACAAATCATATGCTTTTTTATTTTGTTCAAACCAATTTTCTTTATTTTTTAAATATAGTTTTCCCATTTTAGTTTGTGTAAAACTATCTATTTTATTTTTATCAAATAATTCATCGGTAAACCAACCTGTTTTTTGTGCTTTTTCTTTTAATAAATTAAAAGTTATTTCAGCATTAGTTTGTTTCAAAGCCAATTTCACTGCCTTTAAATAATCTTCTTCAAAGCCATCATATTGTTTAAAGGCTTCCAAATATTTTTGTAAAGCTTGTTCGTTTTTGTTTTCAAAGGTTAACATTTCAGCTTCATTGATTAAGCTGTAATATCCCAAATAAGATTTTTGGGTTTGGCTGAATGCTTGCTGCGCAATTGCAAAAAATAGGCAAAAGGCAATGCTGAATTTTAAAAGAAGTTTGTGTTTCATAGTTGTTTAGTATTTAATTTTTTGTTTTTTGAGAACATTTTTATAAGCATCCGACAATTCAAATTTTTTGTATTTGGCATATTGCCACAAAGGCATTAATCCAATGGCTTCTCGTCTTTTATCTACATTTTCAATATCATCTAATTCACCAACTACCATTTTGTTATTTATTTCTTTCAAATTTGGACCATAATTATTTTTTGGTCTAAACTTGTTTTCTTTTATTAAGGCTTCCCAGTCCGTATTGAACTTATAATCTGTTAAGCTAGCATAATCTTCAGGCAACGTTTTTCCGTTATAAAGTGCGCTATCGTAAACATCTCTTTCAATATTATAATGGCGCAACAAAAACATTATATTTTTGACTGAGTAATAACCAATATCGTATTCATTTGGAAAGTTGAATTCTTTAATCAAATTTGTAATGTATGGAATTGCATAAATACTATCATATTGTAGTGCTATTTTAAAAGCAAATTCATCTTTGTTTTTTACTTCATTTCCCAAGTTAAAATTAGCAAACTCTGATCTAAAAAAATGGTCATTGTGTAAGTAATGTTCAATCATAATCACTTTCCTAATAGTATTATCTTTGGCATAAAATTCTGACAAAGGTTTTTTGAAAATCTCTAAACTATAAAAGCTATTAATACTCGAATCTTTTACCATTCTATATACATCAAGTCCAAAGTTTTTTATACAAAATTCGGCATATTTTACGGCAGAGTCTTTTTGATTTGACTCAAAATAGCATTGCATCAAATCGCCAATATGCTGCGCTTGTGGCTTGGCTATTTCAAAGGCGGTTTTATATTTTACGATGGCTTCTTTGTATTTTTTATTGTAAAAAAGCCATTTGGCTTCATTGGCATTTTTATAATACAAGACTAGGTGTTGCGGTAAATTGGGCGTTTTAGGAATTGAATCTATGTTTAATAAATAGCTTATTTGTGCAAAAGAAGTTAGATTTAAAAATAAAAGAATAAGCAAGATTTTGGGTTTCATTGTTAGCATATTTATATCAACAGCAATTACGCAAAAGTTTTTTGAATTAATTAAAAAAATGAAAATGGATTACAATCCTTTAAACGTTTGTTTCTTATTTTTTGGTTTTATCATTTTTCGGGCAGACACGCAGGTCTGCCGCAACGTTAATAAACAAAAACACTAAAACTCCGAAAACTGCGTTATATTTACCTTTTATAAAAGTAAACCAAATTAACACACAAACTATTTTTATTTTTAAGTAAACAAGTAATCTTTGCAAAAAACAATTAAAAACTAATGAGCAATACAAGCATTTTATGGGCCGATGATGAGATAGATTTATTAAAGCCTCATATAATTTATTTAACCAACAAAGGATATACTGTAGATAAAGTAACTAGCGGTGTAGATGCAGTAGATGCAGTAAAACTAAAACGTTATGATGTAATTTTTTTAGATGAAAACATGCCAGGTATTAGTGGTTTAGAGGCATTGAGCCAAATAAAAGCCATAATGCCCGAAGTGCCCATAGTTATGATTACCAAAAGCGAAGAAGAACATATTATGGAAGATGCTATTGGTAATCAAATAGCTGATTACTTAATTAAGCCTGTTAACTCAAGCCAAATTTTACTTTCGCTTAAACGCATTTTGGATAGTAAGCAATTGGTTACTGAAAAAACTGCTCAAAACTACCAACAAGAGTTTAGGCAAATAGCCATGGAATTATATGATGTAGATGGTTACGAAAGTTGGGTAGCGCTTTACAAAAAATTAATTTATTGGGAATTAGAATTGGCTAAAAGTGGCGACACTGGAATGGACGAAATTTTGGCCATGCAAAAACGCGATGCCAATAATGCTTGGGTTAAATATATTGAAAAAAACTTTATTGATTTTTTAAAGAAACCTAATGCGCAAACTCCTGCCATGAGTCATACAGTGGTTAATAAAAAACTGATGCCCGCCATTGATAAAGAAATACCTACCTTTTTAATTATGATTGATAATTTTAGGTACGATCAATGGAAAATGGTTCAAAACCAGTTGACAGAATACTTTAATATTATTAGCGAAGATACTTATTTAACTATTTTACCTACTACTACTCATTATGCTAGAAATAGCTTTTTTGCAGGTATGATGCCGAGTGAAATTGAAAAATTATATCCAAACCTTTGGGTAAATGAAGAGGAGGATGAAGGCAAGAATATTTATGAAGAAGAGTTCATTAATAAACAAATGCAACGCTTGGGCTATAAAGAAAAAATTACCTACACCAAAGTTACCAATTTACAAGCAGGTAAAAACTTAATAGATGATGTAGCTAATTTTATGGATAACAAATTTAACGTAATAGTTTACAACTTTGTAGATATGCTGAGCCATGTGCGTACCGAAATGAATGTAATGAAAGAACTAGCCGAAGATGAAGCTGCTTACCGCAGTATTACAGCAAGTTGGTTTGAACATTCTCCATTATTTGAAACCATCAAAAAAATTGCTCAGAAAAAAGTACGTGTAATTATTACAACCGATCATGGTTCAATTAGGGTAAAAAATCCAGTAAAAATTATTGGAGATAAAAGTACTAGCACTAATTTACGCTACAAACAAGGACGTAATTTAAGCTATAATGCCAAAGAGTTATTTGGAGTAAAAAATCCAGCTGACCTATTTTTACCAAAACAAAATATGAGTACTAGCTACGCATTTGCTACTGGAGAAGATTTTATGGCTTATCCTAACAATTATAACTACCATGTAAACATGTATAACAATTCGTTTCAACATGGTGGAATTAGTTTAGAAGAAATGATAGTTCCATTCATTGTTCTGGAAACTAAATAAATACAACCAATAAAGGTAATAGGCTAAAAAATACAGCCTATTACCTTAACTATTTTTAGTTAAAGTAAATACCGTAATTTCAGGTAAAATGCCAACCCTTCCTGGGTAACCTAAAAACCCAAATCCTCTGTTCACATATAATTGTTGGCGACCTTCTTGGTATAATCCAGCCCAATGAGGATAAATGTATTGAGAAGGACTCCATTTAAAACCACCAATTTCAACACCAAATTGAAAACCATGTGTATGACCACTAAAGGTAACATCTATTTCTTGATGTTGCTTACTTACTATGCTATCAAAATGACTTGGATCGTGTGATAATAATAGTTTTACAGGCACATCAGGCATATTTTTAGTGGCTTTTTCTACATCGCCATATTTTTGAAAACGACCTTTATCTCCCCAATTTTCAACACCTATAATTCCAATACGTTGGTTATTTTTAGTTAGTGTAATGTGTTCATTTCTTAGCAAATTCCAACCCATATTTTTATGAGCATTTGCTAAATCCGCCAAATTCTTATCTTTTTCTTCTTTACTTTTCCAAGTATTTACATAATCCCCATAATCATGATTACCATAAATACTAAATACACCCATTGGTGCTTTAATTTCGGCAAAAAGATTCTGCCAATCATATAATTCATCAGTTTTACTATTAACTATATCGCCTGTAAAAAAAACTACGTCTGCATTTTCTGCTTTTATCATTTGAATGCCTTTGTAAACAGCATCTCTATTGGTAAAACTTCCCGAGTGTATATCACTCACTTGCAAAATTTTTACACCTTCGAAACCAGAAGGAAGATTAGGCAAATACAACTGAACCCTACGAACACGGTAATCGTAAGCACCTTTTATAATACCACGCGACAAAATAATAAATGGAACAGCACCTACCAACAAACCTGTGCTTGCTAAAAATTGACTACGGCTAATTTTTTCCTTTTCTTCTTCTTTTTCTTCATGAATATGTTCAAGGGTATCGCCTTGAGTTGGTTCAATCAGATTTTTTTTACTTGATTTGAATAAGCCTAACCAACAAATTTTAGAAAGTCGCTTCAAATCATCAAAAACTAAAAATAAGCATACCACAAATTTGGATGCATAAATGACAAAGTAGAATCCGTTGAAATAAATTTTTATAAATTTATTATTGTTTTGTCCAGGAAATAAAAGTCCATGAATGAAATAAATAGTTACAATTACAGGTATAGTCCAATAAATGTAGGCAAAAATTTTACGTGTAAGGTTTGATTTATCCCTAACCAAAGCTCTTATAGCCTGCCAACTATAAGAATCTATAAGTAACGCAAATAAAATGAAGAAAATTGCAAGTTTAATTTGAAAGGCTTGTATCACTATTTATTTTTATATTTTAAAAAGATACAAATAAACACTGCTTTGTACATAAAACAAACACAGATTTGATAATGATTTTGTAAACTTGCTGCGCAATTTATATTTTGAACAATAATAAACACATAAAAGCGCTTAAGGCAAAACTAGTTAAACTTAAAAACTGGTTATTAAAGTTATTTTTACTTTCTTGGCAATATAGTTTTATGCTTATTGTATTATACCGAGTAGTTCCTGTTCCAATTACCCCATTGCATTTAGTAAGGCTTGTTGAACAAATAGGTGGCAGCGATGAAGTTAGGTTAAATAAATCTTGGCGAGGAATTGATTATATTGGCAATAACATGATAAAAGCTACCATTGTTGGTGAGGATTTACAATTTTTTGAGCACTATGGTTTTGATTTTGAACAAATTTATAAAGCTATAGAAAGCAGTATAAATGGAGGAAAAAAATTACGTGGTGCAAGTACCATAAGTCAGCAAACTGCTAAAAATTTATTTTTTACTCCTAGTCGCAGCTGGATTAGAAAAGGGCTGGAGTTTTATATTACCATAAGTATTGAATTACTTTGGAATAAACGTAGAATTTTAGAAGTATATCTTAACATCATAGAAATGGGTAAAGGAATTTATGGTGCAGAGGCTGCAGCAAATTTTTATTACAACAAATCAGCAAGCGAATTAACCAAACAAGAAGCAGCCTCGATAGTTGCTTGTTTTCCAAACCCTAGAAGATGGACAGCCAATAAACCCTCAAGATACATTGCACGGAAGGAAGCCATATTAGTTAGATACATGAAATATGTTAAAATACCTTGGCAACAGAAAAAGAAAAATGATTAAACCTTAACTTTTTTCTCTCTATTATTTCCTAATACATAAAATTTATAGTGACACTTTCTACAATTGAATTTCATAGTTTTATTGTCAAATCCTATCGTTTTTAAGTATTTATTTTTTTTAACTCTTGAAATATCAACAGATGAACAATTAGGACACTTGTTACTAAAATTTAACAAGTATTTATTGGTAAAAAAAAGAAATATTACTACAAGTATTAAGGGTATAATAAAATAAAGATTACCTAATATAAATGTTTCAATGGGATTTTCCTTAATTATTTGCAGTGTATTTGTATACATTTTTAAAAACTATTTGGCGCAATTTAGCAATTAAGTTAGTGGATGGAAACATTTAATTTTAATTTTTTTATTTACGTGAATTAAACTTTATGGCGTATTTTAAATCTACATTCGCTAACTTCAATTTAAATATTGATTTATGAAACAAAAACAATCAAACTATTTAATTATTATAATAATGGCTTTAGTCCATTTAAATATTTTAAATAAAACAAATGCGCAAGTGGTTGAAAAAGCTTTTGGAATAGTTGTTGACGTAAAAGCAAAACAACCATTAGTTGGTGTAAGTGTTTTGTTTATATACAAGCAGGATAGTACAAAAAAGATATTTACAAATACTAATAGTGAAGGGAAGTTTATTGTAAATGAATTACCTCAAGGTTTCTATGCTATTAAATTTAGTTATGTTGGTTTTAAAAAAGAAGAAATTTCCATCCAATTAACTGAAGCTAATCAAAACTTAGGAACCTTTAGTTTATCAAGAAATCCAAATCAACTTAAGGATGTTAATATACAGGAGAGAGTTATTAGATCTCAACAGAAAGATGATACTACAGAATATAATGCCAATGCTTTTAAAACCAATCCAGACGCCAATGTGCAAGACTTGGTAACCAAAATGCCTGGTATAACAATAGAAAATGGAACAGTAAAAGCTCAGGGTGAAAATGTACAAAAAGTTACCATTGATGGTAAAGAATTTTTTGGGGATGATGTAACCTTAGCTCTTAAAAATTTACCTGCCGAAGTTGTAGATAAAATACAAGTTTTTGATAGACAAAGCGACCAATCTCAATTCACTGGATTTAACGATGGCAATACTCAAAAAGCCATAAATATTACCACCAAATCAGGGAAAAGCAATGGTAATTTTGGACGTTTATATACAGGAGCAGGAACCAATGAAAGGTATACTGCAGGTGGAAATATCAATTTTTTTAAAGGCAAACAGCGCATTTCTTTTCTAGGATTAAGCAATAATATAAACCAACAAAATTTTGGTTCTCAGGATTTATTAGGGCTTGCAAATACTGGTAATCAAGGAAGAGGGGTAATGGGGGGGCGCGGCTTTGGTGGAGGAGGTATGATGGGAGGCCAAGGAGGTGGTGGTGGAAATGCTAGCAACAACTTTGCAGTAGGAAATCAAGGTGGTATCAATAAAAGCAATTCGATTGGAATAAATTTCAGTGACAATTGGGGTAAAAAATTAAATTTTACAGGCAGCTACTTTTTCAATCAATCTAATAATAACACTGTAAGTGATTTACAGCGTTTAACTATTTTAGGTCAAGGATTTGATCAAGTTTATAACCAAAAAAGCATTAATCAATCAGATAATTACAACCACCGAATCAACTTAAGGTTGGAGTATAACCTAGATTCCAGTAATTCAATAATTGTAACACCAAAATTAAGTTTTCAAAACAACAATTCCTCAAATTCAAATAATGGTAGTAATAAGTTTTATGATTCACTTTTGAATACAACCATTAATACCAATACATCTAAAAACGAAGGAATTAGTTTGAACAACAATATTTTATATAGACATAAATTCACGAAGCAAGGCCGAACCATTTCATTTAATATTGGAACTGATGTAAACAATAAAAATGGCAGTACTAATTTATTCTCACAAAACAACTATTATTTACCAAATGATTCTGTATATAAACTGGATCAAAAAACAACTACTAGCGGTAATTCTATTAATCATTCGGGAGCTATAAATTATACAGAACAAATTGGAAAAAATGGGATGCTAATGCTAAATTATTCCCCTTCATATAGCATCAACGCTAATGATAAAAATACTAATAATAAAGATTCGGTTAATAATGAATACACCATTTTAAATGGAAGTTTATCAAGTAATTTTGAAAACACAATTACTACACAAAGAGGAGGTTTTAATTACCGTCTAAAAATTGGTGAAAAAACAAATTTTATGATTGGAGCCAACTACCAATTAGTATCACTGGAAGGTATTCAAAAAACACCAATTCCTAATGTGATGCGAAAAAACTTTAACAACATACTTCCAGGTGCTATGATTAGCTATCAATTCAATAAAAAGAACAATGTTAGAATTTTTTATAGAACCAATACCAATGCACCAAGCATTAATCAATTACAAAATGTGTTAGACAATACCAATCCATTAAGTTTGAGCACAGGAAATAGCAACCTTTTACAAGAATATAGCAATGTTTTGGTAACTCGTTATGGTTTTTCAAACCCTGATAAAGGCAAAACTTTCTACTTATTTATAAATGCTAACAATACCCAAAATTATATTGGTAACAACACTTATACAGTCCGAGACAGCAGTAAAATGATAGACAATATTGTTTTAAGCAAAGGTTCGCAATTAATTAAACCAGAAAATTTTGATGGCTATTGGAATATCAATAGTTTTATTACTTATGGGTTTCCAGTTAAAATGCTTAAAAGTAATTTAAATATTAACCTAGGAACAACCTATACTAGAACACCAAGTAAAACTAATAATTTAATCAACTACGCCAATACATACACACTCACTTCAGGATTTGCTCTTGGTAGTAATATTAATGAAAAAATAGATTTCACCATATCATATACCGCTTTTTACAATGTGGTAGAGAATACCCTGAATGCCAATGCTAACAATAATTATTTTTATCAAATAAGTGCGGCTAAATTAAATTTAATGCTTTGGAAAGGATTGATAGTAAGAACTGATATTACTAATACATATTACACTGGACTTGGTGATAATTTTAATCAAAATTTCTTTTTATGGAGCGGAGGTTTTGGCTATAAATTTGGGAAAAATAATGCAGCAGAATTGTTGTTAAATACTTTTGACATTTTAAATCAAAACAACAACATTAATAGGACCATTTTTGGTAATTCAATAGAAGATAACAAAACCCAAGTTTTAAATCGATATTTTATGCTCGTGTTTACTTATAATATTAGAAATTTTAAAGCCGCTAGATAGTTTAAAATAACGCACAGCTTTTGCATTATCTTAAATCGGCTGTTAAATTACCTTTTGCCTCATTATAATAAGTATCAAATGGTGTATCCAAGTTACGGAATACATCAATATTGTATATGCATTTAATCTCGAATAAAACACCTAAAATCATAACTAACAATACAACAAAGTACATGTATTTCATAAAAAATACAGTGTCTTTTACAAATGAACCAACTTTTTTAGCTAAACGAATACCTACAGGTTGTTTTTCATTTTTAAAAACAGAGCTGTATTCGTTAAATGATAATGTGTGTCCTTCGTTTTTAGTAAATGTGTTCATAATCGTTTTATGTTTAAATGTTATTACTTATTAACTGATTTCTTATTCAAACATACGTTAATTTTATATAAGTGGTTTTATTTTTGTAAATATTTTTTATCATTTTGTATAAAATTCAGATAATCAACTAAATATTTTTTCTTAAAACATTAAAACAACAGCTTAAATAATATAAAAAGCAGCTTAAATAAATAAATCAGCGTTTTGAAAACCCTTTTTGCGCAGCTTGAATAAGTTTTCCGCAACTCAAATAAGAATAAAGATGGTTTTTATTTGATGGTTTTAGTTGGATTATATATATATTGAATTATTTTATACTAAAAAAGCCGTTTAGAGTTAACTCTAAACGGCTTTAAAAAAGTTCTAATATTTATGTTACTTAGCTACTACTAGCGCTTTCATTAATTGCGAGGCACCTTGTTGTACTTGATAATAATAAGTACCATTTCTTAAGCTTTCGGTGTTTAAAACTACTTCATGTGTTCCTTTGCTATAATCATTTTCAGCTATGGTTAGTATTTCTCTACCTATGTTATCATACAAACGTATTTTTACATAACCACCACTGCACGAGAACTTAATGGTAGTTTGGGTGGTAGCAGGATTAGGATAATTTTCTAAAATACCAATTTTAGCTTCTATTGCATTAGTTACGCTTGAACTGCCGTTTGCTATAATATCTAACAATGGAAATGTTTTATTAAGCAACATTGGGCTTAATTCGCTATCGCTTACATTAAACCAATACTTTAAAATACTGGCGTAAACCGATCTGAAATCAACTTGCATTGGTACATTATCGTTGGCAGTTACCGTACTCGGAATAATTGGATTATTACCAGTAATTCCTGGTTTTACATTTTTACCAAATATAAATAGTGGTGCAGCTGCTCCATGGTCGGTGCCTAAACTGTCATTCGATTTAATTCTACGTCCAAATTCCGAAAAAGTCATTCCTAATACACGTTCATCAATGGC
The DNA here is from genome assembly GCA_013298895.1 of Bacteroidota bacterium. Taxonomy (GTDB): domain Bacteria; phylum Bacteroidota; class Bacteroidia; order UKL13-3; family UKL13-3; genus JAAFJM01. The sequence continues at coordinate 43,792 of JAAFJM010000015.1, read as the reverse complement.
TAATTTTTTCAAATCATCTTGAAATGCATTTACCGCTTGCGATATTTTTTGCATTAAGTTGGCATGTGTGCCATTTTCAGTTGCACTTGAATCGGTTTGGCCAGCATGTGTATCAAATCCACCCAAACTAACCATATATACTTGGGTTTTTAAGCCTCCGGCAATTAATTGTGCCACAATTTTTAATTGGTCGGCAAGGCTATTGGTTCCAGCAGTTGGATATAAAGTTGATAAATTGGTGGCTTTATCGGCTGCGGCTTTTATGGTTCCACTGTATTGTTGTGTTTGTTGAGCTACTAGTCTTACATAAGTTAATTCGTGGCCAGCCGGAGTATTTGGTGCAGTATCAACCGTTCCGTTTACAAATTGATAAAACGAAGTTGGGTCGGTAATTGACATGCCTAAACTGGCTTGGTGGCCTTGCAATGCTGGCGAAACCAAAGCTCCAATTTGAATGGCAGGTGGATCAGGATAATTGGTATTTGGGTAATTGGTTGGAAACCCATCAAATTTGGTTTCTAAATATCTTCCCATCCAACCAGTTTCTTCATTTACGTTGCTATCGCTTCCTGTTAGCCAAATATCAGTTGCTCTAAAATGTGAGAAATTGGGGTCTGGATAACCAACACTTTGTACAATATTTACCAAGCCATTATCGTAAAGGTTGCGCACTTCACTCAGGCTTGGGTGTAAGCCAGTAGCTTGCGTTCCTGTTAAAGCCAATATTTTATTTTGTTGTATTAAAATATTTTGCCTTGCCAAAACCAATTTGCTGTATTGGTCAATTGGAATAACAGTATTTAATCCATCGTTACCACCATTTAATTGAATTAAAACCAATACATGATCTTCCGCTCCTGCTTTACCCAAATATTGTACAATTGGGTTGTCGGCTAAAGTTTGAATTGGGAAACCATTAATAAATAATGGCAATGCACTTGCAGTAATTGCTTTTTGTAAAAAATCTCTTCTTTTCATAACAATGGCATTTTAAATTAATTGAAACTCGGCTAAACCCATTAAATATTTAAATAATCCTTGTAACCTGCTATAAACAGCTTGTTTTTTAGCAGTATTAGTTGGTGCTTGTATATAGGCAATCCAAGCATCAGTCCAATAATAGTCGCTAGCTTGGCCCGAAAGTAAAAAGGCAGTTTTAAGTTGTATTTTACTAGTAGTTGAAACATCAATGGCAAAAAGTAAACTTACTGTTTGGTTAATTAATGCATTCGGATCTTCTGGTGTTGAAAATTGAACAACAAATGCTATTGGATCAAGGATTAACTTAAATCCTTGGCGATTAAAACCTGTATAAATTAGTCCATCGCAAACTTGATTGCGTTTTGGAAGTGAATCGGAGTTTATCCATAGCTCATAAAACTGAGGTGATTGCCAATAGGCTGGCCAACCAGCCACATTAGGAGCATCGCCAATATCTTGTCCAAAAGCCAATCCTATTTGTTGAAAATAACCTAAATGAGCATAGGTTTGAGTTACATTGCTAGCACTTGGAAATTGCAAATTAAAAGTTCTAGCAATTCCAGCTAAATGGTCGGTTGGTGGTTTTATTACACAACCCATGTTTAATGCATCGTAAAAATGTTCACTTTTTAGCAAAGTATCCATTACTGTTTTTATGTTATAGCCACTGTTTCTAAAAACTGTTGCTAAAGGTGCAATAACATTTGTTTCAACACTTTCGTCAATTATATAATAAACAAAAAAGCGGTAAATTTTACGGCAAATGTATTTTGCTACTTCGTCATGATTAAAAATCATGGTAATTAAATCGTCTACCTCGGTGGCTCCACCAGAACCAGTTTTTCCTGTAATTACCGCATTATTGTAAAACGATGAAAACTGTTTATTGCTGGTATCGTGTTTAGTTGAATCAAAATACGATGTAAAACCAACTCTATTATTCCGCCAGCCAGTCATTACTTTGGCGGCAGCTTTTACATCATCTTCAGTATAATGATTTGCTAAATCTTTTCCTATTGTAAATAGTTCTTGTAGCTCACGTCCAAAGTTTTCATCAGGAGCAGTTTTAGTATTTTTTTCGCCATTTAAATATACCAACATGGCACAATCGGTAGCTACCAAACGAGTTAAGGTTTTAAAATTACCCAAACAGTTTTGGCGTAACATTTTATGATGGTCGTAAGTAAATCTAGCTAGTTGAATTACAGTGCTTTCTGTAGCGAAATGATTGTGCCAAAAAAGAGTCATTTTTTCTTTGATGGTTCGGTCTTGATTTATCATTAAGCCCATCCACCAAGCTTTAAATGAGTTTCTGCGGGCTGCACTAAGCAATGGATTTTCATTTGCATTTACCCAAGTATCACCAAAAGGCACATCGGCATCTGGAAAACTTGCATTGGCGCTGTAATGATTAACTGGTGGCGCAGGGTCGGTGGTTGATATGTTTAAAATGGCATCCACAGATTGGGCCATGGTTTTAGTTTTAAAAAAATCAATATCGGCCTTCGATACACCAAATAAAGTTCTACGGCACAAATGCTTTATTTCAGTTTCGGTCCATGCACCTTGATAAGGGCTAATACCTATGCTGGTTTTCCTTAAGCTAGTAGGAACTTCAGTATTTGAAGGATCCTTGTAAGGATAAACGGGTAACTCTTTTTCGGTTAAGGCTTCAGAAGCCAAGTTTTGAAAAAACTGCTTTCGGTTAATTTGTGCCATAAAATATTATTATTATTAAAAAATTACGAATGTCGGACTCTTAAAACCCCAAAAGGTTTAATTATTAATTTGTAAAATTATTCTATTATAATTTTTTGTTCAAATTGGCTGTTTTCGTGGTTAATTTTAACCAAATAAATGCCTTTAGCCAATTGTTCGGTATTGATGGTGTTTTTATTTAGTCCAAAATTTAAATCAAATTGTTGGTTAAAAACCTCTTTGCCTTGCATACTGAATAACTGAACTGTGCAGTTGGATGCATCATTATTCCAAATTTCTAAATTTAATTGATTGTTGGTAATTGGGTTTGGAAAAATTTTATAGCCAGCATTTTTTAAATCATAGCCATTGTTAATACCTAAACCACTTTCTACAGTAACGGTATAATTATTCATGGTATCTAATTGGGTTTGAGTAAAGCCAAGAGCTGTAACTCTTACTTTTAAAATAATTTGAAGAGGGTAAATCCCTTTTGTAGTTGGTGTTCCAGTAATTTTGGCGCAACCATTTCCACCACCAGGAATAGTACAATTTGATGTATTACAAATGAAACTCATTCCTTCGGGAATACCATTTACTTTGAATATGGTAAATGAATCAATTGTTGCATCTACTTTTCCAAAAACAGGAACTGTAACTGAAGAATCTTTAACTACATGAAATTGCAATATTTCACTATATGGAAGTCCTACTTTTGCTGAGGGTAGAATAACAGGGTAAACTCCTGTTGATTGTAGGCTTAAATCAGGTGTACATTGAGCATTAGTGTTTAGTTGGATAAAACTTAAAATTAGCCCAGTAATTATTGTTTTAAAATATATCTTTTTCATCAATTTTGTTAATACGATTAGATTCAAATATATAAAACTATGTCTAATTAAATTACATAACTAAATCAAGTTTGTTATCAACTTCTTATGTTCCCTAATAAATAAAACTTATTTAAGTCACTAAAAGCCAATATATCAAATATTAAGCTATATTTGTGGCTTATTTTTAATAAAGTACTTTGAAAAATTTTAGTGATTTGGGCGTAGAAACGTCCATCTTGAATGCGATTCAAGAGATGGGGTTTGAGACTCCAACGCCTATACAGGAACAGTCTATTCCTGTGTTTTTAGAAACAGGCCAAGATATTTTGGGATTAGCCCAGACGGGAACCGGTAAAACAGCAGCATTTGGCCTGCCAATTATTCAACTTGTTGAACCTTCTAACAGAACTATTCAAGCTTTAGTTATTTGTCCTACACGTGAGCTTTGCATGCAAATTAGCAAAGATTTAGGTAACTACAGCAAAAACAAATCTAGTATTAACATTGTAGCAGTGTACGGTGGCAGTAGTATTGAACGTCAAATTTCTGATATTAAACGTGGTGCACACATTATTGTGGCTACTCCAGGTCGTTTAATGGATTTAATGAACCGCAGAGCGCTTAACATTTCTACAGTAAAATATGTAGTGTTAGACGAAGCAGATGAAATGCTAAACATGGGTTTTGAAGAAGATGTAGAATACATTTTAGCAGAAACTCCTAAAGAAAAACGCGTTTGTTTATTCAGTGCAACTATGCCAAAAAGCATCAGAAACATTGCAAACCGTTACATGAACGATCCTTTTGAAATTACAGTTGGTAAATCTAACTCGGGTAACGTAAACATTACACATCAATATGCTGTAGTGCATGCCCGCGATAAATATGCTGCCTTAAAACGTTTTGTTGATTTTAACAGCGATGATATTTACGCAATTATATTTTGTACTACCAAACACGAAACACAAGATATTAGCGATAAATTAATTAAAGATGGTTACAATGCCGATTGTTTACATGGTGATTTAAGCCAAGGACAACGCGAAAAGGTAATGAACCGTTTCCGTCATCATGCCATCAAAATATTATTAGCAACCGATGTGGCTGCCCGTGGTATTGATGTTTCAGGCATTAGTCACGTAATCCATTTTAGTTTGCCAGATGATATTGAAAACTACACACACAGAAGTGGTAGAACAGGTAGAGCTGGAAAATTAGGTGTATCGTTTACTTTATTAAACATGCGCGAAAATGGAAGATTACGCGATATTGAAAGATTGAGTAATGTGAAATTTGAAAAAATACTAATTCCAAGTGCCGAAGAAGTGCGCGATAAAAAATTAGTAGCATTTATTGATACCATTGTAAATACCGAAATTGAAGAAAGCATTTTTGATGATAAAGTAATGACCAGCTTACGCCCGTTATTAACTTTACCAAACGAAGAATTGGTAAAAAAATTCCTTTCGCTTGAGTTACGCAGATTTAGTGTAGAATACTTAAACGCTCCTGATTTAAATACTACTTCGGGCGATAGAACCAGAGATGGTGAAAGAGGCGAACGTGGTGGAAATGTACGCGGACAAAGAATTTTTGTGAGTGTAGGTAAAAAAGATGGCTTTGATATTCGCAGCTTTAAAGATTGGGTTGCTCAAGAAAGTAAGTTAGATTGGAAAGAATTACATGTAGATGTAAGTGGTGTATTTAGCTTTGTAGATGTAAAAGAAGAATTAGCCGAAAAAGTAATTACTGCTTTAAATGGCAATACTTACGAAGGCAGACCTGTTAGAGCAGAATTAAGTGGTGAAAAACCAGGTGGTTCGCGCGAAGGCAGAGGCGGCCGCGGAGGTGATAGAGGCGGAAGAAGTGGTGGCGGTGGATACAGCAGCAGAAGAAGCGAAGGCGGAAGCTCAAGCTATGGAGGTGGCGATAGAAGACGTAGCAGCGGAGGTGATAGAGATAGTAGAGGTGGTGACAGAGAAAGAGCACCGAGAACTGAAAGAAGCGACAGAAGCAGCTATGGCCGCAGCGAAGGAACTACCGAAAGAAGCGGTTACGGAACCAGAGATGGCGGACGTAACAGAAGCTATGGTGGCGATAAACCTGCTGGTGATAGACCAAGTGGGGAAAGAAGACGTAGAAGAGATTAAGTTTTAATCATTCATAAATATTAATTTTAAGGGCCTGAGTTTTAAACTCAGGCTTTTTATTTATAAAAGTACCATTTCTAAAAGAGTTAACAATTTAAATCTATTGTTAATTGAAAATCATACCTAATCTACTCGTATTTTACTTTCGGTTTCAGTTCTAAATTAAGTAGTCCTATGAGTAATTCCCTATCAATAGCTTCGGTAATTTTTCCTTCTTTTACAAAACTTATATAACCACGTTCTTCGCTTATTACCAAGCAAATAGCATCTGTTTGTTCTGTAATTCCAATGGCCGATAAATGGCGCAATCCAAATTTATTGATTAAATCGGGGTTATCGCTAACTGGTAATACGCAGTTTGCAGCTTTAATTTTGCCTTTGGCTATAATCATTGCACCATCGTGTAGTGGACTGGTTTTGTTAAATATAGTTAAAATTAAACGTTTGGTAATATTCGCTTCAATGGTTTCGCCACTGGCTGCTAAAAAACGCATTTCACTTGTTTTTGGGAAAATAATAATTGCTCCAGTATGTGTTTCTGCTAATACTTGACATGCATCTACAATGGTTTCAAAATCAAGTTCATCAGGGTCATCTAATTTCCATTTCCAAGGAAAAATATTCCACCATTTTTTGTTTTCGCCTAAAAATGAATTTCGCCCAATGATTAATAAAAAACGCCTTATTTCTTGCTGAAAAACTATTAAAACTGCCACCACACCAAAATTAGCAAAACCGCCTAAAATGGTTTCTAAAAGGGGCATTTCAAAATATTTAACCACCCACCAAAAGGCATAAAGCGTTAGCAATCCAATCATAATATTGAATGCCAAACTGCCTTTAACCCTAACAAATAGCTGCCAGCTAATTAATAGCACTAGCACCAAATCTACTAGGTTTATCCAGTTAAATTTATAGGTTAAAATTTCCATTTAGTTAATTTAGAGATTTTTCAATTTTGTGATTTGTGATTTGTGATTTGTGATTTGTGATTTGTGATTTGTGATTTGTGATTTGTGATTGAAAATTAGTTGAGCAATTTACAATTCAACATTCATAATTCATAATTCAACATTACACTGCATCATTATCTTTACTGCCTCAACCGCTTCTTTTACATCATGAACACGCAGTATTTTAGCTCCTTTCATCAAGGCTATAGTATTAACTACAGTTGTGCCGTTAAGTGCTTGTTGTGCATCAGCTTCGATTATATTTTGAATCATTTTTTTGCGCGAAACTCCTACTAAAATAGGCAATTCAAATATTTTGAATCTATCCATTTTAATAAGCAATTCGTAATTATGCTCCAAATTTTTGCCAAATCCAAAACCCAAATCTAAAATTAAATCAGCTACTCCATTTTGCTTTAAATACTCCACTTTTGGAATAAAATAGTTCATAATATCAGTAACTACATTTTGATAAGTAGGGTTATGGTGCATGGTTTTATAATCGCCTTGTTTGTGCATTAATATGTAAGGCACTTTTAAGTTAATTACAGTTTCAAACATTTTTGGGTCGTCTTCTCCGCCAGATACATCGTTAATCATTGAAGCACCTGCGGCTATGGCTTGCTTGGCTACTTCTGCTCTAAAAGTATCAATGGAGATAATAATTTCAGGAAATTTTTTAACTAGTTTTTCAATTACAGGAATAGCGGCTTTTAATTCGGCTTCTTGACCTATCATATCAGCTCCTGGCCTAGTAGATTGTGCTCCAACATCAATAAAAGTGGCACCTTCGTTCAGCATTTTTTCAGTTTGAAAAAGCGCATTATCAACCGAATTGTGTTTGCCTCCATCAAAAAAACTATCGTTGGTAATATTTAAAATGCCCATTACAGCAGGTTTTTCAAGGTTTACCAATTTTCCTTTACAATTAATATATTTTTTAGATTTAAATGTTTGCAATGTGAGATGTAGGTTTAATTTTGCGCAATATAAAAATAGGTTTTATAAATAATTTTTAAAAAACAGAATGAGCAAAACTTCAACTCAATACGATGCTGTAATACAGAAATGTAGAGCAGTATTTATAAATAAAAATGCAGATTATGGAACATCATGGCGCATAATGCGTATTAGTAGTATTATAGACCAAATTTATATAAAAGCTAACCGTATTAGAACTATTGAAGATAATGGAACCATGAAGGTAAACGAGGGTATTGAACCTGAGTTTATGGGCATTATTAATTATTGTATTATGGGCTTAATTCAATTAGAATTGGTTGATAACAAACAAATGGATTTACCACAAGAAACCATTGCTATGCTTTACGATAAATATGTATCACAAACCAAAACCTTAATGGAAGAAAAAAACCACGATTATGGCGAAGTTTGGCGCGATATGTTGGTTACAACTTTTACCGATATGTTGCTAATGCGTATTCAACGTATGAAACAAATTTTAGATAATAAAGGAAAAACCATAGCCAGCGAAGGAATTGATAGTAACCTAATGGATATGATAAATTATTCTGTTTTTGCGTTGATAAAGTTAGCTCCTAACAATTAGCTTCTGGCCGCTAGCTACTAGCTTTTGGTAAATGGTTTTAAACATAATGCAATAGATAATAAAATAATTAAGCAGTTAAGCAATGTTTTGATAAGTTTAAAAAAGATATCAAACAATACAACAATTAAACAGTTCAACAATTAAGCAATTAAACAATCCAACAGTTCAACAATATAAACACATGAAAATTATAACACAAATTAGCCGAGTATTTGTAGGCGTATTATTTATTATTTCAGGATTAATTAAGGCCAATGATACCATAGGTTTTAGTTATAAATTAGAAGAATACTTTGAGGTATTTAACATGCCAATTTTTATTCCTTATGCAGTGGCTTTGGCCATGTTTATATGTATTTTCGAAATTATTAGTGGTGTAGCATTATTGCTAGGTGCTTTTAACAAACTAAATGCATGGTTATTGTTATTAATGATAGTGTTTTTTACACTTTTAACGGGTTATTCAGCCATTACACATAAAGTTACCGATTGCGGTTGCTTTGGCGATGCCATTAAGTTAAAACCTGTCGAGTCGTTCTATAAAGATTTGATTTTATTGGTGTTTATTTTATTCATTTTCTTTGGACAAAAACACTTAAAACCTTTGATGAAATTTACCTTACAAAATATTGCTCTTTCCGTAGCATTTTTAGTGGTAACATTCTTTACTTTTTACACTTATATGTTTTTACCAGTAAAAGATTTTTTACCTTATAAAGTTGGCAATAATATTCCTGAAAAAATGGTTTGCCCTCCGGGTTCCCCAGTTGATTCAGTAGTTATGATGTTTATTTACGAAAAAAATGGCGTAAAAGAAGAGTTTGATGTTAACCATATTCCAAACGATACCAACTATAAATTTGTAGATAGAATTGATAAAGTAGTGCGCGAAGGTTGCAAGCCGCCTATTCACGACTTTAGCCTTACCAATACCGATGGTTTAAACTATACTGATAGTTTATTTGCTAACAAAGGATATAAGCTTGTGTTGGTTCAAAAATCAGTAACTGAAGGGCGCAAAGGCTTAGAAAAACAAATAGCTTTATTAGCCGATGATTGTAAAAAAGATTGCAAAGAATTTTGGGCTTTAACTGCTACTTCGGCTGAAACTTTAGAAGCTTATCGCCATCAAAATCAATTGGCATTTAATTATTATACAGTAGATGCAGTTCCTTTAAAATCAATGGTTCGCTCAAACCCAGGATTGATATTAATGAAAGGTGGAGTGGTTGTAAAAAAATGGAGTGCTTATAACTTCCCAACCTACGATATTGTAATGCGTTACATGCAATAATTATTAGTTATTCAGTTTATTGGTAATTAGTATATTAAAGTAGTTACTTTCAAACGCATTCAAAATTCATAATTCACCATTCATAATTCAAGAAGCTGTTATCAAAAATCAAAGAGTATATATAATCGGCATGCCAGGTTCAGGTAAAAGTACTTGGGGTAAAAAGCTTGCCAATGCCTTAAAATACTCGTTTATTGATCTTGATGATATGATTGAAAAAACAACAGGTATGAGTATTGAAAATATTTTTGAACAAAAAGGTGAAGAATATTTTAGAGATATAGAGCAGAAATGTTTACTTGAAACATCACTTTTAAGCCATGTTTTAGTGAGTACTGGCGGAGGTTGTCCTTGTTATTTTACCAACATGCAATTGATGAATAATACAGGCATAACTATTTACATAAATGCCAATAAAGGTATTTTGGTAGATAGAATTTTGAATGCAAAGAAGCAGAGACCATTGTTCTTTAACCTTTTAAAGCCCGAAATTGAAGTAAAAATAGATGAATTATTGATTAAAAGAAAAGACTATTATAGCCAAGCAAAATACACTTTTGGTGTACCACAAGAATCAGTGCAAACCTTTGTAAATAAAGCGTCTCAGCTAATTTTAACATATGGTTTTTAGTATTAAATATAACTAATCCTTGCTTTTTGTTGATAATGTGTGAAAATTTAATTTTGTATTTTTTTTGAAAAATTTGGCACAACACTTGATTTTTTAAATAGTATAACTACTTTCGTTATGCAAAAATTTTTAAATATAATATATGAACAAATCAGACTTAATCGATTCAATGGCAAAAGCTGCCGGTATTACTAAAGTTCAAGCTGCTGCTTCTTTAGATGCATTTATGTTATCAACTCAAGGAGCATTGAAGAAAAACGACAAAGTAATTTTAGTAGGTTTTGGAACCTTTTCGGTAACTAAACGTGCTGCTCGTAAAGGACGTAATCCTCAAACTGGTAAAGAAATTAACATTCCTGCTAAAAAGGTTGTTAAGTTCAAAGCTGGTGCTAACTTACAAGCTAAAGTTAAGTAATTTAACGAGCTATTGTAGCAAAGAAATTAAAAAGGCTGTTCATTTGAACAGCCTTTTTTGTTTAATAAATTTAAATTTTTTTTTTCACCTTACTGTAAGTAAACTTCAAATTGTTTCTTTTTATTTTGCTCCACACTTACATGCTCTTGAAAAGTAGTGTTAAGCTGAATGCCAGTATAATCGGCAGCTATAGGGAATTTTTTATGGTTTCTATCAACCAATACTGCAACTTGTAATTTACTTAATTTATAATTTAAAAATGGCAACGCAGCATAAACCAAAGTGCGGCCAGTGTTTAACACATCGTCAATAATTACTACAGTGCCTTTTACCTCAAATTTGACTGGTTTAATTACTGTATTTTCAATAGATGGTGCTTCCTTATCAATGGTAATTTCAAGCAAATTCGATTTTAAATTACTAATTATATCTAATTCAGCTTGCAATAATTTAGCAATTTCATATCCGCGCGAGCTAATGCCAACAAACGTAATGTGTTTGTCTCCAAAATTATTTTCATAAATTTGGTAAGCCATACGCTTAATAATTTTTTCAATGTCTGAATGATTGAGTACTTTTGTTTTCACTTTTATAAAAAATTATTGGGCAAATATATTTATTATTAAAAGCTTTCCGAATAGATTTTACAATGCTTTTGGATTATTTTATGATAAAATAAAAATATTTTTCTCGAATATATTTGCATTTATTTCAAAATAAATTACTTTTGCACTCCAAAATAATAAATAAAATGAAAGCAGGAATTCATCCAGAAAATTATAGAAAAGTTGCATTTAAAGATATGAGTAACGGATATACTTTTGTAACTGGTTCAACAGTAGATACTAAAGATACAATTACATTGGAAGATGGAATTGAATATCCTCTATTCAAATTAGAGATTTCTTACAAATCACATCCGTTTTTTACAGGCCAAAGTATGTTAATCGATACAGCAGGTCGTATTGATAAATTCAACAAACGTTACGCAAAAAAATAATTTTTTTGTTTACAAATATTTAAAGCCTTCCATTTGGAAGGCTTTTTTATTTTTAGCTAATTGCAGTTTTATTTTATAAAAAATTTTACCAAATGAATTACATTTTATTCGATAACCCTACCGATAGACAGAATCTGTTACCATTAACTTTTACTAGGCCTGTGGCCAATGTTAGGTGTGGTATTTTAACCATTGCTCAAAAATGGGAAAAGCATTTAAAAACCAATGTTTCGTATTTAACAATGGATTATTTGCAAAACAAGTTTCCTATAACTTTGGAAGCTGAAAATATTTTTGTGAATGGAAGTATTTGTCCTACAGAGGTTTTAGTAAATGAAATTAGTAGTTTAACCAAAGGACAAGCGCTTTATAAAAACAATGTAATTATTGCATTTAATAGTGCTTTGTTTGTTGATATTGCCAATATTACTACGCAGTTTGAATTAATTGAAACCAAAGCGGAGGATTTTATTCATATCAAATTTCCTCAAGATATTTTTTCGAACAATGCCAAAGGTATTGAAGATGATTTTAAATTATTAACTGCGGGTCGTAAATCGCAACCTATTTCAAGTACCAACCAAGTTATAAAACCCGAAAATGTATTTTTAGAAGAAGGCGCTATTGTAGAATGCAGTATTTTAAATGCTTCGGGTGGGCCAATTTATATAGCGGCTGATGCCGAAGTAATGGAAGGCTGCAAAATACGCGGGCCTTTTGCTTTGTGCGAACATGCTGGTTTAAAAATGGATGCTAAAATTTACGGTGGAACTACTGTTGGTCCTTATTGCAAAGTAGGTGGCGAGGTTAGTAATGCGGTGTTTTTTGCTTACAGCAATAAAGGTCATGATGGGTTTGTGGGCAATGCTGTAATTGGCGAGTGGGTAAATATGGGTGCCGATACCAATAACTCAAACCTTAAAAATACTTACGATGAAGTAAAACTTTGGAATTACGATAAACAAAAGTTTGAAAAAACTGGCTTAACGTTTTGCGGCTTAATAATGGCCGATCATGCAAAATGTGGCATTAATAGCATGTTTAACACAGGAACGGTGGTAGGAGTGGGCGCAAATGTGTTTGGCGCAGGTTTTCCTCGAAACTTCATTCCTGATTTTGCTTGGGGTGGCGCACAAGGTTTTGAAACATTTGTAATCAATAAGTTTTTTAAAACAGCCGAAGCAGTTTATAAACGCAGAAACGTAGAATTAACAGAAGACGATAAAAATATTTTGACTTTTATATTTAACGAAACCAAACAATATCGTTTTTGGGAAAATAAATAGTATTAGCCACAGATTTCACAGATTGTACAGATGAATTTGATATTTATGTTGGCTTAACTGCCAACATCTTTTTGCTTTAAGGAATTTTTGTGTTGGATGAATAACAAGTTTAATGAATGTTATTTATTCTCTTTATCTTCAAGATATTTAATATACCATTCTGTTTCGTTAGGATTTTGACTTGAGTAAATAATTTGTGCTGAATCGCCAACTTGATATTGCCAAGCATCCAACATGCCTTCCCAAAGCTTACCATTATGGCTAAATTGAAAGCACATGTCATGTCGACTATTTTTACCTGTAATTTCCGATTCAATAAATACAGTTTTTACAATACCAAACTGCTTTAGTTGATTGTAATGATAATTTCCAGTAAAATGATAGAAGGTCATAATAGCCAAAACAAATGGGAGTTTAAAAATTATAAATAAAGTACTACCGATTAAAAAGTTTAGATAATTACTTTTTGTTTTAAAACGGACATTCTTCTTTATGTATTCTTCATGATAAATTGATATTATAATTGTTCCAAAGAAAATGCTAAAAAAAGCAGTTATACCGATAAGTCCATTAAGAATTCCTCCATGATCAATATTTGAATAAACATAAAAAGCGAGTATTTCACCCATCAAAGCTAAAGCTAAACCTAAGAAAATAGTTGTAATTAGTTTTTTCATGTTGTGAGTGATTTACTTCTAGCATCAAAAACCTTTGCGTTCTTTGCGAAAATCTTTGCGTCCTTTGCGGTTAAACAAAAAAAGCTGTGTTATTTGCTCAATCTGTGGCTTCTTTCCTTAGCGTTCTTTGCGAAAATATTTGTGTCCTTTGCGGTTAAAATAAATAAAAAAATTTACTCACTATTCTTAGCGGATTTAAGTTTTAAAATGATCAAAATAATATTTAATACCATTATTGTAATAATCGGTAAATCTATTTTCTCAAAACTATATCCTATAGACTGAATTAAGATATTATTAATTAAGGAAATAATTACAAATACCCAAAAACTATTTTTCTTTACATAAAACTTGTTAACAGCTATTATTGAAAAAAGTGCGTTAATCAAAAATGGAATTCCTTGAAAGAATATTGGTAAAAGACATAATCCACCATCACAACCATTTTTACCTAAATCATGTAAATAATAAAATAAACCAATACATGTTAGTAATATCAAAAAAAAATTAGTTCTTATTCTTTCCATTTTTCTAATAGGTGGTATAATTGTTTTGTAACTGATCAATTAACTCAATTTCAAACTTAGCACTTTAAATTGTTTATTTTAAATGTAATTTGATGAAGCCGATGGTGGCATGCTAGCCAACACCGATTTTATTGAAATTTTCATCAAATTTGTATCAATAAAACTTCAATTTCATTTTGGTTATTCTCAGTAATTTGCAAAATATGTGGCGAAACTAATTGATTAAATCAACAGGGCTATTTTCTAAATTTCTTTGTTGACGGCATTATAATAATTTACCAAATCATCGACTTTTGATGAAAATTAGCCGTAAAGAATGATTTATTTTTTCTCTTTCACCTCTATTAAGTAATTATCAATATCTACCTTAAAGTTTTCTTTGGTGGCGTATTGTAGTTCTACTATTTTCCAATGGCTGGCAGGAATAATGTATTCAAATTTGTTTTTACCTAACATTACTTTAATTGGCATTTCTAGTCCTCTTACATCGGTTTTTAGGCGATATTTTAGTTCTAGTTTATCATCTTTTTCTATAAACTGATATTCAAAAATAGGCAAGGCAGTTTTGCGTAAGTATTGGTTAAAAAAGGGTTTAAAATTGTAACGGGTGCGTTTACTGATATAATTTTCTACATCAGCACTGGTAAGTGTTTGGTGTTTTAGGTCATAGTTTAATTCGTATAACATGTTAAACCAACAAGTATCGCTGTTAAGCATATTGCGCATGGTATGTAGCATCCATGTTCCTTTGTAATATACATCGTTATCGGTTCTACCATGAAAATATACATCGCGCGGAGCTATAATTGGCTCCAAATTTTTTATATGATGCCTTTGACTATTTAAGTATTTTACTGCTTTATCGTAACCTTGCTTAAACTCTACAAATACTGATTCGCTGTAGGTAGTAAAACTTTCATGAATCCACATATCGGCATGGTCTTTCATGCTTAAGTTATTGCCAAACCATTCGTGGCCACTTTCATGTACTATGATAAAATCAAAACCCCATTGGTTGTTTTTATAGTCGTTTCCATAAGCCACACAACTTTGGTGTTCCATGCCCCAATAAGGAGTTTCAACCAGTTTATAACCATCGTTCCAAAAAGGATAAGGTGTAAAAAAACGTTCAAAACAAGCCATCATATCTTTAACTTGCTTAAAATGCACTTTGGCTTTTTGTTCATTTTCGCGCAGTACAAAATAATTTAAAACCAAAATTCCGTTTAGTGGACTTCGGTAATCATCTTGTATTTGCACATAATCGGCTATGTTAATAGTTATATTATAATTGTTGATAGGGTAACTTGTTTTCCAATCAAATTGCGTGTAGCCATCGGACAGGGGAGTGCGGCCTATTAGCTTACCATTACTTACTCCGGATAAACCATTTGGAACTTGTAGGTGCATTATCATTGTTTCGGCTTCATCGCTTAAATGGTCTTTACATGGTAACCAGCTATAAGCACCCAAACCCTCACAGGCCAGGCCAACCCAAGGTTTATTGGCACTGTCTTTACTGAATACAAATCCACCATCCCAAGGTGCATTTTTAGCTACGGGCGGGTTTCCTTTAAAGTAAACAGTTATAGTTGTTTTGATTCCTTTTTTTATAGTATTGGGAAATTTTATAAAATAAGCATTGCTATCTTGCTCGTATAAAAGTGGTGTATTATCCATTTCCACTTTTTCTATTTGCATAGGTAATTTTAAATCAATTTGTATTTTATTTAAATCGCTTATCGCCAAAAAGGTAATATCGTTTTTGCCTGAAATGTACTTTTGGTCAATATTTACTTTTACTGTTATTTCATACATTTTTACATCAAAACTGCTACGCAATTTAGTTAGTTTTCCGTGTAGGTAATCTTGTTTTGAAAATGGTTGACTACTTACCTTTAGCGTTATTAGTAAGCTGAAAATAATGAAATAGAAAGTATTGAAAGGTTTTTTCATAAAAATATTTTCAAATCTAAGCAGAAAAACCTTAAAATTGCGCATTACAATTTGTGAAGGTTGTATTTAAAAGTCAACCAATCAACTTATTAACTTAATTTAACCAATAACAAAAGAATGAATAATTTATTGAAAGGAAAAAAAGGAATCATTTTTGGTGCCTTAAACGATAAATCAATTGCATGGCAAGTAGCTTTAAAATGTCATGAGCAAGGTGCCGAATTTGTTTTAACTAATGCGCCAATTGCTATGCGTATGGGCGAAATTAATAATTTATCAGCAGCTTGCGGAAATGCTCAAATTATTCCATGCGATGTGAGTAAAAATGAAGATATGGAAAATTTAATCGATAAATCGATGGAAATTTTAGGTGGTAAAATTGATTTTATTTTGCATTCGGTGGGTATGAGTATGAATATCAGAAAAGGTAATGTTTATACCAATTTAGATTATAAATTTATGCACGATACTTTGGATATATCGGCTATGAGTTTTCATCGTTTGTTAGCTACTTGTTATAAAAAAGATGCTATTAACGATTGGGGTTCGGTAGTGGCCTTAACTTATATAGCAGCACAGCGAATTTTCCCTGATTATAGCGAAATGGCTGATGCAAAATCATTATTAGAAAGCATTTCGCGCAGTTTTGGTTACCAATATGGTAAACATAAAAAAGTGCGTATCAATACTATTTCGCAAAGTCCGACTAAAACTACTGCTGGTAGTGGAGTAAAAGGTTTTGGCGATTTCTTTGACTACGCAGAAGCGTTGAGTCCATTAGGAAATGCGAATGCTGAACAATGTGCTGAGTATTGTGTAGCTATGTTTAGTGATTTTACCCGAATGGTAACCATGCAAAACCTTTTCCACGATGGTGGATTTAGCTTTACAGGCTTTAGCCCCGATGTGTTTAATGTAGGTAAAGACGCAGAATAATTTAATATTTATAAATTTAATAAGAAAGGCAGCTTAAATTTTGAGCTGCCTTTTTTGCTTATACCGTTTCGACTAAAAAAAGTAAACAAACATTAATTTACTTTGAGCCACTTTTGTAGGTCATCAATTACAAAAAAAGGAATATGAACCATCATACCATATTCGCTATAGGTGGATTCTCCAACTCCTTCATGCATTATGTGGTTTAAATTTTCATAGGTTTTAAAAGATACGTTTTTGTTTCTTTTGAGCTTTTTTTTCCAAGCATAAAAGTTTGCTTTATCAACCTGGTAATTGCGCTCTCCTTGAATAATAAAAATAGGGATTGATAATTTTTTTGTTGTTTTAACTTGTTTATAATTATTAATCCAAAGCCAATAACTAGCAGGCACATCAAATGGAAGTTCAGCATAATGAGTTTTTGAATCAAAATTCCCTTTTAATACTTTTTTGGCTTTTAAATCATCTTCATCTAAATGCTCTTTTTTATGAGGTAAAATTTTGCCTAAATATTTATGTTGTTCTATCATCATTTCTAAAGGATGATTTGCATTTGCATTAATCATTATTATGCCACAAATATTTTTGTAGTTGCTTGCTATGTATGGAGCCAAATATGCCCCTTCCCCATGTCCTAGTAAATAAATTTTTGTAGTATCAATGTTTGGATTACCTTTTATTGCTTCTATGCCCGACAACAAATCGTCAATAACATCCTCTTTAGGAGTAAATACTTTATTATTTACTTTGTCTTGGTTAAGGTTAAACCCATAATTAATGCTTCGTTTATTATATCTAAATGTAGCAAAACCATAGCTCGAAAGTCCATAAGCAATATCTTTATATGGTTTTGAATTATAAACTCCATCAGCATCGGTTGGACCAGCATCTGGAATTATTATAATTAATGGTACTTTTTCTTTGATAACAGGCAAAGTTAAAAATCCAGTTAATGGCATAGTGCTATCTGAGTGAAAATTTATAGTATTTTCGGTAAATAACTCTGCATTTACATATTCGGGAATAGCATATATTTTATAAGTTTCGGTGAATTTATAATAAATGATTTTTTTATTTATATTGTTAAAAATTAACTCAACAAGTAAACCAATATTATACGCTGTATTACAAACAAATTGAACTGTTATCTGCTCATAATTACCTTTAAATCCTGCAAATTTAACCGTTTGAATATTTCCATATTTTTCAATCAAAGGCTCGTAATTGGAAGCAATAGCGGTTGGGCTATTATACAATCTTTGTTTGTCGTTAAAACATAAAGTAAGACTATCATAGTTTCTATTAACAAATAATGATATTATTTTTTTTCCTTCTTCAGTAAAAATCTGTTGCTCCGTTTGAGCATGAATCACCTTATTAATTAATAAAGTAAAGAAAATAAATAAAAATAATTTTGATTTCATATTGGAAGGCAAGGTTATGAATTTATTTTGATTCAAAAATGTAAATTATTATTAAAAAATAAAGGCTGTCTCTTTTGAAGACAGCCTTTAAATAATATTATTCATAAAAATCTATTTTACTTTTGGAAGCAAAGTAGCTTTCACTTGAACATCTAATTCCTCCGCAATTTTGGCTACTACCAACTTAGGTATTTCTATTTTATGGTCAGCATTTTTAACCTTAAAATTACTGGTTAATTCTAATTTACCTTCGCTTACGGTAATAATACCAGAAATTGTCCTTTCTTGTTCAACACCGTGAATGGTAAGTTTGCCTTTAACCGTTACTTTGTATTCGCCATTTACTTTTAGATCAATGTTTTCTTGAACAGTTCCTCTGAATTGGCTCAGTGGGTATTTTTCACTTTCCATGTATTTTTCATTAAAATGTTCTTGCATCAATTTGTTTGGAAATTGAAATGAAACATTTTGAATGACAAAGGCAAGGTCCTTTTTTTCTGGATTAATTAAAGCAGTAGCTGTAGTTGATTTTCCATCAATATCCTCCATTGGAGTTTTTGAATAAAAACTTACCTCAGCATTTGTTGCTTTATATAAAGTTTGAGCTTTTATGTTTCCAAATGCAACTAAGGAAACTGCGCTTATGGTTAAAATTAATTTTTTCATATATTTACTATTTAGTTTTAATTATTGAGGGCAATTAGCCGAAGCCCAAATTTTAATTTTACGTACATTACAATTACTTAATGCAGGACCACCTTTTGGCATAATTGCACAACCGTTGGCTGTAATTGTACATATTATT
Organism: Bacteroidota bacterium; assembly: GCA_013298895.1. Lineage (GTDB taxonomy): Bacteria > Bacteroidota > Bacteroidia > UKL13-3 > UKL13-3 > JAAFJM01. The sequence continues at coordinate 24,656 of JAAFJM010000015.1, read as the reverse complement.
TTCCCTGTTAATGTGCTAGTTTTAACAGCAGCATAATTATCTAAATTTACTCCTCCTCCTAAATTACTTGAATTATGACAGCCTTTGCAATATGTATTCATAATTGGAGCAATATGACTGGTGTATTTTACATTTAAAGTATCGCAGCTTGTAATATTACAAATTGTATTTTTTGCACCCTCATTAACCCAACGCTGAATGAGGTCAATATTTACTTGATCTAACCTTGGTTGTGGAGGTGGTGGCATCATTTTACCTGATGTTAATTTAATATATTTTAGTAAATCTTTTGTTCCCATATTCATTATTCCTGAGTATGAATTTAAAATTAAACCTTCAACTCTACTACTTGGGTCATGACATCCAACTTGCGCACAACTTGCAGTAATAAGTGGCAAAATTTGGGTGTTAAAACAAACTGAATCATTTTTGGGATTATCATTTATTTTTGTAGTATCAGTTAATCCATTACCTCCATTTATAATTGTGGTAGTTTCATGTTTACACATACCAAAAATTAGTAAGCTGCTAAACGTTAGAATGGTGGTAATTTTTTTCATTTTATTATTTATTAATTTTATTTCAATAACAGTGCCAATTGGTTATAGTTATTAATGTTTGGCTTCATTATCGAATGAGAATGTACGTGAAAGGTTAAAACCTAAACGTATTGCTAAATCACTCCAACTACCAGTAGTTTGAGCCACAAAACCTTGTTCATACATGTATGTAGAATTGCTAAACATTAACTGAAATACGTGTCCTCCTGTTTCTATATCAAAACCTATGGCTAAATAATCATTAAAAGTTTTACCATTTGAAGCTAATTCATCTCTGCCATTTAAACGAGGATAATACTCAATATTAAACCTTGTGCTTCTTGTAATTTTAAATGAACCACCCAACCCTAATGCAAAAACAGAATTAGGATCACTTGTTTTAGCTACTAAATTTCTGTGTACCATTGTTGGTGTAATTTGTATTGAAACTTTATCATTAAATTTACGCGCCAAAATTAATTGATTACAGAAATTTAAACGGGATGTAAAAAAGTTGTTTCTAGTTAAATCAGAGAAAGTGGTTGTATTAAGACCCATGTTTCCATAATATGAAATTGCTAATGGTGAATTCCTTTTACCTCCAGTTGTTTGTTGTAAAAGTTTGTATTTTACATTGAAGTCATAAATTTTAGAAACAGAACTGCGGCCTACACCAATCATTAATTTGTCTGTAACCCCATAATCAAATGCCAAACGAACTGTAGCTGCATCAATTCCTAAAAGACTATAATACCATGCATCGTCTTTTAATTCACCAAAACGGTGCAGAATCAAGAAGTTTAAGTGTTTCTTAGAAATATTTTCGTTGCTTTGACCTGTAATAATTCTTGTTCCTTTAAAGGTTGCTAATACAGGGTTTGATTTTGTATTTTCATCTTTTAACATGTCTAATAAATCATCCTGAGCCCAAGCAAAATTTACCATTAAAAGCATGGTTATAAAAAGTATATTTTTTTTCATTTTCTTACTTATTGTGGCATTCCTGCTTTTATCCAATTATCTAATTTTGTTATATTACATGAAGACATTCCAGAAGGAGCTGGCATGTTTTTTTGCGTTATGGCTCTTAGTGTAATTTTTGTTGCACTGGCTTTTACTAAACTATAGTTAGATAAATCAGGTGAAGTACCTCCAGAATTATGACAACCCGAAGAGGCGCAATTTGCATCAATAATTGTTTTTATACCTGTATCATAAGTTAAAACAGCATTGCAATCTGTATTGTTTGTTGAGTTTGGATACAATTTATCTTCTTTATCGTAATAACAGCCTGTTAAAACAATAAAGCCAAAGAGTAATGTTGAGTAAAGTACTTTTTTCATTTAATTTAATTGAAGTTTATTTTATCTATTATACCACCATGGCAATTGGAATTAGAACAACTCATTCCGCCCATGAATTTAGAAATCATATTCTTTCGTTTTGAACCACTAATAACCACTGGATAGCATCCACCATTGAAGTTGATAATTTTATTGGTATAAAAATTTCCTTTTGTATCTGATGTTAAAGTTAAAATTTTAAAACCTGCGCCATTAGGCTCACTCCAAAGTTCAACTGTTACATTATTCGCAGGTGAATTGCCAGAATATACTGAGCCAGCTACGTTCCACCATCCTTCACTTGAAGCTTCATTTGAAGAGTTATTGTGACAACTCATACAATCTTGTCCTGTATTATGGCTTTCATCATCATTAGCCTTACTTTCTTTGCTATTTTTTTGAAGTTCATCGTAATGGGAACAACCAATAACTAACAAGCTAAATATAGTCGATAAGCAAACAATTAATTTTGTTTTTTTCATTCAATATGTTTTTCTATCCTTTTCCAAATCTATAATTTTATTTAGTAAATAATAAAAAAAACATCCATTTTATTACAAAATAATTATTTTTTGAAAACTATTATGATTTTTTGAAAACACCTTTAAGAAATAAATTCCTTTAGGGTACTCATTTGTAAATTTAAATTGTAGCTGTTGATTTCCCGATAGCAGCGTTTTAGGGAGTAGCGTTTCTTTTAAACTGCCATTTATATCAAGTAATGATATTTCAAAAAAATCAGGTGAACTTACTTCCATTTCAACTTCAATTTCATTTTGCGCTGGATTAGGATAAATACCTTTCAATAATAAAGGCTTTATACTTTTATCACTTGTGGTTATTGAAGGAAATATTGTTTTGCTTGTGGTGTAAGTAATATCTCCAGTAGCATCTTTATCGTTATTAGCAGCAATACCACTTGTATAAAATATAAATGTATCTAATGTTTGTGGTGCGGTCCACTTAAATATCCAAGTTTTGGAATTAGCAGCATCTATACCTTTTAACTCATGTGTTGCAAAAGTACCGCGAGCAGAAACCCCAGAATTATTTTCTGCTGTCAAACTTCCAATTGGTTGCCATACATTTCCTTTTTTTCTAATATTCAACCCAAAACCAAATCTTGTTCTTGTGGGGTAATTAATGGTAACACTCATATCGTATGTTTTACCAGGCTCATAATAAGTTGGATTACCAGCTATGGCTATGGCAATTCCACCTTTACTATCAGTATTGGCTATACCTTGATGACATCCAGTGCAGTTTTCTCCTGGGGTTGATCCAGTAACTTCTAAAGCCCCACCTGACATAGAGTGAGTTTCAAAACTCCAAACACAAATAAAAAGTAATAAAATACTTAAAGTAACTAGTTTTGTATAATTCATAATTGTTTTATTTTTAAACAAAACTAATGATACCCAAAATAAATTAGTTGTCAATTCTTATTCAATTATTGTATGTTTTGGATTTCTTTTTTAAAATTCATGGGCGAACTGCCAGTATGTTTTTTGAAAAAATTTGAAAAGTGGGCATAATCACTAAAACCAAAATCGAAGGCAATTTCTTTTAAATTAGCATCGGTATTGAACAGTAACCTTTTTATGTTTGATATAAGCAGTTCATTTTGCATTTGTATCATCGTTTTACCTGTTGCTTTTTTAACCTTCAAATTAAAGCTAATAGCCGTCATGCTGAACATATCGGCATACTGTTCATTCGATAACCTCTTTTTGTAATTGCGCAATAAAGTTTTTCTAACTAAACTCGAAAAGTTATTTTCAATAACTGAATCTGTCTTTATGAACGCAATAATTTTGAGTAAAATGGCTGCGCAAATATTTTGCATATAAGCATCGTTTATACCTTGGTTTTGAATTTCATTCACAAAAAAATGAAAGCTATTAAAATCAATTGAACCAAGGTCAATTAGGTGTTCTTTTTCAAAAAGTGCTATATAATTTGATACTTTATCAAAATTACAGAGCTGTTCTATAAAAATACTTTGAATGGCAATGGTAAAACCTATAGTTCCTTGCTCGCGCTGAAATTTATGAGAGAAAAAATTAGGAACTATATGAAATGAATTGGATTGAATAGCATATTCTACTCCATCTATTTGATGAACTCCTGAACCACTTGTAATTACAAATAATTCATGGTAATCGTGGCAATGTACTTTTTCAGTTTGGTAAAAATTAGAATAATCCCATGGTAATACATCTACTAACTTTTCTTTACGACCGATATTTCGAAAGTTAAAGGTTGGAATATGATTCATAGTTAAATCAGTTTTACAAACTGCAGTTCATTTTATTTAATTGATTTAAATAAACGTTTCCATCTTACTGCACTGTTTCCTGAATCCCAGCTCATCCAAACAAAAAGTGCTTTACCTACAATATGTGTTTCAGGCACAAAACCCCAAAAGCGGCTGTCGGCTGAATTATCGCGGTTATCGCCCATCATAAAGTAATAATTATACTTAAATTGATATGTTTTTACCGCTTTTCCGTCTAGCATGGCTTGTCCATTTTCCCAAGTAAATGTTGGGTTGTTTTCATAATGCTTAATAGCAAATTCGTATATGTCGTAGTTATGTTCGTTCATTTCAACTACATCACCTTGTTTTGGAATGTAAATAGGTCCAAAATCATCAATACTCCACTTGAATTTTTCTTGAAAGGAAGTGTAATTACTGATATATTGGGTATCATTCCTTTCTATTGAAACTACCCCTGGAGAATTTTTCAATTTTTCTTTAGCAGGATTAGTTAAGTTAATTAATAAATAACCTTTATCGGTAGCACCACCTTCAGTAATATCATTGTCTTTAATAAACTTTTCACTAATGCCTTCGGTAGTGGTAACCTTATAAAAGTGTTGCATCAATGCTGGATTATCTGCTGGTTTATTATTTACAAATAATTGCTGATTAACCACTTTTAAACTATCGCCTGCTATACCCACACAACGTTTAATATAATTTTCCTTTTTATCGGTTGGTTTATCAATTTCAAATGGATAATTGAATACTACTACATCATTGTTTTTAATGGTAGATATGGCAAATAATCTGGTGTACGGCATTTTCATCCATTCTAAATACGATTGTACTTGATTATCGGTAAAAGGCAATTTATTATGAACAAAAGGAAAACTCAATGGTGTTTGAGGCAACCTATTACCATAACTGTATTTACTTACAAAAAGAAAATCACCAACCAATAACGATTTTTCCATAGATGAGGTAGGAATGGTATATGCTTCCATAAAATATCCGCGGATAATAGTGGCTGCTATGGTAGCAAATATCAACGCATCACTCCATTCGTAAGCTGTTTGAATTTCATTTTCTTGTTTAAATACCAATCCAACAATTTTAAAAATCAGGATAAAAATAGGAGCTAAAATCAAAGCAATAAGTCGGGTGAAATATCCAAAAATAATGAGTATTCCATAAAGGCAATTAAGCAATGCCAAACCAAATGAGGCACCTGCAGCCATATAAAGCACTAAGCAAACAATATTAATCAATATCCAAACACTGATAACTGTCCACTGTTTTTTCGTAAAGTCTTTAGGACTTTTATAAAAATAATTAAACAAATCTGAAAAAAAATTACCTTTTACAGGCTTTGTGTTTTCTTTTAAATTACTCATGAATTTTTGTTGAAGTGCACTGCATATTTAAATCTAAGAATGTATAAATTATGCAGTTTATGTTAAAATGACTTTTTAGAGGGTAAACGGTAAACTTAAAATTTTAATATATCATCAAGGGTATAAATTCCTTTTTTGCCTACAATCCATTCGGCAGCCATAATTGCGCCTTTTGCAAAACCGTATCTACTTTTGGCACTGTGTTTAATTTCAATAATATCAATTACATTTTCATACCTAACAGTATGGTCACCCATTACATCACCTTCTCTGTAACTCTCTATTAACAATTCGTTTGGCTTTGTGCTTTGTGAAGGTATTTCAGTATCAAACATTAAGCGGTCTTTTATTTTTTCCTTCTTGTCAATTTCATCCATAATTTGTTTTGCCAAAGTTAAGGCTGTACCGCTTGGATGGTCTTTCTTGCCTGTATGATGCGATTCATTAATCATCACATCATAATCTTGGCTTTTCATAATTTCAGCTAAAATTTTATTTACTTTAAAAAATATGTTTACCCCAATACTAAAATTACTGCTATAAACCATACTTTGTCCTTCAGCCTCACATTTTTCTTTAATTGAATCAAATTGGTCGTACCAGCCTGTAGTACCGACAACTATTGGAACCTTAGCTTCAAAACATTTTAAAATATTATCAACTGCAGCAGTAGGCATGCTAAAATCTATGGCCACATCCACATTCTTTAGACTTAATGGAAAAAAATCAAAAGCGTTATTTAAATCAACACGATACACTATTTCATGACCTTTGGCTTCAGCAATTTTTTCAATTGCTTTTCCCATTTTTCCATATCCAAGTAGGGCTATTTTCATAAAAATTATTATTAATTTAGGCAAATAAATTCAATGCACAATATAAAAATATTATTTATAAGTAACAAATTATTTATTTGCATTTCAATTTACTATACTGATGGTATACATCAATGTTATTTGGTTGTTTGGTAAAAATATCACCTCATTATAGTAATGGTTCCCCTCACTTTTCTTTCAGTTGTGCCACCAAGGTAATTCTCAAATATTTTTATAGTGTAAAAATAGGTTCCTGCACTTAACTCATTGCCCGTTTCTTTATCTTTACCATTCCAATTTATATCAATATCGGTAGTTTCAAAAACTGGAGTTCCCCATCTATTAAAAATTTGCAATTCAATTTTCTCAATAAATCTATATGGAAATGGTTTAAACACCTCATTTAAATTATTTACATCGTTGTTTGGAGTAAATACATTGGGTAAAACATAATATGGACAATTATCAATACAAAATGCATTTCCATTAATGCTACTTTCATTTCCTATGGAGTCTATTGCTGTAACTGCGTAGCAACCAGCAATGCTGTATTTTAGCAAAGAGTTTGTATCGGTATATGAAAAATTACTTGCATCCAATGTTGCCAATAAATTCCATGTATCTTTGATTTTCTTTCGGTAATAAACCTTATAATTTTTCACGTCTTGTGTGCACAAATTGGGGTATTTCCAATTTAGAATAATAGTACTTGAATTGAATTTATTACAAGGACTTATATACGACAAAATTGGCGTACAAGGTGGAATAGTATCAATTGGAGTTCCACACACTTCTTGTGAATTATTTAAAAGTGTATCTGCTAAAAGTTTAGGATTATAAAATCCTGTAGCCTTTATATAATAACAGTATGTTTCGCCATTTACCAAACCAGTATCGCTGTATGATTGATTAAAAGTAGTGCCTATCAACTTGAAATCAGTACCAAACTTTTTGTATATGTCATACATTTTATTGAGCCATGGCACCTCAAATTTATAGTTTAAAACTACTGTTCTATTGGAGTTGTATGGCTTAACATAAATTGAACTTGCATTTATACTTTGATCTACATATTGTAAATTGGCATTTTTAGTAGCATAAAAAATTACACGATAATTATATTGATTATTTTGAGTATTAATGTTTGAATCAATTAAACTATCGTTTTGAATTGCATTGAAGGTATTATAAACTTTTGCTGTACTAACATCATTAAAAATATTACTTCCATAAATTGACCTTTGCAACTGCATACTATATGGTGGTAAATAAACTAAACTGTCTATTAATAGCGGCTTTAACCATTTAACGAAAATGCTGCCTTTTGATTGGTCCGTATTAATTACACTGACATTGGTTATAATTGGTTTGGTTCTTATAATGGTAGCACATATTTCAATACTAGATTTACCTTCAGAGCTTTCAGCTAATTGCACTATTTTTCCTTCATCGTTTCTGGCCAAATAAAATGAGGTTATTCTATAACAATAATTTATCAATGGGGATAAACCCGCTCCATTATTATTGTCAAAATATTGAGTATTATTTACACCTTGAACAGTATCTAATAAAACAAATCCTGTAGAGATAGGTACACCTGTTTGGCATGCTGCAGGCGTCCAATTTGAGCTATCAATTTTCCTGTAAATTCGGTATCCAAAAGCAAAGTTGCAAGTATCAGGATTCCAAGTTAGTTTTAATCCATTACTGTCTTGATTAATTTTAAGTTGACTAGGTGCAGGACCAATTACTTTAATTTTAAATGAATTTACGTCAATTAATGGAATTGGAGAACCATTATCCTCTGCTTTAAAATCAGCTTGGAATTCACTTGCTCTTATGGAAGTACAAGCTGGTTTCCAATTAAATAAAAAACCTGTTGGATTTCCATTTGCAATTGTTGGATTGGTGAACGCTGGACTATTTTTTTGAACAAACGGACCTCCAAATGCAGATAATTTAATGGTATTGGTAACATCAACATCTGTGGCAGAAATATTTTTCTGAATTAAAGTTCCAGCAATAACACACTCGTTTTCTAACTTAGAAATTAAAGGTGGATTATTAAAACATTCCGAAATTCTAATTTGCATATCTCTATCCACGTAACCAACCAAAATTGGTTTGATACTTCCATTCCTTCTGTATTCTTTTACCCTTATAACTATATTGTAGATACCTACTCTTTTGGGACTTCTCCAAGTTAACAAACCTGTACTTTGATTGATTGAAAAGGAATCAGTATATTCTGGTATTTGAAAACCTGGAACTACCTCATCACAAGCCGAGAGCGGTGGTTTAATTTCGTAAACTAAACTGTCTCCATCAGGGTCGTAGGCACTTGGATTATGAACAAAGGGTTTATTCACACAACCTCTATCAATGGGAAGTGAGAGTAAAATTGGAGATTGATTGCTAAAACCTGAACCAATTACTATTTGCGATGTAACAGCAAAAGGAATATTAACAGATCTTCCATCATTAATATTTAAAATATTATTTACTCTATTTTTATCTATAACACATAATTGAAAAGTTCTACTTCCTGTGTAGGTATGTGTAGTTTTGTATGTATTTCTTTTAACACCGTATGCCACATCACTCAGCAAAATATCAACTGCAGTTCTATTGATAGTTTCCACTTTACCATCACCAAAATCAATGACTATAGATGCTGTACCAGGGTCTGCACCTAGTTGGTATTGATCTGTATAAGTATAAACAGTAATTTCATAATTAAAACCCGATAAATTCCTATATATAATCTCTCCAGCTCGGTAATGTGTAGCCAATGCTAATTGGGCAATTAAGCTGAATATTAAAAGTAAAAAATATGGTTTGAAATAATTTTTTATCACGATTATAGTGTAGTTATAACTATTGAATTTAATGACAGCAAATTAGTGCTTTTTGTTGCAAATAATGAAAATAAAAAAATCCATTAACTGTAAAATTACTGTTAATGGATTTTCAGGTAATTATTGCTTTGAAAATTAGCTTCTGTCTGAACCTAATTGTGCAGCAAAATACTCACGGTTTAAGCGAGCAATGTTGGTTAAAGATATTTCTTTAGGACACTCAGCAGAACAAGCACCAGTATTGGTACAAGCACCAAAACCTTCTGTATCCATTTGAGCAACCATGTTTAATACACGTGTATTTCTTTCAGGGTCGCCTTGAGGCAATAAGGCCAATTGAGAAACTTTAGCTGAAACAAACAACATGGCACTTGAATTTTTACAAGCAGCCACACAAGCACCACAGCCAATACAAGCAGCAGCAGCAAAAGCTTCATCTGCATTGTCTTTTGCAATAGGTAAGCTATTAGCATCTTGTGCGTTACCAGTATTTACTGAAATAAATCCTCCTGATGCAATAATTCTATCGAACGCTGATCTATTCACAGCTAAATCTTTTATAACTGGAAATGCAGCAGCTCTCCATGGTTCAACCACAATGGTATCGCCATCTTTGAAACTACGCATGTGCAATTGACAAGTAGTTACACCTTGGTTTGGTCCATGCGGACGACCATTGATGTACATACTACACATACCACAAATACCTTCTCTACAATCGTGATCGAAAGCAATAGGCTCATCTTTACCTTCGCTTACTAATCTATCATTTAACACGTCAAACATTTCAAGGAATGACATATCAGGCGATACACCTTCTACTTTGTAATCAACTAATTTACCTTGGCTTTTGCCATTTTTTTGGCGCCAAACTTTTAAGTTGATATTCATATTTCCGCTCATTTTATTTAATTTTATTGGTTGATTATATGGTTATTGGTTTAACTAAATAAACTGCTAACCTTTTAACTTATTAACTTTTATTTATAGCTACGTTGCGCAATTTTTATGTTTTCGTAAACTAAATCTTCTTTGTTTAGAGTCCAATTACCAACTTCGTTGAACTGCCAAGCAGCTACATGTTTGAAGTTTTCATCATCGCGCAATGCTTCACCTTCTTCAGTTTGGTAATCTTCGCGGAAGTGACCTCCACAGCTTTCGTTACGCTCTAAAGCATCTTTACACATTAGTTCGCCTAATTCAATAAAATCTGCTACACGACCAGCTTTTTCTAATTCAGGATTAAACTCATTAGCATCGCCCGGTACACGCACATCTTTCCAAAACTCTTCTCTAATTTTTTGAATTTCAGAAATAGCCCAAGTTAAACCTTCTACATTACGAGCCATACCACATTTATCCCACATAATTTTACCTAAACGTTTGTGGAAATAATCAACTGGTTTGGTTCCCTTAATAGCTAATAATTTGTTCAATCTATCGCTAACTTCGTTTTCTGCTTTTACAAAAGCTTCATGGTCTGTAGAAATAGGTTTTACACTGATTTCGTTAGCTAAATAAGCACCAATAGTATAAGGAATTACAAAATAACCATCAGCCAAACCTTGCATTAAAGCCGACGCTCCTAAACGGTTAGCACCGTGGTCAGAGAAATTAGCTTCACCTAAAGCGTATAAACCAGGAACGGTTGTCATTAAGTTATAATCAACCCATAAACCACCCATGGTGTAATGTACCGCAGGGTAAATCATCATTGGGTTTTTGTAAGGATCAACACCGGTAATTTGTTTGTACATGTCAAATAAATTACCATATTTTTCTTTAATTACTTCGTGGCCAAATGCAGTTAATTGCTCTTCGGTTGGGTCAGTAATATGTTTTAAAGTAGCTACTTGTTTACCATATTTATACTTCATGTTAAAAGCAAAATCTAAATAAACAGCTTCGCCTGTTTTATTCACACCAAAACCAGCATCGCAACGCTCTTTAGCAGCACGTGAAGCCACATCGCGAGGTACTAAATTACCAAACGCAGGATAACGTCTTTCTAAGTAATAATCTCTATCTTCTTCTTTTAAATCGTTAGGATTTAATTTTCCTTCGCGAATAGCAGCTGCATCTTCTTTGCGTTTTGGAACCCAAATACGACCATCGTTACGTAATGATTCACTCATCAAAGTTAATTTTGATTGGTGATCGCCCGAAACAGGAATACAAGTTGGGTGAATTTGAGTATAACAAGGATTGCCAAAGAATGCACCTTTTTTATGTGCTTTCCAAGCTGCAGTTACGTTACTTCCCATTGCATTGGTTGAAAGGAAAAATACGTTACCGTATCCACCAGTACATAACAATACTGCATGTCCAAAGTGGCGCTCTAACTTACCCGAAACCAAATCGCGAGCTATAATACCGCGGCATTTGCCATCAATATTAACCACATCTAACATTTCGTGGCGTGAGTATAAACGTACGTTACCTAAACCAACTTGGCGTTGTAAACCTGAGTATGCACCTAATAATAACTGTTGACCCGTTTGACCAGCAGCATAAAAAGTACGTTGCACTTGTGTTCCACCAAACGAACGGTTACTTAATAACCCTCCATATTCGCGAGCAAAAGGTACACCACTAGCAACTGATTGGTCAATAATATTACCACTTACTTCAGCTAAACGATGAACGTTTGCTTCGCGCGCACGGTAATCACCACCTTTAATTGTATCATAAAATAAACGGTAAACTGAGTCACCATCATTTTGATAATTTTTAGCAGCATTTATACCTCCTTGTGCAGCAATTGAGTGCGCTCTACGAGGAGAATCTTGAAAACAAAAAGATTTAACTTTATAACCTAACTCGGCTAGTGTAGCAGCAGCCGAAGCCCCTGCCAAACCTGTTCCAACAACTATAATTTCTAAACTACGTTTGTTAGCAGGATTTACCAATGGAACTGTAGATTTGTACTTTGTCCATTTTGATTCTATTGGGCCTTGAGGAATTTTTGAATCTAACATCTTTATATATTATTAACGGTAAATGTTTATTTAATTATTTGATAAAAAAGTAAAGTGGCATTGCTGCAAATCCAATTGGAATTAATATAGCAAACACGCCAATTCCAATAAAGTTTATAGCACCATTATATTTTTTATGATTTAAACCCATAGTTTGGAAAGCCGATTTAAAACCATGGTATAAATGAAACGATAATGCAGCCATAGCTATAATGTATAATGCTACTAACCATAATTCTTTAAATCCTAATTCCACTGAGCGGAATAAGTCTTTTACAATAGTTACTTTCATTAAACCTTCGCTTTGCTCTTCCATTTTTGAGTTCATGGTAAAATCTGCAGGCATGTAATCAGACTGAATTTCGCCAGTTTGAATATTTTCGGTATAACGAGTGTAAGGCACATGACCAAACTTGTATTCTGCCCAAAAATTACTCATGTGTACTACCACAAAAACTAAAATAATAGTTCCTAAAACACCCATATTGCGGCTGCTCCAATGGCTATTGGCTTTTCCATCGAAAGCTTGGTACTTAACTGGACGTGCTTTTTTGTTCTGGAAAACCAAAGCAATACCTTTAAATGCATGAAACAAAATAGCGGCATATAATAAATACGAGGTGGTTTTGATTAAAGGATTTGTTGTCATAAATACTGCATATTTATTAAAAGCTAATCCAGCATCGTGTTTAAATAGCTGTAAATTTCCTACCATGTGTATTATCAAGAATGAGCATAAGAACAATCCTGTAAGTGCCATGATTAATTTTTGACCTAGCGAAGAGCTAAACATTTTAGTAATCCAATTCATTTTTATTTATTGTAAATTTATTTATGACTGCGAATGTAACCGAAGCGTGAGTAAAGGTGTAGCTGATTAAAATCAAAAGCAAGTATTTAGACTAAATTTAAATAAGGCTCTCAAGGTCAATAAATACTGCTGTTTTAGAGCTTACTTTTAACTGCATTTTACCATTTTAAGCAAATTGATATATAATATAAAATAATTACAAGCTAGGCTTAATTTGGTGGTTTAAATCCCATTTTGAGCCTATTTTGAAGAATTTTATTTTTATAATATACTGTAAAATAGTTGTTTGTATATTGTGGAATAGTATATGCTTTGAGTTTTGTAACTATGAAACTATTAAAGACAATTTTATCTGTTATTGTAATTGGTTTTGCCATATCATGTTTAAAGGAGCCAAAACTGATGCCTAAAGATGGAACCACTAGTAATGGAGGTTTTGGCGTTCCACCTATTAATTTTGGTTGGGAGAATTCAAAAACTGTAAAGTTAAATGTGGGCATTACTGCATTTAAAACTAATACAGAAAAGCATGTTATTGCTGTATACACCCAAAATCCTAAATTGGGCGGAAAGCTGATTACAAGCGGAACTGCTTCGGCTACTAATAATTTTGAAACACAGTTTTCGTTAGCCAATATTTACGATAAAGTTTTTATACAAGAAATAGTTCCTGGAGTAGGAATTTATAACCAAGAAGTGGCTTTAAACAAAACCATGATAACGGTTAAATTTAACAATGCCAATGCTAGTTTAGGTAAAACTGAAAACATCATTCCTCCTCAAATAGATTCTGATAATGATTTGGTGCCTGACTCTGTTGATCAATATCCACACGATTCAACCAAAGCATATAATAACTACTATCCTTTTGAAAATAGCAAAGCTACTTTGGCTTTTGAAGATTTATGGCCAACACTAGGCGATTATGACATGAACGATGTGGTTGTAAGTTATAAATACAATATTGTAACCAATGCTAACAACAAAGTAGTACAAGTTTTAGCAAATTATACATTATTGGCAACCGGAGGTTCGTTTAAAAACGGTTTTGGTGTTGAGTTTCCAATAAGCAGAAGTCAAGTTAACGAACTTTCGGGAGCAGGGCTAGAAAGTGGTCAAAACAAAGCAGTTATTATTTTATTTAACAATATGCGTAACGAAATGGAAACTTACAATACAGTCTCTACTCAAGGTATTTCTGATTCTATTAATTACCATGTGAGTTTTAATGTAATAAATGGTCCTCTGTTAGCCGATTTTGGTTTGAGTGCTTATAATCCATTTATTTGGAATAATACCAATGGTTTTGGTAGAGGTTATGAGGTACATTTGCCCAATAATTTACCAACTAATTTAGCCAATGTAAATTTATTTGGAACCCATTTAGATAATTCAAGCTTAACCTTTGGTAGGTATTATGTATCAAAAACCAACGAAATGCCTTGGGCTCTAAATATTCCTGTTCCATTTAATTATCCAAAAGAAAAAAGTAAAATAAACGAGGCTTATTTGAAGTTTAACGATTGGGTACAATCGTGTGGAGTGCAAAGCAACGATTGGTATTTAAACAAAAGTGGTTATAGAAATAACGATAAAATTTTTATAAAACCTTAGTTTTTCAATATAAAAAATTGGGTATAAAAATTTCATAAAACTCAAGGTTAAACTGCTATCATCTGTACGTAATTTTATGGATAACAGTTCAAGATAATAAAGTTGTAAAATTGAAATAGTTTTTTTCTTCGTATTGGCCAACTATTTAATTAAACGAATAACTAATTTGGCAATGTGAACCAATAATAATGCAATAAATCCACCAACAATGCCATAACATAATTCTTTAAGCAAACCAGACCATTGAGGTAAAACATGATGCAAATAATCAATATTATGCGCAAAAATTCCACCTGAAACCAAAATTAAAGCAATAGTCCCAACTACTGCAAAAAATTTGATAACAAGAGGTAATGTTTTAACTAAAATAGTACCTACAGAATTTAATATTCCTTTTTGATTTGACTTTTTTATTAAACTATATCCCACATCATCCATTCTTACAATCAAACCAACAAGTCCATAAACTCCAATTGTAGCTATTATAGAAACAACTGAAACAGTTAATATTTGAATGGTAATATTTTGGTCTAAAACTGTACTTAATGCTATAATTACAATTTCTACCGAAAGTATAAAATCGGTGGTAATGGCTGATTTTATTTTTACTTTCTCTAAATCTAACTCATCGTTTACAGGCTCTGTAGCCGTATTTTCAGATACTTGGTTTTTATGAAAAAAATATTCAATCATTTTTTCAACTCCTTCAAATGCCAGATAAAATCCACCTAAAAGAAGTATTACTTTAATAGCTTCTGGTAAAAACAAATTTAAAACCAAGGCTATTGGTACTATAATTAATTTATTAATAAATGAACCTCTGGTAATTGCCCAAAGTACTGGAATCTCTCGCGATGAAACAAAACCTGTCGATTTTTCAGCGTTTACAGCCAAGTCATCTCCAAGAATACCCGCTGTTTTTTTGGTGGCTACTTTAGCTGTTAAAGCCACATCGTCCATTAAAGTTGCTATATCGTCTAAAATTGCAAAAATGCCTGATGCCATGTAAAATAAATGAGGCCGCAAATTATTAATAAATATGAGTTGTTCAACCTTTTTTGCTCCGATTTTTCTTATGTTTATAAAAAAACTCAATTCGAAATTTCAGAAATAAATAAAGAAATTGAACTATTTTTCAATTATTGAATGATTGTTTCACCTATTCTAACTGAATCTTTTTCAGACCTAAACAAAATGTTAAGGTACTATTTTGAGAAAAAATGTCCCATATTGATACATGTTCAGAAGTATGTTAAAAACCAAAGTCCTATAAATCATTACTTTGCAATTTAAGCCCAATTATTGAACACAATTAAAAAGAAAAACTAAAAATCATGAAAAAAACAATTTTATCAATTACAGCATTAACCCTATTATTTTTAGGTTCGTGTACAAAAGATGTTGTTAAAGAAAATACTCCTGACTTAAACAATAACGTTAGCAATATGAACGACCTAGTTG
This sequence comes from Bacteroidota bacterium, assembly GCA_013298895.1. Taxonomy (GTDB): domain Bacteria; phylum Bacteroidota; class Bacteroidia; order UKL13-3; family UKL13-3; genus JAAFJM01. The sequence goes on along the minus strand of JAAFJM010000015.1, from coordinate 8,577 downwards.
TTCCTGCTAATTTTACTTGGGAAAACTCAAGAGATGTAAATTTAACAATCAATATTACTGATACTCGTTTTCAAGAGGCCGTACATATTGTATCTGTTTACGATGAAAATCCTTTAGCTGGTGGACAGTTAATTGCTCGCGGGGCAGCTACTTTAAATGCAGGATTTGTATCACAAATTAATTTATCAAATACCATTAAACGTGTGTTTGTTTCAAAAGTATCGCCTGATGGTTCAGAAATTAACAAATACATTGATTTAGATTCGAAAAATGTAACAGTTGCCTTAGGTTACACAACGCAAGTTGGCAAAACTGGATTAGGTAAAACTGGTAGCCCAAATTGTTCAAGTGGTTGCACACAAACTATTACTACAAGCACTAGTAACTTAAACGTTAACAATGGTGATGTGGTTTGTATTACTGGTAGTAACATTACAGTTGGATTTAACGGCAACGGTGGAACAATCAGAATTTGTGGAACCAACGTAAATGTTCAAAACGCATCAGTTAATAATAGTTGTGCGTTAATTGTAACTTCTACAGGTTCTGCTACATTTAATAATTTGAATTTAAATGGTTCTAGCTCGTCTTTCCAAAATTGGGGAACAGTAACTGTTAGTAATTCATTTTCTCCAGGTGGAACAGTTACTAATAATGGAACTCTAATCACCACTGGCGATTTTAATTTAAATAATCAATCTACTACTACCAATAACGGAACCATTACAGTTGGAGAAACTTTAAATGTAAATGGTAACACTACTCTAACTAATAATTCATCAATTGTTGTAAATAAAGACTGTCAAGTAAATGGAACAGGTTTGTTAATTAACCAATGCTATTTATGGGTTAAAAAGAAATACCAAAACAACGGTAATACCAGAAACTATAGTTACATAAAAGTTGGTGAAGAAACTACTGTTAATGGTGGTTCTGAATTAGGAATGTACAATGGCGCTATGTTAAAAACCAAAGATGTTCAAATTAATGGAACAATTAAAGGTTATGTAAGCACTTCATTGTTTAAAGTTACTGGAGACACCAGAATTAATGGCGGTGGAAGTGTAATTAACTTCATTCAATATTGCGATGCAAATGGTATTGAAACCAATAATGGAACAATTGGTAGCGGAGCAACACAAAGCTGTGGTTTATACTTACCAGTTACTACTTGTAATCCTGAAGGAAATGGAACAGCTCCAGTGCCTGTAAATCCTGATACTGATAATGATGGCGTACCTGATAATAACGATGCATACCCTAACGATGCTACCAAAGCGTTCAACAATTATTATCCTTCGGCAACTGGTAGAGCTACTGTAGCTTTTGAAGACCAATGGCCAAGTAAAGGCGATTACGATATGAATGATGTAGTAATTTCCTACAGATACAATATTGTTACCAATGCTTCAAATGTAGTTGTTCAAGTAAATGCAAATTACGCGTTATTGGCTACAGGTGGTGTTTTCCAAAATGGATTTGGTGTAGAGTTTCCAATTAACCGTGCTAATGCTACAAGTGTAACAGGTGGAACATTAGAAGCCGGTCAAACCAAAGCAGTGGTTACATTATTTAACAATACTCGTGCTGCAGTACAAAACTGGAATACAAAAATTGGCGAAGCAACTTCTGATTCAGTTAATTATACAGTTAGCTTTAACGTAACAAGTGGCCCAACTTTAAGTACTTTTGGTTTAGGAATTTATAATCCATTTATTTGGAATAATACAGCTGGTTTTGGTCGTGGATACGAAATTCACTTACCTGGAAAAACACCAACAACTTTAGCTAATACTGCATTGTTTGGAACAAGCAGCGATAATTCAAGTGTTTCGGCTGGTAGATATTATGTTACTAAACCAAACGGATTACCTTGGGCAATTAATATTCCAGCTAAATTTGACTATCCAGTTGAAAGAGCTGACATCAATACAGCCTTCACCAAATTTGCATCTTGGGTACAATCAAATGGCGCAACATATGCCGATTGGTATGCAAACCAAAGTGGATATCGTAACACAAATAATATATATTCAAAATAATAGTTTTTCATGTTTTAAGTTCAAAAATTCGTCTACCCATTTGGGTAGGCGTTTTTTTTGTTATAATAATGATATTTGCCCTTGTTGAATTCTATGACAAAAGCAAATAATTTTCATATGGTTTATTATTTTCAATAACAGCGCACATTCTAGCTACAATTTTATTTGCTATTGCATTTAGAACACTCATTTTAGATTTACCTTCTTCTACCTTTCGTTTGTAATAATCCTGCATTCCAGCCGGTGCGGTTTTGCAAACCGCACTACTTATTATTAGCATTTGTAATGCAAAAAATAGAAAGACAATTAATATATTTGTTTAATGGTTAGCATGGTAAAAATCGGATTACGAATCCTTATAGTAAATGATTCGGATTGTAAATCCGAACCAGCGGGGTCTCTCCAATTTTGGTGGAATATTCGAAGTTTTTGTTTCGTATTTTTTCCTACCACAATTATATTCATTTGTTTTAAAAACAGTAGTAAATTTTTAAGGGAATAGCAGGGTTTAAACCAAAGAGGTGTATATGCAGGTTTATAATAGTATACCCAACGGCTGATTGCCCTATTATAAGTTTTTATAATACCATACCAAACTGCTAGTTTCCTTATTATGTGTTGTATTCGTGGTTGAATTCTATGACAAAAGCAAATAATTTTTGTAAGGTTCGTTATTTTGAATAACAGCACACATTCTGGCTACAATTTTATTTGAAATTGCATTCAGAACACTCATTTTAGATTTACCTTCTTCTACTTTTCTTTTATAATATTCTTGCATTTCTCCTTTTAACTGGATTACCCTCATTGAACAAAGAAATAATGTACTTTTTAATGTTTTATTTCCCATAAAATGGACTTGGTTTCGCCTCCTAATACTTATTCCAGATTGATATGGGAATGGGGCTATACCACAATAACAGGCTAATTGTTTTTTATTAATAAACTTTGTAAATCCATTGGTAGTGCAATAGAAACTCAATGCAGTTAATAAACCTACACCAGGAACTGTTTGAAGTAAATGGATTTTTTGTTTCGCCTCTTCATCTTTTTTAACTATTTCGGCAATTTCTTTTTCTATTAGTTTTAAACTTTTTGTAAGTCCATCAATTACGGCTTTGCAATGCTTTGCCAATAAATTTGCAGCCTCATTTAATCCTATTGATTCCATTTCTTTTATAGGTTTTTGTAGGTTGGTTAAAGCATTCATTAAGCGGGTTCTATTGCTTAACACATCTTGTAAAGTTTGAACAGTATTTGTTTTCTCATCATATGGCTTGGCATTATCCATGAACCTACAAGCATACTTTGCAATATCTATTGAATCAGCTGCATCTGTTTTTCCTCTTTTTATTCCCGTGCTATGTTTATTAGAATAAGCATTTTCAACCCAAATATTAGTGGTGAATTTATTTAGGTTATTTACTAGTATTCGACTATACATGCCTGTATGTTCCATACAAATTAATAGCTCATCATTTAGGTTTTTAACACCTTGCTTCTTTAAAAATTTAAGAAGCTGGCTAACACCTTTTTTATTATTAGAAAAGCTTGAAGATACTATATTGTTCATTGAATTAACTGAAACAATAAGTGCTACATCGAATGTGAGTTTTGATACATCGATGCCTAAAAAGTTTTGAAATGTTTTTTTCATATATTTGCTGTTAGAGAAATATGCTCCCAACAGAAAAACTGAATAAAACTGTACCCTTAATAATAGGCATTAAGCCTTAAATTCTATCTAGTTATATTCAGCAAAGGGCAGTAGAGGGTTAATTCAACCGATAGGCATAAAAACCTGGGTGTCCTCTTAATTACCTCTTCTGCTCTCTGTTGTGAGAATATTGTTTTTTATAAATATAACATATTTTATTCTCACTGCAAGTCTAAAGGGTGTCCTCACCAATCCACTTTTCGATTGGTGAAGACATCAACCGATATAAAAACTTATAAGTGTTGTAAAGAAAAATTTTAATTACGAACTTTAATTAAAGTAAAAATGAAATTGGGGCCTTTTATATTATTATTTTTCACTTCTTCAATTTTATAAAAATAAAAATTTTCATCTGTTTTTTGATAGCGTTTAATAGTCAAAATGGTTTTTCCTTTATATGTTGAAAGTGAATATTTAGGACTAACTGTTTTGATATTAAAAAATCTAGAATAGTATTTTATTAATAGTCCTTCTTTCCAACTCATTAATGGCTCTTTTATAGGCATATTTCCTGAAAACAAAACAATACGCTTTTTATAAAAAATTATGTTTAAATACAGCTCACAATTTGTATTTTCTTCCCAAAATAGTTCATTTGAGGTGTAAAATTTCGTAGTATCATTTTTAAAAAATGAACTGTCATCATTATTACAAGTTATTTCAAATATTTCTTTTAATAGTTTTATTTTAGTATTCTTTTTAGGCAATCCATTTTGGACTAATTCAAAATATTTTTTTACAGTTTTTTTATTCGGATTTATTATCTGTGCATGGCTGCAAATACTGGCCATTACCAAAATAATCAGAATAAATAACCTTTTTTCTAAATTCATTTTTATACCATTTTATTTAAACAAAAAAGGCATTGTTACCAATGCCTCTTTTGTGATTTGTTTTTTAAACGCCTAATTCTATATGGCCTAAATCTTCTTCTTCTTTCAGTTTCATGATTTGGTCTAATGCATCAGGCACTACATCGCTACAAATGGTTATAAAACTGCCTTTTTTAGCATGTTTTATGGCATATTCTATGGCTTCTTTTTCCTTTTTAATAGTAGTAACTTTTTTATTGGCATCTATTTGGCTTATACCTGTAGTCATTAAATCAATAATTTCTTCTTCGGTGCGGCCGCGTAAGTTTTTATCTTGCCTAATAATAATTTCATCAAACATTTTAGCGGCTACTTTTCCTAAGTTAATGGTGTCTTCATCGCGTCTATCGCCCACACCAGCTATTACACCTACTTTTTCAGTGGCATCTACTTTGCTTAACATTTCTGCTATGGCTTCAAATCCTGCAGTGTTGTGCGCGTAGTCAACCATTACCTCAAAGTTTTTAAAACGGAAAATATTCATTCGTCCAGGTGTTTGTGCTGGGCCAGGAATAAAGGTAGCCAATGCCAAACGCATATCTTCTATTTTGTAATTGCGTATAAATCCAGCTAAAACTACAGGCAAAATATTGGCAATATTATAGGTAGCTTTTCCACCAAAAGTTAAAGGCACATTTACTGCCTTTTCAACCCTAATTTTCCAAGTTCCTTTGCAAATAGTTATAAAATCGTTTTCGTAAATAGCGGCTAATCCACCTGCTGAGGTATGCGCTTTTATGATTGGATTATTTTCGTCCATACTAAAAAATGCATGTTTACAACGCAAATCTTTGGTCATGGCAGCGGTGTATTTATTATCAGCATTTAATATGGCATAACCACCCGGCAATACACTTTCAGGTACTACAGCTTTTACCCTTGCCAATTGCTCAATGGTGTCAATATCGCCCAAACCTAAATGGTCTTCGGCCACATTGGTAACAATAGCTATATCACAATTATGGAAACCCAAACCTGAACGTAAAATTCCACCGCGAGCACATTCTAAAACTGCAAAATCAACCGTAGGATCTTTTAACACAAACTCAGCACTTACTGGTCCTGTGCAGTCGCCACGCATCATCAATTGGTTTTGGATATAAACACCATCGGTAGTGGTATAACCTACTTTGTGTCCCATGGTTTTTACCATGTGTGCCATTAAGCGAGTAGTAGTAGTTTTTCCATTAGTTCCTGATACGGCTATAATTGGAATACGTGCCGAAGTTCCTGGAGGATATAACATATCAATAACAGGTTCTGCTATATTGCGTGGCAATCCTTCTGCTGGATCAATATGCATACGGAAACCTGGTGCAGCATTTACTTCAATAACACCTCCACCTGATTCGGCTACAGGTTCTGAAAGTGTATTTGCCATGATATCTATTCCACAAATATCTAAACCTATAATTCGGGCAATGCGCTCACACATAAAAATATTATCAGGATGAACCAAATCGGTTACATCAGTAGCTGTTCCTCCAGTTGAAAGATTAGCAGTTGGCTTTAACCAAAGTTCTTCACCAGCAGGTAAAATGGTATCTAATGTATAATTGTGTTTTTCTAAAATGTCTAAAGTAAATTGGTCAATTTTGATACTGGTTAAAGTTTTTTCATGACCATATCCTCTGCGTGGATCTTGGTTGGTTATATCAATTAACTCTTCAATGGTATGTTTGCCATCGCCTGTTACAGCAGCTGGCTTACGGATAGCAGCAGCCACAAATTTATAGTTAATAACCAATACACGGTGGTCTAAACCAGTAATGAATTTTTCTACAATAACACCTCGAGAATATTTTTTAGCGGCTTCCAAACCTTTTACTGCATCTTCCCAATTATTAATATTGGTGGTAGCGCCTTTACCATGATTTCCATCTATAGGTTTAGTAACTATGGGATATTTTATACTTTCGATAGCTGTTTGTAAACCTTCTTCGCCATAAACAATGCGTCCTTTTGGAACTGGAATTTCGGCTGCACCTAATAAGTTTTTAGTTTCTTCTTTATCGCAAGCTATATCTACAGCTATGCTACCTGTGGTACTGGCTATGGTTGCTCTTATACGTCTTTGGTTAACACCATAACCTAATTGCACCAACGAGTTGCGGTTTAACCTAATGTATGGAATACCTCTTGCCACTGCTTCATCCACTATACAACCAGTGCTTGGTCCAAGGCGTTCATCCTCGCGTATTTCGCGTAATTCTTGAATATCGGCTGCTAAGTCGTATTCGTTTCCAAGTATCAAAGCTTCGGATATTCTAACTGCTGCGCGTGCAGCAAATACACCAGCTTTTTCTTCCATATAGCTAAATACTACATTGTAAATTCCTTCTTTGCCAGTAGAACGGGTGCGGCCAAAACCAGTTTCCATTCCAGCTAATGTTTGAATTTCTAATGCTATATGTTCAATTACATGACCCATCCATGTCCCATCTTTTACCCTGCTAAAAAAACCTCCTGGTTGCCCAACTGAACATCTATGACTAAACATAGTAGGAAACATTTTTTCTAAACGCTCACTAAAACCATCAATTTTATTAGTTGGTTTTTGTTCTAAATCTTCTAAATCTAGACGCATTTGAATCAGTTTATGTCTGCGAACACTCCAATAGTTTGGTCCGCGCATGGTTTTAATGTCAAGTATTTTCATTTAGCTAATTTTATTTTTTTGTAATTATAGTAATTGTTTTTATAAAATGGATAAAAACCAACTATTTAATTTTTTTTGAAAAATGTATTATTTTAAAGCTTTTAAATAATTTGTGAATTTATTTGAAAAAATGAAATAAAATTTTATTTAAATTTGAAGTTAATAAACAGTATTTCGGAAAAGTAAATTCAATAAAATTAATTGTAAATTACCATAATTGGGTTATTTTTGAACTATTGCCCAAAACTCATTATGGATCAACATTTCGGATTTTCAGAACTTGCCAAACAAGCATCATTACAGCCTAAAGAAGCATTGCTTGAAAAGCATAATCCTAACCATGTTTTATATATTGGTGTGCCCAAAGAAACTACTTTGCAAGAGGGTAGAATTCCATTGACGCCTTCATCTATCCAGCTTTTAGTAAATAATGGCAATGAAGTTTGGATTGAAACTGGTGCGGGTAAAAATGCTCATTTTACTGATAATGATTTTAGTGAAGTTGGTGCTAAGATTTGTTTTAGTAAAGAGGAAGTTTTTAAAGCTAATATTATTTTAAAAGTTGAACCACCAACCGATGAGGAAATAAATTTACTTACTTCACAACACTTGTTAATATCAGCATTGCAGCATGCTAGTAAAAGTGAAACATTTATGAAGCAATTGATGCAAAAAAAGTTAACTGCATTAGCTTACGAAAACTTGAAAGATAGCGATGGTTTATTTCCAGTTATAAGAAGTTTAAGTGAAATAGCAGGCATTACTTCCATAAGTATAGCCGATGAATTATTAAGTTCAACTTATGGTGGAAAAGGCGAAATGCTTGGAGGAACTACTGGTATACCACCAACCGAAATTGTAATTATAGGAGCTGGAACAGTAGGGGAGTATGCCGCCAAATCGGCAATAGGCAAAGGTGCAACTGTTAAAGTGTTTGATTATTCATTGTCAAAATTACGCAGAATCCAAGATAATTTAAGAAGTGGAATATTTACCAGTTTATTGCATCCAAAAATAATTTGCAAGGCATTACAAACTGCTGATGTTGTAATTGGATGTATGCGCAGTGAAGATGGAAGAAGTCCAGTAATAGTTACAGAAGAAATGGTTAGTCAAATGAAACCAATGTCCGTTATTATTGATATAAGTATAGATCAAGGAGGTATTTTTGAAACCAGTGAAACGACCACTTTAAAAAATCCAACTTTTATTAAACACGATGTAATTCATTATTGTGTTCCAAATATTACCAGTCGTGTTTGCCGCACTGCAAGTTATGCTTTGAGT
>JAAFJM010000014.1 GCA_013298895.1 Bacteroidota bacterium | reverse complement strand
ATAATTACCTTTGCGCTATTCATTTAGACAATGATAAAGAAGCAGGAATTGCCTTTTTAGATTTATCAACTGGGGAGTTTATGGCTTCGCAAGGCTCTCTTGAATACATTGATAAATTGGTGCAAGGATTTAAACCTTCGGAAGTATTGGTTTCTAAAAAACAGTTTAATTTTTTCAAACAAAAATTTGGCGAAAAACTATACAGCTATCAATTGGATGAATGGGTTTTTCAATACCAATATAGTTACGAAAAATTACTCAATCACTTTAATACCCAAAACTTAAAAGGTTTTGGTATTCAAGAAATGCCAATGGCAATTACCGCTGCGGGCGTTTGTTTGCATTATTTGTCGGAAACCCACCACGAACAAATTGGTCATTTTCAAAGCATCAGCAGGATTGATGAAGACAAATATGTTTGGTTAGATAGATTTACAATCAGAAATCTTGAACTCATCCAAAGCAGTAATGATAATGGTGTTGCCTTAATTAATGTTTTGGATAAAACCATTACGCCCATGGGCGCACGTTTGCTTAAACGCTGGATGGTTTTGCCTTTAAAAGATTTAGCACAAATAAACGAACGACTAAATATTGTAGATTTTGCCAAACAACAAAAAAGTTTTAGGGTTCAAGTAATTGATATTTTAAAACAAATTGGCGATTTGGAACGCATGGTTTCTAAATTGGCCATGAGGCGCATTAGCCCAAGAGAATTGCAGCAATTAAACCGTTCGTTGAAGCAATTAGAACCTTTAAAAAAGTTATTTACTCAGCAAAACAATAACCTACTTCAAAAGCTTGCCGATCAAATAAATCATTGCCAATGGGCTATTGATAAAATAGATAAAGAATTACACCCCGAAGCACCTATTGCTGCTAATAAAGGCAATGTAATAAATGCTGGTGTAAATGCTGAATTAGATGAACTTAGGGCCATTGCTTTTGGCGGAAAAGATTATTTGTTGCAAATGCAATTGCGCGAGCAGCAAGCAACAGGAATTACCAGTTTAAAAATTTCGTTCAATAACGTGTTTGGTTATTACATAGAAGTAACCAATGTTCACAAAGATAAAGTGCCGCCTGAATGGATTAGAAAACAAACTTTAACCAATGCAGAGCGTTACATAACCGAAGAATTAAAGCATTACGAGGAAAAGATTTTAGGTGCGGAAGATAAGATTGGTGTGATTGAAGAAAGACTTTATAACGATTTGATTTCAGCCTTGCAAGATTACGTTTTACCTATTCAGCAAGATGCCATTGTATTGGCTAAAATTGATTGCCTTTTTGCTTTTGCCGAATTAGCCGAAAACAATAATTACTGCAAACCCATTTTAAATGAATCGCATGAGTTAAACTTGGTCGATTTGCGTCATCCGGTTATTGAAAAACAATTGCCAATTGGCGAAGCATACATTGCCAACGATATTTTGCTCGATAATGAAAAGCAACAGATGATTATTTTAACAGGGCCAAACATGAGCGGTAAATCTGCCGTTTTACGACAAACTGCTTTATGTGTTTTAATGGCTCAAATGGGTTGTTTTGTGGCGGCAAGCCAAGCCAATATTGGTTTGGTAGATAAAATATTTACGCGTGTGGGTGCAAGCGATAATTTAAGTGCAGGCGAAAGTACGTTTATGGTTGAAATGACCGAAACTGCAAGTATTTTGAACAATATTTCTAAAAACAGTTTGATACTGTTAGATGAAATTGGGCGTGGAACTGCCACTTACGATGGTGTTTCCATTGCTTGGGCAATTGCAGAATATTTAAACAAACATCCTTACAAACCAAAAACACTTTTTGCCACACATTACCACGAGTTAAACGAGCTTGAACAACCCGAAAATGGCATTAAAAACTACCATATTGCGGTTAAAGAAACCGATAAAAAAGTGTTGTTTCTGCGCAAACTTGCACTTGGTGGAAGCGAACATAGTTTTGGTATTCATGTGGCTAAAATGGCTGGAATTCCAATTACAGTTACTGGCCGTGCTGCCGAAATTTTAAAACAATTAGAGCAAGACAGAACGGAAGGAATTGGTAAAAACTCAAGCATTAAAGTAAAATCGCCCACCATTCAGTTAAGCATGTTTCAAGTTGAAAATCCTGAGTTAGAAAACATGAAAAAAAGTTTGGAAAGTTTAGACATCAACACCCTCACTCCTATTGAAGCCTTGATGAAATTGAGTGAACTGAAACAGATGATTAAATAAACGGTTGCTGAGCTTGTCGAAGCATGAATGTTGGATTTTGAAATTAGGCGTCATTGCGAGGAACGAAGCAATCTTATAGTGAAAGTAGCTTTGAACACTTCAAAGTCATGCACTAGCATTTCAGGTTTGCTCTTTGGAAGCTTTAAAAAACTTTAAATTTTGGTTACAAAAAATTTTATATTTTTACGAAAAAATACTATGAAAAAAATAATTCTTATAATGTTACTTTTGAATTTAATTGGATGCATTAATCAAGTTGAAAAAACTAAAAAAAATTCATTAGCAAGAAGAAACCTAAAAGGCAAAATTGAGAATGTTGAACAAACACAATATTATCTTATTGATAATTTTGGAAAAATTGAGAAGGGAAATTTGATTGTTAAAAATATCACCAAGTATAATGAGCAAGGAGTCATATTAGAAGAAAATAGTTATCTTGATCTTGGAATGTTACTTTCTCATTGTAAATTCAAGTATGATGAGAATGGAAATGAAATAGAAGAAAGCGTTTATAATTCTGATAGAATTTTAGTTGGAAAAAATATTTCCAAGTATGATGAGTTAGGTAATGAAATAGAAGTTAACTTCTACAATGTTGATGGTAGTTTAAATTCTAAAAATACTTACAAGTATGATGAGAATACAAATCAAATAGAAGGTAACAATTATAATGCTAAAGGAATTTTGTTATCTCATCGTACTTACAAGTATGATGATTATGGAAATGAAATAGAATATTATTGCTATAATTCTGATGGTAGTTTACATGATAAAAGGACCAGTAAGTATGAATTTGATGATAAGGGTAATTGGATAAGAATGTTTATTAACAAAGACAACTCAAATAACAATACAGAGATAATAGAGAGGATAATTAAATATTATAAATAGTTTAACTTTAGAGGATTTGGGGGTATTCACAACATCAAAATTGTAGTTTCTGACGATGATATATAAAATGTTTTCATTTTAATTCTTAGTGTGAATATAGTTCATTTGCTAAGTCTACTAGAAAATGTAAAGCAACCGAAAATCCAAATTTAGACTTTTCTTTAACAGCTTTGAGTAAGTCAATAGAGTCGATAAAATTATTATTAAGTTTACTTTTAGCATATTTTTGAAATACCGATTTGCAAAATATGAATTCAGAAAAGGTTATAGTTTTTTGATGTTTTTTAGAAAAAACTTCAGAAATATTACTATCATTATATTTTTTGCTAATCTCTTTTATCGAAAACTTTAGACTACCTTCATCATACATCATGGAGTATAAATAACTTCTGAATAGGTAACACAACAACCCATAATAACCCTTACTATTAATACTAAATTGTTCTTCAGTTACATCCAATAATCTAGCAGTTAAAACAATTTCCGTTCTGAAACTTTCATAACTTTTCCTCTTGATAAAACTTCTTTCTATAATTTTTAATAAATTAGTATCTCCGGATATTAACTTTCCTTCAAGAATTAAGTGTAGTATGAACAAATTTCCTTCGCTAGCCATTTTCCTTAATTGCTCAAGGCTATATGTTGAAAAATTAATTTCACCATTAGAATACGGTTTTTCAACTCTTTGAGTTACCTCTAAAACATCAATGTCAGATGTTAAATCATAATCACCTCTACTGTAACTACCAAATAGAATCAAAGCCAAATTGTTGTGTTTAGCATATTTAGGAATATTTTTAACTGGAATTTTCTGCATTTACTTATAGATTTTTCTCATCAACACTGAAATTAATAAGGCATACATAAATAGGCCTATTACAACAAATAAGTTTAACAAAAAATATTCAATAAAATCATTCGAAGTATATGCTGTATACCCATATGCCAAAAAAATTGAAGCAGTCCTTGGTAACCACTCGAAATATTTAATGATAAAGTTTGGTGATGATGTAAAAATGTAACTTTTATCAATAATACTTGAATTACAAAAATAAAAATTTGCTAATATTATAATTGCACAAATACACCACAATAATCTTGACAAAGAAGTCCCACCCTTTGTGAGTTTTAAATTAAACCATTTAGATGGAAGATACAACCCCATTCTAAAACCTTTCAAATACCTTTTATTTACAAATTCTTTTAGTGTCAACCGTTTTAAATAAGTATGCTCTGCTTTTTTTAATTCAAAAAGTGACAAATCGGCTAATGTATGACTATCAATCGAATTATTTGAATTGTATACTTTTTTTGCCACATTGAATTTCATTGAGTAAAAACTATCTTTAATATCGTTAGTTAATTTTCCTTTCTCATAGTTTTCGCTAAGTAAAACTAAACTAGTTACAAAACCTGGACTTATTTCAGTGCTAATAAATTCAGGATGACTTGCTGAACATTTTTCGAAGGTACATTGATCAAAGACACAATATTCAAATCTACTATTCGAAAAATCACAATTTTTGAAACTGCAATTTTCAAATCTTACATTTATATAGTTAACAGATCCTAAAAAACAATAATCAAAATTACAACTTTTAAAAGTAATTTGTTTGATAAGATTAGGATTACCTTTTTCTATAAAAAATTGACATTTTGAGAAAGTGCAAATTTTATTGTTTGCAATGAAATAGTTAAACTCAATAGTTAAACTCTCCAAAAAATAATGAGATTTTTCTGTTAATTCTTTAAAATCATTTGAGCTTTCAAGCACTTTTTTTGAAGAAATTAAAGGGTATTGAGTTTTAAAAGTCGCTCGTTTAGGATCGTTATCAAGTTTTATTACTTCTTCAGTCATAAATAATTTTACTTCTTTTTGTTGTTTTTAAATTCTATATAAAAGTGGATTATTTAGCAAAACCAACCCTAATTACTTGCATCAAATATACTAAATTTTCATATTTCTTATGAAGACCTATTTAATTTATAAAATAACAAATAAATTGCAATTCATTAATTAAATAAATGAACCTCCTCTCCATCCTTCAAAAAGAACGCAGCAAAAAAACTTGTATTGAAGTAGCTGATTATATTGGCAATAGCAAGGAACGTTTTGCTGAATTAATTGAAATAATAACTGGTAAAGATATTGAAATGGCTAATCGTGCTGCTTGGGTTATTCCTAGTATTGCCGATAAAAATATAGACCAATTAATTCAACCGTATTTAAAAACTGTAATTGAATTATTAAACCAACCTGTTCATGATGCTATTAAACGCAATGTGGTGCGCATGTTACAGTTTACCACCATTCCTAAAAAGCTGCAAGGAATAACTTTAGAATATTGTTTTCAATTATTAAACAACCCAAAAGAAGCAGTTGCCATTAGGGTTTTTGCCATGACTGTGCTTTATAACTTAACATTACAAGAACCCGATTTAGCCCACGAGTTATACGACTGTATTGAAATGCACATGGAGGGCGCATTGCCCGGTTACAAAAACCGTGGTGGAAAAATTTTGAAAGCTTTGAGTAAAATGAAGAAATCCAGTTAAATCTTTTTTATATCCAATATCAACTCATCATCTATTTTTTCAGTGCCATTTGGTCCTTCAACTATTACATCATAAACCATAATAACATCACCATCTTCAGCCTTCTTAAACGACTCTTTAATTTCCTCAGTAAGTAAAAAGTTTGTGGCTTTGAAAATGCTAATTGTCCCGTCTTTATGTTTGTGTTTTATGTGAAATTCTTTGACAGTATATCGCAAACCACAAACTGTAAAACATGAATGAAAAACAAAAATAGCATTGGAATGACTTAATCTTTCATAAGATACGGCCCCATCATTATCTATTGAACCTAGCTGAAAAATTGGTTTTGGCCAATCTTTAATTCTAAATTGTGTCACACCTACAGGTTGCAGCTTTTTATTTGGCTTCTTTATATAAACCGATATTGTTACAGATATTTCAGAACATAAACCGGTGTTTAATTCATACTCTGAGGAGTTTGCAATATGTTCAATTTTACCAACATTGGTTTTTACAACTATATCTTTATCGTAATAACCGGGAACCGCAATTGACAAAGGATTTATAACACCTCTATAAACAATATTATTTTTAGTGGCGGCTATAACAGCTAAAGGTTGGTTTTTGGGTTGAGCAAAACCAGTAATTTGAAATAAAAGAAATAATAAAAGAAATAAGTACTTCATAAAAAATTGCATTTAATTGTTAAACGCAATTTATACTTATTTTGCATAAATTAGTTTTCTGCGTAATCTGTGGCTAAAACTAATTGCCAAACAAATCTCTTTTTACTTTTTGCCAATCTACTTTTTGAGCTAATAATGCTGCAATGGCAGTAATTACCGCTCCAACAAGAAATCCTCTAAAAAATTTATTCATAACTTTAAAAATTATTCTGGTTTATAAGTACCTGATTTAATGTCCTTTTCCCGTTTAGCTTCCGCTTTTTTTGCTGGCCCACCAAATACCGAAACATTTACATATCTACCAGGATACTTTTGCATATCTTTCAATAATGCATTCAATTCTTTTGTAGTTTTGGTTAAGTTTTCGTAAAGTTCTTTATCATTTACCATTTTGCCCAAAGTACCATCACCCTTATTAAGTTTGTTTGTAATGGCGCTTAGGTCTTTGGTAACTATTGCTAGGTTATTAATTATATTCGAATTGGCAAGTGTATCAGATAGCTTACTAAAATTTTTAATGGTATTATTTATTTCGTTGTTATTTTTTGCAATGGTGGCCGAAATACTTTGTACATTGCCCATAGTTTTACTTATTGAATTGCCATTTTCATTCACTATTTTATTTAAACTTTCAGAGGTTAAACGCAATGCATGCAGCGCTCCACTCAAATCAACCACGCTATTGGTTAAATTTTGAGTTCCTTTTTCGTTAAATACTTGACGCAGTGAATTTAAAACTTTATCTAAAGTTACCAATACTTGCTCACTTTTGGTTTTTATAGGCGAAACCATATTATTAATGGAAGTAAACAAATCTTCTTCTCTGGCCCCAAAAATATAAGAGCCATCTTTTAAAATATCAGCTGGCTTATCATCAAAATTTATGCTAATTACATTTCCATCTAATAATCCTGATTTGGTAACCAAAGCTGTAGAATTAGCCTTTATTTGAATTTTACCTTGAACAAATATTTTTACCAAAATACTATCTGTTCTTAACATATCGGGCATCGAAATTTCTTCAATTTGCCCTACTTTAAATCCATTAACATATACTGCGGTTGAAGGAACCAAACCTTCTACATTGTTATATACCACATAATATGTATTGTAAGTAGAAAAGAACTTTCTACCCCTTAAAAAATTGTATCCAAAATACAGTAAAGTAATTGCAACTGCAACAAACAATCCAACTTTAGCTTCTTTAGTTATTTTCACGCTATAATTTCAATATTAACGAGGCAAAAGTATTCTTTTTAAGTAAATTAAAGTAGCTTTTAATATGCAATTTTTATAAGCAAATTATGCTTTTATAATTATTCGGCTGTATTTCTAGCTTGCACATTTTCAATTGATTGTTTGAAATCAATTAACGAATTGGTAATATTATCAGTAATTTTATCAACACCTTCATCAGTAGTAAGCAAGTTTCTGTCATTTTTATTTGATAAAAATCCAGTCTCAATTAAAATACTAGGCATTTTTGTTTTCCACAAAACTACAAAACCAGCTTGTTTTACTCCCCTACTAGTGTTTACTTTATTTTTTACAAAATATTTTTCAATTCTTGAAGCTAAATCAATGCTTTTATCCAAGTAAGCATTTTGGTGCAATGAAAGTATAATATGTGTTTCAGGTGAATTAGGGTCGAAACCTTCGTAACGTTCTTCGTAGTTTTTTTCCATTAAAATTACATCGTTCTCACGTTTCGAAACATCCAAATTGCTTTCAGCTTTATGTAAACCCATAGCAAAAGTTTCAGTTCCACTTACAGCAGTATTTTTATTTGCATTGCAATGAATTGATATAAATAAATCAGCTTGATTTCTATTTGCAATGTTCGCTCTGTCCCAAAGTGTCACAAAATCATCGGTTTTGCGGGTATAAATAACTTTTACATCAGAAAGTTCTTCACTAATTTTTTTGCCTAATTCTAAGGCAATTCTCAAAGTCACTTCCTTTTCTTTTGCACCACCATACTGACAGCCAGGATCATGTCCACCATGACCAGCATCAATTACAATAGTTCTAACTTGACGTTTATTTAATGCAGGCAATGTTGCACAAATAGATATCAACAACATAATTATTGGCATGAAATTTTCAATCCTAGCGAATTTGCGAAGATTAATTAGTTTTGCATGTCTTAAAAATGAATTATCAATTTTCATATCATTTGCTTTTTAAAAGCCTTACTATTTTTAAAAGAATTAATATTTCTTTTATTGCAGCTATTGTTTGCTTTTTTATTACCGTTCAATATTCTGTTGCCCAACAAATTAATACAAAAAAAACCAACTTGCCCGATAGTGTCGCAATTAAAATAAATAAAAAAACCACAACAGACACATTATCAAGTGATTTATTTTTATCAAATAGCAACACAAACAACAAAAACAGCAATTTAAATAACGATAGCATAAAAATAGATTCCTTCAGCTACTTGCCAAGGAATAATTCGGCTATTAAAAGTATAATCAAATACACGGCCAAAGACTCAATTGCGTTTATAGATTCTGTGCGAATGCTTGATTTATATGGGGATGCCAAGGTTTTTTATGAAGACCTTAACAATAGCTCAGAACAAATAACTATAGACCTAAATAGGAATACTATTTCCAGTTTGGGAAAATTAGATAGCTTAGGAAAGCTAATTGGAACCCCAGAATTTAAGCAAGGTGCCAACGATTATAAAGCTGTAAAAATTACCTATAACTACGTTACCAAAAAAGGTTACTTAAAAGAGTTTAAAACAAAAGAAGGTGAAGGTTTTGTAAAAGGCACTAACGTTAAGCGTGATCCTGAAAACAATTTTTACATTGATGGAGCATATTATACTACTTGTGATGCAGAACATCCACACTTTTATATTGGCTCAAGTAAAATAAAAGTAGTGCCTGGAAAAAAATTAATTACTGGGCCTGCTAACTTTGTTATTGAAGGCATTCAAACACCTTTATTTCTTCCTTTTGGAATTTTCCCACTCAAACGAGGTCAGCAATCAGGTGTAATTATACCACAGTATGGCATAGATGCCCAACGCGGGCCTAATTTACGTGGAGGTGGGTACTATTTTGGTTTAGGGGAAAGACTCGATTTAACGCTTACAGGCGATATTTTTACGAATTTCAGTTGGTTATTAAATGTTAAATCAAATTACCGAACCAGATATAGATACAATGGTTTGGTAAACGTAATGTTTGGTAATAATAAATTTGGTAACCCTGATGATGCCAGTTATAACGAACAAAGTACCTACTCAATTGGATGGAACCATGCCATGGATTTTAAAGCAAGGCCATTTACCACTTTTAATGCAAGCGTAAATTTTGTAAGCAGTAATTTTTATGCGCAAAATGCACAACGAAGTGCAACTCAATTTAATTCTACTTCAAATTCTAGTGTTTCATTCTCAAGAGGTTTTAAAAATGGTAAATACAATTTATCAACCACCGCGCGAATTGATCAAAATTTACAAACCAGAACCATTTCAGCTACTTTACCCAATATTGCATTTACAGTTGCAGCTTTTAATCCATTTAAACCAAAAAACAAACCAACTGCCGAATATTGGTACGAGCAAATAAACATGAGTTATAGTACCTCATTTAATAATTCATTTACTACCACCGATACTACATTATTTAGAAGCCGTGAATCGGGTGCGTGGAGTAAATTTGTTGATACAACTTTCAGGTATGGTGTCACTCACAATTTACCTATCAATACATCATTCAAACTATTTAAGTTTTATGTTTTAAGCGTAAATGCTAATTATAACGAAACTTGGGCACCAACAACCATTAGAAAGGAATTTATCAATAACGAAGTAAAAACACGATTGGTAAGTGAGTTTGGACGTTGGTTTACCTTTAGTACAGGAGCATCGTTAAGTACCAAATGGTATGGAATGTTGGCCTTTAAAAAAGGTAAAATTGCGGCCATTAGGCATGTAGTAGATCCTAATTGGGGTTTTAGTTATACACCAGATTTTAGTGAGAAAATGTGGGGCTTTTACCAAGAAGTTAAAATGGATAGCACTGGTAAAATGCAAAAATACTCCATTTTTGAACGTAGTTATGGAGGTGCTCCAGGTCAAGGTAAATTAGGAAATATTACCTTTGGCTTAAATAATAATTTAGAGTTAAAACTAAGAACTGGTAAAGATACCGCCATGAAAGAAACCAAAATCAAACTATTGGAAAGTTTAAGTTTTAGTGGTGCTTACAATATTTTTGCAGATTCATTAAACCTTTCTACTATTTCCATAAATGGCAGAACCACCTTGTTTAAAACATTAGCAGTTAATGCATATGCTACTCTTGATCCTTACCAAAATGTTATTGTAAAACAAGGAACAACTGAACGACTCCAACGTGTTAATCAATACTATTTTGAAAATAATGGCAACTTTGGTAAAATTACTAACGCCAATTTAAATTTTGGCTATAGTTTATCGCAAGCCACTTTCGAGGGTAAGAAGAAACGAAAAGAAGAAAGGAAAAAAGAAAATGATAAATGGGGTTATAATAATTATGAGTTACCGTGGTCGTTAAGTTTAAATTATGCAATACAATATCAAGCTAATAGTTATATTGATTTAACCAAAACAGCTTATGTACAAACTTTAGGATTTAGTGGAAATGTTACATTAACCAAAGGATGGACTTTTGGTTATTCGTCTGGATACGATTTTGTAAACAAAAAAATAGCTAGTTTATTCATTGACTTAAAACGCGATTTACATTGCTGGCAGTTTACTTTCAGTTGGAGTCCAATTGCGCCTGGAGGTTTTTCATTCTTTAACTTTCAAATCAATCCAAAGTCAAGCGTGTTGCAAGAGTTAAAATTACCTAAACGTAAGGATTACTTCGATAACAGAAATTATTAATCAACAAAAAAGCCCAATCCGAATAATCGAATTGGGCTTTTTTTATAAACAACAAATATTAGTGATTAGCCAAATAACTAGCTACACCTTCTGCAGTTGCATTCATTCCATCTTTACCTTTTTCCCAATTTGCAGGGCAAACTTCACCTTTTTCTTCAAAAAACTGTAAAGCATCAATCATACGTAAAGCCTCGTCAATATTTCTTCCTAATGGCATATCATTAACTACTTGATGACGTACAACACCTTCTTTATCAATTAAAAACAAACCACGATACGCTACTGCATCTTCGCCTAAATTTCCAATCCAAACTAATTGGTTGTTTTCATCATAATCATAATGACCAGCTAAAACACCAAAGTTATGAGCAATAGTTTTGTTTACATCAGCCACCAATGGATACTGAACACCTTGAATACCTCCATCATTTTGTGGAGTATTCAACCAAGCCCAATGCGAAAATTTGCTATCAATACTGCAACCTACCACTTGTACACCTCTTGCTTCAAAATCAGCAATTCTTTCTTGGAAAGCAATAATCTCTGTTGGACATACAAAAGTAAAATCCAATGGATAAAAATAAAACAATACATGCTTTTTGCCAATGTATTGCTCTAACGAAAAATTATCTTCAAAATCACCACCGTTAATTACGGCACTTGCACTAAATACTGGAGCCTTGCGGCCTACTAACATTGTCATATTATTAATTATTAAAATTTATTTATACTTATTCGAACCGCAAATGTAGTCATATTGTTTTGTTCAAAACAAATATTTCTATCAGCTAAAACTTGCATAAAAATTATTTAACAGAAAAAACATATTTCATAAATTAACAATTATTGACAACTTTATAAATAATAAGCCCTTATTTTTATCTTGCTATTTTGTAAATTTAGCCACATTTGTTCCTAGGCCAATTCCCAATCCAATATTAGCAAAAAAAGCACCGTTGCCATTACCTGGTTGTTGACCAATTTCCATTTTGGTGGTAAACAATACCTTTTTTCCTAAAAATGATTGCCAACCTACTCGCCAGCCCAAATAATTTTTACTATTTTCACTAATATTTAAATCAGCATCTTTTAAAAAAGCTTGTTTTCCATTTGGCTTCACATTATAATTTATGAAAGGACTAAACATTAAATCAGCGTAAAAATCGTTCAGTGAATTATTTCCTTTTTGTGCCCAACCTTCTGGTTTAATTACTAAGTTAATTATATTTCTATAACTTAAACCAGCATATACACCAATAGTTGTTACAGTATAGTTCACTGTTTCATAATTAATTGGATCTTTTAGGAAATCAACAGTACCATTCAGTTTAGCTTTAATCTTCTCACTAGGGTCAGAACCATTACTTGATTCACAATTATTGTGAAAATATTGTAAGCCGCCTCTTACTGCAATTATTTGTCGTTTTTGAGCTGGAACTGTTAAGTAAGTTGTACTTGTATATTTTTTATTTCCACTAGTATATGAAGAGGATGATAAAACCACCTTCGCATTTGATTTCTTTAAATTATTGGTAAGATAAAACTGACCGCCCGCCATAATATGAAAACTTTTAGTTAAATCTTTTGGGGCAAATACACCTTCTCCCATATCAGACCAAGCTTTTCTTATATCCAGATCTAGCCTAATTCTTTTATTAATAGTAGCATTTCCATAAAAATTCACACCAACGCTCATATTGGCCAAATACGCATTAAAATCTAAAAGATTAAAAGCGCAAAACACATTGTTTTTATCAGGATTATCCTCCAAAATTTTGTACGAAACTTGTTGAGCGTAGTTGACAAGACTTGCAAAAGTTGCCAAAACAATTAAGGTGGCTTTAAGGAATTTATTTTTCATTTTATTTAAGTTTGATTTATGATACAAAACTAAATGTGCTATTGCGTGTTGGAAATACCGCATCTTGGGTAAATTATATCCGTGCTGTTGGGTATATTGCCTAAAAAAATTATTATTGAATTTATTTAATTGAAAAATGACTAAACCAAAAATATTTATTGTTGACGACCATCAAATAATGGTTGATGGCATTAAATCATTGTTAGAAATAAATAATAATTATGAAATTGTAGGAACAACTACAAAATCAAAAGAGGCTTTAAATGGCATCATTAATTCTAATGCCAATTTAGTAATAACTGATATTAACATGGATGAATTATCGGGGGTTGAGCTTACTAAAAAAATTAAGGCCCATAATTTTGAAATAAAAGTTTTAGCACTTTCTATGTATGGCGATAAAGCAACTATTAATGAAATGATTGAAGCTGGTGTGAATGGTTACATTTTAAAAAATACTGGATTAGACGAATTAACCAATGCTTTAAAAATGATAGAAATGGGTAATGTTTTTTTTAGCAACCAAGTTACATTAGAAATGCTAAAATCGATAAAAGAAGTAAACTCACCAATTGAAGGTAACGAATTTGGGCACTTAACGCCACGCGAAATACAAATTATAAAATTAATAGCGGAGGAAATGAGTAATGCCGAAATTGGAGATAAATTATTTATCAGTGAACGAACGGTAGAAACTCATAGAAAAAATATTTTCAGAAAGACCAATATAAAAAGCATAGCAGGTTTAATAAAATACGCAATCACTCACAAAATAATTTAGAATATAAGTACTAGTACTTATTTAAATTACCCGAAAACTGGTATATGTTTTCCAATCCTCTTGCCTTAATTTTGTAATTGAACATTTAAAATAAATAAAAGCCACGTATGAATTTAATTTATAAAAAGAAAACAATTTTAATTTTCCTTTTGGCTTTTCAAATAAATGGCCTATTGGCCCAATCCAATATAATAGATAGTTTAGAAAAACTTTTAAATAAAAGTAATTCTGATACCATTAAACTTCAACTTTTGTCGGATTTAAACTGGGAATATTGCAATTCTAATCTTGAAAAGGCAAGAAATTATGCAGAACAAGAGTTAGATTTAGCCATAAAACTATCGAATAGAAAATATATGGCACAAGCTTATAACGATATTGGAATAGTTTTGATAAAAGAAAATAAATTTAAGCAAGCGATTAATTACCATCAAAATGCTTTGGCAATAAGATTAAAGCTTGTAAACAAATCAGATATTGCATCTTCGTACAGTAAAATTGGACAATGTTATGCTGAAATGGATGAATATAAACTTGCTTTAAATTATTTACTTAAAACACTAACTATTTACAAAGAACTCAACAATAAAAACTACATAGCATATACACTTAATAATATTTGTTATTTGTACACCGGGCTAAAAAATTATGATAAAGTGCTTGAGTATGCCACACAATCATATAATATAGCAAAAAGCATTAACGATGAATATTCGCAAGCTTCAGCCTTAGAAAAACTGAGTGGTTGCTTTGAAAAAAAAGGGCAGTTTAGTAATGCTATTTTATACCAAACCAAAGCTTTAAATATTTTTATTAAACTAAACGATAGCAATGAAATGGCGGCTACCTATAACAATTTGGGTTTTTATTACAGGCAAATTCCCAATAATTTAAAAGCTAAAGCATATTACTTTAAGGCGCTAGCAATTGCCACTTCTTTAAAAGATATTAATAGCATTGGCATTTACAATAATAATATAGGAAACTTATTCATTACAGAAAAACAATACGATTTGGCTGAAAAACATTTGAAAAATGCTGAAAAAATTTGCTTGGATCAGTCGATGGAAACTACGTTGTTACTAACCTACAAATCACTTGGTGACCTTTATGCCTTAACCAATAAGGGTGAAATGGCAGTAAAAAATTATAATAATTATGCAGCATTAAAAGATTCAGTTTTTAGCAATAATATGGCAGAACAATTCAGCGAAATGCAAACAAAATATGAAACAAATGAAAAAGAAATTGCAAACCAATTGCTACAAAAAGAAAATGCAATTACCACTGCTGAACTTAATAAAAGTAACGTGGTTAAATGGAGTTTATTAATAGGAATTATTTTAGTAGTTTTGGTTTCGTATTTATTTTACAATAGTTATAAATTGAAACAAAAGCATATTTTTAACCGGGAGTTATTACATCAACAAGAGGAAAATAGTAGAGCTATATTAGATGCAGAAGAACGTGAAAGAGCAAGAATTGCCCGCGATTTGCACGATGGTATTGGGCAGCAGTTAAGTGCTGCTAAACTCAATATTGTGGCATTAAAAAACAGTATTAATCCCGCTTTATATAATCAAATTAATTTATTCGAAAATGCTACACAATTAATAGATGATGCTGTTAATGAAGTGCGCTCAGTTAGTCATAATATGATGGCTAATTCTTTAATTAAAAACGGTTTGGTTTCGGCTGTTCGTGACTTTATTCAAAAATTAAATCAATCGGCAGGCTTAAAAATCAATATAGAGATATATGGACTTGATGAAAGATTAGATAATTCAGTTGAAATAATTTTATTTAGGGTTTTGCAAGAAATTGTAAATAACATTATTAAACATGCAAACGCGACCGAAATTAATATTCAATTTGTAAAACACGATAAGGAATTAAGTTTATTAGTAGAAGATAATGGGGTGGGTTTTGATACTAAAAAAATAGAAGACTTTGAGGGGATTGGACTTAAAAATATCGAATTAAGAATTAAGTTTTTAAAAGGAAATGTATATTTCGATTCATTTTTGGGCAAAGGTACTACCGTAAATATAGAGGTGCCTTTATAGAATAGACAATATTTTATTGGGTCGCTTTAAATACATTCAAAAATGGAAGTTTTAGTTACTCAAATAACTTTACAAGTTTACACAGTTTAGTTTTGCTCCACGTATTTTTTAAAGTTGTTTAAAATGGCTTGCCATCCCATTTGTTGCATCTCTTCAGGATTTTGACTTTCGGGGTCAAACATTTCAACTATTTCGGTTTCATTATTATTTTCTGTAAAATGAAGAATGGCTTTTCTGCCATCACCCATGGTATAAGCTATGGTTTTGTGTGTTTCAATTTGAGTATAATTACCCCAAAAATCAAAACTAAAACTACCATCTTTGGCGGCCATGTTGTATTTAAAAAGTCCGTTTACGGTTAAGTCGTTTTCTGCTGATGGTGAATGCCAATCATCGTTTGCAAAGTTCCAATTTACAATATGTTCAGGTTGGGTAAAATAATTCCAAACCTTTTCGACTGAGGCATCTATTTTTACTGATACTGTTATCATTTTTAAAATTATGAATGTTGAATTATGAATGTTGAATTGAATAAACTATTTTCTTGGCTGTGCTTTGATCCATTTAGCAATTTCATCAATTACATATTCGGGTACATTGCCTCGTTTCGAGTATTCGTCAGGTGTTGATTTTCCTTCACCTTCCATAAACAAATGGTTTAATTTAGCAAAAGAAGTAAACATATAATTGTTATGGTCAACTAAAGCATCTTTCCATAATTTATATTCACTAAGTGGCACTTGGTAATCGCGCTCGCCTTGAATAATTAAAACTGGTTTTTTATTGGATTTAGCTAATTTTACAAATTCAATTTTATTCATGTAGTTCCAATAACTAAATGGATACATGGCTGGTAAGCTATCGTTAGGAAAAGTATTTGATAAATTGCTTTTAGTGGCGTTTTTAGCTTGTGCTCTTAACTTGTCAAATAGAGCAGAATCAGATTTGGTTTTAACTTGCATTGGCATTAAATAATCGAACTGATAAAGCATTAAATTAGGCATGGTGGTATAATTTCCAGCTGCCATAATTGCGCCAGCTACTGATTTATTTTGTTTTAAAAACAACGGCATTAATCCTCCACCTTGGCTATGGCCCATTAAGTAAATTCTATTGGCATCAATGGCTTCTTTTTTACTTACTTTTTTAACCAATTCTTTTACATCCTCTAAAAATTCTTGTTCAATGGTGTAATAATTTCCATTTTTATGCTCTTCCATCATTTTACCAAAATAGGCTTTGGTTCTTTTATCAAACCGCACCGTGGCAATTCCTTTATTGGCAAGGCCCCAACTAAAATCTTTATAAATTCTGTTTGGTCCAATGGTAGCATCTTTATCAATTGGGCCACTACCTCCAATAATGATGATACAAGGATATTTTTTCTGTTGAATAGGAACCGTTAAAATAGCCTCGCCCTCGAAGCCTGCTGGCCCAAAAGGAATTTTAATTTCATAAAAACCAAATGTGTTTACATACTCAGGAATATTGTACATGGGCTCTGCATCTACTATAAAAAGGCCGCGCAATTTCCAGTCCAATCCAAAACTTAAACGTAAGCCAACTGAACCATTTTTATATTTTAATTTGGTAGTGGTAATATGTACAGTGTCGATGAATAAGTATGAAGTAGTTCCAACTTCTTTTAAATCGCCATTTACTGAAGCTAAACTCTCCCAAATACCTTGTAATCTATCAGGTGAAATTCTTCTTAACATTATATCATCGCCTAACGAGTAGGCTTTTTCATATTGTTCCGTTTTAAATAATTCAATTAATTCAACTGATTTTTGAACTGCCAAAGCTTCATTTTTTTGTGCAAAAGCATTCATTGAGAGCAATATGGAAATAATTAATAAGGAAAAGTTAGCAGTTAATTTCATGTAGTGTTTTTAAATAAAATATTGATAAATAATTGCTGCGGCAATCATTAAAAAAAAGAAAGTTTCCTTAAGGATGGCCAAACGGGAACTTATAAAATAATTAGCCATAATTATGCTTACAGGAACAGCCAAATAGCAAATGCCAAATACGATATTATGATCTTCGATTAAAACTAGTAAAATAGAAATAGCAATAAATAAAGCTACGGTAAATAGTATTCTTCGGGTTTTTACTTTATTTTTAAAATAATTGGTCTGCAATGATATGCCCGAAAGTAGTACAATTCCTGTTATTAAAATCCAAGGAATTAATTTAATCCAATTAAATTTTATTTGGTTTAAATAAGTGCGGTCTAAACTTTTATTTACAATAATAATTAAATCGTTTAGGTTGTCGTTTAAAAAAAACAAAACACATAATAAGTAGATAGGTAATAAAATCCCAAAAATAGAGGCTAGTAAAAACCTAATATTAAAGTAAGTCATAAGTACCACACTTATCAAAATAAAGGGTAAATAAACCAATGTATCGTAATTAAACAAAACGGCTAAACCTAAGTATAATCCACTATCAAGTACAATATAGAGTGGTCTTTCTGCCTCATATAGATTACACAATCTATAAAACATAAAAATAATGAAGAGGTTGCCAATTAGTTGCGGACTTAAAAATAGCTGTTGAGGATAAAGGCTGTTTAATAACACAAAAAATAATGCAGGTAAAAAGCTGTCCTTGTTTAAAATACTATGTTTGGTAACAATATGATTAACTAGCCAAGCTTCTAGAAAAACAAAAAAACTTGCACTTACAGCACTAAAATAATAGTAATCTTCAAAAGTGGTTATCCAGTTAAAAGTAACTTGAGCCAATGGTGCATTGATATTTAAATCAATAGGCACATTGACTAAAAAAGGTAGTAAACGTATTAAAACTGCAAATACAATTAAAAATACGAAGGCAAATATACTGTTGTTTCTAAATAGATTAAGCAAGGTAATTAAACTTAAAAAGTAATACGCATCAAAGTAAATCGTTTATCTCGAATGGTGCAAGCCAAAAGCGAATTGGCCGAAATTTGTTTGCAATCGGTTGGAATGATTAGCAAACTTGCATTAATTGCTTTTACTAAAATTTTGTTTTCGCTTTTTCCTTTTACATCAAATTTGTTCATTAATACATCGCCTTCTTGGCTCACATCTGCATTGTAAATAGTGTAAATGGCATCGTTATTTATATAACTACAAATTGAAGAATAATAACCGCCATCACTAATTGATTGTTGTTCTTTATTTACAACATCACCATTTTCTAGTAAACCATCTGCAGTAATACTCAAAAGCATTACATCGTTATAATTATAAACGGTTCGCGTGTTGGTTTGCGGAAATCCATTTACATAATAAGTGTATGATTGGCGAGTTAGAAAGTATTTTTCAGCTATTAAAAATAAACCACCATCACTTCTCGGAATTATTTTTCGTATATACAAATCATTTAAATCCATCGTTTTGCTGAATGAAATGCGGTCTTTTAAAACATTTAAGGAAACAGAATCAAGCCTGTTTATTTTTATAGAGGTATTTGTTAAATCGATGGTTTGATAAAAATATCCTTTGTTGTCTTTTTGCTCCTCTTCGGCATAAAAGCCTATTAAATTAATTTGTTTTTTTATGTTGTTTACCACAAATCCTATATCGTCAATTGTTACATTAGGCTGGGCTATATCGTATTCGAGCATGGTTTGGTTGGCATTGTAAAATACATACATCACAAACTTTCTATCATTATTTCGTTTACGGATTTTGTTAGGTTTAGGAAAATCAAGTAAGGTTAAATAATTTCCATCATTATCAATATCTGAATTGGTTGTTTCAATGTCTGCAATCCGTTCATTTATTTCAAAAGTTTTACCATATATCTGCGTTAAACCGGCATCAAACCCAAATAAATACAAGGCAGATTTTTCTTTATTGTTTTGACTGGCTTTACCTATAAAACTCACACTAAAAAATTTTTTATTAATACTGTTTTTTATAGAGAGGTTTAAGTTATCATCAATTAAAAATTCATCTATTGAAGCCAGAAGTACCATGCCTCCCGATAAATTAAAATTCATATCAAATTTTTGAACTAAAAAGTCTATTTTGTTGGTAGTATTGTTTTTAGCTGTTACAAAAACATAGATTTGTTGGTTTATAAGTATTACTTTTTCAATTAATGCGGGTATACCTAATGTAATTTCTTTACTTAAGTCTAGTGTAAGCTTGGCATTGTATTTTTCAATAACAACTTCTTTTTTAAAGCTATTATCGCGGCAGCGTATTAAAAACGAACCTTGCTCATTGCTGCCAATAATTTGGGTGTAATTTATTTTACTTTTTACTTTTATAGGCTGTCCAAACTCTATAGTTTGCGCTTTTAATTTTATTGAAAAAATAAAAATAACAAAAATGCTTAGCAGCTTATGTTTATACATTATTTTGCGAAGGTTTAAAATGAGTTGGCAAATTAACAATTTAGCTCGTTTTAAAAATGATTGATTACTTAAATGGCAAAAAAATTATATGATACCGCTAAACCGCAAGAACGCGCGGTTTTGGTAGGAGTGGTTACTCCAAATTTAAAAATAGAAAAGGCGCAAGAGTATATTGACGAATTGGCCTTTTTGGCGCAAACTGCTGGTGCTGCTGTTGAAAAGCAGTTTTTGCAACGTTTGCCTCATCCTAGCTCGCGCACTTATGTGGGAGAAGGGAAATTAGACGAAATCAAAGAATACATCACGGTTCGCGAAATTGATATTGTGATTTTTGACGATGAGTTGAGTCCATCGCAATTGCGTAATATTCAAAATGAGCTGAAAATCAAAATTTTAGATAGAAGCAATTTGATATTAGATATTTTTGCCAATAGGGCTAGTACAGCTCAAGCTAAGTATCAAGTAGAGTTAGCTCAAGCCCAATATTTACTTCCTCGATTAACACGGATGTGGACCCACTTAACCAAACAAAAAGGTGGAATTGGTATGCGTGGTCCGGGTGAAACTGAAATTGAAACCGATAGACGTTTATTGCGCGATGAAATAAGCAAACTAAAAGAACGCTTAAGCCATATTGATAAACAATCGGCTACGCGCAGGCAAAACCGCGATGAGAAAAAACGTGTAGCTTTGGTGGGCTATACCAATGTGGGTAAATCAACCATCATGAATTTATTGAGCAAAAGCGAAGTTTTGGTTGAAAATAAATTGTTTGCCACTTTGGATAGTACGGTGCGCAAAGTAGTTTTTGATAATGTACCTTTTTTGTTGAGCGATACCGTTGGGTTTATTCGTAAATTACCACATCAGTTGGTTGAAAGTTTTAAATCAACCTTAGATGAAGTGCGCGAGGCTGATTTGTTGCTACATGTGGTAGATATTAGCCACGAAAATTTTGAAGACCAACTGAACTTGGTAAACAGTACTTTGTTAGAAATTGGCGCAAGCAATAAAAAACAATTGCTTATTTTTAACAAAATAGATCAATTGAAAGAACCTTTGGAGCCAGACGATCCCTTTGGTGAGGAAACAGAGCATTTGCCTTATATAGAAAAACTAAAAAATACTTGGATGGCTAAAGAAAACGGACAAGTAATTTTTATATCGGCTACTAAAAAGGTAAATATTGATGAATTAAGGAAAAAGATTGTGGAAGCAATAAGCTAATTAACTTTTTTTAATTGATTAATATTTTAAATTTGAGGTAATAATTTTTGATTTTGTAATGAGACATAAAATAGGTATTGCATTCTTTATACTGTGTATTATTCAGTCTTGCTGCAAAGACACCAGTAATATTAGTCCTTTTGGGGATGGTTTTAAATTGGTAGTACAATCAAAAGATGGCAATAATGTGTATAGAAACGTTAAAATAAATACCATAGAATGGCTTGGTTCTGAACACCTACAGCAGGTAAATTCAGATACTTCAGGTGAATTAACTTTAAATAATAGAGCCAATATAACTCAGTTTAAAATAAATCATGCCAATGGTATTGATACATTGACATTTAAATATAATTGGGGGGAGGTAAGGTATGAGGGAGGTTGTTACGGAGCAAGCGGCAGAATGGAAAGAAAAATAAATGTATTGACTTTTTCAATGACAAATGGAAATGTGCAATCAGGATTTTTATACACTTTAAGACGCAATTAGTATGAAAAAAAGTGTCCTATTTTTTATGTTTATTTTAAGTGCTTCAATCATGTTTGCTCAAAACAAAAAAGCAATTGTATATGATTCAGTTGGAGCCCATTTATTATCTATTAATTATAGAGTTTTTGAATGGTCACCTGGTTTTGAGGCCAAGTATTTTAATTTAAAAAACAACAAATCTGGTATAGGTCTTACTACTGCTTTAGGATTTGTTAACTATAAAAACGACCATAGTATTACCAATGGATTTTATTCGGTAAATGGAGGCTTTGCCAAAGTTGGCGGGGCACTTTATCAAAAGTTTTCTGGAGGAGCAATTTACTTTGGTTCCAACGCTGTGTTTTCCTATTCAAATCAGTCAATTGATGCAGTATTTGAAGATAAGATATGGGGATCATATATACAAAGTTATAGCGAGGGAGATTTTAACATTGGTATGGAGTTGGCTTTAGGCTTTATAATTAAAGTACATAAAAAGGCATTTATCAATTTAGAAGGAGCAATGGGTAGTAAATTTATTTCTCAAGATAACCCTATATATAAACAACTTAACATTAATAGTTATGATGTTTCCAATGTGCCATATTTCTCTCCAGGAATGGGCAGAGGCGGGGTGCTTTTTATTAATGCAAGCATTGGTTTTGGATATCAGTTTTAAGTTGTCGTTCAGTATTTAAACTTCTTTTTTAGTAGCAATTTTAGCAGCCAATAAACCCATTGGTATATAAGCAAACACCAAATCAACTACTGCAAACCAAATAGGGCCAGGAAGCATATAAACCATCATGGCTCCTCCAATAAAAAACACCATACTAATGGTTAAAGCTAACTTAATTTTATTATTGGCAGCTATTAACACAGTTAGCAATGCGCCTACTAAAGTTCCTAATGCGTGTGCTAAAAAAGGCATAATAAAATGCTTTGGTTCAAACAAATGAATGCCAGCTTTTAAGCCTTCTTCGGTTGTTACATCTACACCAAGTGGAGGATGAATTATAGAACTACTTAAGTTAATAAGTGCCATGTTTACTAATGAACCAACTAGTATACCAACTATAACTGCTAGTACGTTTCTTAAAATTATTATCATTTTTTTGGGATTTGTTTCAATACGAAGATAATAATACTTCAAAAAAAAAGAGTAAAATTTATTTCATTAATTGATGTTAATTGTAGGTTTACAATTTATATTTGTATTGCAATATTAAATTTACAAATCATGAACAAAATAATTATATTTTTAATACTTGTATTATTTTTTGCATGCAAAAAAGAGGAAAATACTAGAGTTATTACAAGTCAATTGGATACCACTTTAACCAATTATAAATGGACTAAATTTATGGACAATCAGTTCATAAGTTATTTGTACATTAAAGATATACGATTAATTAATAATAACAGTATTTTAGGAATATTAGGTGATAATGATGTTTACTTTATTGATGAAAATAAAGTGTTAAGTAAACCTTTTCAATATAGAAGTTTACAATCAGGAACAAATATTCAATCGCGCTTTGCAGAGTCTAAAACAACTGATTCTTTATATGCCTATTTTTTGTACTTAAATACATTTAGAAACAATGATAAATCATACAGCCAATTCTTTGTTTCTTACAATTTAAACTTTGAAAAAATTTTACGTTTTGAATATTTCAATAAAAACTATTTTATTGAAGATACCTCATCGAATATTATTTATGATGTTATGATGGAAAATGATGATTATAAGGTGTTTTGGTTTGGTATTGACAAAACAAAAGCATTGGGGTATTCTATTAATTATTATAACAATAATTTACTTACCAAAACAATAAAATTAAATAGCAATCAGCTTTATACAAAAGCATTTGAATTCAATAACAAGCTTTGCTTTTTTAACGAAAAAGGGAATAATTTCAGGTATTTTGATTTTGCTACTAACCAACTTGATTCTAACCAAACTTTTTCAACCGATTTTAAATTGATTGGTATTTATAATAACACCGCTTATTTTGAGAAAAAAGCAGATAGATCAATTTATTCAAGCACCAATTTAAAAGACTTCAAAAAAATATATACAGATTTAATTATGGATAAAGTTTGGGCTTACCATAAAGGCAAGTATATAATCTATTCTCAACAGTTTGAACAAAATACAGTTCGAACTCATAACATTTGTTTATTTAATATTGAAACTTTAAAAGTGGTTACTTTTCCATGGGATTCTTGGGATGGAGAAGCCCAATGTTATTGGGTGATAGGTGATAATTTATATTTGCTAACTGATAATAATGTTTATGGCAGAAAGTTTTATTAAATCAACTAAATTAACTCAATCAACCCATCAACTCCATTAACCAACCAACCCAATCAACTTTCTAATCTTTCTAACTTTCAAACCAACTACCTCAATCAACCAATCAACTCTATTAACCAACCAACCCAATCAACTTTCTAATCTTTCTAACTTTCAAACCAACTACCTCAATCAACCAATCAACTCCATTAACTTAACCAACCAACCTAAAACTCATATTTATCAAATTTACAACATGGCAATTTTTTAAAGTATTATATTACTTTCGCCTTTATAAAAACTAAAATAATATTTTAACTAATGAAACACGTTGCTTTAAATGATTTGCATGCTGCCTTAGGTGCAAAAATGATTGAATTTGCAGGTTATAACATGCCTGTACTATACACCAATTTAATTCAAGAACATTTAGCCGTTCGCAATTCGGTAGGTGTGTTTGATGTTAGCCACATGGGCGAGTTTATGCTTAAAGGCGAAAAAGCACTTGAATTAATTCAATTAGTTACCAGCAACGATGCTTCAAAATTAACTGATGGAAAGGTGCAATACAGCTGCTTACCAAACGATAAAGGTGGTATTGTAGATGATTTATTGGTATACCGTTGGAGTGCCGATGAGTATTATTTAGTAGTGAATGCATCAAACATTGAAAAAGATTGGAATTGGATAAGCCAACACAATACTTTTGGTGTAGAAATGAAAAACATGAGCGATGACATGAGTTTATTTGCAGTTCAAGGTCCTAATGCTATTAAGGCTTTACAAAAACTAACTGATGTAAACTTAAGCGCCATGGAATATTACACTTTTTGTGGTGGTACTATGGCAGGCTGCGATGATGTAATTATTTCAAACACTGGTTATACTGGTGCCGGTGGATTTGAAATTTATGTTTGGAATAAAGATGCTAAAAAAATGTGGGATGCCATTTTTGAAGCAGGAAAAGAGTTTGATATCATTCCAGTTGGTTTAGGTGCGCGCGATACCTTACGTTTAGAAAAAGGTTTTTGTTTGTATGGTAACGATATCAACGATGAAACTAGCCCAATTGAAGCAGGTTTAGGTTGGATTACCAAATTTACCAAACCATTTATAATGAGCGAACACCACAAAGCTATTAAAGAAAATGGTGCTACTAAAAAATTGGTTGGTTTCGAATTAATTGACCGTGGTATTCCTCGCCAACATTACATGATTAAAGATGCTGAAGGAAATACCATTGGTGAAGTAACTTCAGGAACTCAATCGCCAAGCTTAAACAAAGCTATTGGTATGGGTTATGTAGCAGCTTCGCATAGCAAAGTTGATTCAGAAATTTTCATTGAAATTCGCGAAAAAATGATTAAAGCGAAAGTGGTAAAAATTCCATTTTTGTAGGATATAATTTAAAACAAAAAAGCCTGAAATCAAATGTGATTTCGGGCTTTTTTTTAATAGGTAATGGGCAATTGATCATAAGCAATAGGCAATCCAACAATTCAACAATTTAGCTCCCGATTTATCGAGACAACAATTAAACAATCCTAACTCACTTTCCTGCCTTTAATTTTTTTCACATTTACATTTTCTTTATTGGCAATTTTGCGCTTAATTAAAATTGCCTTTTCATTTATTTAATATGATCCATAAAATAATTAAAAGCCTTCGCCAAACTGGTAATCTCACTAACAATTTTAAACCCAACTTTCATATCTCCGTGGTCCAGTAAATTAGATACTTCTAAATACACTTTTGGGTTTTTGTCTTTCAATAATGAATATAATAATATAGACTGAGCAGAAGGTATTACATTATCGTCTTTTCCATGAATAATGGTAACAGGGCAAGAAATTTTATACGCATGTTTCGACAAATCAAGTCGGTCTTTCCAAATAGCAAAATCAGGAATTTTTGTCCAAGCACGCATAATTAACTCACTTCTGTATTCAGTGTTAAATTTAATTTTGTTATACAATTCAACAGTAGCTTCATCGGTTTGTGCAAGTAAGTTTGGCAGCAAAGGCACTTGTCTTTTTAAGCCATTATCTGCTAAGGCTGTATGAACTAATGCTTCTAATGCAGGATTATTTCCAACTTCATATTTCAAAAAGTTTTTCATTAAAACATGCATGCCATAATCATCTACATTTTTTTCGTTGGTTAAAGCAAACTGAATGGTAGATTCAAAATCACAAAAACCTCCTATTAAACAAAAAGAAGAAACACTGTTTACAGGCATTTCAGTAATTGCCAAAGCTGCTATGCCAGCAGTAAAAGAAGGAGCAAAAACAGCAGGACGAAACTTGTTTGGGTTCAAAAATGAATCTCCCCTAATTTGATTAAAAACTTCTTTCACTTCATCAATACCTGATGGATGAATCAATAAGGCATCAATGGTATTTATTTGGGGCGTTATTACACGGTAACCTAATTTTACAAAGGTATTGTTCACTACTGCTATGCGTTTATCTTGATAGCCATGCATAGAAAAGCCTGTAAGAGAAATAATGAGTCCTTTTTCTTTTTTTGCAGGTTTATATAAAAGCAGAGGTGTTTTACCACTTGAAAGCGTCAGTTCATGTTCCTCACCACTCTTATTATTTTTGAGCAATGAAGTGTTTACAATAAACCTAAGACCTGCTAACATTGCCATTAATATTGATTTACGAATTGAATTAAACTAAAAAAGATGCAAAAGTTATTACCAATACTATTTGAATTCATTTGCTGTTTTGATTTTAGCTATAAGCGCAATGATATGATTTTATTTTTATTTCCAAAGTTTTAGCCTGAAAGTTAACAATCCAATAATCAAAGATAAATAATTATAATTGGAAGTGCTGTGTCAATATAATTGATACATACATTTTATAATTTTCAAAAAAATTGGGCTTTATACCTTAAAAAATAATTTGTCTTATAAATCAATTGGAATGGGTTTTAACCATGTAAAAAGGAATTGGCATACAATTGATTCAAACATTTTATAATCTTTAAAAATGGGCTTCAGCCCTTAAAAACATTTTGCCTTTTCATTCAATTGAAATGGGTTTTAACCCATTCTAAAAAGAAAGATTTTAAAAAATAAATATATTGCAATTGAAAAAACACCAGTAAACTTATTATGCCATTTATTAAGGTTTATATCCATTTTGTTTGGAGTACTAAAAATAGAGTTCCACTATTAAATAGCAAAGAAATTAGACAAAAAGTATGGAACCACATTAAAGAAAATGCTCATAAAAAAGGTATTTTTATTGACTATGTAAATGGATATAGTGACCATTGTCATTGCTTAGTTTCAATGAACAGTAACCAAACAATACAGCAAATAATACAATTGATAAAAGGCGAATCATCCTTTTGGATAAACAAACACTTAATAACAGAACAGAAATTTGAATGGCAAGATGAATATTATGCAGTTTCAGTTTCTGAATCTATGATTGAAACAGTAAGAAATTATATTAAAAACCAAGAAGAACATCACCTCTATAATACATTAAATCAAGAATTTGATGAATTTATTTCGAAAAATGGATTTCAAAAATTTAAAGAATAACTAATTTATTAAATCTACTTTCCTTTCAAAATGGCATAAATACCATTCCAATTGATTCATACATTTTATCATCCTCAAACAATGGGCTTTAGCCCTTAAAAAATAATTTGCCTTATAAATCAATTGAAATGGGTTTTAACCCATTCTAAAAAGAAAATGGCATAAATACCATTCCAATTGATTCATACATTTTATAATCCTCAAACAATGGGCTTCAGCCCTTAAAAAAACATGTTGCCTTATAAATCAATTGAAATGGGTTTTAACCCATTCTAAAAAGAAAATGGCATAAATGCCATTCCAATTGATTCATATATTTTATCATCCTCAAACAATGGGCTTCAGCCCTTAGAAAATAATTTGCCTTATAAATCAATTGAAATGGGTTTTAACCCATTCTAAAAAGAAAATGGCATAAATACCATTCCAATTGATTCATACATTTTATCATCCTCAAAAAATGGGCTTCAGCCCTTAAAAAAACATTTTGCCTTATAAATCAATTGAAATGGGTTTTAACCCATTCTAAAAAGAAAATGGCATAAATGCCATTCCAATTGATTCAAACATTTTATCATCCTCAAACAATGGGCTTTAGCCCTTAAAAAATAATTTGCCTTATAAATCAATTGAAATGGGTTTCAACCCATTCTAAGAATAAATAAATTGTTATTTATGTCTAAACCAGCAACTATTGTTATCACTTTCATATCCTTTAAATAAAGTATTTACTGGAGCTCCATGAATTAACTGATTGTTAAATTGATTGCGAGCTATGTAATTTAATGCACCCATATCCCCTGTATAAGCTGTCTTATTATTTTTGTTAAAATGGCTATGAAAATTCACCAATTCATTCAGCAAAGCTGTCATGGTAGTTATGGTTCCACCTATAATTCCGCAATTGAGTAAAGTATCATTAGCAAATTTTTCTTCATATGCTGCAAATGCTGTTATTTGATTTCTAAAATGGGTTGAATGTTGCATCATCCATTCATTATTTAAAGTAGTTGGTTCATCGCCACAAAATAGTGCAGTGGGATTATTTTTAAACAATGGCTGCTCAAAAGGATTAATTACCACTTCTACATCAGTACTATCAGTTATAAAAAGCGATTCAATTTCGTGGTGATTTTTCATTAAAAAATCCAAATAAACAAAATACCTATATACACTTAAGTTGTAATTTGGATTATATGTTACCTCTTGAAAAGAAATAAACTCATTACTGTATTTGGCCACCGTTTCAGCTGAAAAGCTATTATGGAAAATAATACCATGAAGTTTTAAAGCAGTAATGGAATTTGCCCATTTTTCAATTAACAAATAATCATCATTGGGTAATATTCCCGAACGGTTCACATCGTAAACACCAGTAAAAAGACAAGCAAAAATATATTGTTTATACATTTGTATTTAGTTTATTAAGCTTATTCAATACTGTTTTTTAATTTGGCACAGGTGCTATTGGGAATATTTCGATAATAGATATAAGTGCGAAGATCAACCTTTTTGACATGATACTTAATCGAAACTCTTTCATAAAAATTTGCATCAGCACTATACATAGTATAAAAGGGATTGTTTACAAATACTTCTCTTTTGCCAAAAAGCGTTGCAAACAAAATACAATCATCTACATGTATTACTTTCGATGTATCTAACCTATCAGGAATATAATAATCAGCTTCCTTATCAACTACGGTTTGAGCATTTGATGCAATTAAATCAGCATATTGCATTTGTTCCAAACATCTTCTTAAGTGATTGGGTTTAAATTCGTCATCGGCATCTATAATGGTAATGAATTGGCCGCTGCTTTTTATAATGCCACGGTTTATTGATTCAGCCTGTCCGCAGTTTGGATGATAAATATAAGTGATAATGGATGGAAATAAAGAAGTGTAAATAACCATTTCATGCTGGTATTGATTATCACTTCCATCATCAATAATAATGAGTTCAAAATCTTGCATGTTTTGTTTCAATACCGAATTTATAGCGCGCTTTACCAATTCAAATGGAGTATTGTAAACGGCTAATAATACAGATACTAAAGGTTTTTTTAACATGAAAATAAAGGATTTTGAATTGCGAAAGTAAGTTCATTTTTATTGGTAATGATTACATTTACTTTTAATTAATATGATTTTTGTAGATGAAAATTGGCAAGGTACAAAGTTTTTTAAATGTTGTATGTTTTTATAATGCCTGCTTTTATATCAAATGAAATTGTTTTAACCCATTCAAAAAAAACAATTCCAATCACTTATTTTTACCACATGAAATTTTTAGTATTCCTGTTCATATCTATTTCTTCGAATGCATTGGCTCAATAAGAAGAAAAAGGCCTTATAACAAATGTCAATATTGGAGATATTGGCAAGCCTGAAATTGGTAATTATTACCTACCTTCCTACAAGGAAGTGTCAGTATACAGCGCTCCAAACACCAAATCAAAAACTTCCTATAAAACTAAGACTGTACCAAACTGCTAATACTTCAGAAGCAAAAGTTAAGATTAAATGGCAAAATTATCAGTTTATAAAAACCGACTCTACTTACAGCAGCACAAAAGTAAATGTTTCAGATAACTAAATATTTAGCTTTAACTTGTTAGGACCAACTATATTAATGATAAATAAAAAAGCCACTTTAGTTTTTAGCTAAAGCGGCTTTTTAAAGGTTTTAGTTGTTTAAAATTTAGTTTTCAATAACTAATTTTTTAGTAATGCTACCAAACTCGTTGGTTATTTGTATAAAATAAATTCCTGAAGTTAAGTTGTTAGTATTTAAAACAGTAATTGTTTTGCTAGTATTAACAGTTTCAATTGTTTTTCCACTTAGGTCTAAAATGGTAATTACACTGTTGTTACCTTTACTAGTTTCAATCGAAACATTTTCTTTAGCTGGATTTGGATAAACTCTTACATCGCTAGTAGCCAATACATTATTTACACCAACACCTGATGTTTTAATATCATCAAATAAAAAGTCTCTTAATAAACCTTCGGTTGTATCCATGTAAGCTGTGCTACTTGCTGTTGTTCCAACTCCTGGACTAAATGGTACATGTGGCGCGTCTTGGAAAGTATAAAACACCGATTTCATTCCTAATACTTTTGCCATTGAATCTACCACAAAACTTCCGCTTAACTGAGCAACTTTAATAGTTTGAGCATAAAAATAATCTGTTTTGTAAGGAACAGTTTGGTCTTTTGTACCATGTACGCTAAAAATAGAAACATTTTTATTGTTTTTCATCCAATTTACATCGCCTAAAGCACCACATAAACTAATTACACCTTTTACTTTCCAGTTTTGTCCTGGTGTTCCACTTGTGCCTTCTATACCGCCAATGCTTGTTGTGTCAATTGGTGGATTTGAGTTTCCAACTTCTGCTTCAGTATCTAAAAATGCTAAATGTAAACCTAATACACCACCAGCCGAAACTCCACCTACATATACTTGACCTAAGCTAAATTTGTAATTGTTAGCATTAGCTCTTAAATACCTAACAGCTGCTCTGCCATCTAAAGTTCCGCGCCAAACAGCATTCGAAAATTGTGGGCCGGCTTGGGTTGGGTCTAACAATATTTCTTGTAAATTAACACCTAAGCGGTATTGGATTGAAACACACACATAACCGCGTTTTGCAAATTCTGTACATAAATAAGTAACATCAGGCAAATACCTATTTCCACCAATAAATGAACCACCATGAGCCAAAACCAATAAAGGTCTGTTAGTGGCAGTATCGCCTACTGGTTGAAAAATGTTCATTTTTAATTCTTGTGGCGAACCTGTGTATGTCTTTGCTGAACCATAAGTAACACTATCCATGGCTACTTCGGTAAAAATTTTGTCTTTGTATCTTTGTGCACTTAAATTAGTAAATACTGCTAAAGCAGCAATAATGGTAAATATTTTTTTCATTTTTTTGTGATTAATTGAAGGCAAGTTTAAATAAAAAAATCTGTTTTTGTGGCAATTTCAAATTTTATTTAAAACAAAATAGCTTAACTAATATTCATCAACTCAATTAGGTTTTGTAAATTTTGCTTGCCTTAATTGGTATATTTGCCCAATGAATATTTTATTAATTGGTTCTGGCGGACGCGAACATGCATTTGCTTATAAATTAGCTCAAAGTAAGTTATGTAAACAATTATTTATAATGCCTGGCAATGCGGGAACAACCCAATTCGGTCAAAATGTAAAAATAAATCCTAACGATTTTGCAGCTGTTGGTCAATTTAGTATTGAAAATAAAATAGATTTAGTAATTGTGGGTCCTGAGGAACCATTGGTTTTGGGCTTGCGCAATTATTTTGAAGAAAACGAAAATTTAAAAAATACTTTATTTGTAGGGCCCGATAAAATGGGTGCTACCATGGAAGCTAGCAAAGATTGGAGCAAGGCTTTTATGTATAAAAACAATATTCCAACCGCGGCCTATAAAACTTTTACCAGCCAAAATTTAGAAGAAGGGTTGGAGTATTTAAAAACGCAACAAATGCCAATTGTGCTTAAAGCCGATGGTTTAGCTGCTGGTAAAGGAGTATTGATTTGCCAAACTTTAGAAGAAGCTACCAACGAATTGCAACAAATGATTAACGATAAAAAGTTTGGTGCTGCTAGCGCAAAAGTAGTTATTGAGGAGTTTTTGAGCGGAATTGAACTCTCGGTTTTTGTATTGAGCGATGGCAATTCATATAAAATATTGCCAACGGCAAAAGATTATAAACGCATTGGCGAAGGTGAAATGGGTTTAAACACTGGTGGAATGGGAGCAATTTCGCCTGTACCTTTTGCCAACGATGCTTTTATGCAAAAAGTTATTGATAACATTATTGAACCAACTGTTCAAGGTTTAAAAAACGAAAACATAAAATACGTTGGTTTTATTTTTGTTGGTTTAATAAAAGTAGGTGAGGAGCCAATGGTTATTGAGTACAATTGCCGCATGGGCGACCCTGAAACAGAAGCCGTTTTACCACGAATTGAAACTGATTTTGTGGAGTTAATGGTGGCTACTGCCAAAGGCGAATTGCATAATATTGACCTGAAAATTAGCGATAAAACCACTGCCACCGTAATGATGGTTTCGGCAGGTTATCCGGGCGATTATGAAAAAGGCAAAGTAATGACAGGTTTTGAAAACGTTGCCGATTCATTGTTGTTTCACGCAGGCACTTCGTTAAACTCAAATAACGAAATAGTTACCAATGGAGGAAGGGTTTTGGCAATTACCTCGTTTGGTGATTCAGTGAACGAAGCAGTAAATATTTCGTTGGCTAACGCCAATAAAATTAATTACGATGGCAAATATTTTCGCAGAGATATTGGTTTTGAGTTTTTGTAATCAGTCAATGATTTTAGCTTAATCATAAAACCAACGCATAAAAATCAGCAAACAACATTAGGTACAAAAACCTTTATTTGTAATACATAAAAACAAAATGACAAAAGAAGATATAATAAAAGCATTATCAACCGTTCAAGAGCCCGATTTACGTAAGGATTTGGTTACTTTAAATATGGTTAAAGATGTGGTAGTAGATGGTTTAAATGTTAGTTTTACCATTGTATTAACCACTCCTGCTTGTCCTTTAAAAGAAAAAATTGAAACTGATTGCAAAGAAGCAATTCATAAATTGGTAAACGATAAAGCCAATATTACTGTTACCATGACAGCCAATGTAAGCTCTAATCGCGCTGAAAAATTAACATTGCCAGGTGTTAAAAACATCATTGCGGTAGCTAGTGGAAAAGGTGGAGTTGGTAAATCAACGGTATCGAGTAATTTGGCTATTGCTTTAGCTGCTACAGGCGCTAAAGTTGGTTTGTTGGACGCTGATATTTATGGTCCAAGTGTACCAATGATGTTTGGCGAAATGGATAGCCAACCACAAATGCGCGATATCAATGGCAAACAATACATGATTCCAATTGAAAAATATGGTATCAAATTGCTTTCTATTGGATTTTTAATAAAACCTGAACAAGCAGTAGTTTGGCGCGGCCCTATGATTTCATCGGCTTTACGCCAGTTTGTAAACGATTGCGATTGGGGTGAATTAGATTATTTAATTTTGGATTTACCTCCTGGAACAGGCGATATTCATTTAACTATGTTGCAAGTAGTTCCTTTAACTGGAATTGTAATGGTTACTACGCCACAAGCTGTAGCTTTGGCCGATGCTTATAAAGCTGCAACCATGTTTAGCATGACACCCGTTAAGGTGCCAATTTTAGGTGTGGTTGAAAATATGGCTTATTTTACTCCAGAGGAATTGCCTGATAATAAGTATTATATTTTTGGTAAAGATGGTGGTGCAAGCATGGCTAGCGAGTTAAAAGTAAGTTTGTTGGGTCAAATTCCTATTTACATGAGTGTGCGCGAGGGTGGCGATTCAGGTAAACCTGCGGCCTTAGACCAAACAAGTCCAGTTTACAAAGCATTTTCAAAAGTGGCTCAAAATGTAGCGCAATTGGTATCCATTATTAACTCAACTCCTGCCGAAGAAAAAACAGTTGGTGCTAATTAGTGTTATTATAATAGATTTGTAAAAAGCAAAAAATTAAGAATGACAGATTCGTTGAGAGATAAAATAGAAATTGCTTTAAACAGCATGCGTCCGTTTTTACAAGCTGATGGTGGCGATGTAGAATTGGTTGATGTAACTGATGAAATGGAAGTGCATGTGCGTTTAATTGGCAATTGTAGTAGCTGCGATATTAGCCATATTACTATGAAAGCAGGCATTGAAAATGGAATTAAAAGTGCTTTGCCCGAAATTACTCGTGTGGTGGCTGTTAGTTGATGGTTGTTAATTGACAGTTGATAGAATTTTTAAAAGAGGTTAGCGTGAGCTGACCTTTTTTGTTTTATGGGTTAAATAATTATTTTAGTTTTAAAACTTGTATTGTAACTAAAATTTAGTTGCAATGTTGTTTATTCTTAAATACATTTGTATGAGTAAAGTAGAAAAATTAATAAAGCAGTTAAAGTTAAAACCTAAAGATTTTACTTGGGATGAAATGGTTAAAGTGCTTAATTATTTTGGGTATAAACAAATACCTCAAGGCAAAACAGGCGGTTCGAGAAGGAAATTTGTTAATGATAAAAATGACATTATCAGTTTGCATGAACCTCACCCTCAAAAGGTACTAAAAGCTTATCAAATAGATATAATAATAGAGCATTTAAAATTATAATATGAAGAACTATTTAGAATATAAAAATCACATTGGTACTGTAGAGTTTAGTGCTGATGATAAAGTATTTTGGGGTAAAATACATGGAATAAACGATATAGTTACTTTTGAAGGTGCTTCTGTTTTGGAATTAG
The DNA here is from genome assembly GCA_013298895.1 of Bacteroidota bacterium. Taxonomy (GTDB): domain Bacteria; phylum Bacteroidota; class Bacteroidia; order UKL13-3; family UKL13-3; genus JAAFJM01. Next base: position 42,448 of record JAAFJM010000014.1, on the reverse strand, counting down.
AAGAGGCTTTTAAAGATTCGGTTGACGATTATTTACAAACTTGTGCTGAATTAAATAAAGAACCTGAAAAAGTTTTTAAAGGCTCTTTCAATGTTAGGGTTTCGGGTGCTTTGCACAGAAGTACAGCCCTTTTAGCGTCTAGAAAAGGACTTAATATAAATGAAGTAGTAAAACGTGCACTAACTTATGTGGTTAAGCATGAGGAAATGCTCAACGATGAAACCATATTATCTTAGATAAGTTAGTTAACAGTTGACTCATGCCTTGCGTGATTTAGTTGTTAGTTTATGAACCATAGACCATAGATAGAATTTTAAAAAGGTTAGCGCGAGCTGACCTTTTTTGTTTTGTAGGTTAATTGGATTATTCGCTTTGCAATTATTTAAGAATTAAATATTGAGTATTGTTTTTTAAATCTTCAAAGTAAAATAATCCATATTTTCTGTTTAAGTAAGTTGATGCAGTATTCTCTATCCCATTATTAATTGTTACTCTTGTTAAATATGTAAAATTTTTATTTTGAATTAATATGTTGTCAATATATGTTGGATAGGTTTTGTCTTCTATAATCCAATCATTAATAAATATAGCTGTATTATTAAAACTTATCTCAATAAATTTATTGTAAGGTCCATCTTTAAAAACGTGCTTTACATCAAAACTCCCATTTCCTTTTGTGGTTTTATAAGTATTGTGTATGGTTTGGTAACAATCTTTATCGTAACCGGTGTTTGGGTTTCCTGAGCCTTGTTCGCAATACCAAGTAGTATCTGTTTTGGTTTTTACAAAGGTTAAGGTGTCGCCTTTATCGCTAGCAAAACTTATGGTATCAAAGGTTGGGTTCGTAAAATAAGGTGTTTGGTTAAGTTGCGCTGTTGTTAAGTAATAATAATTGGTTTTATGTTCTACCTTATCGTATTCTTCTTTCAAACAGCTTTGTACAAACAGCATCATAATCAATACCCCAAAAAGTTTGTTGTTTTTGCTAATTATAATTTGGCAAGTTTGTTGGAAGGTTTTCATGTTTGCTGTTTTAGTTTCTCAAATAATTGAAAGTGTAATTCAAACATAAGTTGTTTTATTTTAATTTAAAACTTTTGTGTTGCTAAAGCCAGTTCTAGGAAGCCAAGAACAAGCTAATCGTTCTCGATTTAATCCGTATTTAGAAAAAATGTAATCTTTTAATTGATTGGCTATTTTAATTTAGTTATTAATAAATCATTTTATAAAAAAAGGAACCAAGCCATAATTAAGCATATTAGTTAAAATATTATCTTAAACAAGCTACTTTATAAGAACGAGATTTACCATCCACCATTAGGTTTATAAAATATAGGCCATTATTAAGGTCTATATTATTTAATGAAATGTTGTTTTTTCCTTTTAGCGTTTCAACTTTATAATTTTCAAATACTTTTTTACCATTAACATCAAATATAGATAATGTTGAATACTCTTTTTTTGACGAATGATAATCAATAGAAATTGAGTTTGTAAATGGGTTTGGATAAATATTCAATGTATGTTCGGCATCCAGTTCATTGTTACCCATACTTTGATTAACATTTCCTAATTTTGCAATAAAGGGCTCATATGATAAAAAATTATTAGTATTGATACATAAAACTTTATCCATTGAATAAGAGGGTTTCATAAAACTACTACTTAAATATAAATTGCCTTGATTAGAAATATCAATATCTGTTTCAATGTCTAAATAACCTAAATGATCACCAACACCAAATGTTTTTTGCCAAATGATATGTCCATCAGGGTTATATTTTAGTAATAGTGTGGCACTATTAGGAATTGCGTAAACCATAATGGTATCAATTACAAGGGTGTCACCTTTACCAAAAGCAGCCACAAAAATATTATCATCTTTATCCGTTTTAACTGCTAATCCAGCCTCACTATATGAAATTGAAATTGTTTGAAACCACTTGAATGTACCAATGCTATCAAATTTTATTAAAAACAATCCAGCTCCGTTTGTACAATTGGGGTTTGTAATATGATCTCCGGGAAAAATATTATTGCCAATATTTAAATAATATTCAGCAAATCTTCCAGTTATTAATACATTTTTTTGCTTATCTACTGCTAAACTTTTAACATAATCGCCACCACTACAATTTGCAGTTTTAGTCCAAACAATATTGCCATTCAAATCCATTTTAGAAACATAAACTTCAGTTGTTGGTGAACTGTCTACATTAGGTGGTAATAAGGCTCCTATTGATAGGTTGGAAGACCTATACTCTCCGGTAAAATAAATATGTCCACTCTTATCAGAACAAATATCAACAACGCTTTCATTGGTAGAAGAACCAAATGTTTTTGTCCAAATAGCCATACCATTACCAGCGTATTTTGTAATAAAAATATCATCGGCACCTTTCGATGAAAATATATCCGCACCAAGGTTAGTATTTGCACCCCAAAATTGGCCTGCCATATAAATATTATTTTGCTCATCGGTTGTAACTGCTTTGCCTTCCTCTAAAGAAATTCCACCAATACTCTTAGCCCACATTACATTGCCATTTGGGTCTAATTTGAAAATAAAAGCATCAGGCGTGTATTGTCCAATAGTTTTGGAAATAGAAATATCTCCAATTCTAAAAGTATTTCCATAAAATTTCCCAACAACAATAATATTATCTGCATTATCAATAGCTACAGAATAAGCATAGTCGCTACTATCGCTTCCGAAATTTTTCGCCCAAATTATATTTCCTACAGCATCATATTTACTCACAAAAATATCAGAAAGTTTATATTGGTTTATTACTCCACCCGTTGGGTGTAAATTGCGTAATTTTATTGATCCAGTAATAATTGAATCACTCAGAAAATCCCCAACCATAACAACATCACCTTTTGAGTCACATGCGATGCTTTTGGCATTATCATCCTTTTGTCCACCCAAAGTTTTTGACCATTCCCAGCTAGGTATTTGAGAATAGGAAAGGTACTGAATACTAATTAGAAGGGTTGCTAATAATATTGCTTTTTTCATTTTTTGATAATTATGTTTCGAAAATATGTTTTTTGGGGTTGTTTAATTAATTATTATTTTTTAAAAACAATTAATATAAAATTGCAATTCTACAATTTGTGAATTTTTAATGGTATAAAAATCTTTTAAAATAATTGTTGCAGTGAAAACTCTTCAAGTCTTTTATAAGTTTTTTGATTTCGAACGGATTTGGATTGCAATTCAAACTGATGGCTCAACTTTTTATTACCGAAAAAACAAAACTAATAGCGAATTAGCAGTGACTAATAATTACATTATGATTAGGAATAAAAACAAATCACTTAGTAGCATAAGAAAAAATGTCATTAAAAAAGCAATTAATCTAACATTTTTTTAATTTTAAACAAACCAATATTATTTACCATAAAATTAACTGACCTTTGATTAGAAATTAAATTTTAAAAAAATGGATAGGAAACATTTTATAAAAACTTTAGCCCTTTTTCCCTTAGCAAGCACCGCAATGAAAATAAATGAATTAAGCAGCATTACTGCACCTTTTGGCAATTCTGATAAAATGCCAGTTTTGTTTTTGGGACATGGAAGTCCTATGAACGCCATAGAAGAAAATGAATTTGTAACTGGATTTAGAACTATTGGAAAAGACATTCAAAAGCCAAATGCCATTTTATGTATTTCGGCTCATTGGGAAACGAGCGGAACCCTTGTAACTGCCATGAATCACCCACGAACTATTCATGATTTTGGGGGATTTCCTCAAGCATTATTCGATGTACAATATCCTGCACCTGGCAGCAAAGATTTGGCCAACGAAACAAAATCAATTGTCAAAAAAACAACAGTTGGTTTAGATGAAAAATGGGGACTTGACCATGGTGCATGGAGTGTAATTAAGCATTTATACCCCAATGCTGATATTCCGGTTATTCAAATGAGTATTGATTATACCCAACCTGCGCAATACCATTACGATTTGGCTAAAGAACTTTCATCTCTGCGCAAAAAAGGAGTCCTAATTATTGGCAGCGGAAATATGGTTCATAATTTAGGCAAAATAGCTTGGGACAAAATGAATACAGACAACTATGCTTTAGATTGGGCAATAGAGGCAAGCACTAAAATGAAAAAATATATTTTAGATAACAACCACCAACAATTGATAAATTTTAAATCGCAGGGTACTGCATTTGACTTGGCTATTCCTTCGCCAGAACATTATTTGCCTCTACTCTACACCTTGGCTTTAAAATCGAATAATGACCAAATTACTTTATTTAACGACAAAGCGGTGGCTGGCTCATTAACCATGACTTCGGTTAAAATTGGTTAGTGATTTTTTATACAACTTTTAGCCACAGATTTAGCAGAATTATAATAGAAAAATTTTCTGTGAAATCTGTTTAATCTGTGGCTAATTTTTAAATCTATTGCAACTATTTTTTCACTTCATTTACACCTAAATTCCATAACACAAAACTCCACATATCGGCAGCATCTTCTATTAATTTAGTAGTTGGTTTACCAGCACCATGGCCAGCTTTGCTATCTATTCTTATCAATATTGGGTTTAAAGTATCGGCTTTAGCTTGTAACTCTGCTGCAAATTTAAACGAATGTGCAGGTACTACCCTATCATCATGGTCTGCAGTCATTATCATAGTGGCAGGATATTTTATACCTTGTTTTACATTATGCAATGGCGAATATTTTATCAACCAATCAAAATCTTCTTTTTTATCGCTGCTACCATATTCAACAGCCCAACCCCAACCTATGGTAAATTTATGGTAACGTAACATATCTAATACTCCCACTGCAGGAATAGCTACTTTGAATAATTCAGGTCTTTGAGTCATGCAAGCACCAACTAGCAAACCACCATTTGAACCTCCGTTAATTCCAAGCTTATTACTACTAGTATATTTTTCACTAATTAAAAACTCAGCTGCACTAATAAAATCGTCAAATACATTTTGTTTTTGACCCAACATACCAGCTTTGTGCCAATCTTCGCCATACTCTCCCCCACCGCGCAAACTTGCAATGGCATAAACTCCACCTTGCTCCAAAAACATAATTCGGCTTACACTAAATGAAGGAGTTAAAGAAATATTGAAGCCTCCATACCCATAGAGCATGGTTGGATTGGTTCCATCTAGTTTCAAACCTTTTTTGTGCATAATAAACATAGGCACTTTGGTTCCATCTTTACTGGTATAAAATACCTGTTTGGTTTCAAAATCATTGGCATTAAACTTTACTTCAGTTTTGCGGAACAATTCTGATTTACCCGATTTTAAATCGAACTTATAAATTTCGCCCGGATTGGTAAATGAAGTAAAAGTATAAAAAGTTTCAGTGTCATCTTTTTTACCACCAATTCCACTTGCAGTTCCAATTCCTGGCAGTGTAATTTCCTCTTTACCTGTTCCATCTGCATTAAATTTATAAATTCGGGTACTGGCATCTTTTAAATATGTAGTAAATAATTTACCACCCCAATAACTTACTCCTTCTAATAAATCTGCACTTTCAGGAATAATGGTTTTCCAATTTTTTTCATCGGTATTAGCTGGGTCAACTTCAATTAATCGGTATTTAGCTGCACCTTTATCGGTAGTAGCCAAAATTTTATCGCCAACATTATCAATCACACTGTAATTGTTTTTAAAACCTTTAAAAAGCGTTTTAAATACTTTTTCGTTTTTGCTTAAATCTTTAATCAAAATTTCGTTACCGCTAGTTCCTTCGCTAATGTTTATAAACATAAAGCGCTCATCTTCGGTAATACCTGCATTGAAATATCGCAACGGATGTTTTTTATCTTCATACACCAATTCATCAGTACTTTGCGGAGTTCCCATTTTATGGTAATAAATTTTCATAAATTCATTGGCATTGCTAAATGCTTTTCCTTTGGCAGGTTCATCGTAACGGCTGTAATAAAAACCATTACCATTCCAAGTAGCACCGCTAAACTTAACCCATTCTATTTTATCGGTAAGTTTTTGTTTGGTAGCAACATCCATTATAAAAATTTCGTTCCAATCGCTACCACTTTGCGCTACTCCTACTGCACATAATTTATGGTCTTTGCTAAAAGTAAAACTAGCCAACGAAGCTGTTCCATCATCACTTAATTTATTAGGATCTAAAAATACTTCTGGCTCACCCGTTAAACCTTTTTGGCGGTACAAAATACTTTGATTTTGTAAGCCTTCGTTCTTAAAAAAATAATACCAATCACCTTCTTTAAAAGGACTTGAATATTTGGGGAAATCCCAAATTTCGGTCAAACGGTTTTTTATTTGAGTGCGGTAAGGAATTTGGCCCAAATAGTTTTGGGTTACATTATTTTCTTCCTTTACCCAATCAATTACATCAGATGCAGTATCGTTTTCTAACCAACGGTATGGGTCGTTAATATTGGTTCCGTGGTAATTATCGGTTTGAGTTACAGTTTTAGTTTTAGGATATGGTAACATACTTAGTTTTTTTTGTTCGTTTTTAGGTGTTTGATTGCAAGCAATTGCAGCCAAAAACGTAATAGGTAAGATGTATTTTTTTATCATACTTTAGTAGATTAGTAAAGCAATGATAAACGATTTTTGATTGCAGATTTTTGATTTTTGATAAATGGTTTGAAAGAAAAGTAGCCACAGATTATGCAGATGACACAGATTTTTATGGAATAGTTTGCTATGCAGATTTAATTTATTATTTGAAATTGAATATAATTAAAATAAATTTTATAATTGCATTTATTAAACAATATGAAAAATAAACTATTTATAATCACTTTTATAGCTTTAATTATTGGCTGCAAAGAAACTATAATAGTTCCTGATAGTAATAATAGTTTACTTCCTGAATATTCAGAACAAGGTAGAGATGTAAGTGGCGCATTAATAAATGATACTGCTTGGATGTGTATTGGAACACCAGGTTTTGCAAGCATATATTGGCAATGGTATATAAATTCTTTTATAAATGGCGATTCAACAATATTTAAATTCCAAGGACAAACAACCCGAGATTCAAAAAAATTCGTAGAAAATTCAAACAGCAATAAATTTATTGACTTATTTGCTGTTGTAAAAGGTTTAAAAATTGAATCTAACGATAGTCTTTCAAAACTAATAAATAAAACCTATTCTTTAGATGGAATAAATAGTTATTCTGGAATTTCGTCTCATTGGTCAAATAATATAGAAAAAGGAAATGGTAGCTTAACAATTAATCGTGTTCAAAAAATTGAAGGTCCTGCAGAAGTCGAAAATGGCCCTAAAACTTATTCGTACATTTTAAGTGGAAGATTTAACTTCAAAATTAATGAGAGTAATATATACGAAATAAAGGACGGTCGTTTTGATTTAACCTTTTTACCTAAAGTAAATCTAATACTCAATCAATAAACAGCTTTTATTTCAAACTTTAACTTTAAGTTAGCATGGAATATGCCAACTATTTTTGCTCATTTTCACCAAAACTTTAGTTTTAGATTACATAATTTTTTTATGAAATCCTATACAATTATTCGCTTGGGATTGCTTCTCTGCGATCGCATTGACGTTTTTTACTTCAATCTTTAAATATCATTGCAAGCTAATAACTGTTTCACTATGGCTATGGTCTATTGTCCATAAACTATAGACCAGTGACTCAATCTCTTATATGCGAAACATCATTGGCTAACTCTAAACTAAATTTTTCACAATCAAAATTAAATAGATACAAGCAAGTATTTCTGTGTTCATAATGATCCATATTTTTTAAAGGTTCGTTTAGCAAGGTGCAAACTAGGCTTTTCATTGCACGACCGTGCATACAAATTAAAATGGTGCTTTCAAGTTGGTTTGCCATAATTATTTTTAATGCTTCTTTTTGCCTTGCCTGCATTTGGTTAGGCGTTTCACCATGTGCTACAGCCACATCATAATTGCCACTATTCCATGAGTTTACTGCGTGCTGGTAAAATTCACGTTCTTTAAAATCTTGCGCTTTTCCCTCAAAATCGCCCCAACTAATTTCATTTAATCCACCCAGTTTTTGAAAAGGAATACCTAAATCAATAAAAGGCTGAATGGTTTGTTGGGTGCGCTTTAAATTAGATACGTATATTTTATCAAAAGGAATGGTTTTGTATTTTTCAAAAAACTGTAATCCTTGATTAATGCCAGTTTCGTTAAGTGATGTATCAACGCCTTGACCTTGAACTATAGAAAGTTTATTAAACTCTGTTTCGCCATGACGGATGATGTATATTTTTTTCATTTATGTTTACAATAATAATTATTTCAACCATCTAAATTGCTTAATAATAAAATATGTTTTTGGTAAAAATATTGATTTATTCAGTTAATTAAGCTACTTGATAAATTATGTTTTATATTCGTAATCAAAATTGTTTTAATAAAAAAGTACTTAACAAAAAAATGAAGGCCAAACATATACTCCAATTTATTTTTACACTTGCTTTATCGGTTTTAGTATTTCAAAGTAGTTTTGCCCAATTTTGTATAGATAGTTCAAAAATTAATTTACAGTTTCAATGTCCTGATGCAAGCTACAAACCTGTGTGTGCTTGCGATGGAAAAACTTATAGAAACATTTGTTCAGCAGAGATGCAAAATGGCATCCTTCAAGGGCAATGGAGAGATGGATCATGCTCTGGTTTAGAATTTGATATTTATCCCACCATCACCAATGATAATTTAAACTTTTCGTTTGTTCAATTACAAAATAATGCTGCTACAGCAGACCTATACATAGTGGACCAATATGGCGCAATCATGTATTATAAAAGTTTGTATGTTGATCCTTCATTTTGCGATGGTTTTAGTTGTAAATCAAATATACTGATTACAGAAACGGCCTACTACAGACAAGGTGTTTATATTATGTTTTTATACAATGGCAGAGGCGACTATCGATTTAAAAAATTTATTAAATATTAGTATGAGAAAATTTTCAATTCTAATATTTGTTTGTTTCTTGCTAATTAAAGCAAATGGGCAAGTAGCATATAGGATGCAGCTACATAGTAATTGGAACAATCCAAACTTAAACAAGGTAGATTCTGTAAATATTTGGAACGATTTAGTTGGCTATTATGACAGTGCTACAAAAAGTGAATACATTATTGCAGGAACCACAGATAGTATCTATTTTTTTGATATTACCATTCCTACCCAAATTAAATTGTTGGATGTAGAATATGGTTCGGTAAAAGGTGTTATTAACCGCGATTACGAAATTTACCAGCATTATGTTTATTGCGTAGCAGATCAAAACCGAAGTTCTATGCAAATTTTTGATTTACAATATTTGCCAGATTCAGCACATAAAGTATACGAAGACAGTTCATTAGCTATTAATACCCACAGTATTTTTATTGAGGCCAAAAGCAAACGCTTGTACATGTGTGCCAATAAATATGCTAATTGGTTTAATGGCAATTTAAAAGAGTCGGCTATGGACATTATTTCATTAGAAGATCCAGAAAAACCAAAATTTTTAGCTAAACTTTATGTTCCTATTCGTTCAAATGGCGAGGCTGCTTTCAGATGGGTACATGAAAGCCATGTGAGAAACGACACCGCTTATTTGTCATGCGGATATGCAGGGTTGTACATTTATGATTTGAGAGATTTAAATAATCAGCAAATAATTGGCAGCATTGTAAACTACCCCAAAAGTGGATATAATCACAGTTCTTGGTTAAATAAAAATGGTAATTATATTATGTTTACCGATGAGGTTCCTGCAGGATTAGATGTAAAAATATATGATATAAGCATTATTCAGGCACCTACGCAGGAAAGTATGTTTGTATCAAATATTGGTGCAACTCCACATAATGCTTATTGGTTTGGTGATTTTGCGGTAGTCTCTTACTATAGTGATGGTGTATATTTATTCAATATTGCTGATACCAAAAATCCTCAAATGGCAGCTTATTACGACACCTATCCACAAAATGCGAAAAATCAATATCCGTTACCATACGCTGGCTGTTGGGGTGTTTGGCCTTATTTACCAAGCGGAAATATTATAGCTAGTGACAGAACAAATGGTATTTTTGTTCTTAAGGCTGATAGTGGAATACTTAATAATAAAACAGAAAATCTGACCTCATTTATTAATGTTTACCCGAATCCAGCAAATACTGATTTAAATATTGCTTTAGAATCCAACTATAGTGATAATTTTTCTGTTAGGATAACTGACCTTTTGGGAAAAGAAATAAAGACTTTTATACACCAGTTTAAATCTAATTATCTATATACAGAAAGCATTAGCGATTTGAGTAATGGATTATATATTTTAGAATTGAATGGAAGTAAAACTAGCCTCAGACAAAAATTTTTAAAACAATAAATACAAACAAACATGCGCCATTTCTATTTACTTTTATGCTGTTTTTTCATAATGAACAGCATTCATGCTCAACAAAGTATGAATATGGAATTACTAGCGCAGTGGAATAACACTAGTCTAACCACTGTAGATGGGGATCAACTTTGGAATGATATAGGTGGTTATTACGACTCTGTATCTAAAAAAGAATATGCCATACTTTTAGGAAATGATAGCTTTTATTTTTTTGATGTTACGAAACCAACTTTGACTAAATTAGTAGCAACTTTTGATGGTTACTCTAAGCGGTCAATTAATAGAGATGTCGAAATTTACGACCACTATGCCTATTTTGTATCAGAACGTTCGGGTAGTTTGGGTGGTTTACAAATTTTAGATTTACAATATTTACCTGACTCAGTTCATGAAGTATACAGAAGTGATGCATTAAGTGTGCAAGCACATACCATTTTTATGGAACCTAAAAGTAAGCGTTTGTATGTTTGTCAAAACTCTTTAAAAAACGGATTCTCTGCAATGGATATTCTTTCAATTGAAAACCCTGAAACACCTACTAAATTAGCTAGTTTACAAATACCAACCAATGGTTTTGGACAACCTCAATTTAGTAAAGTACATGAAATGTATGGTAGAAATGACACCGTGTACCTTTCGTGCTATGAAGCAGGTTTGTATATAATTGATTTAACAAACTTAAACAATCAAAAATTATTAGGTACCATAACTAATTACCCGCAAATGGGTACAAATCATAGCAGTTGGCTAAATGAGAAAGGAGATAAAATTATGTTTACTGATGAAAATTTAGGTTCTCCAATTAAAATTTTTGATATAAGTGATATTACAAATCCAAAACAAATTGTTTATTTCAATTCACACCCTAGTGCTCTGCCTCACAATGCCTATTGGAAAAACAATATGGCAATCGTATCGAGTTACGAAGATGGAGTATATGTTTATGATTTAACAGACCCTTTTAATCCTAAAACTCATGCTTATTACGATACCTATCAATTAAATGCTGAAGGTGTTTACAATGGATTTCATGGCTGTTGGGGTGTTTGGCCTTATTTGCCAAGTGGCAATATTTTGGCTAGTGATATCAGCGAGGGATTATTTGTTTTGAAAGTAAAAAACGAGGTGGGGGTTAAAAACATAACTAAATTAAATGCTGAAATTAAAATATTCCCTAACCCTGCTAGTAATATTCTAAATTTTAATTGTGACCTAACAAAATACGAAAAATTACTAGTATATGATTTTCAAGGACAAGTAATGCTCTCTGAAGAAACTAAATATGTCCAAAACCAAATCAAACTTACCAATTTCAAACCAGGTATTTACTACTGTAAGTTTATAGGTGATGATTCACAAAAAATACTTAAATTATTGGTTAACTAATGCACTTTTAAATAAAAGTTGTTACCACACTTTCTGCACCAATATTTATGTAAATGTTTTAATGAAAAAAGCCTTTTGGCCATTTCGCTTCTAGCTACGCGCTCAGTATCGCTTGATTGACAAATTTTGCAAACCCTACTAGCTTGACTTTTAGTAAAAATAAAAAGTCTAAAAAATACGTAAATAATTGCTAAGATTAATGTAGTAGAAAAAAGTATAATGAGATACATAAAAGTATTTTGAATTTAAAACAAAATTATAAAAAATACGGCAAAAGGCAAAAAAACTAACTACTTTAATAAAACATAAATATATTCTATTTTAATAGTATTGATATAATTGTTCCATTTAAATCAGATTGAACAGTAAACGAGGCACCAAGTAATGATAACAACTCTGTAACAATAATAAAACCTAAACCACTTCCTGTACTATTCTCGGTAATTTTATAAGCACTGTACTTTTCAATTATTTCGTTAATGAGTAACAAACTTTCACTACTCATACCTTTACCATTATCCGCAATAACAATTTTTGTAAATCCATTTTCTAAATCCGACTCTATTGATATTTCAATTTTAACACTTGTATTATGTTTAACTGCATTTGAAACTAAATTTTGAATTACTATTGAAAGTACATTTTTATCAGTAAATAGGAAAAAATCAGGGTCTATTTTATTTATTATTACACTATTTTTATTTTTAACAAGGTCCTTTAACAATTCAGCGGCATCATCAATGATAACATAAAGCGGAACATTTGTTTTATAAACTTTAATTATTGAACTTTGATATTTTATCCAATTTAAAATGTTCTGAGCATTTTCATAAAGTCTTAACGAAGTGTGGTCAATATCATTTAGCAAGTTCTTGTATTCAATTTCACTTTTAATATTTTTACTATTCCTAGCAACCATTGAAATAAACTTCAAAGGTGTAATGATATCATGGGATAAAATAGCAATTAGCTTGCGTTTTAAATTTATCGATTTATTCTGTTTCCTTTCACTCTCTAATAATTGTTCATTTGCACTTAACAAATATGTGTTTATGTCGGCAAGTTCTTTTGTTCTTTTATTTACTTTATTTTCCAAAACACTGTTTTGAAGTACAAGGTGCCTATGGTAAATTTTAACACCTTTTATTAATATTAATAACATAAAAATTATAACAATAGATATGAACCACCAAGTTTCATAAAAGCTCTTTTGAACAGTAATTAACAACTCCTTAACTGCAACTTCGCCACTTAAACCAGCACTTTTTTTAACAATTAATTTATAGTTACCTGCTGCTAAATTTGTAAAACTAATTTGTTGACTATTATTTAAGATGTTAACAAAACTACTATTGTAACCCTCTAGCATGTATTGATAATTTATATTATAAGAATTATGCCAATAAGGTGAACTGAAATATATATTTAGTATTTCACTATTAGGCTTTAATACAATGTTATTTCCAACAGGAATTACCTCACCATTAATATCGAATTTATCAAAAAAAATATTATCATTATGAGGTGAAAAATTTACCTCATTTGGACTAAAACATACTAAACCGTTTATAGAAGGGAAATAGATTTTACCATTAGCCAATTGGGCACTAGAAGGATAACATCCGCCATTAAATTCCGAATTTTGAATTCCATTTTCATTGTTATAATAATTATAACTAACTTTATTTAAGCTTCCGTTTATAAAATTTTTTACCTGTTGGAATGTGGTTTGAAAAATTCCATTATTTGTGCTAATCCAAATGTTTTCGTTTTTATCGATTTGAACACTATGACTTTTAAGTAAATAATTATCTTTATCAAAACTAAGATTAAAAAATTTGTTACCATCAAAAACAAAACAACCTTTTCCATAACTTGTTATAAATAACAATTTATTAAAATTATGAATATCTCTAAAACATACATTAGGATACAGGTTTTTAACTTGAAATTTATTTCTAGAAATACTAATTTGATAAAGGCCATTGCAATTTGAAAAATACAGTTTGTTGCCAGTTACTATTGCAATAGATTGAACTTGAGAAGATAAATTTTTAAACAAATTTAGCTTCCAAACTATTTTCTTATTAATTACTAAATTGATTGAATTTTGGCAACCAATCCAAATACTATCACCAAAACTACTTATGCAGGTAATTGTATTGTTTAGTTTATTCTCGAAAAAATGCTTTTTTGAAATTTTATCATACCGAAATAATGAATCACCAACTCCAAACCAAATATTATTTCCTCTTACTAATATTGATTCTTGATTAAGCAACTTTTCATGAATTTTTATTTTTCTTAATGAATTTTCACTAAACTGAAACTGAAAAGATGTTATTACACTTGAGTCGTTTAACTTATCCAATGCATAAAATGACTTTATTGGAGGTTTTCCCTTTATTGTAATTATTTGATTACTAAAATAATTAGGCCTCAACAAATAAAAACCATCTGTTTTGGAAGATAATGCTAATATGCCTAATCGTTTATTCATTTCTATTCCACTAACCTCAAAATCATCGGGAACTTGATCAGTTATTAATTCTAAGAATAACAATTTATCGGTTTTACTATCAATTCTATAAATAAAATTTCGGTGAATTAAATAACTTTCGTTTAAGTGGCTTTTATAAACAATTTTAGGTAACGTTTTGTCCAACAACTTACCTTCCTTGAGCAAGCATTTATCAATTTTTTTTCTAGTAAAGTTAATCAAAAAGATTTCACCCTTACTATTTTGAACATATATTTCAGATTTTATTTTAAAGAAACTTTCAATTGAAACATTTTTAATTGAGACACTATCAATTGCCTTTTGTGATTTATACTTATAAATATATTTTTTTCCTACAACATAAAAAAAATTCTGGTCAACAGGAATTATGCGAACAGGGAATGTATTCCACATTGACATTGCTTTATTTGCCAAATTTTTAAAGTATGATAAGTCTATAAAAGAAGGAACACCCCCTAAAACAAAACTCAATCCAGGTTTTCTTTCAAAACCATTTATTTTATTTACGAGGTTGTTCTTAATCTCATATAATGAACCTTGGGCATCTGAGGCAATTATTTTTTTATCGGTAGTTGGTAAAATCCATCTAAATCTTTCATTTGAAATAATTGGTGTATTAACACTATTAAAGTTGTAAAAATTGACTCCATCGAACCTCGATAACCCAGCTTCGGTAGCTATCCAAAGGTAATTATTGGCATCAAAATATAACTGATTAACACTATTTTGTGGTAATCCATTTATTTGAGTAAAATGTTGTAAAAAATATTTCTTGTATTGTGCTTTAACTGGATTAAATAATGCTATAACCATTATAAGAAAACCAGTTGAAAAAAACCTAAAATTATTCCCACCTAAAATCATTCTTAATTAGATTTATAGTTATAAAGGTCTGCTATATTTCTTAAATCAATTAAATTATTCACACTCAACTTATCAAAAATACGTCCTTTATAAGTTGCTATGGTAGTCGGTTTTAAATCAAGTTTATCTGAAATATCTTTAATTGAATCACCTTGAAGTAAATAACCAAGCACAGCAAATTCTCTTTCAGATAAACTATCCAATGGATTTTTATGGTTTTTACTATTATTATTTTGATTATTGAGTACGTCTTGCAAATGCTCTGAAAAGTATACTTTATTATCTAAAAACTGATTGAATGCTTTAATCACCTCCTCTTCACTACTTTGCTTACTTACAAAAGCACTGATGCCAAAATTATGCATTCTTGGCCCAAAAATATCTTCTGAACTCATGGTATAAATCAATATGGGAGTTTTGAGATTAATTTCTTTTACTTGCGCTAGTATATCAATAATATTGGCATCTTGCAGTTGCATGTCAAGCACCAAATGAGTAAAACTGTTGTTTTTTATTAATTCGATTATGTTCTTGGTATTATCTGTTTCAATCCACTCCGATTCACCAAAATAATTGTCAATCAACACTTTAAGTCCACGTCTTATTATCACATGATCATCTGCCAATAAAATTTTCCTCTTCATACTCATAATTTAGCATTGAAATAACCTAACAAAAATAACAAAACAATTGGTTTATTTCTTGACATGAAAATCAAAAAATTACATTTTCATCATAACAATGGTTGCGCCATCACCACCAAATTCAATATGCTCGTTTTGCAAACTTGAAACCAATGGATTTCGGTTTAAAGTATCACGAACTAAATTTCGCAAGATTCCGTAACCTTTGCCGTGCACAATTCGAACTTGTTTTACACCCAATAAATAAGCATCGTCAATAAATACTTCTAGTTTTTTCAAAGCATCTTCGCCACGCGTACCTATTAGGTTTAACTCAGGACTAAAATCTTTCATTTTATTGTTCATGTTAACACCTTCTAAAGCTTTTTTAAGTTCGTTTTGCTTAGTTTTACTTACCACTTGCAATTTATTGATAGCTACAGTAGTGCGTAAATCGCCAAAGGCTACCACTGCTTTATTTTTATTTATTTCTAAAACCTCGCCAACGCTTTGTTGACCTTCAACCATAACATTTGCTCCAACTGAAATGGCTGCATCAATAGGTTTTGGAACTTGTTGTTTTTCGGCTGCAATTTCTTTTTCGGTAAATTCTTTTAACTCTTGAATTTGTTCCTTTATTTCAGCTCTTGCCTTGCGCTGGGTTTCCGCATCAGCTTGGTTTTGTTTTATTTCTCTAATAGTTGCTTCTACCTTGCTATTGGCTTCGGTAATTATGGCTAAAGCTTCTTGTTTGGCTTCTTTAATTAATTGTTTTTTATTGGTTTCAATTTCTTCTTTCAGTTTGGCATATTGCTCCATTAAAACATTTACCTTGGCTTCTTTTTCGGCAAAACGCTGGCGCAAATCAATTACTTGTTTTTGCTCTTTTTCTACCTCAATCAATAAATCATCTACACGTTTTTGCTTAACTCCTACCCTATCTTTAGCATAATTAATAATGCTTTGAGCCAAACCTGTTTTAGTTGCTATTTCAAAAGCATAACTACTGCCCGGTTTACCCATTTCTAATTGGTACAAAGGCTGCATTTTTTCGTTATCAAAAAGCATGCTTGCATTTACCAAACCTTTGGTATTATTGGCAAAATTTTTCAGGTTACTAAAATGCGTGGTAACTACTCCAAAGCTATTTTTACGATTGATGTGGTTTAAAATAGCTTCAGCCAATGGACCACCAAACTGAGGATCGGTTCCCATACCAAATTCATCAATTAAAAACAGGGTTTTTCCATCGGCAAAATCGGTGAAATATTTCATGCGCAGCAAATGACTGCTGTAGGTACTCAAATCGTTTTCAATACTTTGTTCATCGCCAATATCTACCATAATGTCTTTAAACACACACATTTCGCTATCGGGACTTGCAGGCACCAAAAAGCCGCATTGCAACATGTATTGCAGCAAACCAACTGTTTTTAAACAAACTGATTTACCACCTGCATTGGGACCAGAAATTACGGTAATTCTGTTTTCGGCATTTAGCTCAATGTTTAATGGAACAATGCTTAGTTTATTGCGTTGGTGATTTAACTTTAATAATGGATGAAAAGCATTTCGCAAAACCACATTTGGATGTTTGGAAATGGCTGGCATATCGGCAGCTAATTCCATAGCAAACAAAGCCTTGGCCCTAATAAAATCAAACAAACCCATGCGCTGAATATTTTTTTCTAATTCAGGAATTTCAGGTCTAATTTGGTCAGTTAGTTCCAATAAAATACGTTCACGCTCTCTGCGGTAAGCAATTTGTAATTCGCGTATTAAATTATTCATTTCAAAGCATTCAGTTGGTTCTATAAAAACCGTTTGCCCTGTGTTACTTTCATCGTGCACAAAACCTGCAATATGGCGTTTATGTTCGGCCAAAACTGGCAACACCAAACGTCCATCGCGAATGGTAATATCTAAATCTTCGGCTATGTAATTATTTTTAGCAGCTTTATCGTAAATGCTTTGTATGCGCCTGCGAACTTCTTTTTCTTTCTCGTTAATTTTACCCGAAATTTTAGCCAACTCAGGCGAGGCATTTGGCCTCATGGCACCATCATTATCTAAAACTCTTTCAATGCGCCTAATGATTAAATCGTTGTACATTAAACCTTCGAGCAAGGCTTGTAAATACAAGTATTTTTCAGGTCTATCTCTAAAATATTTAGCTATTTGTAAAAACGATTGTAACGTTAATTTTAATTGATGCAATTCGTCTTCCAAAAGCCACATCCCTTCTATTTTTGCCTTTTTAAAATAAGGAAAAACATCGTGGTAATGGTCGGCAGGAAAAGGCGTGTCGGTTTCTAAAAGATTTTTAAAATCCTTAACCTGCATGAGCATTCGCTCAATAATATCTGCTTTATTATTGAACTTTATTTTATCAATGTATTGTTGACCAAGGCTTGAAATGCATTTTTTTGCTACTAATTCTTTTATTTGATTGAACTCTAATTTAAGTTCTATTGATTGCGGATATGGCACTTTATAACTGTTTTTATTATATGGAATAATTTTAAACCAAAATTGTTTTTAAAGCCTGCAATTTAAACAAATTAATCATTCAATTTAAAAACGGTTTAAACCGATAAGGTATGCCATAATCTTTTCAAAACAATATATTTGCTTCATGCAAAAAATTTGCAAGAAATGCCAACAACCTTTTGATTGTAAAATGGAAAATATTATGCAGTGCCAATGTTATGGAATAGCGTTAACTAGCCATGCAAAACAATTAATAAGCAATACTTTTAGCGATTGTTTATGTAAAAATTGTTTGCTTAAAATTAACGAGGAGCAAAGAGTTATTCAATTGGAAGCAAATCAATAATATTTTGACTTTTTAATGGTTTTTGCAAAAAGCCTTTAACATTGGAATATTGTTGTGATTTAATTAAATCACTTTCATCGGCCGATGAAGAAACGATGAAAATTAAAGGCTTATTTAGTTCGAAAAATATTCCATTTTCAATATCTTCTAAAAAGTTCCAACCATCTAGCATTGGCATATTAATATCTAAAAGGATAATAATTTTATCGTTAGTGTTTTTTATGGCACTTAACTTTTCTATTGCAACTTCTCCATTTTCACAATGTTCAATTAATAAATTGGCATCCACCTTTTTAATTATCAATTCTGCCATCATTCTATAAATAGAATCGTCATCTATTATAAAAAATTTCGTATTCATTTTCCTTTAATTGTTATAATTTAAGCTGTTTTGCTTGTTCTACTATGCTTTTTATTGTTTCATCCAATTCGTTACTCGAAACTTTCAATTGAGTTAAGAAAAATGGAAGTTCTTCATCACTTATGACCTTTTCTTCAATCAAATTTATGATACCTAAAATTCTTGCCAAAGGCGCTCTAACCACGTGCGATTGCGTCCAAGCAATATTTTTTAACTTTGAATTTTGAATTTCAATAGTATTGATATGATTTAAGGTTTCTGAAATATCGTTAGATTGAATAATAATGTCATTCTTTGAATTGATGTTAATTTCTTTAAAATATAGGTTTACCTTAATTTCTTGCTGATTAAATAAATAATGTGTAAAATGTTTTTCTTGTACAGTTTCTTGTTTTAAAATTAATTTTTCTTTTATCCATTCCTCTTCTTCTTTAGGATGTAATGCCGTGAATAACATATTCAAAAAGTTATTCAGGGAAATTCCATATTTTTTCTGCGCTGCAATATTTGCATGAAGTATTTTTAAGGTTTGACCATCAATTAACCAAGTGGGTTGTGGACTGAAGTTAAAAAGGTTTTCATAGTTGTTTTTTTCTTTTTCAATTTGGTTAATAAAACTATTTCTGTTTAAAGCAAAAAGAATGGTTTTGTGTAATATAGTTGGATTTATTTCATCCTTTATTAAGTAATCGGAAATACCTACTTGAAGACTATTTTTAGCCATCCCTAAATCAGTGTATCCAGTAAGCATGATAACAGGAATTTTAAGATCAAATGACAAAATTTCATTAACCAAAGCCATGCCTTCCTTGTCGGGTAAAATAAAATCCAATAAAATTAATGACAATTTACCTTTATTATTTTGAATAAATTCTGCTGTCGATGCAAAGTCAATGCAATGAAAAATTTTGATGTGTTCAAACTTTTCAAGTAAATAATCTTCAATTAAAACATAGTCGCCTTGATTATCTTCAATTACAAGTACCGACAACTCATCTAAATAATTTGCCATATATTATTTTGATTTAGTTAGATAATGTTGATAATTGCAACCAAAATTCTTCAATTTTCGATATTGATTTTATAAATTCATTCATATCTAGTGGCTTTTTCACATAGCTATTGCAGTGATTGCTGTAAGCTTCATCAATGTCTTTTTTATTTGAAGAAGTGGTGAGTATTATTACAGGTATTTTTTTTAAAACTACATCAGCCTTTATTTGCTTAAGTACTTCATGCCCAGTAAATATGGGTAAATTAATATCTAATAAAATTAAATCAGGTTTTTTAGCATCTATAAAAGCACCACGTTGAAATAAAAAATCGAGCGCTTCCTTACCATTTTTAACTACACTAATTTCTGTTTTAACTTTACATTCTTCAAAGGCATCTAATGTGAGTACAATATCACCTTCATTATCTTCTACCAACAGAATATGCGCAAGTTTTAAGTTTTGTTTTTCCATGTTTAATTTATTTAGGAATAGTAAAATAAAAAATAGAGCCTTCACCAATGGTGGAAGTTAACCAAATATTTCCTCCTAAAAACTCTACATGTCGTTTAGCAATTGACAATCCTATTCCAGTTCCACTATATTCATCTTTATTATGCAATCTTTGGAAAATTACAAATATTTTTTCATAAAACTCTTTATCAATTCCTATTCCATTGTCTTTTATGGCTATTTTCCATTCATTACTGCTTTCCTCTGCACTCACTTCAATTGTAGGTGCAAAACCCACCATGGTATATTTGATTGCATTATCAATTAAACAATGAATTATTTGTGTAATAGCGGCTTTATAAGTAAATAATGATGGTAGTTTTTCTGACAAAATAGTCACTTTTTTTTCTAGCAGTATCTTTCTTCGCAATTGTTTAAATTCTGAAAGCACATCATTCATATCTATCATTTCTTTTCCTTCAGTTGGCCTATTTGCCCTCGAAAACTCAAGTAAATCTAAAATTATTTGTTTCATTCTATTAGCGCCATCTGTGGCAAAATAGATGTATTGATGGGCTTTTTCATCAAGATTATCACCATACTTACGTTTAAGTAAATCCATAAAGCTGGTTATCATTCTTAATGGCTCCTGCAAATCGTGAGAGGTAACAAAAGCAAATTGTTCCAGTTCTTCATTGGAACGCTCTAACTCTTTGGTATATTTTTGAAGTTCTTGGTTTAGTTCACTTAGTTGTAAGTTAAGTTGCTTTTGCTCCGTAATATCAGTCATGGCTCCTACAATTCGTGTGGCAACACCTTCATTATTTCTAATAATTACACCTCTATCAATTACATAAAGCAATTTCCCTTCCTCGTTCAGAATCCTATATTCTGATTCCCACCTATTGCATAATGGATTTGATAAAGCATCTTGAATACTTTGTTTAACTTTAGGAAGATCATCTTTATGAAAGCTATCTTTCCAAAAATCAGTTTCATCTATTGATTTGGCTACATTTTTTCCGAAAAATTTTTCAATAGCTTTTGACCTATAATAGGTATGATTTTCTAAATCCCAATCCCAAATTGCATCATTGGTGGCTTCTGTTACTTTTTGAAATCTTTGGTTTGCTAATAATAATTCTTCATCTGCCTTTTTACGATCAGTAATATTGATGTTGGTTCCAAGGTATCCAACAGCTTCATTTTTTTCATTTAATAATTCTTTTGCGGTGCCTTCAACCCAAGTAATATTTCCTTTTTTATCAACAAATCTATATTGGTAACGCCAGTTACCGTTTGACTTTATCGATTTGTACCAATTTTCTTTAACATAAGCTAAATCGTCTTTATGTATAGCATTTACCCATCCATCACCTAATGCTTCATTTAGTTCCATGCCAGCCATTGCTAGCCAAGTTTGATTTGCATACAAACAATCGCCTTTCATATTGGAGGTATAAATAGAAATAGAAGATTGTTCAGTATAACCCATAAATCTAGCTTCGTTTTCTTCTGCTTTTTGTTTTGCTTGTACTAAGTCTAATTCAACTTTTTTACGATCAGTAATGTCCTGAAAACTTCCAAATACCCGTGTTAACTTATTATTTACATACTCGCTTTTCCCAATAATTCTAATCCATTTTTCCTTTCCTTTTGCGGTATTTATTAAAACTTCAATATCATACTGAGTACCAAAATTATTAAGATTATTGGCGGCCTGCTGAAATTGTTCCTTATATTCTCCAACAAAAAATTCTAATCCACCACTTAGGGCAGGATTGTAAGTTTCCTCTAATTCTAAAATTTCTTTTATTAATGGGGACCAATATAAACCATCATTCTCTTGGTCAATTAAGCTCATTTCCCAGCTACCAATTTTGGATATTTTACTTGCATGAGCCAACAAATCTTCGTTTTTAGCCTCATTGGTAACATCCAAAACAATCACGTTAAAAACAATGCTTCCGTCAAATAAAAAGGTAAGGGTTCCATTGCCCAAATGTGTTTTAAGCTCCCCTGTTGGCAGTACTGTTTTAAAACGACAATTCCACCTTGATTTTGATTGTATTGATTCAAGAATACTTTTCTGAACTTTCTCTATTTCGCCTCCTAATTTTATTTGATTCCAAAGTAGGTTTATATCTTTCAAAATCTCTTGTTTTGTATAACCCCAAAGTTGTTCCACATCTCCTAAAATATGACTCATGGTGTCAGATCCGTCAGGATTTATGGTATATTGATAAATAACACCGGGCAAATTTTCCGAAATTGACTTCAACATATTCTCTGAACTCTTTCGGTCTTGAATATCCTGAAAACTACCGTAAATACGGGTACATTTACCTTGAAAAAATTCTCCATTACCAATTGCTCTAACCCAAATCTCCTTGCCTTTTGTGGTAACAAGCACTGCTTCAAAATCAAACGATTCACCATGAAGAGCACATTTTTCTATGGCACTAGCAACTAACTTACGGAAATCTTCTCTGTAAAAATTAATGGCTGTTTCAATAATTGGAGTAAAGGTTTTGGAGTCTGTTTCATGTAAATTATGTACTTCATCCGACCAATAAACTTGATTGTTTATTAAATCAACTTCCCAACTACCAATTTTGGCTAATCGATTTGCCTGACTATTCAATTGCCTTAACCTCATTTCTTCAGTTATATCTCTTGAATTGGCAACAATTGCATTAACCAAAGGATTTTCTAGCATGTTAGTCAATACTGTTTCCATCCATCGCCATTTATTCTCATTATTTTGAAAACGAAATGGTTCTATTAAAACTTGTGATTCAGTATTTATTTTTTGAAATGAAGTAATAACTTTTTCTAAATCTTCAGGATGTAATGATTCAAAAAAACTTTTTCCAATAAAATCCTCTAAAGAACCATCTGAAAATGCATTTTTTTGTGGGCTTATGTATAAGTAATTTCCATTTATATCTAATAGTGCTTTCTGCCCAAAACCCTCCTGAATTAAAGCTTTAAAACGCTGCTCACTTGCTAGCTTTTGATTCAAAACTGCAGTAAAATCTTTGGAATGACAAGAGACAGCATAAATCTCATCTTCCTCATTTTTTAATGGAACAAATGTTGTTTGACTGTATTCAATTAAGTTACTTTTTGGATTTTTAAACTCCGTTTCTGTTTGATAGGATTCTCCTTTAAATGCTTTTGAATAATAACCTTTCCATTTTTCAATATATCCATCACCAAACCCTTCTAGAAAAACGGTTGTATTTAATTCTTTATCCTTACCTGTTACCTTTTTAATGAGTTCCAAATAAGCTTTGTTGGCATAAACCAAATTATAATTTATATCCAAAGCCCAAAAATAATCATTACTTTGATCCAAAAGGATATTTGTGTAGTTAATTTTCATAATCAGTAAAATTATTTATTTGGACTTGAATTATTTCTTATAAAACAAACTCATTTTGTTCTACGAATTCAGTTTGTTTGTTAAATCGAAATTACATTATTTTTCAATAAATTTACACAATTTTTGGATAAATTTAGTTTTATTTAAAAATCAGAAAAATAAATCATATGTAAAAATTTACAACTAATTAAGGGCTTATTAAACGTTGTGTTTTTAATTAATGCTAGTTATAATTTTGTATTAACAGCAAACGTTACTCCTTAGGGTTGCATTATTTAGAATTTTTATTCATTCTCAAAATTTAAAATTCTAAAATAGAAAAATTAAAATGATTTGCCAATTAATGCTTTCAACCTTTTAAGTTCAATTTGGAAAAAATGATACAATTTCAGTTTTAAAGTATCATAATAACTATCAAAACATTTTAAATCATTAACTATGACTGCATCCATTTAATTTGCTTAAATAAATTAAATAGCACTTTAACAATAACAAAAATAATCGAATTCAAATTTCATTATTTTGGATAAAATTTATACTAATTTGTATTCAACTGAATTTATTTGTTTTTATAGCAAATAAAGTAATTTATTCAGAAAAACTTATTACTTACTAACTACTAAACCATTACGAGATAAAATCCACACAAAAGAGCCTAAGAGTAGTAAACTTTTTTATTAAAAATTATTTTATTTCAGTCAAGTTGTTAGATTCGCTGTTCAATAATAATAAAAAATGGATACTTCAAAAATGATTAAGGCTTATTGCCTAAAAACAAAAGAAAAGAATGTGCCTATGCACGATGCAGTAGTTTCAAAAACTGCCAAAGGTGGATACATGGCTAAAGGTCATGATGGCAAAGGCAATAAAATGGCTGCTATTATGGGCGAAAAAACTGCTTTACAAGCAATAAAAGATGGTGTAGCTAAACAAGATTTTTAGTATATTTTCACTTTGACAATAAAAAGCCGTTTTACTTCTCAGTAAAACGGCTTTTTTATTGTTTAAATGAATAATAACAACTCCATTATTTTGATTCGACAGACTTTGCTTTAGGAGTTAAAAAAATTTCAGCCATCATACAGCGTGCGCTTCCACCACCATTGCTCTCAATATTGTAAAGTGGCGCATGTAAAATCTCATTATATTTTTCTATTTCAGCAATTTGATCTTGGTTATAAGCTTTAAAAGCTTGCTCGCTCATTACCAAATATTTTTTATTACCAGTACCTAAAACTTCTAAAACATTGCCGGCAAACTGATTTAAATGCGCTAAACTAATTTCAATAACTTGTTTTTTAGTGCTTGCTAAAATGGCAGTTAACTCCGCTTTATTGGGAATACATTCCATACAAATTATCATAAAATTACTGGTAATACTCATAACCACATTGGTATGGTAAATGGCATTTCCATTTTCATCATTAGCTGTAAAATGAACTAAATGGTAACCAAAGTCATTACAAAATCTTTCTAATAAACTTTTATCGGTTCGTGGCGAAAGGCAAGCATAACATATTTTATTTTCGCGGTCTAACACCATGCTACCTGTTCCTTCTAAAAACTGATTGTCTTTTTCTGAAGCAGTATAATCTTGTATTTCATCAAGGTTAAATAAATCGCCTAACTTATCTAATACATCAAAACGTCTTTCGGACCTACGGTTTGGAGCAAACATGGGGTAAACGGCTATCAAACCATTATTATGAAAACTAATCCAGTTGTTAGGAAAAATAGAATCAGGTGTGTGAGGTTCCAAGGTATCATCTATAACCGTAATATTTACACCTACCTCAGTCAGTTTTTTTACAAATTCATCAAACTCTTGTAAAGCTAAAGTTTGAGTTTGACTGTTGGCTAAATTGGGAACTTGAAAGGAATTATTACTAGCAGTTTGAGCATTAAAAGTAAAGGCCACAGGCCTTATCATAAGTATATGATTAGTTGATTGCATTAAACAAAATTAGCCAATTTTAGTTAATTCTATAAACGACACTTTTTTATATTTATTAAATAAGTATTTTGCCTCCAAATTACTAACCAATTAATGCAATATTTAAAATCTATCATCTTAGGTCTATTATTTTTGATTTCTACTCATTTATTAGCTCAAAATGATAGCATTTATCAGCCTAACGACATGATAGCAGATTTTAACTATATGCACAAACATTTGCATTTAAATCATCCCGGAGTGTATAGATATACAAGTAAACAAACTTGGGATAGTATATATAAAATTACCTTAAATTCCTTAAAAGAACCATTGCCTTATGTAAAATACAGATTGGTTTTACGTTCTTATTTAAATTATGTAAAATGCGGTCATACACAAGTAATTCCGAGTAAAAAATCGTTAAAACTATATAATAAAAGAAAGCATAAAAGCATTCCATTCAAAGTGATAATAGCAAATGACAAAATATTTGTTAGCGAAAACTTAAGTAATGACAGTGACCTCGTAAAAGGAACAGAAATAACAGCCATTAACGGAATAAATGTATCAAGTATTATTTCTGATATTTACCATATTCAAAATGCTGATGCTGGACTAAATAGCATGAAAAACTTTTATGGTGCCTCACAATTCGCAACTTATTACAATGCTCTTTATGGTGAAGACTCTGTTTTTAAAATTAGTTATATTAAACTTAATGGCGACACTCAAACCGCGGTGATAAGTGAGCGTTCAATAGATAAAAACAAAAAAAATATACTCAAAGTAAAATCAAATAGGAACCTTTTTAATCAAACTTTTGCTCAATTTAGAATTTGTGAAGGCGATACTCAAACTGCTATTTTAAAAATAAAAGGATTTCAACTCAATAATGGCATGAAATTTTACTCACGTGCATTTGAAAAAATAAAAAGTCAAGATATAAAATATTTGATATTGGATTTAAGAGGTAATGGAGGTGGAAGCATTGTAGAAGCTGCAGAACTAATTTCCTATTTAAGCAAGGATACATTTAGCTATGGTTTTTGTAGAGGCACTCAAGGACTAACCTATAAAAACCATGCTAGACAAAAATCCATGTATTATTTTTCAAGAACCTTAATTGATTTATTTGGCAACAAAAGGGAAGAAAACAATCAATTTTATTATCATTTTGGATACGATAAAAAATCACTCAAAAAAGATAAACATTTTAATGGGGTTATTTTCTGCCTAATCGATAATGGCACTTTTAGCGCTGCCAGTTTTGTAGCGGCATATGTAAAACATAAATCCGATGGCATTATTATAGGACAAGAAACTGCTGGAACCGAGTCGGGATGCTATGCAGTAAATACACCATTTTTAGAACTTCCAAATACTAAAAATTTTATTCGTATTCCACATTATCAATTTAAACATAAACTACCAATAAAAGATTCAGAGAGAGGCATTTTACCTCAAATAGAAACGCCTATTAATTCACAAACAATTAATAGCGAAAATGATGAAGAAATAGATTTAATTTGGAAAATTATTTTTGAAAAAAATTAACTAGTAAATAAAACATGAAACAGCAATTTACTACATTAACCTTGACATTATTAACAATTATTGCATGCAATAATGACAGTGTAGATATTGACAGGTATGGCGAAAGCAATTGGAGCGAAACATCTAGTGGTTCAAAAAGAACTATCGAAAACAAAAGAAGTCATAAAGATGACTACGAAGGCGAAGATTTTAAAAACTTAAAATATACAGCAGAGATTGATACCAACGTTTATAGAAAGGATTATTTCTTAGAAAATAGCACTAAACAAAAGTTTAGTAACAATGAATCAGCTGATGAATTTAAATTAATCGTTAAAGGAAAAAAAATTCATTATGCCACTGTTGATTTTACCATAACTAACAGCCAAGGGGAGCGCATTTTTCATGACCAATTTCCGCTTATGAAAGTATTGGAGCGCGTGTTTGATGGTGGGGGTGAGTATGCAACTTTTATTCAAAAAGACGATTACATGCGAGCCTGGGTAGACAATTTTTTTAAGTCTGAAAACTTTTTAACACCTGCCATCCATGCTGAGAGAGAATTTGATGCAGAATTTTCGAAAAAACATCACTGGGAAGCCATTGCTGCCGACCCAACAAGCGTTGGTTTTGTTTACAGTAAAAGCAAAGGCAGCCAAACAGAAATAGCATTTGATAAAAAACAAAATAAAGTATTAGAATACTACCATTTTAATTAAAAAATACAGCTATAATTTATACAATGAGACATTGGTTAGTAAAATCAGAGCCCTTTAAATACAGTTGGGATCAATTTGAAAAAGACGGAAAAACATTTTGGGATGGAGTACGTAACTATCAAGCGCGCAATAATTTAAGAGAAATGAAAAAGGGCGACTTGGTACTTTGGTACCATAGTAACGAGGGTAAAGAAATAGTTGGAATAGCTAAAGTAACTAAAGAGCATTATCAAGACCCTACTACCGAAGATAAAAACTGGGTAGTCGTAGATTTAGCTCCATTTAAAAAGTTAAAAAAAACTGTTACTTTAGACCAAATAAAAGCCGATGAAAACTTAAAGGATATAGGACTCGTGCGCCAAGGCCGACTTTCGGTAATGGAATTAAAAAAAGAAGAATTTGATTATATTTTGTTACTTGCTAAATAATTTAAAAACATGAAAAATAAAATCATTTTGATGGTAATGCTCATGAACATTGTATTGATTACCAATGCTCAATTTAGCTATAAAAGTGTTGAAACCAAAACTTCTTTAGCTGCTGTAATAAACATGAGTGAAAAAGATGAAGACTTTGACCCAAAATTAATGCTCATAAAAGCTGCCAACCCAAAACCAGCCACAGCATTTAATATCAACAAACAACTACTAGATCAAAAACATCAAGAAGGAATTTTAAGCTACAATGGTTCTTCTTTAATTAAATTGAATAAAGGAAGTGCTACTCCACCAGTTCAAATAAGAGGTTTTAAAGCAAATATAACCCAAGGTACACCAAATGACAATGATATTGCTGTTAGTAATAATGGAACCATTTGTAGTGTAGTAAATACCAACATGAACATATTAAATGATACTGGAAAAGTTATTTCAGCTCGTACCTTACAGTCAATTGCAAAAGGTATTAATAATTTAAATAGAACATTTGATCCTAGAATAATTTACGATCCGGAAGCTGACAAATTTATTTTGGTATTTATGCAAGGTAGTTCCAGTAATGATACTAGAATTATTGTAGGCTTTAGCCAAACCAACAATCCTGCTTTAAATTGGAACTTCTATACCATTCCTGGAAATATTTTTGGTGATAGTAGTTGGAGCGATTTTCCAATCATTTCTATTTCTAAAAATGAACTTTTTTTAACCTTAAACAGATTAAAAGACGACACTTATTGGAAGAATGGATTCATGGAAAGTTTTATTTGGCAAATGGATAAGGACAATGGATTTAAAGGCGATTCATTAAATCAAAAAATTTATTACGATATTAAATACAATAACAAACCAATTTGGAGTGTTTGTCCTGCAAAAGGTGGTAGTAAACTTTATGGACCGAATATGTTTCTATTTTCAATAAGACCTGACCAATTATGGAATGATACAGTATTTGTGCATGAAATCACAAACACTATTAAATCAGGCAAGGCTACATTAAAAACTACTGTTGTTAAGGCTAATAACCACTATGGATTACAGCCAAATGCATTTCAACCCAATGGAAAAAAACTACAAACAAATGACGCAAGAGTACTTAGTGCAATGTATGAAAATGGTATTTTCTATTTAGTTGGCAACTCAGTGGATGCTCGTTATAATTCAGCAGGGTGCTATTTAATAACTATTGATAATTATTGGGGACCAAATCAATTAAAAGCAAACTTACAGTTAATTAGTTCAGATACCATGGATTTTGGTTATCCAAGTATAGCTTATTGTGGAAATGGATTAGGTGATAATAGCGCAATGATTTCATTAAGCCATGTTTCACCTAGAAGCTTTCCCGGAAACAGCTTGGTTTATGTTGACAGAAATTTAAATATTTCTACTCCAGCAATTATGAAACAAGGGGAAAGTAACATATTGCTAATAGGCGACTCTGTGGAGCGTTGGGGAGATTACAGTGGCATTCAATTAAAATATAATGAACCAGGAAAAGTTTATTATAATGGAAGTTTTGGTTTCAACAACGATAATAGAACTTGGGTAGGAATTAGTAAAAACACAGATAATAAATTATCTAATAAAGAACAAATAGCCAATACCAACGATGTAAGTGTATATCCATTACCAGCTAAAGAATATATGACCGTTGATTTCAGTATGGAAGAAAAATCAGTGTTAAGTTTTTATATAATAGATATGCAGGGAAAAGAAACGCTTTTACTAACAGATAGGGCTAAGGCTGGTTTGAATAGATTTACATTTAATGCATTAAACCTTACCAATGGTTATTATCAACTGTTGATTAAAGATGGCGAGAAAACAATCATTAGTAAAAAAATAGTGATTACTCATTAATATCGAGTAATCACTATCTAAAAACTTCCCTCCGCTCCTGCACCGCCAAAAGTTCCACCTCCAAAGGTTTTATCGTTGGGTGCTTCAGTATTTTTACTCCCAAATTGCTGAGCTATTATTACTATTTCAGCGTTGCTTAAATCCTCTTCTTCATTGGCTTCAAAAGTAAATGGTGTATCGTTTTTCTGAATTCGTTTTATAGAAAAATAAGAAACCAAAATCAAAACCAAACCACCTAAAGTTAAAGCTAATTCAATGGGCATTACCGCATAATAAGCCCTAACAGTTGCTACTGTTGGCATTAATAAAAACAATCCACTGTGTAACATAAACTTTTGTTTGTAATACAAACCTAAAGCTATTAATATCAAAGGAAAAATAATGGTTAATGCTAAAAATAAACCTTGTAATGGAATTTCGTTAACACCCAATAATTGATAAGCAGATTCTTTGATTACATATAAACTAACGCTTAGGTACATCAAAACACAAGCAACATATTTTATGTATTTAAAACAATTTATAAAAACATAGTTATCAAACGTTTCATACTTTTTCACCAATTTCAGTATCACTATGTTTAACGGTATTAAAACCAAAGCTGCAAAAAACAGCAATTGGGTATCGATTAAAGCTAAAACCTGAATAGGTACACTATTGATTAACAAGACAGTAATAATAGTATAAAACCAATTTAAGTACCTATAACTAACTACAAAAATTATTATAACCAAAAGTATACTTCCTAACAAAAACGATGTTTGACCAAAGTCTGGCTCTATAATAAGTATGATGCCCGTAAATATTAAAAAAATGGAGTTGAATAAAAAAGCATCGTCTGTTCCTTGTTTATACCATTGTTTTTCGTCAATCATTTTTTCTAAAAACACCAATAAACCCACACCAAAAGCCATTAATAAAAACCCAATAAACCTGAGCCAGAATTGGCCAATTGAGCTAAAAATAAACTAAAAAAACCTATTACTCCCCAAATACTTAAAAAAGCGGCAATAAATAAACCAATACGTTTCAGTAAATGGTATTTAAAATAAGGAACATCATTATCCAAACCTTGAACATCATCGGCTTTAATCCAACCTTTTTTTACCCATTTGGCTATAGTGGTAAAAAGTAATTCATTGGTAAGTTTTTGCTTGTTATACTTTATCATAGCCTAAAATTGTTTTGTTATTCTTTAATAAATAAACCAAAGCAGCGCCTCCAAAAATTAAATATAAAAAGCCTAAATAAACAGCTGCATCGGTATCAAAATCGAAAAGAGCTTTTAAAATAAAGTAACTTAAAGCTATAAAATTAGTTAAAACCAAAGTTAAATAAATAGCAAATGATTGATAATGTTTGGCTTGAAAAAAACTTACAATACTTCCAACCAATAAAACTAAATAATAAATAACTGAAAAAGATTGGGTAAAAACGCCCATTAAAGCAGCAATCAAAAATATGTTAACTGCAAAATTTAGCAAAACAATGGCAAAATGAAGTTTTACTTGTAAATAATTAATAATAAAGACATAAGCATAAAGCAATAAACCTAAACCCAAAGCCACGTGCAGTAAATTTTGTTCGGCAAAATTTTCCATATTATCCAAGAACTGAAGTGGTGTAACCACTAATCCAAAAAACGAAGCATGAAAACTGATTGCCAATGTTAAAACTCCTTTATGGTCAAATCGAAAAGCAGTAGCAAATAATATTAACGAAATAATTAAAGCCGAAAAACTAGCAAAGTTACCCAATAAATTATATTTAAACTGTAAGTAACCAACGGCACTTATAAGTAATAACGAAGCCAAAAGAACGGCATAATCATAGAACGGATTTGTATGATTAACTTGCATATTGCTAAAAGGAAGTGCATTTTTAAAAATGTACCAATAGGATGCAGCACAAGCCCCAAAAAGCAAAATAATGAGTGCTATATGTCCTAATTCACCAATATTATTATAAATAAAAACACTTAAACCCGAGGTAAAAAGCGTGATTCCAAAATAAAGCAAGGTACACAATTCCCAATGAAGCGAAAATTTTTGTGCGCTTAAATTAGAAACAATTGATTCATAGCTCCTTTCATCAATGGCATTTTTATTATGGAAATGTTCAGCAATTTCTTCTTCGTACTTCAATTTTTGTGGAGTAAATAGTTAATCAAAAATAAGCAATGAGGTCAAATAACGGAAATAAAATCAGTGTTAAGTTTTTTATAATAGATATGCAGTGAAAAGAAACACTATAATTAAAAGATAGGGCTAAGGTAAGTTTGAATAGATTTATATTTAACACTTTAAACCTTACCAATGGTTATTATCAACTGATGTTTAAGGATAGTGAGAAAACTTTTATAAGTAAAAAAATAAATAATACTAATTAATCAATTATGTATCCATTTTTAACCAACATTTGTATATAGCGGCCCAAATGTTTGAACTTTTTGAGCTGCAATTTCTATGGCATATTGAACCGAAATATCAATATCATTAGTATTTAAATATTGGGTTAAAAATGCAGCCCAAAATGCATCACCTGCACCTGTGGTATCTTTTACTTCATTAACTTTTAAAGCAGGTTTAAATTGCCATTCATTTTTATATTTATACCATACCCCCTCTGAGCCACAAGTTAAGCAAATAAAAATAGTGTTTAGTTGGTCTAAAAACGATTTTGCATCTTCTTCATTAGGGTTTTCCATCTTGGTAAATCTTTGAAAATCGTCCATGCTCATTTTTAAAAACGGATTGAGAGACATAATAAAGTTAAAGGTACTTTTTCCGTTATCATTTCCCCAAATGGGTTGTGCAAAATTCCAATCAACTGAAAGTTGGCTGCCTAAACTTACTGCATGTTTTATGGCTTGTAAAATATTTATTCGAGCAGGATTTTTACTCAATGCAAATGCACTGGTATGAATTATATTTACATTCAAAAGTAAATGATCATCAATAGCTGGAAGTTGTGCATCGGCCATTCTATAAGCAATAAAATCAGGTGTTCCCATACTTTTACCAACCAATACTATAGAAGTTGGGTATTCATCATTTTTTGCAATATGATTGGTATTGATACCAATTTTTTCAATTTCACTGGTTAAAAATTTTCCAATATTATCGTTACCAACACAAGCTACCAATTCCGCTCTTTTGCCTAACCATTTTACATTTGCGCATAAATTGGCAGGGCTTCCGCCTTGAAACATTTGGAAGTTTCTAGCTTCAGAAAGTGTATTCACATGTTCATGGCTTATCAAATCGGCCAATAACTCGCCAATGGCAAGTACATCAATTTTCATGTAAGTTTATTGTTTTATTTGTTTGATTATAACTGTGGGCTAAAACTGCTCCGGCTGCACTCCATGTGCAAAATGGAATTCCAATTGCTTGAAAGGTTAGTCCATGTAAACATTCGTTAAATTGCCAACTTTCTCCATTTATAGAAGATACAGCATTGGCTTGATGTATTGATTCTTCTAATTTTAAAGCAAGTTGAGCATTATATGGTTGAACAGCCGCAGCTGCTATTCCGTTCCAAACTGGCCAAAGTCCTCCATTATGAAACTCGTATGGTTTGTTCCTAAACTCATAAGCATAATTATTTTTTAAAATATTGTAATCATCATCTTTACCTTGAATAGGAGGACTAAATGAGGCTAAAATTTGGTCTTTTTCGTTTAGTTTTTTTTCAATATTATTTACTACAGCTTCTTTTATTTCTTCATTTCCTAAGCCAAGTATTAGAGCCAAACTTTGGCTTTGTAAATCAAATTGTGTAAAAACTTGACTTGGAGTAAAACCCATACACCATTGGTTTTTGGGCATTTGGTGGTACATGCGTTCCAATGAAACCGAATATAAATTATTGGCATTTGAGTGGTGCCAATAATTTTGTTCAATTACTTGTTGAATAGTTTTAGCTTTTTGTAAATAACGTTCGTTGTTAAATATTTTAGCTGCTAGTCGCAATGCGTATAAACGCAATAATTGATCAAAAAGTACATAACCTTGTTGTATATATTCATCGGCCCAATTGGCGCTAATTGGCGAATAAATTAAGTGTTTGCCATTAAACTCCCAAGCAGACATAACAGAAAATGCCTTTTCTACTTGTGTTTTATATTGCCTTGCAAAATCCATATTTTGAGTTTGCTGTGCATATAAACAAAGTCCAATAATTGCCCAACTTGGATTATCAACTCGGCCAACTATTCCACCATAACTTACATTTCCATTGGTTGCCACATTGGAAGGCATAAAACCATCTTCATGTTGATTGTTAAAAATGGTTATAAGAGTTTGTTTAAAAGTTTCAATTAAATCAGGCTCACCGCTGGCTAATGAAGCAATGCCGCAAATAACTCCATCTCTTGTCCAAACCCTTGCATAGTTATCCGTCTGAATGGTACTTGCTAAAAAACCATTAGCCGATGATGCATTGCGCATGATAGCTAATGCCTTTTTGTAAGCTATGTTGTTATCCAAATCCATTATCTAAATAAATAAACTACTACGCCTGTTAAAACAATTAATATAATGCTATAAACTCTGTAGTTTTGATGCCATTTTAAAGATTTCATGGCAATAGTTTCGCTGGTATAAAGTTCTTTGTTCCAGACTATATTGTCTATTTTTTCAGCTGCTGGTTTTTCAGTTAATAATGAAGTTATTACTGTAATTGAAAAGCAAATAGCAAAAATAATTGGAGCTTTAAATAAGAATGGAATATCAATTACCCATTGTGTATTTAAAGTTTCGGCTATTACCACAAACAAACCCAACAACATGCCTGTAATTAAACCAGTAAATGCGCCTGCCGAAGTGGTACGTTTGTTAAATAATCCTAATAAGAAAACTGCTACTACTGGTGGTGAAATTAGCGCCAATACACCTTGCATATAATCCATAAATGAATTGAATTTTGCAATTTGCGGAGCCCATAAAACAGCAATTATCATAAAGAATATAGTAGAAATTTGTCCAACTTTTACCATTTGTGTTCCCGATAAATCAGGACGAACTTTTTGGATAATATCCATACTAATTAAAGTGCTTGCTGAGTTTAAAGTGGCACTTACAGCCGATGCCATAGCTGCTAAAAATCCAGCAATGGTTAAACCAATTAAGCCTATTGGTAAATATTGAAACAAAAGAGTAGGGTAGGTAGCCGAACTGTCAGTTAAATTAGGTAAAAGTTTGATGGCCATAATGCCTGGAATTACTAATAAAAATAAAACTGGAATTTTAAGTAAACCTGCAAATAATGCGCCTTTACGACCTTCGTCAATATTTTTTGCACTTAAAGCACGTTGAACAATAAATTGATTATTACACCAAAAATAAAATCCGAGTAGTGGCACACCTAAAACTAAACCAAGCCAAGGCATACTCTTATCGGTATTGGGCAAAATTAA
Organism: Bacteroidota bacterium; assembly: GCA_013298895.1. Lineage (GTDB taxonomy): Bacteria > Bacteroidota > Bacteroidia > UKL13-3 > UKL13-3 > JAAFJM01. The sequence goes on along the minus strand of JAAFJM010000014.1, from coordinate 6,721 downwards.
GTGAGTCATGGTTCCTGATTTTGAATTGGCAATGGCCCAAATTTCTGTCCATGAACCAGCATGTATGTAAACAATTACTGCTAAAGTAACAGCTGAAAAAAGTAAAATCAAGGTGTTAATTACCTCGGTTTTCATTACACTTGAAAGGCCTCCTAAAACAGTATAAGAAGCCGCAAATAAAGCTAAGCCGCCAATAACTAAATAAGGATTTACATCGCCTGAAATGAATGAAATGGTTTTATATCCTGCATAAAGTGTTCCTGCAGTATCAATAAATATGTTTCCTATTAAAGTAATAATTGAAAAGTATAAACGGCTACGATAATCGAAGCGCTTTTCAAAAAATTCGGGCATGGTATAAATGCCACTTTTTATGTAATATGGTAATATAAAAATACAAAATATTACGAGAATGATAGATGCCATCCATTCGTAATTAAATACTGAAAGACCATTTGTATAAGCTCCTCCAGTTATAGCAACTAATGAGTTACTTGAAATATTGGCCGCAAACATGGATAAGCCAATAACAGGCCAGGTCATTGATTTACCCCCTAAAAAGTATTCTTCTGAAGTGCTTTTTTTACCTGATTTAATTCCATAAATAATAATTCCGATAATGTAAATTACTATAATGGCAATATCTATTTGACTTATGTGCATGTGTTATTTTATTAAATTATAAAAATACAAAAAAGGAAACAAGTACCAAACCATTAGCCGTGAACAATGAAAAAATGCTAAGGTTTGATACTTGATGTTTCCTACTATTTATTTAAACTACTCTTAGAAAGTTAAACGTAAAGTTGCCGATACAGAGCGACCAGCAATAGAACGAGCGCGAATAATATTAGTTTTATTTTCTGTAATTGAACCTTCTTCAGATTCTGTAATACCTAAACTGTTCAATAAATTGTTAGCATTTAACGAGAACATTAAATTTTTAGCAATTGAGAAATTAGCGTAAGCATTGGTTATGGTATAAGCTGGCATAATTAATTTATTATCATCTTGAGTATAAGCTGCCATTGTTCCAATAAAGTTTAATCCAACTGCATGTTTGCCTAATTTATAATTAGCAAATACTGTATAAATTAATGGAGATTGGCGTCTAGGAGCATTACCTTTATTAGCACCAGAAGTAATTTCGGCTTTGGTTACAGTAGCACTTGCTCTTAAATCAAAGTTTTTGGTAAATGAATAAACACCTTCCAACTCTAAACCAAATGATTGGTAATCGTTTTGAATTACATTTTGAGTAGTAGCTTCGAAACCACCTTCTTCGTTTACACCAGCATAAAAACCAGTTACGAATATGCCACCTTTTTTGAATTTGTGTTTGTAACCTACTTCACCTTGATTAATTTTATCTAATGTAGCTCTTGCATCGCCATTGGTTAATATGGAGCTGCTAAATAAAATTCTATCCGCTTTAGCTGTAGCACCTGTGCTGTAACGGCCAAATACTGCTGATGAATTATTTATTTTATAATTAGCACCTACCGAGTATGATAAGTAATCGTATTTATAATTTACCACTTGTGCACTTGTGTGGTTGATTGAAGAAACACTAATTTCGTTTGCAGAAATTTTACCATCATTATTTACATCAATAGTTGATTGAGAAGCACCAGCAAATGAACCAGTAACTTTACCCATGTCCCAACGAGCGCTTGCATCAACCGATAAGTTTTTGAATTCGTATGCTATACCTATGTTTGGAGCTGTAATATCGTATTTGGTATCATAGCTTCTTGTACAGCAGTTACCCCAAACTGGAACACCGTATGCAAATTGACCATTTTGGGTTAATTTAGTTCCAAAAGTATCAATATTTAATGCACGAGTTCCATTACCATTTACGTCAGCTAAATACGAATTCCATAACCAAGCCATTGAAATATTTTGGTACGATTTGTAAACACCTCCATTAATGGTTAAGTTGTCGTTTACTTTTTTCTTTACTTTAAAATCGTTTGCAAATAAGTTGAAGTTTTTTAGTTCAGTATCAAACATATGGATAATCATTGCATTTTGACCGGTGTAAGCAGTTCCATCGTTGGCATAGGTTAGGTTGGCATTTGCCATACTTAAACCCATTGCACTTCCTACTGAAGTTAACATATCTGTTGTTGAACCAACAGCTGCCGGAAATGGCGCAATAAAACGACCTGAGTTTACCGAAAATCTTCCACGGTTTTCAACACTCCAACCCTCTCCTAAGTCAAATACAAATTCAGCACCGAATGCTTTCGATTCTGGGTGCATTCCATCAGCAATATCAGCATTTCTTCTTCCACCATCTACACCTAATCCATTATTTTGTAACATATATGGGCTATGAATAGTTCCTGTTAATGCATCAAAACCATTCATTGATTTGTAAGTTGGGTTGCTATTAGAACCTGATACTTCAATTGGCATTGGCATATAAGCAGCAGCTCTATCATTTAAATATTTTAAGTAAATACGTGCATAACCTTTGTTGAATTTTTTGGTCATACTTGCTTTAACTTGTCCACCATTATTAGCATTGTAACCAGCAGTTCTAACGCCTTCGCCTAAACGATAAAAACCACCAATATGAAAACTTAAATCTTTTGAAATTGGTGCACCGTAATCAAAATCGGTTCTGTAATTATTGTAATCTAAACCTAAAGTGGTAGCTACACTTCCACCTTCGGTAGTTCCTGTTTTGCTAATAAAGTTAATAATACCTGCAGGGCTGTTGGTTCCTTGTGTAGATGCTGAACCACCACGTATAGCCTCAATTCTAGAAACACTTTGATCAGCTCTTAAAAAAATGTCAGATGTTCCAAAAGCAATATCACCAAATTGTAAAACGGGTAAACCATCTTCTTGTAATTGTAAATATTTTGAACCACCTGATGAAATAGGCACACCACGTACAGTAATATTTGTATTACCATCGCCAGCCGAAGCTTCAGAACGAATACCTGGAATAGCGCGGAATAATTCAGCAGTTGTTCTTGGTGCTGATTGCCACATTTGGTCAGCTCTAATTGTACTAATTGAAACACTTGACTCTAATTTTGATTTAGGATTTGATACACCCGTAATTACTGTTTCTTTTAACCCTAAAGCGTCAGCCGATAAGGAAAAGTTTTGAATACTGTTATCGGCAACAATATTTACCACTGCTTTTTCTTTTTCAAAACCCATTAAACTTGCAGTAACTGTCACTTCAGATAATCCTTTCGAATCAAATGATAGGATGTAGTTTCCTTTTTCATCTGTACTAACTGAATACTGTAAATCGGGAATGGAAACAATAGTGCCTGGTAAAACTGCACCTTTGTTGTCGTTAACGCTTCCCTTAATCATTTTTGTTTGAGCTATAGCCATATTAAAGCTTAAGCAAAGCATGAAAAACATGCACACATTTAAGTAAATTCTTTTCATATAAATTTTTGTTTTTATGTAAAACAACATTAGATTCAATGAGTTAAACTTCCTAACGCAACAGAATGCAAACGGTTGTGCAAACGTTTGTTGTTGATAAATTGACATTTTTTTGTCATATTTGAATTACATGAAGAGAGTAACAATTAAGGATATTGCCAAGTATTTGAATATTAACCCATCAACGGTTTCGCGTGCTTTGCGTAATCATTCTGATGTTAGTTCTCAACTTAAAGAACAAGTTACTCAATTAGCTAATAAACTAGGCTATAAACCTAACTATGCAGCCATTAATTTACGAAAGGGAAAAAGCAATACCATAGGTTTAATTATTCCTGAAATATCTACTTATTTTGCTCCTTCAGTAATCAGGGCAGTAGAAGATATAACTCACGATATGGGTTATAATTTACTGATTTTACAATCGAACGATAGTGTGGAGCGAGAAATACAAAATGTAGAAATTTGTGCTCAACTTGGTGTGGAAGGAATTTTGATTTCACTTACCAAAGAAAGTACTGATTTGGAGCACTTTTCAGAGTTAGCTCACCTTGACACTAAAATTGTGTTTTTTGATAAAACATTGCACGAAGAATATTGGAATAAGGTTACCATACCTGATAAAAAAGCAACCACAGATGCAGTAGTTTATTTAACTCGAATGGGTAAAGGGAAAAAAATTGCAGGAATTTTTGGCGATGAAAGACTTTCAATAACGCAAGACAGGTTGGCCGCATATAAAGATACCCTAGCTGAGTTAAAATTTAAATACCAAGAAAATAAAATTCAATTTGCAAGCAATGCATTAGCAGCTGAACAGTCTTTTATGAGATTATGGAAAAGTGACTCAAAGCCACAACTATTATTTATAATGAGCGATGAGATTTTAGAAGGGGTGGCTAAGGCAATTTATAAACTAAAAATAAATGTACCTGATGAAATTAAAATAGTTGCTTTAAGTGATGGTTATTTACCGAGTATTTTAAGTTTTAAAGTACCATATATTCAAACGTCAGGGTTCAGTATTGGCTTAAAGGCCGCACAAACGCTTTTTGACTTAATTAAAGGCAAAACTATTGAACATAAAAAACAATATATTGATACTCCTTTGGTTAAATAATTTCTCTGAATTATTAGGCAAACAAACTAATTAAACGAGTATTAAAATCCACCAAAATAAGTATTAAAATCTTTAAATTGATTATTGAATATTAAGTTTTATCAAGTAAATTAACATTAAAAATTAAGCAAGATTAAGTATTCAAAACTTACTAAAGTTGAATATTATAAATTAGTAATTAATAAAAAAAGATAATAGATTTTGTTATTTAAAATTGATAATCACAAATAGAATAGTCAATAAAAATTCAAATTTTAGATGTTTGTGGTAAGTTATTAAGTGAATTACAAAAAAATAAATATGTTATTATTTCTATATTTGATAAAAAAAATTATCATAAAATATTTAGGAAAGAAATATAACCATAAAAAATTACAACCACTAAATTGGTTAATGATTTTTAAAATTTAAAAATATATTAATCATTTTGTACTTAAAATTGGATCATAACAACTAAAAACGAAAAAACAATTTATTATATTGTTTTTTATAAATCTTTAATCAAAATACAAAATATTTGTTCTTACAACAATCTTACTCGATTTCCAATTTAAACTCTGAGGTAGTATGAAATAATAATTCAGGGAAATTATCCTGATTTATCTTCAAAGCCCATAAACTATCAGCTAAAAATACTGGTCTTCCCTCTTTATCCGTAGCGATACTATGTTTCTTCAAATTGGTAAAACGCTCCAATGCCTTTTTATCTTTCGATGTAAACCAACAAGCTTTTTCATAATTCAAGGGTCTAAACGAACAAGAAGCACCATACTCATGCAAAAGTCTAAATTGAATCACATCAAACTGTAAATCTCCAACAGTTCCAATAATTTTTATATTACCAGGCTGCTGTATGAACAATTGAGCAACACCTTCATCTGTTAATTGCATAATTCCTTTTTCTAACTGTTTTGTTTTCAAAGGATCCTTATTTTCTAACTCTTTAAATATTTCAGGCGAAAAACTTGGAATACCTTTAAAATTAATCATCTCACCTTCAGTTAAAGTATCACCAATTTTAAAGTTACCAGTATCATAAAGTCCTACCACATCACCAGGATATGCTTCATCAATCACACTTTTATCATTAGCCATAAAACTTGTGGGGCTAGAAAACCTTACCTTTTTATCTAATCTAGTATGTTGATAAAATTTATTCCTTTCAAACTTTCCAGAAACAATTCTGCAAAATGCAATTCTATCTCTATGATTAGGATCTAAATTAGCATGAATTTTAAAAATAAAACCTGTAAACTTTTTCTCATCTGGCTTAACCTCCCTAGATTCACTTTCCCTAGATCTTGGTTCTGGTGCAATTTGAACAAAAGTATCTAACAATTCTTGAACACCAAAATTATTAATAGCACTTCCAAAAAATACAGGTGCCAAGTAGCCATCTAAGTATAAGTCCCTATTAAAAGGTTCATATACACCTTCAACTAATTCTGCATCATCACGCAATTTTTTGGCTGCTTTCTCCCCAATAATCTCATCTAACTCCTTAGAATCCAAAGATTCTATAGCCAATACATCATTAGCTATCTTTCTTTTATCTGCAGAGAAAAGTTGTAACTTTTTCTCATACAAATTATAAACGCCTTTAAAACTAGAACCAATACCAATTGGCCAAGATAAAGGCCTTGTGTGAATATTCAATTCCTTTTCTATTTCATCTAATAAATCAAAAGGATCTTGTCCTTCCCTATCCATTTTATTAATGAAAACAATCACAGGAGTATTTCTCATCCTGCAAACCTCCATAAGCTTTCTCGTCTGATCCTCAACACCTTTAACACAATCAACAACTAGAATCACACTGTCAACTGCAGTTAAAGTTCTGTAAGTATCCTCTGCAAAATCCTTATGCCCCGGAGTATCTAAAATATTAACTTTATAGTCCTTATAGTCAAAACCCATAACAGAAGATGCAACAGAAATTCCTCTTTGCTTCTCAATTTCCATAAAATCTGAAGTAGCTGCTCTTGTAGCTTTATTACTTTTAACGGCCCCAGCAATTTGGATTGCCCCACCAAAGAGTAGGAACTTTTCTGTAAGCGTAGTTTTGCCAGCATCAGGGTGACTAATTATCCCGAATGTTCTTCGTTTGGTAATATTTTGTATATCCATAAATTAAATAAAAAAATAAACATAAAAAAACCCCACCAAAAGGTGAGGTTA
>JAAFJM010000013.1 GCA_013298895.1 Bacteroidota bacterium | reverse complement strand
CTTCTGGTGGAGCGACAGCTACTGCAACAGGATTAAGTGCGGGAACTTATACCGTAACGGTAACCGATGCTAACGGATGTACAGCTACTCGCAACTTTACAATTACACAGCCAACTGCTATCAGTACAGCAACTGCTGCGCAAACAAATGTATCTTGTAATGGAGGATCTAACGGTTCTGCTTCCGTAACTCCTTCGGGTGGTGCTGGTGGATATACTTATTCTTGGTCTCCTTCGGGTGGAGCGGCAGCTACTGCAACAGGATTAAGTGCGGGAACTTATACCGTAACGGTAACCGATGCTAACGGATGTACAGCCACAAGAAACTTTACAATTACACAGCCAACTGCTATTAGTACGGCAACTGCTGCGCAAACAAATGTATCTTGTAATGGAGGATCTAACGGTTCTGCTTCCGTGACTCCTTCGGGTGGTGCTGGTGGATATACTTATTCTTGGTCTCCTTCGGGTGGAGCGGCAGCTACCGCAACAGGATTAAGTGCGGGAACTTATACGGTAACGGTAACCGATGCTAACGGATGTACAGCTACAAGGAACTTTACAATTATAGTATTCGATACAATTAAACCAGTAGTAGTAACCCAAAACAGAACGATTTACTTAAATGCGGCTGGAACTGCTTCAGTTTCTGCACTTCAAGTTAATAATGGTTCGAGCGATGCGTGTGGTGTGGCTAGTTTGAGTTTATCTAAAACTTCTTTCAATTGTAATGATACAGGTGCTAATTTAGTAACCTTAACAGTTACAGATGTTAATAATAATAGCCAAACCGCTAATGCTACCATTACAGTTCTTGATACCATTAAACCAGTAGTAAATGTGCAAAATGGAATTGTATTGTATTTGAATCAAACTGGATCAATAAATATTACGCCAAATCAATTCAATAATGGAAGTACTGATAACTGTGGTATTAAAACTGTTAGTATTAGTCCAAATACCATTTCATGCGCTGACATTGGAATTAAAACAATTACATTAACCGTAACCGATAATTCAGGTAATGTGCAAATAGGAACAACAACAGCAGTTGTATTAGATCCTATAGCACCGATAGCCAGACCAAAACAATCAGTAAGTGTATACTTATCTGCTAACGGACAAGCCGTAATCAATCCAAGCTTAATGGACAGCGCAAGTATTGATAATTGTAGCATTACAGCACGTTTACTAAGTCAATCGGTATTTAACTGTTCAAATATTGGAGCCAATAATGTTTTATTCACTGTTCAAGATCAAAGTGGTAATGCAAACTCAGCAAATATTATCGTAACTGTGTTTGATACAGTAAGACCGATAGCTACCATTTCAAACCAAAATATTTACTTAAATAGCACTGGTACGGCAAGTATCACTGCAGCACAAGTAAATAATAATAGTACTGATAATTGTGGTGTTGCATCAGTTGCTATAAATAAAAACACTTTTTCATGTGCAGACTTAGGAAGTAGCAATATCCTATTTACAGCTACAGATATTAATGGAAACATTAGAACTGCAAATGTAAACGTAAATGTATTTGATAGTATCCGTCCAATAGTAAGGCCAAGAACAAATGTGTTGGTTTACTTAAATTCGACAGGAACTGGAAGTATAACCTTATCAAATGTGGATAGTGCTAGTAGCGATAATTGTGGCATCGCAAGTAGAACATTGAGTCAAACTAATTTTACTTGTGCTAATTTAGGCAACAACATTGTAACCTTGACTGCACTGGATGTAACCGGAAATGAGGGAAGCCGAAACTTTAATGTAACAGTTATTGATACTATTAAACCTTTAATTACAGCTCAAGCAGCAAATATTTATTTAAACTCAAATGGAGTTGCAAGCTTGTCTACTTCGCAAGTGGTGACAAGTAGCAGTGATAATTGCTCTAGTGCATCAATTTCATTAAGCCAAACCAACTTTACTTGTGCTAATTTAGGCAGTAATACAGTAAACATAACTGCAACAGATGCAAGTGGTAATTTTAGAACTATACCTACCACTGTTACTGTAATTGATAGCATTAAGCCAATTTTAAATGTTCAAAACAGAACTATTTACTTAAATGCAAGTGGAACAGCAAGTTTAACAGCAACACAAGTAAATAATGGTAGTACTGATAATTGTGGTATTCAAACAACAACAATAAGCAAAACAAACTTTTTAGCAACTGATTTAGGTTTGAACACTATTTCATTTACCGCCACAGACGCAAGTGGAAATAGTCAAACTAGCAATGTGCTAATTACCGTTATAGACACAGTTCGCCCAATTGCTATAACTCAAAACAGAACTATTTACTTAAATACAACTGGTAACGCCACAGTTACGGCAAATCAAGTAAACAATGGATCAACTGATAATTCTGTTAGCACTACTTTACAATTAAGCAAAACTGCATTTACTTGTTCTGATTTAGGTACAAATCAAGTTTTATTAACTGTTTCGGACGGAAGCAATAATAGCACATCGGCAAGTGCAACAATTACAGTATTAGATACCATTAAACCTACAGTGTTGGCACAAAACCTAAACGTTTACCTAAACGGATTAGGATTGGCTACTATTACTCCACAACAAGTAAATAATGGTTCTACAGATAATTGTGCAATTAGTAATTTATCGTTAAGCAAAACCAATTTTGGTTGTAGCGATAGAGGTGCAAATAATATCACCTTTACAGCTACCGATGCTAGCGGAAACTTTACTACTGCCAATGTTACCGTTACCATTATTGATACTATTAAACCAAATATTGTAGTTAACAACAACTTGAATTTATACTTAAATGCAAGTGGAACAGTAAGTTTAACAACTGCTCAAGTTAATAATGGTTCTACCGATAATTGTGGTATTACCAACTTATCATTAAGCAAAACAAGTTTTAATGGAACTAACTTAGGCTTAAACACCATAACCTTTACAGCAACCGATGCTAGTACTAATAGCCAAAGTGTAACATTAAATGTTATTGTAATTGATACTGTTAAACCAATAGTGAATGCAAATGGTAAAACCATTTATTTAAATAACTCTGGAAGCGCAACCTTAACTGCATCTGAATTAAACAATGGTTCAACTGATAATGTAGCTATTGGTAGTATTTCAATTAACAAAACTACATTTAACTGCAATGATGTTGGAGATAACTCAGTTCAATTTACAGCAACAGACTTAAGTGGAAACAGCAGTAGTACTTTGGTAAATATTAGTGTGGTTGATACCATTTTACCAGTAGTTACTTTTATGCCATCTAATATTAGATTAGGACATTGTGGTGTTGGCTATCGTTATACTATGCCAATCGCAACCGACAATTGTGGTGATGTAAAAATTGTTCAAACAGATGGTATTGCATTAGGAAATACTTATCCAGTTGGTACTACTACCAATGTATTTACGTTTACCGATAAATCGGGCAATAAAGTAACCAGAAGTTTTACTGTAACTATTTTACCATCTTACTTGCCAGATAATTACTCAAATATTGTGGTTTGTAGTGATGTTCAACCATTTGATTTAACCAAAGGAAAAGGTAATATCGTATTTACTGGAAGTGGAGTTACATTAGATGGAAAATCATTTGACCCTGCATTATCAGGTTCAGGTAACTATAATGTAACGTTAACTTTTACCGATAGTTTGCAGTGTGAAACCAAAAGTAATTTCTTTGTAACAGTTAATCGCTCACCTGAAAAACCAATTATTTCTCGTCAAAATGCCAACGTATTAGAGGTATTCCAACAATTTAATTCATACCAATGGTTAAGATACGGACAGCCACTTGCTAACGGAAGCCAAAAATCATATACTATGGTTATAGCTGGTTTATACAGTGTAAGAGTAGGTACAGCACAAGGTTGTTTTAATGAAAGCGATGCATTGCCTGTTGGTGTTAACGTTGGAGTTAATGAAGGAAAAAATCAAGTAGCATTTAAAATGTATCCAAATCCTTCAAACGGTACATTGTATTTTGAAATTGAAAATGCAACCGAACAAACAACTGCAATAATTATTTATGATGCACTTGGAAAATTGGTTTATGAATCAACTACAAATAGTTTTATTACTCAATTAGATTTAAGTAATCTAGCTGATGGAAATTATTTTGTACGATTAAATCAAGGTGACAAAACCACCATTAAACCAATGGTTTTAACTAAGTAATTATTATAAAAAACTCTTAAACAAACAGAACAAATGAAACATAATTGTTTAAATATATTAAAGGCATTAGTTATAACCTGCTTTTTATTAAGTACAAATACTATTGAGGCGCAAAATGATGTCAACACTGCAACTAACTCAAAGCCTAAACTGAATAAATTCGGTTTAGGCATTAAGTTAAACCATTTATATGATGTAAAATTTACTGCCTACGACAAATTAAGTAATGGTTATTTGGGCGAAGATGCCAATGGATTAAATGGCAGCAAAACCAAATTTGATTTAGCTTTTGGATTTGATTTAATTTACTTCATTAGCCCTTTGGTGAGCATTGATGCATCGTATGATATGGGAACAATGACAGCTGCAAATAAACTTAATTACTACGAGTCGGATGTTGATTTTTTAGCACTTGGAGTAAACTTTGATCTCAAAGGAAGAAATAGACGTAAACCTCATAAACTTGTTCCTTTTTTAAGAGCTAGCATAGCTTCAGCTAACTACGATACCAAACTAAAATTTATTGAAGATGATAAAATCTTTAACACAGAAAAAGGAACTGCCATGCAAGTGGGCTTAGGCTTAGGCTTACGTTATCATTTAAATAAAAATTGGCATATTAATTTACAGAGTGAATTTGTTACCACCTATACCGATGCTTGGGATGGCTATAATTATGGATCTGGTAAAGACCATATGGCCAAAACTAGTGTTGGTCTTCGTTATACTTTTGGTAAAAATCCGCATCAAGATATGGCAGCAGCTTGGCAATTTGGTGCGGGTAATAGCTCATTTATTGATAATAACTATGATAAGGAAATAGCCAAATTACATGATACTATTTCTCTTGAAAAACAAAAGTTAATTGCCGCTAATAATGATATTTTGGAATTACGCAATTTGATTACCAAAGATACTGATGGTGATGGCGTTCCCGATATTAAAGACTATTGTCCAAATGAAGCTGCTAATACAAAAGATGGATGCCCTATTGGTACAACTCCTATTCCAGTAGCCAGTTCAGTAACTCCATCTAATAATAATGTAAATACGGCCTCTATAAAAGAAATAGCTCAAATTTTACAACTTGAACTAAACAAAATTTATTTTGAGCTAAACAGTAAAACAATCAATACAGACAGCAAAAAGATTTTAAATAAGTCAATTACAGTATTGAAAAAATATCCTAACCTAAAAATAAATGTTTTAGGTTATGCTGATTATATTGGAAATAATGTAAGCAATTTGGCTTTATCTGAAGAACGTGCAAAAGCAGTTGCTGATTACGTAACACAAAATGGTATTGAAGCTAACAGAGTTAACATTAAACCAATGGGAACTCAAAGCAAATTGCCAAGAAATAATTACTTAAACAGAAGAGTTGAATTTGAAATTGTTGAATAATTTTAAGTAAAAACTAAAAACAATTTTGTAAAAAAGATTATAAAAAAGTCCAATCGAATAGTTGAAATGACTCTTTGGTTGGACTTTTTTTATAACCACACAAATCAAACAATTAAGGTTAAGATTATTTTAAATACTTCGTTTTTAACTCCTCTAACAACACATTTAAACCTTCTTCGGCATCATCGGTTTGAGCATTGGCAAAAAGTATAATTGCCTTATCAAGGTTTTTAAGACAAATACTTGTGTAAAAGCCGCCATCCAAATGCCATCTTTATTGGTTTGAAACTCAAATAATGTTTCCAAATCAGCATATAATGTTGTGGTTTATTCAATCACTGGTTTTTAGTTCAAAAGTAAATATGCTTAATACTTCATAAATAGCTAGTAAAACTAACTGATATCAAAATTAAGCATTGCCGTTATTTACTCAATTACAAACATATTTTATATAACCCTTGAACAAGGCTAATTTAACAAGTCGTCAATTTTTACAGTTATGTTTTCCAGACAAACAATTAATTGTAAAATTATAATTATCAGCCCAATAAAAAAGGCTGCTTAATTGATTAAGCAGCCTTTTTAAGTTTCACTATTATTTAAATTTCAACTATTTACTCAATACAATTTTTTGTACAAACGTACCTTGATTGGTAACTCCATTTATAAAATAAATGCCTTGGTTTAAATGGCTAATATCTATTGGTAAATTATTGGTATTTAAATTATTTAACTCTAATACTGTTTTTCCATTTAAGTTAGTAACTGTTAAATTAACAATATGCTCATTGCTTTGAATATTAACCAAACCTTGGCTAGGATTTGGAAATACATCAACTAGTGTTTTAGCCGTATTATTTAACTTGTTAACACCTACTTTTAATGCTACTAAATCTTTGTGTAAATTAAAAACTACTCGGGTTAATATAGTATTGTTATCAATGCTATCTTGGTTGGTTAAAACCGAAATACTTACTTTGGTAACAGGGTCAAAAATGTTTTCATTTATACCTCCTACATTGGTTCCTCCATGTCCGTATACGGTGCGTCCGTTAAAGTTATTGTATGAAAATATACCCAATCCATAACCGGCACCGCTTCCAATACTTCCAGTAGTTTTTAATTTAACCAACATACTATCTGAAATAATTTTATTGGTATTGAATAATCCATTTAAATACTGCACGTTATCATCGGCTGTGGCATATAAACCTCCGGCTGCCCAAGCTACACTGTTCATGGCATCGTAACTTAAACCCAATTGTTCCCAATCGGTTAACCTAGGAAAACCAATACCTACGCTCCAATGATGAGCTACTTCAGCATTGGTTGTTTCTTCGCTTAAAAGTTTGGTATTGGTTATGTTTAAAGGTGTATAAATATAGGTTTGATAAGCATTTGCTAAAGATTTACCAGTAACTTGTTTAATAATTAATCCTGCCAATAAAAAATTGGAGTTTGAATATTCCCATCTAGTTCCCAAGGCAAAAGAAGGTGCAGGAATGTATGGTACAATTTCTTCTGGAGTCCATTTTTTGGTTAAATCAGCATTTACAAGTTCCCAAAACGCAGCATTTTCGGTATAACTAGCAACTCCACTGGTGTGATTCAATAACTGCGTAATGGTTATTTTTCCGTTTATGTTTGGATTATTTGTAAACCATTTGCCTATAGTATCGCTTAAACTTAATAACTTTAACTCATGTAATTTTAAAACTACTGAACTGGTATAAGTTTTGGTATTGCTGCCAAGTGTAAAAAGCATTTCGTTTGTAGCAGGCACACCCTCATGCGATACGCCATAACTGCGTTTCCAAACGCCCATATTAGGAATTAACACTGCCGCAGCCGAACCTTTAATATTTAATTTAGCACATAAACTATCGTAAGTTCTATCGAGTTTATTAGCAATATTAGCAGGTACTTGAGCCCATAAAGTATTGGCACCTAAAAGACAAAGAAAACTTAAAGAGTATATTTTTTTCATAAAACTAAAATGAATATTTGTTACAAATAATAAATTTTAAAACAATAACACCCAAACCATTTATATGAACGGTTTATTAAGTATTTACTAATAACACATTTGTCCAATTAGTTCAGTCAAATGAGGATATCGATTGGTTAAACTTTCTCTATTTGCTAATTCAAAATCGGCAAAATCAAAACCTGGAGATACGGTGCAACCCACTAAACTAAAGCCATTACTTACTTCGCACCGAGAACCAAACCAATTACCTGATTTTATTACACATTGAAAAGTTTCTCCATTTTCTAAATTGGTTCCTAATTTATGTGTAATTAAGTTTCCGTCAGGTTCAATTTCGTAAACAGTAAGGGCTTTTCCATAGTAAAAATGCCACATTTCATCGCTTGCTATTTTATGAAAAGCCGAAAACTGACCATGCTCCAATAAAAAATAAATTCCTGTACTTATATTTCTATTTCCTTTAAAATAGACTGGTAAATTTTGCTTATTTATTTCAAAATTGGACCGATACGTTTCTTTAAACGAACCTCCTTCTATATGTTTGGTCAAACCCAATTTATTAATAAAGTAATCGGCTGTGTATTGCATTGTTTTTGAAAAAATTAAATAGTTATAGAAATAACAAAAGCTGCAAGCATTAAGAAACTAAACACAAAATATTCTACCACAGGCGTATATTCTTTAAATCTGATTCCTTCTATTTTACAATAAATTACCAATTGAATTTTTTCTACTAAGAACGAAATAGCAGTAGCGTATGCAATTCCTGAAATACCAAATAATTGAATAAACCAAATAGCAAGTATTACATTCACAATTAATACATTGGTAGAAACCAAATAAAATGCACGTGTTTTAATTAAACCAGTAAGCACGGTTTGAGGGAAAATTAACCTGCTAATGATGAGTAATAATGAAATATTGAAAATTTTATAACCTTCAACTAAATCATTATTATATAAAGCAATATACATTGGTTTACTAACAAATAACAGAATAATGGCCAAAGGAAATAACCAATACATGAGTCTTCGACTGCTATTTTTTAGCTTAGTTAACCCTTGGTTTAAAAGGCCTTGTTTATTTAAATTGGCAATCTCCCCACTGTATATATTACTCAATGAATTGGCCATAATTAAAAATATAGGTAATTCTTTCGCTCCGTATCTAAAAACTGCAAAATCGGCTTCGGTAAAGTAATGTACTACAATAAAACTGTTTATATAATCCATACTTCCGGCTAAAAGTATAGAAAACATAAATGGCATTACTTTAATCATAAACTCTTGAATAAGCCTAGTATTAATGGTTATGGTAGAGTATTTCATTAATAATATAATGGTGTAATTAAACTTTAACAAAGCCAAAATTACCAATAAGTTTACCGCTAGGTTTAAGGTTTGCCTAAAAAACAAAGGCAAACAAAGCATCAATGTATGAGCTGTAAAAGTAACTATGCCCCAAATAATAAGCGACCGATACTTACCTTTTAGAAAAAAAATGTAATCAACTATAAAAGTGGGTGTGTTTAAAAAAACCACTAACGAAAACATATGAAAAAGGTATGCATCATCCTTTTTATAAAATCCAAAACAAAAAGTAATGATACCTGCTAATAAAGAAAATGCTACCATTAATGCAAATGCATTGAATAAAATCCGCCTCTGTTTATCTTCATTACTCGCATTAAAAAAAGGAACTAAAGTGTTACAAATACTCGAAACCCAAAAAAAAGTTAAGCTAGAACTTACCACCATTAAAAACTCATAGCGTCCAATAATACTGGTTCCATAACCAGGATTAAAGCGATAAAATGCAATTTTTGCCAGCACAATGGAAATTAAAAAGAAACTTCCATAACGCAAAAACTGATAAATTTGCAGCGAGTTATATTTAGTTAACTTAAGTTTTTCCTTACTTATCAATGTCGTGTTCGGGCAATATATTGCCATCTTTATCAACCCAATTTCTGCATATAAAGAAATAAACCATGCTCATATACATTACTACAGCTGTAGGGTTTTGTCCTAATATTTGATTTCCATAGCTGGCAAACATAATCCCAAAAAAACCCGCAGCCAAAGCTATAATTTGCGTTCGCAAATGAGGATCTTTAATTTTGGTAATGTTATACATTCCAACCCCCAAACATATAAATAAATGTAATAAATGCAAAGTTAAACCTACTACACCCATTTCAACCCAAATACGCACATACCAACTATCGAGCTGCACCGTACTTAACCAACGACCTTTATAAAACCTATCTCCCCAACTTCCACCTGTTCCTATTCCAGCTCCAATTGGCCTTGAGGCTAAATAAGTTTTTAAATTTTTTTGATTTTCCAAACGTACCAATAGCGAAGGGTCGTTTGGATCTAAACCGGAGCGCATTCGCTGAATTTGATAATTACTACTTCCAACAGAGGTAAATTTGAGTAATCCAAAAAACAACCCTCCTACTAAACCGCCAATTACTAAAATTTTAATATTGCCAATCATTAATAGGTAAATAAATAAACCACCAATTATTACAAATAATGGACCTCTGCTTCCTGATAAAGCATAACCCCAAAACACCATGGCAAATGCAATCCAATATCCAATTTTTTGTTTCTTGGTATTAATAGGCGAAAGTGCTAAAATGATACAAAAAACGGCCATATGGGCCATACCAGCACCAAATTGACCAGCATCAGAGTAAAACGACCAAATGCGCATCCGGCCTTGAATACAATGGGTTACTTTTCCGCCATCGTCTAACCATTTTTGTTCAAACGAATCTATACCAATATAATGTTGCTTAAATGCATAAAGTGATGCTATTAAAGCCCATCCAAGTACCAATTTAAATAAAAAAGTTAAATCTTTTCTATCAGGCATTAGTATAAGCATAAGTGGGATTTGCAGAACCGGGTATAAACCAATTCCACGCATGGCATAAAACCAAGCCTCTTTACTAGTTGCTTCCGGATTAAACAATTCAAACATTATCCACATCATCCAAGCAAACGAAAGCCAAAATGCTGGATTATTTATACGAGCAGCTTGCTCTTTTTTGATGGTAAAAACGCAGGCAATTACTGTTATAATAAAAACAGCATCTACTACCAAACCATATGGAACTGAAGGCGGTAAATACCTGCTCAATCCATTTACTATGAAACTATAATGAAAAACGGTGATTACCCCAATACGAGGATTTTTAAAAATATAAACTAAGTAGGCTATAACCAAAGGCAAACCAATCATGGCACCAGCTATGCCAATGCCTAGCTTAGCCACCATAATTCCCAATGTTACAGCAATTGCAGCTACTAAAAATGATTGTAGCAATTCATTTAATTGCAAACCTTTTTTATGTGGTGCAAACTGCATAGGTTAGTACTTTTGGCCTCCAAACATTAACTTCATTTTTTTGCGCAATTTTGAACGTTGTTTAGGAATTTCACCATAGATACCTTCCAACAAATCAGGAACAACTCTATTCAATAATACCTTGGTTTGATTTTGACGAACAGTTTCAAATTCTTTTAAAATTCGTTTATCACTGCTTGTCCAACTTTTGTTAGCGTGTACAATCAATATTGAAACATCAGATTGATCTAAAATTTGGATAGGAACTGGATATTTATTTAAACTTGGTAACTCTATAATTACAAAACTATGTTTTCCTTCTTCTAAAGGTTTATTATTATTAGCTTCAATCAAATCGGTGATACCATCTGCATCTACCAATTTATCTATAACTTTATATTCTTTTAATTGTAAATCGTGATGTGTTTTGACACCTTGCATGTTGTCACTTTTTGATGACGTTTCAGGATATAATAATATTACATCATTTTTAATTTGAGCTAATTTAGAGGCAATTAATTGCGAAAAATACGACTTTCCTTCACCCGTTTTAGTACTCAAAACTGTAATTACATGACGCTCAGCATGGGGCTTATTTCTTTTTAACTCAATAAAAATAGAATTGATAACCCTTTGTACCAAGGCTGCATTCATTTCATCGATATTTACTATTTTACTTGAACCTACCGACAAATCAGGTAAGGCACTCAATAAAGGAATACCTATTAACTCTTCTACTTTTTCTGGTGTTCTTACTGAGTTATTCATTAACTCACCCGCTATGTAATAAGATAATAACACCACAAAACCACCAATAAATGCTACTATAATTAACAAACCTCTTTTAGAAGGAAGAGGAGATAATGGCAAATTAGGAGCATCAATTGTTTTAAGATTATTACTCATTTCAATATTTTGCTGGCGTAATTTGGCTAAATTTAATCCATGCAAAATAGAAAGGTATTCCTTTTCACTAATTCCTATTTCTCTATCTAATTGACTCATAGTAGAGCCCATAGGCGCAAACTGTGCATAAATTCCATCGTATTGTTTTAAACGTGAATCATAAACCATTAATCGCCCTCTACTTTCTTCAAGTTCAACTAATTTGGCTAACCACTCATTTAATAATGCTTCTTGAGGAATCCATTCAATATTGTTGTTAAAATTATAATAATCGCGAGCTTTATCCTTTATTTTTTCCTTCAGTTGTTCTAATTGACTTTCCATATTATCAATTTGACCAACATTCATTTTATAGGCTTTGGCGTTAGCTATATTGATATTCAACTGTGAAATTTCTTGACGAACTTTCATCATTTCATCATTGTTTTTTAAAACATCTGTGTACTTAGACATTTTTTCTTCAATACGTGTAATGGCAGAATTAGCAGCCTCAAAGCGCATTTTCTCTTTGTAGTAATCGGTAGATAAATCTTCCTTACTTTCCGCCACAAACTTGGCTTGTTCGTAATAATTAATAATTTTATTATTGATACCAAATTCACGCAATTTACCTTCTGAATTTTGAAGTGAATTAGATGATAGCTTTAATTGGTTTTCAAAATACCTAACTACATTTTGGGTTTCAGATCCTTTTATAGATTTAAATCTTTCACTAAAAGTTTGTATTAAAAAAGTTAGCATATTAACCGCAACACCTGGATCAGTTGTTTTAATACTCATTTCAACCATATCCGAACTTGCTTTTCTATTAGCAGTTAAACAAGAAAGAATATACTCTGGACTGTAATAAACCTCTTTGACATTTAAGATACTGCGGACAGCATTTTTAGAGGTACTATCTTTTATACCTTGAATTCGTTTAAATGTTCGTTCAAAACTTCCGGGTACAATTAACTTGGCTCTATCTTCCTCAGAAATTAACTCCTTCAATTTACTAAATGCCCTTTCACCTAAAACATCATCGCTTGGTTGTGCCAAAAGTAAATGTTGTGCCAAAAGCTTCATGCCCACTTCTTCAAGCGTTTCGCGGCTTTTTACAGTAATTAATAAATTATCAAATGCATTGTTAACTTCAAATAAATCTATTTTGGTTTTATCATCATCGGTGATGCTATAACCAGATGCTAAACCTGTATAAACTGTAGCATTAGTTTGGTATTCTCGCACTTGATCACGCGTTAACAGAAAAACTGTTGCTGCTAATAAAAGCGGAAATAGCATTAACCATTTCCACTTGAGTGCAATTATTCTTAAAAATGAAATGATATTCATTATGGCTTATTAACCTCTCTTTTTCTAAAATTTATCAATGGTTGAGTTAAGGTAGATTCTAATCTATAGTAGGATGATAAAAAATCGCGTTTGGCTTGTTCATAGCCAACTTCGGCTACTGCCATTATATTTCTTAATCTACTTAATTCTGCAGGTTGGGTTTTACCTCTGCGCATTTCAATGAATGCTAATTCAGCAGTGATACGGCTAGTCTCTAAATCTTGGCTTTTCACAATTAATAACTTTTGATTGGCTATCAATGCAAAATAATCATCAATAATTAATCTTTTGTATATTCTTCTGGCTTCATCTTGTTTGTGCATAGCCAAATCCGTTTCGTATTTTAACGACTTTAATCTTGCTGCTCTTCCAATCAAATCGCCTAAAGGCAAAACAACATTAACACCTACTCTATAGCCAATTCCCAAACTTTGTGTGGCCACATCTACCTGTTGGTTACTGGCTATTTGATTTGTTACTTGATTTCCATAACCATAATTATAAAATAATTGAACAGAGTTCAGCCAAATCCATTTAATGTATTCTCGATTATACTTAAATTTCATTGTTTCGGCAATAGCCATTTTTATGTTTGCCGAATTTTCTGTAGCAAGCAACAGTATCGAATCTAGTGGCATTAGCTGATCTTCTAAGTCTCGGTTTATGTCAAAAATAGAAGTGTCAACTTTGTTTACATTAAGGTTTGAAGCGGGGCTTGCCATTTTTTGTTTTAAGCTATCTACTTTATCAAAACCTACTTGCGCTGATAGTTCCTTGTTACTGAAAAACAATAACAAGCAAATGGCAAAAATGGAAACAAACTTTATTTTGACAAACATTTTAATACAAACTAAACGGTTTAATGGACTTTCAAAATAGCAATTTTATTAATAATGATGCAAGTTTTAAGGAATGATATAATAAACATTTTTTTGTGTTTTGTTTAATTTTGTGAAATACAGACATTAACATAAAAAAATAAAAATAAATTTCAGCCTAATTAAACTATTCAATACAATAAACATCCATAACAAACATTAAATAAATACGACCATGAATAAGTTAATTAAATTAAGCCTTGCCATAGTGTTAACCATGGGTGTTAACCTATTATTTGCTCAAAAAGGAGCTGACGAAAAAGCCAAAATGATGGTTACTAAGTTAACCGAAAAGTTAGCTTTAACAGCCGACCAACAACAAAAAGCTACTGTAATTTTTACCGAACATTTTAATAGCATGGTTGGGTTAAAGACTGAGTTAAAAAAATCGAATAGCGACCAAGCTAAAACGGCAATTAAGGAACAACGCAAAAAAACCGACAACCGCTTTACAAGCATTTTATCCGATGACCAAAAAGTAAAATACGAAGCCGCTAAAAAAGAATTACGCCAAAGTATGAAAAACAAAAGAGCTGGAAAAGGAAGAGGCAGCAAGGGTGGCAAAAACACACCTGCAATGGACCCTGAAATGGAAAACCATTTAGACGATGAAGCTTTTTAATAAACCAATTATTTTATTAGAAAAACTGCCTCACAAGGGCAGTTTTTTGTTTTAAATTGTTTTCGATGTTCGTTTTTACGTTCCCCTTACCACAAACTTTCGAGATAATTTAAGCAATGAACGGCCACTTTCTTATAGATGCAATTATCTTAAAGTAGTCTTTATTTTTTTTATTGTAAAATATATTGCAATAACTGTTGTTGTTAAAAATATAAACGTCAAAAGACCATAAGCAATAATAGATTGTTGGTTGTAAACTAAAAAATCCTTTTCGTCAAAGTAGTTTCCCTCTGAATTATATGGCAAAGTCAATCTTTCTATTAATATCATAACGAAAACAATTGTTAGAATTGTTAAAAGGGTTGTCGTTACTATCAAAATTATTTTTGTCATTGTTTGTTTTGTTTGGGTCGTCCAACATTACCGCCAACAGTTTGGAACTTAGCTAAGGTCGGGTTTAGAAAGTACAAATGTTCAACCTAGCAATAAAGCCCCACTTTTGCCAAACCCATTTTGGCTGTAGGTTTTCTGTTTTATCATCGAGTATTTATAAAATTATTAAACTCTGTTTTTGCCGTTGAACTTGTAAACAAAGCACCATGACCTTCACCTGCCAACTCTAAAAATTGACTATTTTGGCAAGTAGTACAGTTCATTACATCTTGTTTAAAAGTTGGCCAAGAATACATTTGAATAGGAGTATCGTTAAGTCCTTGTACAAATAAAATGTCTGACTTAAAACCTGTGGTAAAGTTCAACAAAGAACGTTGAAAATAAGCAGTTGGATTTGCTGTTGTTGTACCGTAGGTGTTTTTTAGCAACGAACAAGTTATTCCGTTTGGAATTGTTCCGTTTTCTTTTAATTGACAACGATACACAAGATTTAATGGTCCTGGTCCATTGGCAATTACTCCGTTCGTTTGGTGCATGGTGTTTAGCCGTGTTACTAAATATCCACCTTGCGAATGCCCGAGTAAAAATACTTTTTTGACAGTTACGCCTAGTTCTTCGTTTGCTTTATTTTTCACCCAAAGTAATCCTGCTTCTGCTTCGCGAATATTGTCGCCCATTAGTAAATTTTGTTCAGGATAGGCAACACTCACTATCATCATGTCTTCCCTGTCTAAAATTGTTTTTACTTTGTCTATCAGTGAGGTAGAAGCATCTAAAATCAAACTGTCATACATTACAGTTCCGTGATACACTACTAAAACATCCACTTCCTTCAAAGCAGGTTTGTCTATTACCAAGTTAAAATTAACTCCATTATATGTTACAGATTTTGTTCCCACAAAAGCTTGTGGCTTAGGTTCTGTTGTTATGGTATTATGTTTCGAACAAGATAAAATTGTCAAAAACAATAGTAAAAATAATATTCGCATTTTTTTACGTTTTGAAACGGTTAGACTAATAAAATGTAAATAGGTTTAATTGTCGGCAGCGGTCTGCCTATACTTATAGGTAACGTCAGAGTGTGAAACTCAATTCATCAGGAATATTCACAAACTGTATTCAAACATGCAGATAAAAGCATAAAAAACAAAGTGTAAATTATTAGTAGTTTATGGAATTTCTTGTTGGTGTCGCTTCGCTTTAACACCAACAATGGCGAAAATACTAACTTCATACAAAACCATTATTTTTTTAGAAATTTTTTCCATTTTAAATTGACAAAATAACCAAGCCAACATCCTAATACAAATAAAAACAACATATGAATAGCACTAAAAGGTGGCTCTATATGACCTGAACTATCTAAATAAAAGTGTTTTATAAAAAACGATGGCTCGTGAGAATGGCAATAACAAATATCCTGAGGCATTGGTAGCAAAGGAGTTATCATATAAAAATCTATAAAACATAAGCCTAAAATGCAAAGCATTATTACCAAACTATTGATAGCAAACTTAATGTAGTTCAATTTTTATTCTCCCATTTCTAAATCTTCTACAGCTATAACTTAGGTAAAAGCATTTTTATTTACTTTCAATACATAAATATCTCCAACATCAGAATCTGCATGACCTATAAAGGTTTTAAAAACAAAAGAAGAGTCTTTTTCGTTAAAAATCATTTCATAAGGAGGAGTTAAAAAGCCATCTTTAATTAAATCTGATGCTAGGGAATCTTTGAAATTATTTTTTGTAATAATTAATTCATTATTGAACAAACTGCACCTAATTCTAAACTCCAAATTATGCAATTTATTGATTGAAAAGGTATCAGTATTAATCTCCGTGGTATCAATATAATCTATTTTCGATTGGCAATGAGAAGTCATTTTAAATTGGATATTATTCAGCAATAAAGTATCAAAGCAAACAGCATTATTCCATTCTTCTTTGCAAGGAACATCGTTTACCACATAAACAGGAACTTTATTTCTAACCACATCAGGATTACATGCAATAAAAAACAACACCCCTAAAATTATAATTATTAGTTTCATAGTTTATCAAATTATTTATTTCGTTGTTCGATATTCGTTGTTCGTTTTTAATACAAAAATATTTTATAATGTTCCGCAGCTACAAGAAGTTGGCGGCTTTCAGCACGAATATAGTTGCGAAGAACCAAATTTCCATAAAACCCAAATGTTTCTACGTAACACAAAATCGCCAATTTATTGTAGGTGCTGTTAGGTGTAGTTATTCTAATAGTCAAACTGTATTTTGCAATTTGGTAGTAGTTTCTTGATTCTTTCTTTTTCTGAGTTGCTAAACTGATTTTCACCCAGTCTAAGCGTTTTCAATTTTTTTAAGTTCTTTATTTCTTCTGGTAATGTGGTCAGCTTATTTCTCCACAAATCTAGGTATTCTAATTTTTCTAGTTTACCTATTTCTTTCGGAATTTCTGTCAATCCTCCACCCCAAGCTATACTAAGACTTTTAAGTGTTTTTAGGTCACCTATTTCTCTAGGTAAAGTTTTAATCTTTGATTTATGAATTAATAATGTCTCAAGTTTTGAAAAGTTTTTAATTTTTGGAGACAATAATAAAAGTTGAGTTTCTGTGTCCATATAAATTGTCTTTAAATTTTTCATTTGATAAAAATTGTCTGGCAATTGCTTAATGCACATGCTATATCTTTCATAAATGGTAATCGTATTAAGTTTAGTAGTATCTATTCCTTTCCAAAAGTCCTCAATACACCATCTGTCATTTGTCTGACCAAAAGTTAAAAGTGGAAATAAAAAAATAATTAATGCTTTCATATAATTACACCTAACTTATATATATGTCTCATTTTATAAGACCTATCTCCTATATTTGGTTAGATAGGTCTCATAAAAGGCTTTTTTCAATTGTATTATTTAACTACAAATCATCAAATACAAAGTTTATTTCTAACCGCTTCAGAAAAACACACATCTAAAACTTCAGTTATTCTTACTTTGTTGTTCGATATTTACATCCCCCTTGCCGAAAGCTTTCGGCATCCTTCGGCCTTGCTTTGGCTTAACACAAGGGGGAATGGTTACCGCGCGGCTTTGGTTGTTAATAAAGTATTCTTAAAATAATTCACTTCGGCTACTTACGCTCAGTGACCGCGCTCAGTAACCAAACTTAGTACTTCGAACTGTAAACTTCGAACTAAGTACTAAGAACTAGCAACTAAATATTCCCTTTTTTCAATTCGCTTACAGCATAATCGCACGCACGAGCAGTTAATGCCATATATGTTAATGATGGATTTTGACAGCCACTTGAAGCCATGGCGCTACCATCGGTTATAAATACATTTTTTACATCATGCATTTGGTTATG
The DNA here is from genome assembly GCA_013298895.1 of Bacteroidota bacterium. Classification (GTDB taxonomy): domain Bacteria; phylum Bacteroidota; class Bacteroidia; order UKL13-3; family UKL13-3; genus JAAFJM01. The sequence continues at coordinate 61,738 of JAAFJM010000013.1, read as the reverse complement.
TGCATTTAAAACCGAAGTTTTAGGGTCTCGTCCCATGCGGGCTGTTCCCATTTCGTGTATGGCTGTTCCCGGAAACAAAAACTCAAAAGGCTTAATATTTTTGAAGTTTGCTTTTTCTAACATTTCCTGCGCACTTTCTTTGGCATCTTTACGCATGGCCATATCATTTGCACCATGCTCAAAGTTTACATTTACCAATGGCATTCCCCATTTGTCTTTTTTCTCCGCATCGAGCCAAATTTTATTTTCGCTGTTTGGTAAACATTCGCCCCAAGCACCCATCCACATAGTCCACGGGCCTGGAGTACTCAATTTTTGTTTATAACCTTCACCAAAACTATCATCATCTTTCATTACATCAGGCCATTCGCTGCGTTCGCCATCAGCTTGATAACCATAACCACGCACAAAATCAGGATGTTTGGTTTGTTCATTTAAGTTTCTAAACCTTGGTATATAAACTCCTGCGGGTCTGCGGCCTGCGTAATATTTATCTTTAAAACCTTCGTACATACCCGTTGCACCTACCCCTTTGTGATGGTCCATTAAATTTAAACCCACCTGTCCGCTACTATTGCCAAATCCATTTGGAAAATAACTCGATTTTGAATTTAATAAAATAGATGCAGTAGCAATGGTTGATGCATTTAAGAAAATAATTTTAGCATAAAACTCCATGGTTTCTTTGGTCAATTCATCAATAATACGAACACCTTTGGCCTTTTTGGTTTGTGGGTCGTAAATTATTTCTTGTACAATAGCATGTGGCCTAATGGTTAAATTTCCTGTAGCATTTGCTGCAGGCAATGAAGCCGAATTACTGCTAAAATAACCACCATAAGGGCAACCACGGCTACATAAATTCCTAAAATTACAAGGACCTCTATCTTTAAAACCTTTGGTTAAATTAGCTACTCGCGAGCTAATTAGCCAACGTTGGTCGTAATTTTTCTTAATTGATTCGGCCAAATGTTTTTCAATACAATTCATATCCATGGCAGGTAAATAATCGCCATGAGGTAAGTGAGGAATGGCATCGGCACAGCCGCTCACCCCAATAAATTGCTCTACATAATTATACCAAGGTTCTAAATCTTTGTATCTAATTGGCCAATCAACTCCATGTCCATCTTTTAAATTGGCTTCAAAATCTAAATCACTAAAGCGATAAACTTGACGGCCCCAAGTTAAAGAACGGCCACCTACTTGGTAACCTCTAATCCAGTTATAAGGCTTTTGTTGAATGTATGGATGGTCTTGATCGTTTACATAAAAGTGTTTGTTTCCAGGGTCGTAGCTCATGCTTTGTACCGGATTGGTAGTTCTATCTTCATCGGTTATTTCTAACCTATTTTCAAACTCCCACGGATGTTTCATGGCTGTGGTATAATCTTTAATGTGTTCTACATTGCGGCCACGCTCCAAAACCAAAGTTTTTAGCCCTTTTTCGCATAATTCTTTAGCAGCCAAACCGCCTGTAATTCCGCTTCCAACTACTATGGCATCGTAAGTAATTTGTGCCTCAGCTTTTATATTTAAGTTTACGTTTAATGAATCGCTCATGTGTTTTTTTTATTTAGTAGCCCACGATTTTTGTCCCGGTAATAAATCGGTACAGCCTATAAAACGAGTAGGAACATACTCGTATGCCAAACCTTGTTTTGCGCCAAGCATAGAGGTGCAATAACCTACGCTGGTTTTTTCTTTTAGTATAGAAAAGAATGATTTGCCTAAAATTTTATTGCGCACTTTGCCCAAACCACCACTAAAGTTTTTGCCAATTTCTTGAAAATGGGCTACTACTTGTATTTGCTCGTTTTTGGCCAATTGTGTAAAAGGCTTATCGTATTTGCTCAACGAGTACGATTGCACATCTTTAAGTCCATTGATAAAATTATTTACCAAAGCCTCCTCTTTTGAATGCTTTAATGAATAAATTACAAACTCATGCGCCATGGCTTCTTTAGCGCCTGGCGTATTGGTTTTAGGAATAATGGTTTCGCATAAGTCGGCTAATAAATCTTTGTTGTTATCCAAAAAATTTAAATCGGGCGTGCCTTTGGTTTTGGCAAACTGAAAACCATAATAACCTGCCACCGACCCAATGCCTAGAATGGATAATGTAGCAATAAATTTTTTTCTATTCATTACAAGCAATAAATAAGTTAATCAATACAAAATAGTATATGCAATATAGAAAATACTCAAATAGCAAAATATTTAATTTTACACTATTAAAAATTTTGTTAGTTAAATTGTACGAATTGCGCTCAATTCAAAGGTATGGTTAAAATAAAAATGTACTATTTTATATAACTATTGTAAAAAACGAATTATGGTTTAAATTGCATGCTTAAATTAGGAATTTATGATACAAAAAAAATCATCCTTTTTAAGTACAATATTTCTATTAACAATATTGACCATATTTTACTTTAACTCATTTGCACAAAATCAAAAAACTTGGAATGGTAACACCAGTGGATTTAGAATTGACACCACGGTAAATGCAGGCTCGCAAGTTACATGGAACCTAACTTTAGGTGCAGGTAGTGCTAGTTCAAAATTAGATGGTGGTGGCAGAAGTGGATTAACAACCGTAACATGGGGCAATACCACTGCAGCTATGATTAGAGATACTATTAAAGCATTTGAAACCTTATTTGGATGTACAAGTAATTTAGTAAATAAACCTATTGATGTTTATCCTAAGCCCACAGTAACAGTTGGAGCAAATGACACAATTTGTTTAAGTGCTGTTTTAGGTACAAAAACCTTATCGGTTTCAAATTATGCAACCATTGGGGGAGCAAGTAATTTAGGCGAGTTTAATATTACTTTCGAATTACGCAGTGGTTCAACCTCAGGAACAAATGTTCTAGGAACGGCTGTTACATTGCCTACCACAAGTGGAAGTATTTCTTTAACCTCTATTCCTACTTCAAGTTTATCAGCAGGAACCTATTATTTAGTTATTACAGGCTTTGCATCAAATTTAACAGCTACTGCATCAAACCCTGCTCCCGGAAGTTATGCAGGTGGAAATGCGGCTGCAACTTTAGCTGCAATTCCTACTAATTATTTAATTTATGTTAGACCAGCAATTACTACACCTACCATTCAAGCTTATTAATTATTCATTATGAAAAAAATATTTACACTTTTTAGTTTGGTTTTGTTAATTACAACCACTGCTTTTGCTCAATCAGATTCAGTATGTTCGGGCGCAAATAATAAAATTTATGATGTGAGTCCATCACTTGGTTCAACCTACAGTTGGTCGTTAAAAAATGGATTAGGAACCATAAATACTGTTGCGGGCAGAACAGATAGTATTTTAATTAATTATGGAACCACTGCAGGAATCGACACTTTACGTTTAGTTGAAATTGGGCCATCAGGTTGTTTTGGTGATACTGTAAAAATGAGTATTGTTATTTTACCAACTGTAAACGCAACCATAAGTGGTACCGATTCAATTTGTATTAATAACTCGAGTTTGGCAAAATTAAACATTACGTTATCGGGAACAAGTCCTTGGAATGTAACCTACACTGATGGAACTACGCCAGTAACTGTAAATGGTATTACTTCTAGTCCATATTTAATCAACTCTCCAGTTTATGCTACGGCAGGTATTAAAACATTTACCATAACCTCAGCTACTGGACTTGGGAGCTGCCCAGCCAATATAAGTGGAAGCGGAAACATTACCGTGTTTCCAAAACCTGGAGCACTTACTATTTTAAAATATTAATTTATACCTCAACCCCTAGTAAAGCCTGCATTTTTTAAATGTAGGCTTTTTTTATTTAAAAAAATACTTGACAAATTGAATTTTAAAATTAGCTTTGCAATACAAAGTACTTTTAATATGAGTAATTCAAACCACAATTTAAACGACCTAGCACATATCCGCCAGTTAATGGAACGCAGCACCAAATTTGTTTCGTTAAGCGGACTTTCAGGAGTTTTTGCAGGAACTTATGCACTTTTAGGAGCATTTGGTGTTTGGTTTTTTATCAATGTGGTTGGCATAACACGTTGCATTGGCGAAGATGGAGTTGCCATGAAATTATTTGGTTTAAAATTTCAAGAGTTTTGTTTTGTAGATGCGTTATTAGTCCTTTTTTTATCTTTAAGTACTAGTTTTTGGTTAAGTTACAGAAAAGCAAAGAAATCAGGAGATAGCATTTGGAACAGTTTAACCAAACGTGTTTTTATAAACATGATGGTTCCTTTGACAACTGGCGGTATTTTTTGTTTGTTATTAATTTACCATGGACAAAGTATTTTTATTGCGCCAGCTACTTTAATTTTTTATGGTTTGGCTTTGGTAAACGTGAGTAAATATACCTATAACGATATTTTCCAATTGGGCATTATTGAAATACTTATTGGATTATTGGCAATGTTTTTTTTAGCCAACGGACTCCTTTTTTGGACCATTGGTTTTGGCTTAATGCACATTATTTATGGCATTGGCATGTATTTTAAATACGAACGTAAACAAGCTTAGTTCATCAATTTTTATAACGCAACCATAGTATGAAAATTGATATTGACAATTTAAACAAAGCTTTTGAAAACCGAATACGCTTAGGCATTATGAGCGTATTAATGGTAAACGATAAAGTAGATTTTAACACCATGAAAGAGTTACTAAACTTAACTGATGGTAACCTAGCCAGCCATATTACTGGCCTTGAAAAACAAGGTTATATAGCCATCAATAAACAATTTGTAGGCAAAAAACCCAACACCACTTTTGAGGCAACTTTAGATGGAAAAACTGCGTTTAAAGCTCATTTAGACGCGCTTGAAAAATTAATAAAAGGATAAACTATATTTTTTTGTCTATTCACTTTGAATTTAAAAGTACTTTTAAAAAAATAAAATAATTATATGATACTAGCCATACCATTCTTATTAATTCAACCAATATTCATTATTTGGTTATTCTATAAATTAATCAAATCGATTGTTAATGATTTAAAATCAAATGACTCATTATTTTTGAAAAATAATAATTGGTTATTGCTGCTTGTAGCAATGGCAGTTATAGCGCCACTCTTGGGTTTTAGTCTTCATGCCAGTGAAAATTACCAAAGTGCAGAATCGTGGGGTGGAGATGATATATTTAGGTTATTTGCCCCTAAATATTTAGCAGATATCGCTATTTTCTATTTTACCACATTAGGTATTGTGGTAATTTGTTCTCATTTTTCTAAAAACCAACTATTTATTGAGTTATTAAGAAACGGTTTAGTAATCAGTTTAATTATTTTAAGTATAATTAGTTCTATTCAACTTGGGCCAATCGGGCTATTACTAACAGCCATTCCTTTTATAGGTTTCCTACTTATTGCCCCAATCATCAATATATTCTTGTTTACTGCAATACTGATGTTTTATTTAAAAAACACACCAAATAAATTCATAAGTATCAAATCAAGTTTGCTGCTAAGTACTTTTATAGCTTTGGTTTATATCATTCTTTTTCAGTTTGCACTTTCCTTTTTCAAGGCCGAAAACTATAGCTTAATCAAAGCTTTTACCGAATCTCACAATGGATTTATTCCTAAATTAATTAAAAACTAAAACATCAACATAAAAACCATAACACATCATGAAAAACGGATTTATTATTTTCATTTCGTCAATTGTTTACACCTATTTACTTTACATGCAAGGCATTGGTGCTAACGTGCTCCTTCTTAACCTTATTCTTATCTCAGGTTTATTCATTTCAAACCCTAATTATTTAAAAAACAAATTGTCGTTGCTGTTTACTGCTGGAGCTATTTTAAGTTCAGTATTTGCTTATGTGAACGGACATGTATTAACTGTAATTGCCAATATTTTGTCACTTACGCTTTTATCAATTTCAGTAAGTTTGAAACAACAATCTGTTTTAACCAGTTTATTGCATATTTTTTACTCTTACATAACATCCATAGCACAAATATTTCGTAGGTTCAAACAAAAGTATTTTTCAGAAAATGAACAAAACGGAAACTTACGCAAACGCATAGTTATTTACTTAAGTAGCACTTTGGTATTTGTATTATTTGTAATTTTATACCAAGCCTCCAACGCTGCTTTCAGTAGTTTTATACAACAGTTTAGCTTAAAATTTTTAACTGCCAAGTTAATATTTTTTTATGCCACATCTTTTATAGTAATGTATGCATTTTTTCGTCCGCGTATTTTAGCAGTATTGGCCATTTACGAAAAAATGATTCCTTTAAACATTACTTCTGATGGTTACCAAAGTTATTCGTTTTTAGGCAATAATGTAGAAGAAGAAACCGAGTTTAAAACAGGAGTAGTTATGCTCAGCTTATTAAATGGATTATTGCTTTTAGTAAATATAATTGACCTACAGTTTATGTTTGGGGGCGCGCTTTTACCTGCCAATATATCGTATGCCGATTATGTGCATCAAGGTATATTTAGTTTGATACTTTCTATAATAATAGCCATTGCCATTATACTTTGGTATTTTAGAGGAAGTCAAAATTTTGCACAGCAAAAAACACTTAAAACATTGGCTTATTTATGGATTGCGCAAAACTTAATCATGTTATTGAGCGCAGCTTACAAAAATAATTTATACATCAACGAGTTTTCACTAACCTACAAACGTATTGGTGTTTATGCCTTTTTACTTTGTACCATAGCGGGCTTAATTCTTACTTTTATAAAAATAGTAAACAAGCGAAGCAATTTTTATTTAGTAAAAGCCAACTCATTGGTTTGGTATGTAATTTTAGTAATGGCAGTGCCAATAGGTTGGGATAAAATGATAGCTGAATTTAACATTTACCAAGCCGAAAGCAAAGGTAAAGAACCCGATGTCAATTATTTGTCAAGCCTCTCCTATCAAGCTTTGCCAGTGTTGTTAAAATACCAATTAACCAAACAACCTGATACGTTTACCAATCCAGCAATAACTTATTATAACAACGGAACTTTTTCGCAGCAAAAGTTATTTAACAAACTGGTTGATTTTAGCACCAATGAAAACAGTTATGGTTGGCAATCATATAACGTGGCTCGCTGCAAAACATATGACGAAATAGTGCCTTTGCTTGACAAATACAGTCATTTATTGCAAATACACCCCATCAGCAATTTAAAAATTTATGCCAAATACAGAAACTTAAACTTTTAAAAAAACATGAATAACAACCATCAAACCAACATGACCAAAACTATAGTTTGGCTTACAGCCTTTAGCATTGCCATGGGCTTTTTAGAGAGTGCGGTAGTAATTTATATCCGCGAAATGTATTACCCGGCAGGATTCAATTTTCCTTTGGTTGATATAAAACGAAATATTGTGGTTGTTGAACTATGGCGCGAATTAGCAACTATTATTATGCTTGCAGCAATTGGCTATTTAACAGGAAAAACCAAAGCACAACGCTTTGTATTTTTCTTATTTAGTTTTGGCGTTTGGGATATTTTTTACTACGTATTTTTAAAAATATTTTTAAACTGGCCGGCAAGTGTTTTTACTTGGGATATTTTATTTTTACTACCTGTGCCTTGGATTGGTCCAGTATTGGCGCCTTGTTTGGTATCGCTTAGTATGATAGCTTTAACATTTTTAGTACTGTGGCTCGAAAGTAAAAACTATGAAGTACGCTTTAAAGTAAAACACCATTTGGTTTTAACCGGAGGTTGCCTCATTATAATTGGCACTTTTGTAATTGATTATTTGCAACTATTATTTTTAGGTAAAAACAATTTAGCACCTGAAAAAATGTTGGTAGTATTTAAACATTACGAACCTACACACTACAACTGGAGTTTTTTTATAATTGGTTTTATAACTATTACTTACGGAGGCTATTTGCTTTGGAGTGATCATTTAAAAAAAGAAAAAATTTAAATTAACGATTCCAAGTTAACCTATTTTCTAAATGAATAAACCACTCTAAAATCAATAAAATTAGCAACTTGGGCATGGGCTAATAAATTAATACCCATGTTCAGGTTGCTTTTAGTTTTGTATAATAGGCCCCATCTGTGGTACATATTACTAAAATAAGTTGATTCGTTAAAGGCATAATAACCTAGTTGCTGCGAGAAAATAAAATTACCCAATAAAAATTCGTGCCCAAAGGTTAACCCATATCGTATATTGCTTTTATTGGAACCATCACGCCTCAGATTTTCTTTCAATGCATTATCTATAATAAGTTCATTACCCAATGTTAATGCATTTATAGGTCCAATTTGATGGCTATAATTTGCATTGACACCATAAATTAAAAACCGTTCTTTTTCGCCAATTGCAATGGTTTTAGAACTAACAAAAGTGCCAACATCCAGTCTTTTTTGTTTTAAGTAACTCGCATTCTTTTTAGTAAAACTAGGTAACTCATTATTAGTTGGATTATAAGTTAACCTAATATTAGCCGTTGGCCAATTAATGCCTTTGTTTGGGTCTTTAATCCCACCATTTGAAATATGCAAATAGTTACCAATTAGTGATAACTGAAATTGTTTGGTTAAAGCATATTGTATTCCTACTCCTAAACCAACGTAAATACTAACTGGCAAACTATAACTTCTATTGCTTGGATTTGAGTTAGCATCATAAGGATTACTTAAAAATGAAAGGCCTCCATAGGCATCAAAAAGTAATTTAGATTTTTTAGTAAGTTTAAATTGTGGTTCAAAATTGTAAAATACAGAAGCTGCTTTACCAAGAACCGCATTATCAAAATTAAAGTAATTAACTCCAAAACCTGTATTTAAAAAACAGTTGCAATTTTGCCAAGCTTTTTCAGTTAGGTTTTGAGTAGTATAAATTAACTCTGCCCCAAAAGGATTGGCACCTGCTGTATTTTGAACGTCTTCGCTATGCGCAAAAATAAAACCATAATGAGAACCAAGCGTAAAACCTTTTAGTTCAAGCGGCTTATCTAACTGAGCACATAAATCAGATACAGTTAGTAGAAATACAAATAAAATTTTCCATTTCATTCACCTTAAAACACTTATTCATCAACTTTTGTTTTTGGGAGTTATTGTAATCATTTCTAATAAAGTAACTGACAGAATGCCTAAAGCATAAGCCAATAAATCGCTCCAAAGAAAGCCAGAACCTAATACCAAAGCACCTAGGGTAGTGTTTCTAATGTCATTAATCCAAGGTGATTGGTATAATTGGCTTAACTCAATTGCATAGCAAAATAACAAACTAAAAACTGCTATATGTTTAGGCAATTTATTGGCAAATACAAATGCCATCATTACATAAATCATAGCAGCCCAAATGGCATCGCCTAAATATGTATTTATTATATCAGGCAATAGGTAACTAAACTTCCGCGATAGTATACCTAAAGCCATTACAAGGGGAATTAAAAGTAAATATATCTTTCTATTGCGTTGCATAAACATCAAATGGTATTACATAAAAAAACGAGCTAAGAAACCTTAGCTCGTTTTAAATTATTTTGAAATGATTAATTATTCAATCACTAATTTTTTAGTACTTGTTCCTTCGTTTGAAGTTACTTGAACAAAGTACATTCCTTTAGGTAAATCAGCAACAGAAAGTTCCACTACATTTACACCAGAAACCAATTTATTATCCATTGATTTTACAATAGCACCTTTAATATCAATAATGTTTATTTGAGCGTTATTGCTGTTAGTAGCATTTACCATAACCGAAACTTTATCATTTGCAGGATTTGGGAAAATTACTAAACCATTCTCGTTTGAGGCAACATTTTTAACATTAGTTCCACGTTCTCTTGTAAAAGTATCAACTTTTCCATTGCTCCAAGCTATGTAAAAACCTATATTCAAATTTTTATCTAAAGCATTTAAAATAGAATCAGCCTTATTAGCTGCTCGTGCTATTACATAAGTTTTGTTTATTGGATTTTGAATAGTGCCAATATTGATGGTGGTATCTTTATAATTTACAGCCAAATTTAAGTTAACCCCTGAAGCAAATAATACTCCTGCTAATCCATTTTTTCCTACTAAATTAACAGAATAAGTAAACAAACCAGTATTTGTATTTGCATCTGTAACTGTATAAGCAGCTCCAGCATTTCCTTTTGTAGGCATGTACTTATAAACAGATCCATAAGAATTGTTTTTAGCTACGAATAATGGCTCTTGGTCGCCTTGCATATTTAATTTACCAACGTTTGTTCCTCCATGGAAGAAAATAACTTCATTAGTTGGGTTAGGGAATGAAGAAGTCAATTTAGCAGGACTAATTAGTTTTACACTAAAATTAGTTGAAATTGCTTCAGGATTTACTCTATAAGCAGCACCAACAAAACCATGAGCAATAGCAATATTGAAATTAGAATCAGGTAACATGCTTGCAGACCAAAGTGAATTAACTGTATCACTTGCATTTCCATTCACAATATTAATTCTTACAGGAACATAAGCATCAGTTGAGGCAATTCCTGTGGTTTTTCTGAAACCTAAATCATCTACTATTTTTGAACCATTTGCATAAATATCAACCATGCGAATGGTTGTATCAGGTGAATTATGAATAATTTGTAATTTATTTTTTAAACGTTGAAGTTCTATAACCGAACCACTGTTTAAAGCTAACATAACTTTAAATGATGCTGTGTTAAAAAATCCAGTTGTAAAAATAACACCTGATTGATTTGATAAAGTAGCACCATTTAATAAAAATGCACCGTTATATTTTGTTTTATCATTGTTACTAATGTTAAATATTACATTAGAACTAGTAGTTTTCAACGAAGACAATGAAGAATAAGACAAACTACCAATTAAACTTGCTTGATTAGCTACATTATTAAAATTTAGTTGCGGAGCATCGGTACAACCGTTAGCTACTAAATATTGAAAACTGCCTGTAACTAATGAACCCTCAGGCATACTATCATTCGCTATAATATTAAACATTCTGTTTAAACCTTCAGGATTACTCTCAAAACTCGTGGTATCTTTTAAACCTAAAGCCATGGCTAAATATGATTTACCCGAAACTAAATTAACTGCAGGAATTCTGAATAATGTATCATTTTGACCAACACTAGAAACCAACACCTCAGTATTACCTGTATTTGCAGTGATAAATGGAGTTGCTGCTTTATAAGCTAAATTAGAAACAACCTTAACTTGGTTAAAATAAATATCTACATTACCTAAAGCTGCATCTGGAGCATTATGAATAAATTGAATTCTAGTAGCTTCTGGTAATTCAATTACTGTTCCGTTGGTATCAACTGCAAACATACCAAATGCTTTTCCATTTTGATTAGCCGTTGGATTTACAAAACCTGAAGCAAAAACTGTAATCAATTTTTGGTTAAATAAGGCCAAATTAGCGCTGTATGCTTTAATTACCGAACGAGTTCCTGTTAAACGAGCTTCTAAATAGGTAGCAGTATTGTTAAAAAACAATGCTTGTGCACCACCATTAGCTTGAGCAAAACGTAAATTAGTTGGTAAGGTACCAGTTGCTAATGCGGGGCGAGAAACTATATCAACTCCAGGAGCATCTGTTACACCGTGAAATACATTTACTTGAACTCTGTTAGCTGCAGCAGCCCAATTAGTAATTGTTTTAGTAACCAACTGCACAGCTGTGCTTAGCGAGTTTGGATTAACAGCAAAACTAGCAGTATTAGCTACTCCAGTTACCATCATTACAGTATTTGAGTTAGCTGCCACATTTTGGCTAAAACGAACCAAAACTAAATCACTACTATCAGCACTATTTTTATCGTTAATATTAATTTTTACCGATGATGAAGCAGCTGTCATAATACCAGTAGCTTGTCTAAAAGCTACGTTATCTAGCTTATTTCCATCAATATAAATATCAACAGTATCCAAAATAGGATCAGCAGCATTATGAATTAATTGAAAACGTGCCGTTTGAGCATTGGCAGAATAAAAAACTGCACTTGCCATCACAGCAAATAATGATTTCTTGATTATGTTAAAGTGTTTCATCTATTATATTTTAGTATTTATTTTTAAAATTACTTATTTATTAAAAATAAGGTTAGATATTGGCAAATATAACCTTTGCCTGAATAATTCAAATAGTAATATTTAATTGCAAAAAGGTTGCTTTCAGTGCTTTATTTTTTTTCTAAAAATTAGGAACTGATTTAAACCTCAAACATTTAAGTTTTTTATATTTAAATTCAAAAATTGAACTCAAAAAAAAACCTCGGTCCAAAGACCAAGGTTTTTTATATCTGTTTAAAAAATTATTTTAAAATTTCTCTTGAAATTACAATTTTTTGAACCTCGCTAGTTCCTTCGTAAATTTGGGTAATTTTAGCATCACGCATTAAACGCTCTACATGGTATTCTTTAACAAAACCATAACCACCATGAATTTGAACTGCTTCTACCGTAGTGTCCATAGCTACTTGCGATGCATATAATTTAGCCATTGAACTAACTAAAGCATAATCGCCATGTGTATCTTTTAAATAAGCCGCTTTTAAGCAAAGTAAACGAGCTGCTTCAATATTAGTAGCCATATCAGCTAATTTAAACTGAATAGCTTGGTGATTCATAATTTCAGTTCCAAATGCTTTACGTTGTTTTGAATAAGCTAATGCCAACTCATATGCACCGCTTGCAATACCTAGTGCTTGCGCAGCAATACCAATACGACCGCCAGCTAATGTTTTCATAGCAAACTTAAACCCAAAACCATCTTCACCAATTCTGTTTTCTTTTGGAACTTTTACATCGGTAAACATAATAGAGTGTGTATCGCTTCCTCTAATACCCATTTTATCTTCTTTTTTACCAACTGTTACACCTGGCCAGTTTTTTTCAACTATAAAGGCATTGATACCTTTGTGTTTTTTCTCAACATCTGTTTGAGCAATTACTAAGTAATACTCAGCTGTACTGCCATTGGTAATCCAGTTTTTGGTACCATTTAACAAGTAATAATCACTTTTATCTTCAGCAGTAGTTCTTTGGCTTGTAGCATCACTACCTGCTTCTGGCTCCGAAAGTAAAAAAGCACCCCAACATTTTCCGCTAGCCATAGGCACTAAATATTTTTGTTTTTGTTCTTCGTTAGCAAAAGTTTCTAAACCCCAGCACACCAATGAATTATTTACTGATACGACAACCGAAGCTGAAGCATCCACTTTCGAAAATTCTTCCATTGCCAATACGTAGCTAATGGTATCCATTCCGCTTCCACCGTATTTTGGGTCAACCATCATACCTAAAAATCCAAGTTCACCCAATTTTTTAACTTGTTCCATTGGGAATTTTTGGTGCTCATCGCGCTCAATTACGCCTGGTAATAATTCTGTTTGAGCAAAATCGCGAGCTGCTTGTTGCACATTTAAGTGTTCTTCGGTAAATTGAAAATTCATATATGTATTTTAGTTTGTTGCGAATATATAATTTTATAAGATACTATTATAAACTCAAATAAAAATCAATTGTTTTAGTGAAGAAAAGTTAATAGTTGATAAAGTTAATTATGTTGATAGAGTTAATTAAGTGATTGAGATTGGTTGAGTTGTTAATTTGATAGATTGTTGGATTATTGAATTGCTTATTGCCAATTGCTCATTGCCCATTACCTATTGCCTATTGCCCATTGCATATTGTCAATTGCTTATTGCCCATTGCCAATTGCACATTGCTTATTCCTTTTTAAAAATAAACCAAGCCCAAGCTATTAATACAAACTGAAATGGTAAGCGTATGTATGCTACTAACTTACTGCCTACCACAGGATTTTCTTTAAAAACGTCTATTACATGAAGTGGTAAAAACGCCAACATCAAAATAAAAATTCCTAAAGTACCATACTTGCTATAACGAGGAATTAAAGTACAAATACCAACTACCATTTCTACAATTCCACTACCATAAATGATTGCTTCTTGAGGCCATTGATTTGGGAAAAAAGGCAAATACACTGCTGGATTAATAAAATGCATTACTCCTGCTAAAATCATGATTACGCCAAAAACTAGGGTTAATATTTTTTTTAAATTTTTCATTTTTCGGTATTTATCTATCTTACTAATTACAATCTATTTGCAGCAAGGTAAGGAAATTAGCCATTTTAATCGGCCTATTTTTATTTTGAAATATTTGTTTTAAAATTGTTAAAATTAATATCCTCAGTCTTAACAGTGACAGCGCTATTAAAATGAAAAAAGATTTCAAAGCTCATTTGTAAAAGCCCTTATCAGTTTTCGATAGCAATCGGAAACTACAATTTATTTAGAATCCTTAGAGCGCTTCACTAACGCTAAGGATAGTTAAATATTTTGCCTTGGCAATTTAAATTGCATGTTTGGAATTGGTGAATTTTTATTAGTTATTTAACATTGAAAAAATGAACGATAAAATTATTGAATACAATAACAAACAAACACTGGACGATAAAGAAATTTGCGACCATCTTGCAACAATTATTTGCAATGAACTAACCGAAGCAGAAAATAAAATTTGGCATGGGCATCCGGTTTGGTTTTTAAATAGTAACCCTATTGTGGGATATAGCAAACAAAAAGCAGGTATCAGACTTATGTTTTGGAGCGGTGCAGACTTTGAAGAAGAAGAATTAAGTGTAAGAGGCGAAAAATTTAAAGACGCATCTGTTTTCATTAACAAAATTTCTGACATTAACGTAAATGATTTGAACCGTTGGCTCAAAAAATCAAGGGAAATTCAGTGGGACTATAAAAACATAGTGAAAAGAAAAGGAAAATTAGAAAAAATAAATTTAGTAAATAATCAAAGCTTATGAAAAGAGTACAATTCATTGTAAAAATAAATGCCCCTGCAAACAAAGTATATGATTTAATGCTAGGCATTGGCAAAAAACTAACTTATGAACAATGGACTGCGTTGTTCAATCCTACATCTAGCTACGAAGGGAATTGGAATAAGGGCAGCAAAATGTTATTTGTAGGAACTGATGAAAATGGAGAAAAGGGTGGAATGGTTTCGGAAATAATGGAAAATATACCTAACCAATTTATTTCTATTCGCCATTACGGACTTGTAAAAGCAAATGAAGAAATAACAGAAGGACCAGAAGTAGAAAAATGGGCAAATGGTTTTGAAAACTACACGTTTGAAGAAAATAACGAAACTACTACCGTAACTGTTGACTTAGACACAACAGAAGATTTTTTAGATTATATGAACGAAACCTACCCCAAGGCACTAGAAAAGTTGAAAGAAATATGTGAAGAGTAGATTAACTCAAAAACTAACATATAAATGTATTGAAATATAATTGTAGCCGTATTGAAATAGTAAAAAATATAATATTATTGGTGTCGCTTCGTTATAACACTTTCAACAATAAATAAACATAAACAATCTAAACAAAAAAAATGAACACTAAAATTTTAAAAAATGCAGTAATCGTTTTGTTAACGGCAATATTATTCTCTTTCGACATACCAAATGGTTGGCACAAAGCAGGCAGTAGTCCAGAATGTTATGATATGGGCTTAGACAAAGGCGTAGGACCTAATGGAAAAAATGCTGCAACCATAAAATCAATTTCTAAAAAAACAAAAGGAGGTTTTGGAACATTAATGCAAAGTTGCAATGCTGAAAAATATTTGGGTAAAAGAATTAAAATGACTGGATATGTAAAAACGGAAGATGTTAAAGGTTGGGCTGGCTTGTGGTTAAGAGTAGATGAAGCAGCATACGGTAGTAAACCTTTAGGTTTTGACAACATGGGAAATAGACCAATTAAAAAAACTACTGATTGGAAAAAATATGAAATTATTATGGATGTTCCGGCTAATGCAAGTAACCTTGCTTATGGTTCATTGCTTGTAGGGCAAGGGCAAGTTTGGTTCAGTAATATTAACTTTGAAATAGTTGACGCTTCAATTCCTACAACCAATAAAGACTGCAATGTTTGCTCTGCCATATTAAACGAACCTACCAATTTAAACTTTGACTAATATTTATAACACCAGCCTTTCAAGTTTTCCAACTCAAAATTATTTAATAAACGATTTGTAATCATTGTAAAAGGTTGGTGTTGCTTTGCCAAAACATAGGTAAAGTCTGGAATAAACCGAGATAAATTAAGTTAATTGAGATAAAAATTTTAAGAAAATGCCTGAAGAAACTAATGATAATTGGCCAGCTTTTGATATTAAATCGTGGAAAGATATTCCATCATTCAATGGAAAAATTGCAAATGAAGAAGAAGCCATAAGTGGTATTGCCATTTTTTGTATTAAGGATACTGATTCTAGCCATGATGTTTATGAAATAGACTTACCCCAATTAGCATATTTATTGGATTTAGAAAATAACACACAACAACTTATTGTTGCAATTCAAGCAGAATCAACAACTCAAGGAGTTATCATTGGTTATAGAAATCCAAACGGAGGAAGTGGCGCATGTTACTTAGAGGAATTGATATTTTTAAATGAACAAGAAATTTTCGCCCTAATTGGTGTTTAAACAGAGCGAAATAAACAAGTCACTTTCACTTTTAGTGGATGTTTTCGTCCTTGCAAACATTTAAATGCATCGAAATGTAACTGTTGGTGTGTTGAAATTCTAGTGATAAAATTTTGTTGGTGTCGCTTCGCTAAAACACCAACAATGGCATAGAATTCAGGAATATTCAGTACCATCCAACTCCGCATTTTTGTCACTTCGAATTTCGAATTTTATTTTATTCTAAATCAGTATTCAGTTTGTAACGGCAAATGCGGTTATTGCCTTTATCGGCTACATAAATCGTTTTACGGTTATAACAAATTCCCATTGGGTCGTTAAAATTAAACGGACCATCAAGTGGTTTTCCATCGGCAGCTCTTCCGCCAAACGATACATTTACTTGCTTTTTGATGGTTGAATTGGCGGGAGGATTTACTCCTTCAAAACCTTGGTTAGTGAATACATAAACTGAATCTGTTTCACTATCCACCACAAAATAATAACCTGTGGCATCAGGCGCTATAAAACAATCTTCTGGTTTTTTAAATCTGAATGGCTCATACATAAAACTATTAGCCTTCGAAATATCAAAATTTAGCAAACTTGAAGTTTCTGTGTATTGAGGACCTAAATCAGGATCATCAAAAACGGTTATTAGTAGCGACTTATATTCTAAATTATTGGTTTGATTACTAGAAGTAATTAAGAAATTTTTAGAAGTACTCATTCCTTGCAATCTTTGTGGTGGAGCTGAAAATGTAGCAATTCCAGAAATATCTATGGCTGTTTTTAAACCCGATTCTGTTGCATTTAATCCTGCTGCATATCCAGTATTTACGCCATCTTGGTCAAATAATAAAACTGCATTATCAGGTCTTACAAATGAGTTACCCTGATTACGAGGACCTTTTCTACTTACATACAACGTATTATCGCTCAAGCAAGCTATTCCTGTAAATTCTACTTCTTCATCTGCAGCACCTCTAAACTGAGTACTTTGGCGTGAAGCATCGCAAAACGGATGAGCCATCGTATCAATGAATTTATAATTTCCCTGACCTGTTCCTTCTAAGTGATATACACAAGTAACAGTAGCATTTAGTTTAGCATCAAATACTTTTCCAATTACATAAGTGTGTAATCTTCTATCTTGTGTTATTTCTTTTGCGCCTGGTATGGCAATGGTATATGCTAACGTACCTTTTTGATCAAGCACATTTAGACCTTTGTCATCAACTACATATATCATTTCATCAAAACCTACATATACATCTACCGGATTTTGGAAACCTTTAAAAAACGGAAACACCGGAACATAGCTAACTGCTTTAGGAACCAAATTTGGATCAATTTGTCCTTGTTGTAATACCTGATCAACAGTATCGTTTTGTTTACCACCAAACACCGAACACGATGATATTAAACCAATAACAGATGCAGTTAAAAATATATATTTTATAAAAGTTGATTTCATTTTTAAATTATTTAATGGTAAATAATAAACCAATTCTATGGATGTTGCCAATGCGCGATTTGCTCACCAAACCATAATCAATACCAAAGTTACCAAAACTACGAGGCAATTTAATTCCAAAACCTAAACTTGGAAAATTATTAGCTTCGTCTAAGCCAAACTCCCAACCACTGCGGCCATAAAGAATTTTTTTCCAGCTATACTCCACTCCTAGTCCTACTGTTTCGTTGTTATCAGTTGGGTGATTTAATTGCGCAGCAGTAGTTAATACGTGCGTTTTATTGCTAATTGGGTCAATGGCAAAACCTAACCTAAATACAGCAGGTGCCGAAACTGGTGTAAAATCGTTTTTTTGAGTTTCGCCATTTAATTTTAAAATAGTAACACTTCCTGTTGGTGCTACATTTACGCCAAAATTAGAAAACGTAACTCCAAAACGAGCGTTTTTGATACCAATATTATAAGTTAAACCTAAATCGAAAAGTACATTATTAACGGATACGTTAGCTATAACCTCTTGCGCAAATTTGGCTTGTAAGCCAAAACTAAAACTATTGGTTAAAATTTTTGCAAAACTAACACCTATAGAAGTGCTTCCCATCAATACATTTCGGCCTGTTCCGTTTGGTTCAAACTCTGTTGTTTCTTTGGTATCGCCAAAGCCTAAACTCATTACATTAACGCCTACATAACTTAATTTACCAGCTTTAAAAGCCACCGCACCATAATTTACTTGGCTATTTCCAAACCAACGTATATGCGAAAACTGCGCAGTAACTTTGCCTGTATCAATTCCGGTAATTCCCGCAGGATTCCAATACATGGCAGCTGCATCGTTGGTTAACCCTACCACAGCACCGCCCATTGCAGCCGAACGTGCATCAGGAGCAATTTTTAAAAACTGCATACCACTTCCTCCTGTGCGGCTATTACCAAAGGTTGGCAATATTTGTGCTTGCGCAAAAGGGGCAGTAATTAATAAAATATATAATAATTTGAATTTAAACTTCATTGTTTTATAAAAGCCGTGCAAAATAAAACATTATTTTATATTCTAAAGGTTAATTGTTTGTGAAGTTAATTTAGTTGATGGTTGATAGTAGTTGATTGATGGTTTATTTGAAAAACGCCTTTGGAAATTTTTATTTTTATATATAATACATCAAATAATTGATACAAAAAAAAATAATCACTAGTACAATTGCACCAACAACAATATTTACTGATGCAATTATTCCTTGGTTTTTATCCCAATGGTCGTCTTCCTTTTTTTCAGAACCATTTAAGTATTCAAAAAAAGAATAATATGGACTTTGGGAAATGTTTAATTTTCTAATAACAGTTCCATATAAAAAACGGAAGAGAGCACCAATAAATTCAAGTATTAATTTCATTTGATTAATATTCAATTTCCAATTCAAGCAATTGACGAAGTGTGGCTAAATCGGGATTTTGTTCTACCATTTTGTTAAACTTATCTTCCACAGAAAGCGATTTTGTTTCAGGAATTAATGTGGTATCCACCTCAAAATCTAAATTTATTTGGGTGTTTTTTAAATTAATTCTAAAATATTGCAACGCGTTTAATCGATGTTCTTCACACAAACTCCTTTCATGGTTACTAGCAAGTACTAAGGTTATTTTGTGGCTATCGTTTTTTAACTTACGCTCTTTTAAAAAACTTAAACTACCTTTATTTAACTGTACTACAAAATCAACCCAAACACGGTTCATATCTGAATCTGAATAATATTCATCTTTACTGAAATCTTCAATTTCGAGAATTTTTTCTTCAGTTTCTTTTTGCGTTTCTTGGATTTCGTTTTTAAGTTTTTCGGCCATTTGCTCCTTCAATTGAGCAATTGAATCTCCCGATTTTTTGCCAAACAAACCTCCAGTTTTAGGCATTGGAGGAAGATTATTTGAAACAACTTTATTTTCAGGAAGAGCAATTGGCTGTTCCTGAACTATTGTAGGAGTAATGGCGGGTTCAGTGTTTACTGATGTATTAACAATAGATGGATTGTCAATGGGTTTATTTTCAGTAGGTTCTGTTTGAGTTGAATCAGAAAAATCAACTATTTTTTTTTTAAGTCAACACCATTATTTTGTAGGTTGATATAGGATTGGATATGGCTTAATTTCATTAAGCACAGCTCCACATGCAGCCTAGCATTTTTCGATGTTTTGTAGTCTAATTCGCATTTATTTAAAATATTCAATGCGTTCAGCATAAGCGCTAAATTGCAAGCTTTGGCTTGCTCATTAAATTTAACAGCTACCGTTTGCGATACTTCTAATAGTTTTACTGTATCAGGATGTTTGCAAACCATCAAATTACGGATATGTTCGCTAAATCCGCCAACAAAATGTAATGCATCAAAGCCATTGTTCAATATTTCATCAAACAATAAAAGTAAGCCCGCTAAATCTTCATTTAAAAGTAAGTTTACTGCTTTAAAGTAATAATCGTAATCAAGAATGTTTAGGTTATTAATTACATCTTGGTATTTAATGTTTGTTCCACTAAAACTTACTATTCTATCAAAAATAGAAAGTGCATCACGCATGGCTCCATCAGCTTTTTGGGCAATTACATGCAGCGCATCTTCATCGGCAGTAATATTTTCTTTTTCGCAAATGGCTTTTAATTGCTTAACTGCATCTTCAATTTTAATTCTATGGAAATCGAATACTTGACAACGAGAAATAATAGTTGGGAGTATTTTATGTTTTTCAGTAGTTGCTAAAATAAATTTGGCATATGGAGGTGGTTCTTCCAATGTTTTTAAAAATGCATTGAAGGCGTTCGCACTTAACATGTGTACCTCATCTATAATATAAATTTTATAAGTAGCGCCTTGTGGCGCGTAACGCACTTGGTCAACCAAGGCTCTAATATCGTCAACTGAGTTATTGCTTGCAGCATCAAGCTCATAAATATTAAACGATGCATTGTTATTGAAAGCATTGCAGCTATCGCATTTATTACAAGCCTCTAAATCGGCAGTTAAGTTGGTACAGTTTATAGTTTTAGCTAACAAGCGAGCAGAGGTAGTTTTACCTACACCACGTGGTCCGCAAAATAAAAATGCGTGCGCCAAATGCTTGTTTTTAATGGCATTTTTTAAAGTTTGTACTACATGGCCCTGGCCAATTACTGTATCGAAACTAGCCGGACGGTATTTACGGGCCGAAACCACAAAATTTTCCATGCCTGCAATTAATTTGATTTTTTCGATATAATAAAATTAAACTGCTAATTGTTGATAAATTGAGAATTTGTGTTTAAGGCCTAAGCATGTTGTATAAAAACTTCTAAACATTTTAAAACGAATCAATTTGCTTTAAAAATGGTGCTGAAAGTTTTGGAGGAGCCACATTGCAGTAAGCTGCGGTTAAAACTTCCATCAATAATTCTTCATTAACTAATTTTAGGTTTACCAATGTCCAACCATGTTTCCCCCATTTATTGGGTACAGGAAAAATAATTTCTTTATCAATCATACAAAACAAAGATTGTTCCTCGGCACTTAGCTTTACGCAACACCTGTTTTCTTTGGCATTATGTGTTACAAATATTTTGTTCTTAACTTTATACGATACATTTTCGAAATGTTCGGCTTCCACAGTTTCAGGAAACGATAATGGATATTGCTTAAAATCTTTATTCTGTATCATTATAAAAAACTTTGTAATGGCAAGATAATTAAAAGTATTATAAAATGAAAAAACGAGGCCTCCTTGCGGAAACCTCGTTTAGCCTATGAAACAAATTACACCTCTACCCCTAAGTGTAATAAAAATACAACGTAGTATTAGTGAACTTTGTTTGCCCTTTTAGGAAAAACTTTCTTTTTAATTGATTCTGAGATTAATAACATTACAGGAACCAAAATTAAAGTTAAAACTGTGGCAAATAATAATCCAAAAATCATGGTCCAAGATAGAGGACCCCAGAAAGCAACACTATCACCACCAAAGAAAATATGAGGATTTCCATGAGTAAATAATGTTACAAAATCAATGTTTAAACCAACTGCTAAAGGAATTAAACCTAACATGGTAGCCGAAGCAGTTAAAATTACAGGAGTCATACGGGTTTTACCTGCCTCAATAATTGCTTCTTTTACCTCCATTCCATTTTCAATTAATATATCAGTAAACTCAACCAAGAGAATTCCATTTCGCACCACAATTCCCGCCAGCGCAACAACTCCAATACCTGTCATTAATATTGACATATCCATTTTGAAGATAGAAAAACCTAATAATACACCAATGATACTAAAAATAATTTCACTTAAAATAATAATTGGTTTTGAAATAGAGTTGAATTGCGTTACCAAAATCAAGAAAATTAAACCTAGAGATATCATCATAGCGTTAACCAAGAATGCACCTGTTTCAGCTTGTTGTTCTTGCTCACCTGTCATATCAGTTGTTACGGTAGAAGGTAAATTGAATTTAGCAACGGCTTTTTTAACTGCATCAACCACTTCGTTAGCATTGTAACCTGTAAGTACATTAGAACCTAAAGTAACCAAACGTTTTTGATTTTTACGCTTAATACCACCATAGGTTTGGCTGTATTTTAACTTAGCTACCGATGATAATGGAACAGAACGTAACATACCACCCATATTCATATCGCGGTAAGTAATTTTTAAATTCATCAATGCATCAATATTATTACGTTGGCTTTCGTTGTAACGCACTTGAATTGGATAATCATCGTTGGCATCTTTAAATTTAGATACCTCAATACCAAAAATGGCACCACGTAAAGCTTGACCAATTTGAGCCGAAGTAATGCCCTCACGGTTAGCACGCTCCCTATCAATTTCAATTAATATTTCTGGTTTATTGGTAATCAAATCTGATTTCAACTCTTCAATACCGGGAATTTGTAACGAATCTAAGTAGCGTTTTAAATCTTTAGAAACAGCAGTTAATTCATTAAAATTATCACCAATAATTTCAATATTTACTGGCTTACCAGTTGGAGGTCCACCTTGTTCTTGTTCTACTGTTATTTGTGCGCCAGGAATATTATTTACCGCTTTTCTAATTTTATCTAAATAAAGTAAAGTTTCTTCACCATTACGCTTGCCAAATTCAACAAATGCAACAGTAACTTTACCCAAATGCGATTGTGCTCCTGCTTCAAACTGGCTTGGATCGCCTGCCCCAATAGCTACATTTGAAATAACCGACTCTACAATTTTATTGCTATCACCAATTGCTTTGTATATTCTTTCTTCTACAATTTTTGTTATTGAATCAGTTTTAACTTGGTCGGTACCTACGGGCATTTGAATATAAGTATAAACGAAATTGGGTGATGCTTGAGGGAAGAAAACTATTTTAGGAGTACGAACCGATACTAGGAAAAAACTAAAAAACAATAATCCAATAGTTCCTAATAAAATAAAAACAGGACGATTTTTAGCTAAGCACCAAGTAATTAATTTTTTATATTTTTCTTGAATGCTAGGCCAAGTTTTATTTTGGAATTTACCAATTGTTTTATACAGCACAAAACGATTGAAACAATACAATAAATAAATAACAACAGTAAAGTTGCCTAAACCAAAATTACCTGATAAATAAGATACCAATGCTATTACTGCAAATACAACAGAAGTAATTTTAAAACCTTTGGTGTTTTTACGTTCTTCTGCCTCTTCTTCGTGGGTTTTCATAAAATCAACCGCAAACACAGGATTAATAATATAAGCAACAACCAATGAAGCCAATAAGGTAATAATTAAAGTTACTGGTAAAAAGAACATAAATTTACCAATTACACCTTGCCAAAATGCCAATGGAATAAACGGAGCTAAAGTAGTTAAAGTACCTGAAAGTACAGGTAAAAACACTTCGCCTGCCGCTAGTTTGGCAGCCTTTTTAATTGGCACTTTTCCATTTTCAAAAATACGATGCGTATTTTCAATAACCACAATGGCATCATCCACCACAATACCCAATGCGAGCAAGAAAGCAAACAATACAATCATATTTAAAGTAAAACCTAAACTTGGTAATACTAAAAATGCAACTGCCATTGATAAAGGTACCGACATAGCCACAAACAATGCATTGGTAGCACCCATAAAAAACATTAAAATGATTGTTACCAATACAAAACCAATAATAATGGTGTTTATTAAATCGTGTAAGGTTACACGTGTTTTCTCTGATTGATCTCCTGTTATTGTAATTTTTAAGCCTTTAGGAAAGTGACTTTCCTTTAACTCTTCAGTTAATTTCCTGATTTTATCACTTGCATCAATTAAGTTTTGACCACTCTTTTTTACTATATTTAAAGTAATTACATTTTTATGTTCTAAACGTGCAAAACTTTCTTGCTCTTTAAAACCATCTTTCACTTCAGCAATATCACGTAAGTATACAACGGCACCACTCGCAGAACGTATCGTTAAATCACCAATTTTTTTAGGATCGGCATATTGACCCACCACATTAATTTCACGTAATAAACCGTCCATTTTTACAGAACCACCACTAATAGTAACGTTTTCGTTTCCAATAGCCTGCATTACATCATACATAGCTACATCAGCCGATTGCATTTTATACATATCAAGGTTAATTTGAACCTCTCTATCTAATGCTCCAACTATATCGGCACGTGTAATTTCTTTTAAACCTTCAATTCTATCTTGTAAATCTTCGGCATAAACTTTTAGCTTATCTAATGGATAATCGCCCGATAAATGCACAAACATAATAGGCATTTGCGATACATCAATTTCCATTACCGAAGGTTCACTGGTAAGCACTTGAGGTAAATCTTTACGTGCTTTATCTACTTGATCTTTTACCCTTTGCTTTGCAATTGGAATCTGCACATCGGTGTTAAATTCAACAGTAATTAAACTGATATTTTGTATGGTATTACTTGTAATTTTTTTAACACCCGAAATAGATTTCAAACTCTTTTCTAAATGTTTAGTTACAATGTTTTCCATATCCTTAGGCGATGTTCCAGCCTGAACAGTACTAACAATAATTTGCGGAAATACTACCTCCGGAAATTGTTCTTTTGGCAAGCTATTATAACTCATTAAACCAGCTAAGGTTATAATAATGGTCATAATATAAATACTTGTTTTGTTATCTATAGCCCAACTCGAGGGCTTAAATTCTTTTATTTTATCTAGCATATTTTTAGCTTCTAGCCTCTGGCTCCCGATAGCTATCGGGATGGCCACTGGCATTTATAAAATTATTTGATTTTTTATTTAGTTCTTTTTGCGTTGCCTAATCCTTAAAACTTGATTAGCTCACCATCGTTTAAGTCGCTATAACCTTCGGTAATTAGTTGTTCACCTTTATCTAAACCACCAATAATTTCAGCTTTGTCATTATAAGTAACACCAACATTTACCACACGTTTTTTTGCAATGGTTCTGTTACCTTCTTTAACTGCAACGTAAACAAAGTTTTCGCCATCTGCATTTTGAATACAATTTACAGGAATTACTATTACATCGTTTTTTGCATAATCAATAATTTTAACTACTGCAATCATATTTGGTAAATAGCTATCATCGCTTGGTAAAGCTACTTCTACACCAAAAGTTCTGTTTAAAGCGCTAATACCTTTTCCACTGTAAGTAATCTTGGTATTAATAGTTTTGTCAATATCCGGGAAAGTAATAACCACATCATTTCCTTGCTTAATTTTATTGGCATAACTTTCAGCTACGTCAGCTTTTACTTTTAATTTATTAAAGTTCACTATTGAGAAATATGGCATTCCTGGTGCAGCAGTTTGACCTACTTTTAAATTTACTACATCAATAGTTCCGTTAACTGGAGAAGTAATTTTGTACATAGCCAATTGTTCGCGCATTGAAGCAATTTGTTGCTCTAACGATTCTTTATTGGTTTTTGCTTGTTTGTACTGAATTTCAGAACCTACTTGTTTTTCCCATAAAGCTTTTTGTTTGTTGTACAATTCAGTTACTAAACTTAAGTTAGTTTCCATTGATTGAATTTGCTTACGAATTGCATTACCATCCAACTCTGCTAATACTTGACCAGCTTTAACTACCGAACCTGGCTTAGCCAATACATTTAAAACCAATCCTGGAACTTTAGCACTGATAGTAGTGTTTTCATCGCCATCAACTCTTCCTTGTACATCAATAAAATGTTTGAAGTTTGAAGTTTCAACATTTGTTACTGCTACATTTACTACTTTTTCGCGTTTTTCAATTGTTGCACCACCAGCTTTTATTTCGTCTTCAAGGGTTTTAACTTTAATAGCTAAATCAGCTTGTTCAGCCTTTAATTTTTCAAGCTGTGCTTGTTTCTTTTCAATTGCATTGCCACCTCCGCACGAGGTTAAAATGATGCTTATAATTGAAATAATGGCAATTATTACTTTTCCGTTTTTCATTTTGTTTATATTTTAATTTTTTATGTTTTGTTTTATTTACCTACAGCTCTTTTTAACTCTATTTGAGCATTTAACCAATTGTAAATAGAAGTTAGGTAATTGGTTTGTGCTTGTTTCAAATCGTTATCAGCATTAGTTAACTCTAAAGTTGAACCCACACCTTCTTTTAGTTTTAGACTTGATTTATTGTAAATATCTTGAGCTAAACTAAAGTTGTCTTTTTGAATTACTAATTGCTCTTTAGCTCTTTCATAGCGGCTTTGTGCATTGGTTCTATCTAAGTCAATTAAGTTTTCTACCATTTTTTTAGTATTAGATAACTTTTGCGCATTAAGCTTTACCTGCTGAATTTGAGCTGATTTACGTAAACCATCAAAAATTGGTAAGGTTAATTGTGCGCCAACCAAACTACCATCAAAAAACTTGTTACCTAAGTTACTAAACTCCACACCAAATGTATTGTAAGTATAATTTCCAAAAGCAGCTAAACTTGGTAAATAACCATATTGGTAGCGTTTTTTATCTAAGTTGTTTAGTTTTTCGGCTAATAATAACTTACGGTATTCAATGCGGTTTTCGTAGCTTGCTTTTTCGTTAGCAGCTGTACCATTATCGGTTACCATTAATTGGTTTAACTTATCGGTTAACTCTATTTTATCGTTAACTCTTAAGCCCATTTGCATTTTTAAACTATAGTAAACCAATTCTTTTTGGTCTTTTAATTGGCTAAATTGAGTTTGTGTATTGGCTAAAGTTAATCTTAACCTATCTGCTTCAATTTTTTCAACCAAACCATTTTTATATAGTTCGTTAATATCAAAATAAGTTTTTTCAATACGTTTAAGTGTGTTTTCAAACAATTGAATGTTTTCGTCAATAATTAAAGCAGCGTAATAACCTTTAGTTACATTGTTTTCTACATCAATTTCAGAACGTTTAATATCAATTTTACTCATTTCTACAAACTCCTTTGCGGCTTTTAAACCTAAAAAGAAAGTTCCATCAAAAAGCAACTGACTAGCCTGAATGGTATTATTCCACGAGTATGGAATACCTTGAGGAAATGACAAGGTTGGGCTAGGATTTGATGGAGACAAAAATGGATTTGGAATTTCTACAGAAGGAACTTTAATAAAATGATTTAAGCTTGAGGTTGCGTTAATTTGAGGCAAACCATTAGCTGTAATTTCCTTTACTTTCTTTTGTGCTATTTGTTCATCAAGCACTGCATTTTTGAGTGAGTCGTTATTTTTAAGAGCAAAGCTTACTGCCTCATTTAACGAAAACTTTTTGGTTTCGTTATTTTGCTGCGCAATAGCCAAATTTACTCCTAATAAAACGCTTACTATTACGATAATACTTCTAGTAATCATACTTATTTATTTTGTGTTATTGTGTTGGTTTTCTATTAATTTATCAATTCTCTTTAAGCCTTTTTCAGTGCAGATTCCTCGTAAATGGTGTCTTAAAATTTCTTGGTGTATATACTGAAAATCGGTACTAATTTCTTGGTAAAGTTCGGGTTTCATCATGAAGTCAATGCTATGTACATATAATTTTGCTATTAATTCTGAAGCAATATCTTGTCTGTATAAACCAAGTTCTTTTCCTTTATTTATATTATTTAGCATTTGGGTGTAAATAAAATTCGATTTGAAATTATCAAACTTATCCCAAGCAGCTTTAAAATATTTTCTCAAATCAAAAAGCACAGAAACATTTACTTTTCGGTGTTTCTCTGTAATTGACTTACTCATTTCAAGCATAAACTCAATTGGGTCATGACCTTCGTTTTCAATGCTACAACAAATTTGCATGTCTGATTCTATATGAAAATCTATGGTTTGATTAACCAAATCGTTTTTATCTTCAAAAAATTGATACAATGTTTTTTTTGAAACACCTAACTCTCTGGCTATATCGTCCATAGTAATGCTCTTAAAGCCATATTTCATAAACAAGCCATTAGCACCTAACAATATTTTATCTTTGGGTTCCATTATTTTACCTTAATTCGTTTGCAAATGTGAGAAACTTTATGAACTTAGGAAACTTTTTTTATAAAAAAAGTTTCCTAAATATTTTTTGTTTCCATTAATCTATTGATTTTGTATGTATTAAGATTTATGCTTTCATTTAAAATTGATAAATCTCAAGAAAAAAACTAGGTATAAATTTTTTTCGATAACTTTAACCTGTGAATTTTTTTTGATAGAATTTAATGCAGATGTGAAAAGAAAGTATTTAATTTGCTAACTAGAGGCATGTAAAACATAAAAGTTAAATTGTTTGCATGTAATTTTGAATTACAATGAAAAATATTAGAGCAGTTTTAGTAGATGATGTGGAAGTAATGCGTATTACTTTAAAGAAAGTTTTAGAGCAATTTCCACATATAGAATTAGTAGGCGAAGCTTCCACTTTTGATGAAGCTAAAGATATAATAAACCTATTACAACCCGATTTATTATTTTTAGATATTGATTTAAATGGATTAACATCTATTGATTTAATTGGTGAAATTAATTGTACACCTAAAATCATATTCATTACTTCTCACGAAAACTTTGCCATTAAGGCATTTGAATTAAATGCTGTCGATTATATCATTAAACCAGTAAGCTCAAAACGTATCAGCAAGGCCATTGAACGAATTACAACTCCAGTTGATGAAACTGCAGAAAATGGTAACGAAAACGATGAAACTTTCCAATCAGATCAAATCATTTTATTAAACTTTGATAATAAAATGAATTTTATAAAAATAAGCGACATTAACTACATAGAGGCTTATGGAAACTACACTAAAGTTTATATGACTGATGGAAAATTAAGTATTACCTATAATTCAATTAAAAATTGGGATGCAAAATTACCGGTTGATGTGTTTATTCAAATACACCGCTCTACCATAGTTAATTTATTGAATGTTCAAAAAATTGAAAAATGGACCAACGATACAGGCCGCTTGCACTTAAAAGGAGTAGAAAAACCTTTTGAAATAAGCCGCAGTTATTTCTTCCAAATTAAGAAAAAATACAAAATGTAATAACTAAAAATCCGAAGCCAAAAACTTCGGATTTTTTTGTGGTAACAATATTTATCTTTTTAATAAAAAACCTAAGTTTGAATAATTAATAACCTCTATGAACCCAAAGGTTGATTTTTATTTTACCAAAGAACAAAAATGGCAGCAAGAAATTACCCAAATGCGAGCCATAGCCTTAAGCTGCAATTTAACCGAAGAGTTAAAATGGGGAACGCCTTGTTATACTTTTCAGGAAAATAACATAGTGCTTATTCATACTTTTAAGGAGTATTGTGCATTTTTATTTTTTAAAGGTGCGTTGCTTAATGATACCCAAGATATTTTAATTCAACAATCTAAAAATGTACAAGCTACACGCCAAATTAGGTTTACAAATTTAGCCCAAGTAACCGAGCAAGAAGCTATCATCAAAGCATATATTTTTGAAGCCATTGAGATAGAAAAAGCAGGCTTAAAAGTTACACTTAAAAAAACTACTGATTACGAAATTCCAGAAGAGTTTCAACTAAAGCTAAATGAAAGCGCTAAATTAAAAAATGCTTTTGAAGCACTAACTCCGGGCAGACAACGAGGTTATTTATTACACTTTGCGCAACCCAAACAAGCTAAAACGCGTGAGGCTAGGATTGAAAAATGTATTCCCCAAATTTTTGAAGGCAAAGGATTTAACGACTAAACATTTAGCGCTAAGTACATTTTATGAAAAAGGAATTATCCGCAGCAGATGCTGAAAAGTTGATAGAAACTTTGAAAAAACGTTTCGAAAAATATGTAAACCGTCACTCAAATACAGATTGGGAAATGGTGCAAGCCAAGCTAGAGTTGAGTGAGAATAAACAAAAACTTTGGTCGCTTAACCAAATGGAAATTACCGGAGGCGAGCCTGATGTGACAGACTTTGATGCTCAAACCAACGAATATATTTTTGTAGATTGTTCAGCCGAAAGCCCAAGTGGACGCAGGAGTTTATGTTTTGACAACGAAGCTTTAGAAGCCCGAAAAGAAAATAAACCTGCGGGTAGCGCATTAAAAATGGCAGCAGAAATGGGCATCACTATTTTAAACGAAACCCAATACCGAAACTTATTACAGTTAGGAAATTTTGATGCAAAAACATCAAGTTGGATAGAAACCCCATCACCCATAAGAAAACTTGGTGGAGCCTTATTTGCCGATTTTAGGTATAATCATGTGTTTGTGTATCACAATGGCGCACAATCTTACTACGCAGCAAGAGGATTTAGAGGAATGTTGAAGGTTTAGTTTAATTACAAAGTTAGTTTGGGGTAAATAAAAGAAATTTGAAAGCTATCAAAATTTGGTAATTTTGTATAAAAAATAATTATGGCCAAAAATACATCAATATCACTTGGGGATCATTTTGAAAACTTTGTAGAAGAAAGTCTTTCATTAGGCCGTTATCAAAATGCGAGTGAAGTAATTAGAGCAGGATTACGTTTACTTGAAATAGAGGAAAACAAACTAATTGCGCTTAAAAAAGCTATTGACGAAGGTGTAAATAGTGGAATAAATTCTGATTTTAAACCTCAAAATCATATAGAAATGATGAAGAAAAAACGGAAAAAGAATGCCTAGCTATCATAATCTAATAATTGGTAATAAACTTAAAAAAAATTGAATGAAAATTATTATTATTGTTGATTAGAATTATTATTGAAAGGTTATAAAATGAACAAAACAATTTTCTATTTATTAAGTCTAGTTATTTTTACTGGGTGCAAATCATGGGATTCTTCAATGTTAATGCCCAAAAATGATCCATTAACTCCCAAACTTCTTACATTAGAAAGAAGAATAGAGGATTTATCAAATACAACTGTAGTTGCAAATGGAGATGAGTTAATACTATTTACTAAAGAAGTAGAAAATAACCTTATAGATCCTTATGGTGACAAATATGGATATATAGCTTTAAAGAAAAATATTATTAAAGTGAATCACGGAATGGGCTATCTTATTCCATCAGCAATTTTACTATATGTTCCCACTTTATTTGGGTTTCCTTGCTCGAATATTAGCTATAAAGTAGAAGTAGAAATTAGAATAATGGATAGAGATAATAAATTAGTTAGTAAATACTCTGCAATAGGTGAATCAAGAGTAAAAGCTGCAATGTATTATGGTTATTCGCTATCAAATGCAGCGAGAAAATCTTATTCTGATGCAATATTAGATGCGTTCAATAAAATTAGGCCTCAAATTCAATTGAATGCTGCCAACATAAATGAAAAGTTACGATTGGCTGGAAAATTGTAAAAATTTACTGAATAGAATATTTTCCGAACTCAATTAGATAATCGACTATTAATTGTAGGATAATAAACTGAAGTTAAGAAGAGCTTAAATCCTTACAACAAACTATACCTGCCAACTATTCCTAAAGGCAATTGAATGCCCGATTTTCCTTGTAAGTACAATTCACCAAAATCTAGGTTTTTGGTTTGTTTAAAGTTACTTTCCACTAAATTTTGAACCACCAATGCACTTAAACCTAATGAGTAAACATTCAAAATCAAAAAGTGATTATTGGGCTCTAAAATTTTGGCCACATCTTGTAGCAATTCGTTGATGCTATTTTCTAACTGCCAACGTTCGCCATTGGCACCAATTCCGTAAGCAGGAGGATCTAAAATAATTCCATGGTAAGTTTTACCACGTTTTACTTCACGTTTTACAAATTTCATGGCATCTTCCACCACCCAACGTATATCGCTTAATCCTGAAGATTCCATGTTTTCTTTACTCCAAGTAATTACTTGTTTTACACTATCAACGTGGGTTACGTCAGCACCTGCTGCTTTAGCAGCTATGCTTGCGCCACCTGTGTAGGCAAACAAATTTAAAAACCTAGGTTGCTCGCCTTTTACTTTTTTCAAGTTTTGGAAAATATAATCCCAATTAGCGGCTTGTTCTGGAAAAATGCCAACATGCTTAAACGAAGTAAGTGCTAAATTAAAGTTCAGGTTCAAATCGTAGTGTTTGTAATTCATTTTCCAACGTTCGCCTGCTGCTTTATTCTTTTTTATCCATTCGCCACTATGGCTAGTGCGAGGTTTAAAAGTAATATCGGTTAATTTTTGCCACTCTTGTTCGCTCCATTTTTTACTCCATAAAGCTTGAGGTTCAGGTCTGCGTAAAACCAATGAACCAAATTTTTCTAGCTTTTCAAAATCGCCACAATCTAAAAGTTCGTATTGTTGCCAATTGGTAGGTGTAAATGTTTGCATGTATAAATAAAAGAGGGCAAATATAAGTTTTTTATTGCTTTGTATATTTTACAAAACCATTTAATTAAATTAAAAATAAAAAGGTTTGAAAAATATTACATCCAAGCATTCAAATCATGCCTATTAAACAATTAGAAAATCATTTAATCAGCTCATCTGAGTTAGTTATTCCATAATAAAAGTGCGTCCTTCGTCAGCAATATCGGTATTGGCAAACTCCGTTCTAGCCTCAGTTAACAAAGGTTGCAAATCATCGTAACGCGCACTAAAATGGCCAATAATTAATTTTTCTACATGAGCCTTGCTAGCTACTATTCCAGCTTGTTTGGCAGTAGTATGCATGGTATCAATGGCTCTTGATAATTTATCATGCATAAAAGTAGCTTCATGGTATAAAATATCTGCGTCTTGCACTGATTTAATTACTCTTTCGTCAAAAATAGTATCGCTGCAATAAGCGTAGGTAATTGGTTTTCCTGGATCAAAAGTCAATAATTCGTTTTTGATGTGCGTCTTTCCATCAGGACTTAAATAATCGCGTCCACGTTTTAAATCGTTAAAATGAGTAAATGGAACTTTCGTTTTTTCACATGCCTCCACATTTAACTTGCGTAATTTGCTGCGTTCTTGAAACAAAAAACCAGCAGTTGGAACCCTATGAAACAATGGAAAAGATATTACTTTGTAATAAATATTTTCGAAGATAACTTCGGTTTTGTTGGGGTCAACAGTGTGATAATTTAATTCAAAGCTAAAACGCGTATCGCTGTATTTAAAAAAAACATTTAAAATTTCGAACAATTCTTTTGGACCATAAATATGAACAGGCGATTCACGACCCATTAAATTCATACTGAGTAACAAACCGGGTAAGCCTAAAATATGATCGCCATGAACATGACTAATAAATATTTGATTAATGCGCGATTTTTTAATTTTGTAGCGTTGCAATTGCATTTGAGTTCCTTCGCCACAATCAATAAGAATATGATGATCCAATATATTTAAATACTGACCACTTGGATGCCTATTGGGTGCTGGCGATGCACTGCTATTGCCTAAAATTGTTACTTCAAAAGCCATTTTACAATTATAAAGAATTAAAATTATAAAAAACTACTTGATTTTTACGGTAGCACTTAGCATTTTATGATCGCTAAAGTTTAATTGGTAAGGTTTATAATTTACTATTTCAAAACCTTTATCGGCCAAAATGTAATCAATTCTGAAAGACGGCATTTTACCTGTATAAGTAGAGCTAAAACCTGAACCACTTTCAATAAAAGCATCCTTCATATCACCCTTAATAATGTTATAAGCGTAACTAGCCGGTGAGTCGTTAAAATCGCCAGTTAATATAATTTTATGCTTACTTTTTTCAATAAATTTCTGAATGGCCTCTGCTTGTTTCGACCGATTGATAAAGGCACGTTTTAACTTTCCTGCAATACTTTTTATATCGAGCAAACCAACTTCTTTTTCGTTTTTATCTGTCTCAATTTCGGCCACAGTTTGAAAATCTTTTTTATCAAAAGCAATTGATTTTAAATGAGTATTGATAATCCTGATGGTATCGTTTTTATATTTTATATCGGCAAAAATAGTGGCATTTCCATTCGAGTTCACTCGCTCCACAAAACCTGAATTTACAATAGGATACCTACTTAAAATACTAATGCTATAGCCTGTAATTTTATCTTCATTAGCTTGCATATTATGCGTATAAAAATCTTTGTATTCAGTGACTAATTGTTTAAACATGGCTTTGTCTTTTTTGGTATCGTACGACACAAATTCTTGAAAACACATTACATCTGGTTTAATATCATTTAATGTTTCGAAAAATAATTCCGGTACATAATCTTTGTCTTCAAAAGCATCAAAAGCATGTGTATTAAAGTCAACAATATTGATATAGTTATCAATGACATTTTCTTTTTTTGTGCCAAATTGTATAAAACGTTGGCTAACATTAATTCCAATAATTAAGGCTACCAATGAATAAATAATATTCCAATTCAAATTTATTAACCAATACAGCACAAAAAATGAATTGGCAATAAAAATGATAGGAAATGCCAATCCTAAGAATGCCACAAACCACAATTGAACAGGACTAATAAAAGCTGCTAAATATGCACCTAATAAAAGTAATATTAGCGCCCAATTTAAAAACAAAACTATTTTGTTAAATACTTTCATAATAATGCTTCAAATAAAATAATTATAATTGTTAATTCCTCTTAAACTTATTTTTTACAAAAATTCGTTGAGCTTATTTGGGCTTTAATTATTTCGAAAAATAACTATGACGCTGATAATAAATAATATAACAATCACTTAATACTAAAACTGAAATTCATAACGTTGAATTTAAAATTGTAAACTTATTTATAATGGCAAAAAAAAACTAAAACAATTCTTCAAACCTATATATTTGTTAACTTTAATTCATTGCCCATTTGAAACTTTCAGTTGTAATAGTAAACTATAATGTAAAATATTTTTTAGAGCAAGCCCTTTACTCGGTTAGAAAGGCTTGTAATGGAATGAGTGCAGAAATTATAGTAGTAGATAACAACTCTGTAGATGGTAGCTGCGAGATGGTAAAACACAAGTTTGCCAACGATGTAATTTTAATTGAAAACAAAGAAAATGTAGGATTTAGCAAAGCCAATAACCAAGCTATAAAAATAGCCAAAGGCGAATACATTTTACTATTAAACCCCGATACTGTAGTAGAAGAAGCATGCTTTAACAAAGTAGTTTCGTTCATGAACCAAATGCCCGATGCTGGCGCTGTTGGTGTAAAAATGATTGATGGTTCAGGTAAATTTTTACCCGAAAGTAAACGTGGTTTACCTACTCCTGATGTAGCTTTTTACAAAATTTTTGGCTTAGCTGCTCTTTTTCCAAAATCAAAACGATTTGGCAAATACCACCTCGGATTTTTAGATAAAAACGAAACTCATAAAGTGGATGTTTTGGCAGGTGCTTTTATGATGCTACGTAAAACAGTTATCGAAAAAATTGGTATGCTCGATGAAGAATATTTTATGTATGGCGAAGACATAGATTTAAGCTATCGAGTAACCAAAGCTGGCTATTTCAACTACTATTTTCACGATACAACCATTATACATTACAAAGGTGAGAGTACTAAAAAAACAAGTGTAAACTTTGTTTTTACGTTTTATCGTGCTATGATAATTTTTGCACAAAAACATTATTCGCAAAAACATGCTCGCACATTTGGCTTACTGATTAATTTTGCCATTTACTTAAGAGCTACAGCAGCTATAGTTTTACGCTTTTTAAATGCAGTTTATTTACCCATAATTGATTTTTTATTGATATTGGTAAGTATGCTTTTTATAAGCAAAGGTTACTCCATTTTTAAATACGATACCGATTCGGCTTATAGCAATAACGTGGTTTTAGCCAATAGTTGCATATATGGTGCACTTTGGATGGCAGGCCTTTACCTTGCAGGCGCTTACAATAAACGCAAAACATTTTTAAGTGTTACCAAAGGTATTTTAGCTGGTTCGTTAGCCATAGCAGTTTTTTATGCGTTCCTAAACGATTCCTATCGTTTTAGTCGCGCCATTATAGTTTTAGGAACTTTAAGCACCATTGTGATGGCCTATTTTGATAGGTTTTTATTGTTTTGGTTAAAAAATGGCAAGTTAAGTTTTAGCTTCAGTAACCGCTTGCGCACTGCCATAGTAGGTAATTACAATGAAGTAAATCGAGTGCAAGATTTATTGATAAAGTCAAAAGCTAAAGCCGATTATTTTGGTTTTATTGCTATTGACGATAAAAGCGTAACTGATAACCAATATTTAGGTAATGTAAACCAATTGAGCGAAATAGTAGATGTACTGAAAATTGAAGAAATAATTTTTTGCTCTAAAGATTTAGCCGCATCGCAAATTATTGAATGGATGGGACGTATGAAACAACAAGAATTATTGTTTAAAATTGTACCTGAAGAAAGTTTATTTATAATTGGAAGTAATAATAGAAACACACCTGGCGATTTTTATACCATTGAGTTGAACTTATCATTAAGCAAGGCTTGGGAGCAACAAAAGAAAAGATTGTTTGATGTATTTTTTGCCATTTTTATTCTACCATTTATTCCCTTTGTAAGTTTAATAATTAAAAATAAAACACAATTTTTCAAAAATTGGGTTGAGGTACTTTTAGGCGAAAAAACTTGGGTTGGTTATGCCAAAGCCGATAATATTAAACTATTGCCAATTTTACGTCAAGGAGTTTTAAATCCAATTGATAACCTTACAGGCAAAAGCTATAATCCAATTACAATTCAAAAATTAAACTTTTTATACGCCAAAGATTATTCGGTTGAAAAAGACTTTTTAATATTGATTCGTTCTCTAAGAAGTTGGGGTAATTAATTAATTACACTGTCTTTATTAATAGATTCTAAAAACTCTTCATCAGATTTGCCTAAATTTTCAATTGAAAGTTTTGCATCTTCAGCCAATTCACTATTAGGATATTTTTGTAAAAATTGGTCGTAGAATTTTCGTGCATTTACAAAATCATTCAAGTTATTTTCATAGCTAAAAGCTATTGAAAACAATGCCTGTTCACAAAATTTTGAGTTTGGATAATTGGTAATTAGTTTTTCAAAAAATCCAATTCCCTCACTAGCTTTATTTAAAATATTACTTCGTTGTGCAGCCTTAAATAAAAACTCAGGGGCATGGTCATCGTCAGGATATTTATCTACAAACGATGCGTAAGACCAATATAAATCTGTTATTTGACCAATGCTAAAAGCGCTATCGCTATTCTCTAATTCGGTTATTTGATTTAACAATTTTTCTTTAGGCGATTGACATGCAAAGACCAATGAAATGAACACAAAAACTGAAAATATTTTTCCCACAACTAATAATTAAATTATGTTACAAATAAACATCCATGCTTTCATTTATTTTCTTAATTTTTACACATTTTTTAGTAGTTTGCGCACTAAAGATTACAACTTTTGAGACAATAAACGCAAAACAATTGGTTTATTTTTCAGAGATTTAGGTTTAGAATTGGATTATTTTGTACTTATTAAAAAAAACTTTCAAACAACTATTTGAAAGCATTGTAATCCGATTATTTTTGCAACACTTTTTAAAAAACATACATGAGAGTAATTCAATTTAGAGAAGCGCTTCGCGAAGCAATGAACGAGGAAATGCGCAGAGATAAAGATATATTTTTAATGGGCGAGGAAGTGGCCGAATACAATGGTGCTTACAAAGTTAGTCAAGGTATGCTTGATGAGTTTGGCGAAAAACGCATCATAGATACCCCAATTGCGGAACTTGGTTTTGCAGGTATTGCTGTTGGTGCTGCCATGAATGGTTTGCGTCCAATTGTTGAATTTATGACTTTCAACTTCTCGTTAGTTGCTATCGACCAAGTAATTAATTCAGCTGCTAAAATGTATCAAATGAGTGGTGGTCAGTTTAATATGCCTATGGTATTTAGAGGTCCAACTGCAAGTGCAGGCCAATTAGGAGCACAACATAGCCAAGCTTTTGAAAATTGGTATGCAAACTGCCCTGGTTTAAAAGTGGTGGTACCATCTAATCCATACGATGCAAAAGGTTTACTTAAAACTGCTATTAGAGATAACGATCCTGTTATTTTTATGGAAAGTGAGCAAATGTATGGCGATAAAGGTGAAGTACCTGAGGAGGAATATTTAATTCCAATTGGAAAAGCGGTTGTAAAACGCGAGGGAACTGATGTTACCATTGTTTCGTTTGGTAAAATTATAAAAGTAGCTTATGCTGCTGCTGAAGAATTGGCAAAAGAAGGTGTAAATGTAGAAATAATTGATTTGCGTACTGTGCGCCCTATTGATTACGATACTGTTATTGAATCAGTTAAAAAAACTAACCGCTTAGTTATATTAGAAGAAGCTTGGCCTTTAGCCAATATCAGTACAGAAATAACTTATATGGTTCAAAAACGTGCTTTCGATTATTTAGATGCTCCAATAATTAGAGTAAACACAGCTGATACTCCTCTTGGATATGCTCCAACTTTTGTTGAAGCATTTTTACCTAGTGTAAAACAAGTGATGGATGCTGTTAAAAGTGTGATGTACAAATAATCAAGAATATTATAATAAATAAAAAAAGCCTGAATTTAATAATTCAGGCTTTTTTTTTATTCGATTATTTTACATCAAATCTATCCAAGTTCATTACTTTAGTCCAAGCAGCCACAAAATCGGTTACAAATTTTTCTTTGGCATCGTTACTTGCATAAACTTCGGCTATTGCTCTTAACTCAGAGTTTGAACCAAAAATTAAATCAGCTCTTGTGGCAGTATATTTAATTTGATTGGTTTTTGCATCTCTGCCTTCAAATACTTCTTTCTTTTCGTCTTTAGCCGTCCAAACAGTTCCCATTTCTAATAATTTCACAAAAAACTCATTGGTTAATTGGTCTTTGCTATCCATGAAAATACCATGTTTTGAATTATCGAAATTGGTTTGTAAAGCACGCATTCCACCCACTAAAACGGTCATTTCTGGTGCTGATAAAGTTAACAATTGTGCTTTATCAACCAATAATGCTTCAGTTGGAACATTGTATTGTGTTTTAACATAATTTCTAAAACCATCAGCTTGTGGTTCTAAGAATTTAACTGAATTTATATCGGTTTGCGCTTGAGTTGCATCCATACGGCCAGGTGTAAACGGAACTTGGATTGTATAACCAGCATTTTTTGCAGCTTGTTCTATACCCACATTTCCTGCTAAAACTATCATATCGGCCAACGATACTTTTTGTTCTTTACTGCTTTGGTTAAATTCATTTTGAATTTTTTGTAAAGCATTCAATACTTTATTTAACTGAACAGGATTATTTACTTCCCAACTTCTTTGTGGCTCTAAATTAATGCGTGCGCCATTTGCTCCACCTCGTCTATCAGAGCCGCGGTAAGTAGATGCCGAAGCCCAAGCGGTACTAACCATTTCGCTAATAGTTAGGCCTGAGTTTAAAATACTTGTTTTTAGTTTTTTAATTTCGGCTTCGCCTACTACTTTATGGTTAAGTGCTGGAATTGGATCTTGCCAAAGTAAATCTTCTTTGGGAGCTTCCGGTCCTAAATAAGTAGTTTTAGGACCCATATCTCTGTGTGTTAATTTAAACCAAGCCCTTGCAAAAGCATCGTTAAAAACTTCCGGATTTTCCATGAATTTCCTTGAAATTTTTTCATAAATAGGGTCGTAACGCAACGATAAATCGGTGGTTAACATAGTTGGTTTATGTTTTTTTGTATTATCAAAAGCATCAGGAATTATTAAATCGTTGGTTTTAGCCACCCATTGGTTTGCACCTGCAGGACTTTTGGTTAATTCCCA
The DNA here is from genome assembly GCA_013298895.1 of Bacteroidota bacterium. GTDB lineage: Bacteria > Bacteroidota > Bacteroidia > UKL13-3 > UKL13-3 > JAAFJM01. The sequence continues at coordinate 21,660 of JAAFJM010000013.1, read as the reverse complement.
CTCGTAGTTAAAAAGTATTTTTAAATATTCTTGACTCCATTGGTTTGGTTTGGTGGTCCACGTTACTTCTAAGCCCGATGTAATGGCATCTTGTCCTTTACCCGATTTGTAACTGCTTTTCCAACCAAAGCCTTGCTCTTCTATTGGCGCGCCTTCTGGAGCAGGGCCTACATGTTTAGCATCGCCAGCACCATGAGTTTTACCTAAAGTATGTCCGCCAGCAATTAAAGCCACTGTTTCTTCATCGTTCATACCCATTCTGCCAAAAGTTTCGCGAATGTCTTTTGCCGCCAAAATTGGATCAGGATTACCGTTGGGTCCTTCAGGATTTACATAAATCAAGCCCATTTGTACCGCAGCTAAAGGCGTTTCTAATTTTCTATCGCCAGTGTAACGTTTATCGTCTAACCATTTGGTTTCAGAACCCCAATACACATTGGTTTCTGGCTCCCAAACATCTACTCTTCCACCTGCAAAACCAAAGGTTTTAAATCCAGCAGTTTCTAAAGCTACGTTGCCTGTTAAAATCATCAAATCGGCCCACGAAATTTTGTTGCCATATTTTTGTTTGATTGGCCATAAAAGTCTTCTGGCTTTATCTAAATTGCCGTTATCTGGCCAACTATTTAATGGTGCAAAACGCTGTTGACCTGCTCTTGAACCACCACGACCATCACCTGAGCGATAAGTACCTGCGCTATGCCAAGCCATACGGATAAAAAAACCTGCATAATTGCCATGGTCAGCCGGCCACCAATTTTGCGATTGAGTCATCAATGCACGTAAATCGTTTTTTAGTGCTGCATAATCTAAGGTTTGAAAAGCTTTTGCATAATTAAAGCCTGGGTTCATGGGGTTTGAAAGTTCCGAATTTTTGCGCAACACGCTTAAATCTAACTGATTTGGCCACCAATCTTTATTGGTAAAAACTTTGCCTTTGGTATTTTCTGCTTCAGCCGCAGATTTGGCTTTTTCTTTGGTAATAAAACCCATTGGGCATTTTCCTTTGCTCTCTGCTTTATCTTGCGCATTGGCATTAATTGAAGCAATTAAGGTAAAAACAATTAGTATTTTTTTCATTTCCTATCTAGTTTATTTTTCTTTTATAATACAAACATAACCTATACATTTGTTTGATAAAAACGATATTTTCAATAATAACATTCATAGTATAGATGAACATACAACAGTTTCAATACATCTTAGCAGTTGCTGAACACAAGCATTTTGAGATTGCTGCCGAAAAATGCTTCATAACACAATCTACCTTAAGCACCATGATTTCGAAGTTTGAGGATGAAATAGGTTTTAAAATTTTTGATAGAAAAAAAAAGCCTGTTCAACTTACGAACGAAGGCAAAATAATTTTAGAACAGTTAACCATAATAGTAAACAATATTGACCAACTAAAAGAATTAACCAACGAAGTAAAGGGTGAAGTTACTGGCAGCTTAACACTTTCGGTTATTCCTACCATAGCGCCATTTTTATTGCCATTATTTTTACAAGATTTTGCTACTAAATTCCCCAATTTAAAAATTAAGATAAGAGAAGAAACTACCTCCGAAATAGTAAGAAAACTAAAAAGTAGGGAATTGGATATTGGTATACTTTCAGTTCCATTAAACGATAAAGAAATTATTGAAATAAAGTTATATGATGAACCATTTTTGTTTTTTGATGCAGAAAATGAGATGAATGAGCCTATTACTTTTAAAAATATAAAAATGAAAAATATATGCTTAATGGAAGAAGGCCATTGTATGCGTACCCAAGTGTTACAGCTTTGCGATTACGATGAAAACCAATTAGGCTCCAAGTTAAATTTTGAATACAAAGCTGGTTCCATTGATAGTTTGCTACGATTTGTCAAAGCAAATAAAGCCACCACTTTACTCCCACATTTGGCTACTATTGACTTTTCGGCCAATGAAAAAATGCATTTAGGTAATTTTATTTCACCTGTTCCATACAGAACTGTAGGTTTGGTGGTACATAGGCATTTTGTAAAGAAAAAATTATTAGCGGTTTTAAAAGAAGATATTATTAAAAAAATTACAACAATAATAAGCCAAATTAACATAGAAGGAGAGCGGTTAGACCCAATTAGTTAAAAAGAATTGGATAAAATATACTTGGCTTTCGTTTACAAAGAAAGCATTCTAATCAAATCAAAATAGCTTTGTTAGTTCATTAGTTTCCATAAAAAAATACCCTCAAACAATTTATCACTATTTGAGGGTATTTTAAAAAAATGTAAGCTTTAAATTTTGCTTAAACTTAATATTATCTTATTGCACCTTGGAACAATGGATTGCTAAATAATTTAGCAAATTCCATATCGCTTTTAGCTAAGTTACGAACTTCACTGTTAGCACCAATAGCTTTAATTAAGTTAGCAGCTACATCATCTGCATTACCTGAGCGAGCAGCAGCTACAGCTCTTAAGTAATAGTGATTCCATTTTAATTCATCAGGGTTTAAACCATCAATAATTGCTTTGCAACCAGCAGCATTTCCATTTAATAATTGAGCTAAAGCAGTGTTAAAATCTTTGATTCCGCTTTTGTTAAATGATGATACAGCTTCGCTATAGTTTCCGTTTTTAACAGCTAATAAACCTAAATTGTAGCTAACATCAGCACCTTTAGTTCCGGCCATGTTGTAAAATTTAATAGCTTCTTTATAGTTACCGGTTAATTTGTAAACAACACCATAATTAGCTAAAACAGTTGGATTTTCTGGGCTAACTGCCAATGCCTTATCTAAATTTTGTTTAGCAGCATCAAAGTTTTTATCTTGCATATTAGCAATGGCTAAATCATTAAAACTTCTCCAATCAGTTGAATTCTTGGCGTTATATGCGTTTAATACTTCTTGTTTTTTAGCATTATCAGTTGTAATAACTGCTAAATGAAATAATTCTTTAGCTGTTAATGTATCGTATTTACCGTAATAAGTCATCAATTCAGCATCGGTTTTCATAGGGTTTGCACCTTTAATTACTAATTCTGCTCTGCGCAAAGTAGGTAAAATATTAGCCTTAGCATTTTCCCAAACTTTTGGAAAACTACGTTTAATTAAACCTTCTCTTTCTTCATCACTAATACTTTTGTTTCTTATGATTTCTAAAATTGCATTTTTCTCTTTTAAATCACTACTTACAATAGCTTTTTCAAACCCCATCCAATCTTCAGCACTGCTGTAACCACGTGTAAAGTTTTCATCATTTACTTCACTAAAACCTAGTTTTTTCAATTCTTTTTTGAAGAATGTAAAAGTAGATTCTTCTCTACCTTTTGATAAGTTAGTATTTCTATCTAACTCTCCATCAGGCGAAGCATAAGCGTTAATTGCTATACCACGAGCTACAAAGTTTTTGTCAGCTTTTAATAATTTACGTAATTCAGCAATTTGAGTTTTGTTGCTTAAATTTTTCCCAGCTTTGAAGTTCGGGTTAAATTTATCTACATCTAAAGGAAAGTAAATATTTACCGATTTGTTAACTAACTCTACTTTGTAATCATCGCTAGAAAAAATTGTTAAATCAGAATTATTTAACAATAAAGGAGTAACGATGGTACCTTCTGCTAATGCACCAATTCCAACTGGAACTTCAATATTTAATGCTGTGTATTTAGGCATTAACGATGCACGTTTCATACTTGGAACGTATGCTATTTTGTCAGTATATGAAACATTACCACCAACTTTGGTATCTACTGTTTCATCTGCAGCACCTTTAGCCTTAGTTCCTTTAATTGTTTTGCTTTTTAAATTTATGATGGTTCCATCTTCACATTTTAAATAAGGTGAAAAAGTAACTACAGCTTTAGGATTGATTGATTTTGCTGGAACGGTAGCATTAATGGTAATTTCAACGCTGTCGCCTTTTAATTCTAATGGATTCGGAGTAACAGTGTAATTGTTCTTAGTAAAGTTGTTTTTTACGCTACATGCAGCAATTAAGCTAACACATGAAGCCGCTAAAATAACTTGTCTCATATCTCTCATATTATTTTTTAGTTTTGTGCCGCAATTATAATTATTTTCGTTTAAAATTACTCAATTAAATTATTTATGTATATTGTTAAAATTAAAGGTGTTGCAAAAATTCCAGATTATTTACAAGTAAGGGATGATAACTTTACTCTAATTTGTTACACCCGCACTGATAGGCCTGAAAAGGCATTGGAGAAATGTGGACTTGGCGATAAAATTGAAAAAATTAAAGAATTAATGGACCAAATACCATTTGGACAAGTAACACCAATTGCATTTTAGTTACATAAATTTACAAAAAAGAACAATACAGAATAATGAATAAATCATCGGTAATTCAATTAAATAATGTGAGTATTTTCCAACAAAATACTTTAGTACTTTCAAGTGTTAACTTAGAAATTTACGAATCTGAATTTATATATTTAATAGGTCAAACAGGCAGCGGAAAATCAACCTTATTAAAAACCTTGTATGCTGATTTAAACTTAACACAAGGCGATGGCAGAGTAGCTAATTTTAATTTACATCAGTTAAAAACAAATCAAATTCCATTTTTGCGCAGAAAAATTGGTATTGTATTTCAAGATTTTCAATTACTTACCGATAGAAGTGTTTATGAAAATTTGTATTTTGTATTACAAGCTACCGATTGGAAAAACAAAGCTGAAATGGATAGCCGCATCAATGAAGTTTTAGAAATGGTTGGGCTTGATACCAAAAGTTTTAAAATGCCATTCGAGTTAAGTGGTGGTGAGCAACAACGTTTGGTAATTGCTAGAGCATTATTAAATAAACCTGCCGTAATATTAGCAGATGAACCTACAGGAAATTTAGACCCTGAAACCAGTAATGGGATTATGGAATTGTTACATCAAATTGCTAAAAATGGAACAGCAATTTTGATGGCTACTCATGATTATAGGTTGATAAGCAAATATCCTGGACGCATAATAAGATGCGAGAAAGGGACCATTTTTGAAATGGCTATGTTAGAAGAAAAACTAATGGGAAACTAGTGTTTAATAAGCAATAAGCAAATGGCAATAGACAATTAGTAATTTAACAATCCGACAATCTAACCATTTAACAATAAAGCAATTCAATCAAAAAAAAGTGCATTTAAATTTTAAAAAATATGGCGAAGGCCTAGAAACCTTAATTATTATTCATGGATTTTTAGGTTCGTTAGATAATTGGCATACATTGGCTACTGAGTTCTCGAAAGATTTTAGTGTTTACACGGTTGATATGCGTAATCATGGGAAATCGCCACATACCGAAAGCCATAATATTAAACTAATGGTGAACGATTTGGCCGAATTTATGGAGCAACAAAACATTGCTTCAGCCAATATTTTAGGCCATAGCATGGGAGGAAAAGTAGCTATGCAATTTGCTTTTGATTATACCGATAAAGTTGAAAAGCTAATTGTAGCTGATATTGCCCCAAGGCAGTATAAACGAGGTCACGATTCAGTGCTTGAAGCCTTGCACGCAGTTGATTTCACCAAAGTTACCAAACGTAAAGATGCTGAAGATATAATGATGCATTTGGTTCCTGATTTTGGAACAAGACAATTCTTACTAAAAAATTTAACAACGACTGCAAATGGCGGGTATAATTGGAGAGTTAATTTAAATGTTTTAGAAAGAGATTATGAGGAAATTATCAAACCAATAGAATATGATGGAGTATTCTTGAAACCAGCTTTGTTTTTACGTGGGGAGTTGTCAACCTACATAAAACCAAGTGATGAACTAGAAATTCAAGAGCATTTTATCAACGCTCAAATTGAAACTATTTCAGGGGCGGGGCATTGGTTACATGCTGAAAATCCAAAAGAATTTTATGAAAAAGTAATCCGTTTTTTAATAAAATAGTACTTCAAAAAATAATTTCAGCTACTTAAAATAAACAAATCGTTAAATAAATAAAAAATTACCCACCTGATTTTGATTTATTTAGGAAAAAGGAATAAAAAAAATCAGAAAGCACTTGTAAGTATAAATCCTTTGTATACTTTTGCACCACCAAAACGATACAAAATATCAAATGCGAAAGTAGCTCAGCTGGTAGAGCGCAACCTTGCCAAGGTTGAGGTCGCGAGTTCGAACCTCGTCTTTCGCTCCAATATTAATCACTGTTTCTTTTAACGGAAATTTTAATTAGTACGCCCGGGTGGTGGAATTGGTAGACACGCAGGACTTAAAATCCTGTATCCTTTAAAGATGTGCGGGTTCAAGTCCCGCCCCGGGTACTAAAAAACCTCATTATCTACAAGATGATGAGGTTTTTTACTTTTTAGGACAACAAAAAACTAACACCTTGTAACCTTATATATTGTAGAGTGCTTTAAGAATATAAAATGAAAGGAGTTTCTATTGCTTGTTTTAATTATTACTAGTTACTACTCTTATTCATTTAAAATCCGCAGTCCGAAAGCTTACGAATCCATTTGTTAAGGCTTGGCAGAAACTACTGATAGAAGTAAGGTTGGTGAAAACACCAACCGCAGGCAAATTTAGTTTGAACAAAAGTGAAAATAATTTTTAACTATTTTATAATTAAGCTTTTTCAGACTAAGCCCAATATATGTTCAACTGCTTAATTGCTTACTTTGAAAACAGACAATAAAACAATAAATTAAATGACTCCTTCTATTCAAGTTATTGAGCCTAAAAAACTAATAGGCATAAGCCAAAGCATGAATTTAGTTAATAACAAAACTGCCATGCTTTGGCAAACTTTTATGCCTAAACGCCATCAAATTACTAATGCAATTGGAAGCCATCTTATCTCCATGCAAATTTATAGTAACGAACATTTTGTAGCATTTAATCCTCATAACGAATTTACAAAATGGTCTTGCTTGGAAGTATCTGGTTTTGATGTGATTCCATCAGGAATGCATACTTATATTTTGCCTGCTGGCAAGTATGCCGTTTTTAACTATAAAGGATTGGCTAGCAATGCAGCGCCTTTCTTCAACTTTATATTTACCGAGTGGATTCCAAATTCTGTTTATGAATTAGATAATAGGCCTCATTTTGAAATTTTAGGCGAAAAATATAGCAATACAAGCCCTGAATCGGAAGAAGAAGTGTGGATTCCGATTAAGGATAAAAACTAATACAAACTATAAAAAGTCTATATTAATATTGACTGCCATCATTATTTGGGTTTAACCTTAATGACATATTTGTTGCTTAGCATAAATAAAAAAATAGCAACATGACTTCAAACCCAATTATTGATAAAATTAATGATAAGTACCAAAACCTAGGTGAAAACCCTGAAACTTATTTGAAAGGTTTATTACACGCAAAACCTATTAATTATTGGGATTACATAGAAGTTGATACTTTACTTTCGTTACAAAAACCTCGTACAGATTTTAAAGACGAAGAAATTTTTATAATGTACCATCAGGTAACTGAATTGTTTTTAAAACTGATGTTGCACGAGGTAAAACAAGTAGCCGCAGAACCTGAATTAACCGAAGGTTTTTTATTGAATAAATTCACGCGTATTATTCGCTACACCCAAATGCTTATTAATTCTTTCGATATAATGAAAGATGGCATGGATTACGATGACTACAATACTTTTAGAGCTACTTTAGCGCCAGCAAGTGGTTTTCAAAGTGCGCAGTTTAGGTTTATAGAATTACACTGCACAGGCCTTGAAAACTTGATAAACGAAGCTGGAAAAGAGCGTTTAAAAACCATTTTAAACCCAAGTATTACAGATTATTTTGACCATATTTATTGGAAAGATGCTGGGTTAAATAGAAAAACGGGAAATAAAACATTAACGCTTACCTTATTTGAAGAAAAATATTTAGCGCAGTTTATTGGTTTAGCTACCACCATGAAAGGCAAAACCATAGCTGATAGAATCAGTCAAATGCCCAATTTGTCGAACGAGTTATTAATTAAGCTAAAAGAGTTTGATAACTTATACAATGTAGTTTGGCCAATGACACATTTAAACACAGCTAAACATTTTTTAGATAGCAAAAACGAGAACCAGCAAGCAACAGGAGGTTCTGAATGGAAAAAATATTTACATCCACAATTTCAGCAACGTAAGTTTTTTCCAAACCTTTGGAACGAAAACGAAAAACAAAATTGGGGAACAGAAAATAATAACTTAACACAATAATTCAACCAATCAAATTCATTATCCTTTATTCTTATAATTTATTCAATATTTTGGATACTCTTTTTTCAAAATCTTTGGAGTATTTGTGTTGTTGATTTTGTAAGCACAATACAAATTCATTTTTTAGTTCAGGATATTTTTTGGTGAGTTTGAATAGCACCATAATGCTTCTCGATTTAATGGTAACATTTACATGATTTGATAAAAGCCATTGAAACAATAAGTCAATTGCCACACCTTCGTTTTCTGTTGGAACACCTGCAATAAGCCAATAAGATGCTAAAGAAGATTTGTAAATTGGATTGAGTTGATCAAAAAAAGGCAATAAAAAGGGAAGTTCTGCTAATAACCTATTGGGGTTTGCTATTCCTATTTCACTTATTAACCATTGAAAACGAGTAGCTGTTTTCTGCTCACACTTTAATAAATTAGCAATATCTTTGATAGCAATATCTTCGGTAATAATTTTATTTACCCATATTTTTCTGGTATGAGAAGTGCTTTTTGGCAATGAATATGCTAGTTCTTTGTAGAAATCTGTAATTGAAAAACTAGTATTCATTGTAATTAAGGTAGGCTATTAATCTAAAATAATATTCGTTTCGAGATGCTAGCCGACTGAAAAATCCAAATCATCAATTCTACAATCCAACAATTTAAAATCTCCAAATCAATCACTCCTTGGGTAACAACAATTTAGCAATCTTTAAATCAATAAATCTCCAAATCAAAAATTAATTATACATCCTCCATCTTACGCCTATTCTTAAGGTTGATAATGCTAATGGATAATTGGGTGTACTATAAAATCCTGTTGATTTAAACCAATCTTGATTAAGGTGTTCGTAAGAAGCAAAAATTACTGCATGGCGAATTTCGCCACATAAAAACACATTAATTAATGGATAGTTACCAATTTGCTTTTGGTCTTGGAGGTAAAATCCTCTTGTAGCAGGATTATAGGCTTGCGCATAAAAAGCTGTGTTATAAAAGGCATCAAAACCAAACTGTAAATTCAACGCTTTTTTAAACAATACTTGTTGGAAATAGTAACGCAACACCGCACCAAACTCAGGTAAACGCACAAAATCTTCTGTGCTTTTTTGGTACAAAATTTTATTATCGAAATAAAATTTCCAAAGTTTAAATACTTTTTGAAGTTCAATGGTTTGAACTAATGCCACGTTACTGCTTTGTTTTGGAGTAGCATCGGTACCAAAATAAACCCAATTAGCCAATATATTCTGATTAAAGGTTAGTTTAAAGTTGTTTTTTAGAGTGCGTGTTTCAATACTTCCATGCCAATTACTTACATTTATTTTATTGAAATTTTGATTATCCCAATTAAATTGATTGCTTTTAAAAAAAGTAAAAGTATAATCTGGCGAGTACAAATTATTAAAGATTCCACCACTAAATATTAGCCAAGGAGTTTTGTAGTTAATATCTCCAATTAATTTCAAATCATTTTGGTTATAACCCAACGGTGAATAGGCGCCATTTGCCCTGAATGAAATTCCATAATTTTTAAAAACTTCACGTTCAATGGTTCCTTCAAAAATTACATTATTAAAACTTCGCTGATTGGTTTGCACATCGGTATTTACAAATTGATGGCTTGCCGCTAATTCAATAAACCGCATTTCATTTTTTCTATCGGTATTATAAAGTGTGTAGGCAAATTTGTTGGTAATAGTTTGCGAAGTAACCGAATCAGTAAAAGTTTTTATTAATCCATTAGGAAAAATAACACTATTAGAATCGCCATTAACACGCAAATAATATACCTCATCTTCTGCTTTTAAAGTATGGCTAAAGTGACCATAACTAACGAACTTTTCAATGGTATCTTCTTTATTTATTTCTGTTGTACTTTTACCATAATAAAAATACTGCTTCAAATAAAAACTTCTGTTTCTAAACCCATTTTCTGAATTACTTAAATTACTGTTTCCTGTTTTATTTGTACCTGAAAGTGCCTCAAAACTCGAATCGCTTTTTAACCCACCACTTTCTTCATTATATCCTAAGTTCCAAGTTAAATTAGCCAACATAGCATATTTTGCATTTTTTGACTGATAATAAGTGAATGCTTGTGTGTAATAAGCTCCATTTCTTTGGCGCACAAAATTACCTGTGGATGTTAGCCTATGGTAATCCACACCAATCATCCATCTTGGAGTAACATTAATTGCTAGTTTAACCTTTAAGTTAACCGTTTCTACACCGCCTTGCACATAAGTAATATCCGTTATCGGTGACTTTGAATTGTAATAAATTCTTTCTTCAGGCTTAAAAAAATAACTGTTCCAAGGATTTTGAGTAAATCGATATCCAAAATTTCTATTAGCATCAAATATCAAAGATTGCCCTGCAGAGCCAATATTTCCCATATCTTGAAACAAACCATACTTAGCATACATAGGGTGAAAAATTTCATTTTTAGTAATGCTCGTATCTAATATCACCCATTTTTGATGACTATCTATTTGTTTTTCTGAAATTACAAAAGTGGTAATTGGACTGGTAAATATACTTGTATCAATCTGTGCAAAAATATTTTGCGAAAAAATAATGCTAAGTATGACTAAAATATATTTAAAAAATTGTTTCATTGTTTTGTTGATTTTGCTAAAATTCGGATTTACTAACTTTAATAACTAGCCAAAAAACATACCAATTAATTCGCAAGCGTGAATTAACTATTTTTTATTTTAATAGATTCAAAGGTATTTTTAAATCAATTTGACCTTCGGCATAACTGGTAATTTCATAAGGATTATAAGTAAAAACCAACGTATCGTTTATCAAACCAAAATTACTGTTTAAACTAAATACATTTTTTTCGAACCAATATCCTTGATCATTAATTGACTTAGTGCTATCAATTTGTTTCAAGGTATAAAACTGTTGTTTTGCCAATTGCTCTAATTTTAAAGTATCCTCCACTAATTCGTTAATAGAAACATGTTTGCCATTTTTAGCATTAAACACATGGTACAATGTAGCGTAATTGCCATGAGCACCGCCTGTGTATTCATAATTTTCGTTTTTTAGTGTTACATATTTTTCGTTATGAAATGCAACAGCCAATTTTAAATTATAGTCGTAAGTAAGTGGGAAATCAGCTTCGTTAAACTCCGAAAAATCACGCAAATAATTTTTATAAAAACTATCTGATTCAGCTTTAACCAATTGCTTTAAATCGGTAATTTTGCTTTCATGTTCAAAAAATGTTTGTGCAATAAAAGTATTGATTGAATCAATTAATTGTTGGTTTCCATCCTCAAAAATTGGAATACTTGCCTCAAAAGTGCAGCTTCGAGAGCTATCTCCAGCAATTGGATATTGCGTATTTGCAATTATAAAATTGGTAAACTTAAGCTCCTTTGGTTTTTGATTACAAGCCGCAACCAAAACTAAAAGCGCTATAAATAAAACCGAATTAAGCTTTAGTTTCATTGAAATGTTTTTTAATGGTTTCGAAAGCACCATTATTTACAGGCACTAATGGTAAACGAACTACATTTTGGCAAATACCCATTAAGCTTAATAATGCTTTTATTCCACCAGGATTTCCATCTAAATAAATTGATTTCATTACATCGTACAATTCAAAATGCAAAGTACGAGCGGTTACAATATCGTTATTCAAAGCAGCGCGAACCATATTAGAAAACTTTTTAGGATATGCTTGACCAATAACCGAAATTACGCCTGTCATACCCATTGACATAAAAGGAACGGTTAAATTATCATCGCCACTCACTACCGAAAAACCAACAGGTGCTTGATGAATTAAATCCATGAATTGTTCTGCGTTACCGCTCGCTTCTTTTACAGCTATAAATTTGCTGCTAGCTTTAGCTAAACGCAAAGTAGTATCAGCTGTCATGTTACTCCCTGAACGACCAGGAACATTATATAAAACAATAGGCTTAGCGCTAGCTTCAGCCACTTTCATGAAATGTTGGTAAATGCCTTCTTGACTTGGTTTGTTGTAATAAGGACTAACCGAAAGTACAGCATCGTAACCAGTAAAATCAAACGATTTGATATAATCAGTTAACTCAGCAGTATCGTTTCCACCTAGACCAGCCACACATTGTACTCTGCCTTTAACTTGTTGTTGAATAAATTGATAAACCTGCTTCTTTTCGTCTTTACTTAAAGTAACGCTTTCGCCTGTGGTGCCTAATGCTACCACATACTCCACTCCTCCCGTAATTACGTGCTCTATTAAGTTTGACAATGCATCAAAATCAATAGAGAAATCGGCTTTAAAAGGGGTTACTAATGCTAATCCTGTGCCTTTCATGGTTTAATCAATTTGTTAAGTTTTAAGGTTTATTATTTGTGTGCTATTAAGAAAATGTCCCAAGTTTTATCCAAATTATCTTTGGTTAAATAAAAATCTTGAGTAGTTATTTTTAAAGTATCGTTATTGGTTTCTTTTAAATTTTTGCGCATAAGGCTGGTTAAAAAATTATAAGGAGCCACCAACCAATTAGCTGGAACCAATTTGTGTAAACCCAATGGATCGAACATTAATATACGTTTGGCCCATTTGGAGTTATCATCGTAATATTTATTTACCACTTCATTGCCTTGCAAACCTTGTAATTCAATTTTAGAAAACACGCTTGATGCTTCTTTTTGCATTTCGTCAAAAGTATATTCATGCACATGGAACGGATTACGTGCAATGCTCATTTTTACATTTGGAGTAGTACAAATAAAAACACCTCCTGGCTTTAATACACGTTTTACATCTTCCATAAATGCTTTGCGTTGTTCAATATGTTCAATAAATTGAAATGCTGTTACTACATCTACACTTTCAGTTTCTAATGGAATGGGCGGAACCTTGCCTGCTTTAAAAGTTAAATTGGTTTTAGCAGCATGCTTTTGGCGCGCATCGGCTATGGTAACTTCGCTGTAATCAACACCAATGGTACTAATGGTAAAATCGGCTAAATACTGAGTTCCGTAACCATCAGCGCAGCCAATATCAGCAGTATTTTTATTAGTTATATATGGTTTGGCAAATTCGTAAGCATAAAAACATCTTTGAACTGTTACATTATTGCTATCCTCAAAACTAGGTCTTTCTCTATCAAACATTCAATTGTTACTTTTTTTGAAGGAGCGAAAGTAATTATTTTATTTAAAATATTGTTGGTGTAAAAACCTAAAAATTGCTAGTGTAATATAGCCTAACAAAGACCTGATTTTTCAGTTTTTAAAAAATGATTTATGCGCGATTTAGCCTAAATCACAAACTTTATGCTCTATTATTTTAATACAAATATTTAACCTAAACTACTAGTATACAATATTTTAAAACAAACCTATAAACCATTTCAGCACGCAATGTTTATTTTGATTTTAATCATTGCAAGGCATTGAAGCTCAAAAAGTGCTTTTATAAATCAAAATAAAAAATACTTTCGCATTATATTTATTTAATATAAAACTCTGAATATGACAAACATTTCTATCTTAGATAGGATTTTGAAAAGTGCTTCTGCAGCACACCAAAACCTTACCCCTGCCGAGTTAGTAAGCCATGCAATTATTAATGGCGAAGGCGTATTAACTGATACTGGCGCGTTAATGGCTGATACTGGTGAATTTACTGGTCGTTCGCCTAAAGACAAATTTTGTGTGGTAGATAGCAAAACAGAAAATACTGTTTGGTGGGGCGATGTTAATAATCGTTTCGAGAGCGACAAGTTTGAAAAATTAATGAACAAAGTAATTGCTCATTATGCAGGTAAAAAAGTTTACATGCGTCATGCTTACGCTTGTGCTGACCCTCGTTACAGATTAAACGTAACCGTAGTGAACGAAACTGCTTACCATAACTTATTTTGCAATAACTTATTCCTTCGCCCTGAAGCTAGCGAATTACCAACTTTTGAAACTGAATGGTTAATTTTAAATGCACCAAGTTTTAAAGCAGTAGCTGCCGAAGATGGAACCCGTCAACACAATTTCTCTATCATTGATTTTTCAAGAAAAATTATTTTAGTAGGTGGTAGTGGTTACACTGGCGAAATGAAAAAAGGTATTTTTACTGTATTAAACTACGTGTTACCGCAAGAGCGCAATACTTTATCAATGCACTGCTCAGCAAATATTGGTAAAAATGGCGATACTGCTGTATTCTTTGGTTTATCAGGAACTGGTAAAACTACTTTAAGTGCTGATCCTGAACGTAAGTTAATTGGTGATGATGAGCACGGTTGGGCTGAAGATTCAGTATTTAACTTTGAAGGTGGTTGCTACGCAAAATGTGTAGATTTAACTAAAGAAAAAGAGCCTCAAATTTTTGATGCCATCCGTTTTGGTTCATTGGTAGAAAATACTCGTTTTATTCCTGGAACTTCTACAGTTGATTATACCAATATTTCAGTAACTGAAAATACACGTGCTGCTTATCCAATTGATTTAATTGATAATATAGCTGTACCTTCGGTAGGAAAAACTCCTGAAAACATTTTCTTCTTAACAGCTGATGCTTTTGGTGTATTACCTCCAATTTCTAAATTAAATGTAGGTCAAGCTATGTACAGCTTTATAAGCGGTTACACTGCTAAGGTAGCTGGTACAGAAGCTGGAGTTACTGAGCCATCGGCTACTTTCTCTGCTTGTTTTGGTAAAGCATTTTTACCTTTACACCCAGGTAAATACGCTGAATTGTTAGGTAAAAAATTAAAAGAAAATCCTAATGTAAACGTTTGGTTAATTAACACAGGCTGGAGCGGTGGTGCTTACGGAACTGGTTCACGTATGAAATTATCTTTCACTCGTGCTATGATTACCGCAGCTTTAAATGGCGAGTTAAACAATGTAACATTTGAGCAACACCCAGTATTTGGTTACCAAATGCCAACTACTTGCCCTAACGTACCTGTTGAAATTTTAAACCCACGCAATACTTGGGCTGATAAAGATGGATATGATGCACAAGCTAATAAATTAGCTACTATGTTTGTTAAAAACTTTGAGCAATACGCTAGCGGTGTAAGCCAAGAAATATTAGACGCAGCTCCAAAAGCTAGTCAAACTAACTAAGAAAAATGTAATAATTGATATTGGCGAGGACGCCAACATCGGCAATAAAAAAGCGACTCGAAAGGGTCGCTTTTTTTGATTTTCAAAGAAAATATTGATATAAACCGCTTTTCTAGTTATTGAATAGCTAAACAAATAAATTAAACAATTCATAAAAGTAAAAAATGGAAGAGAACGAAATAGAAAATAATTCATGGCACATAAAAGCCCCTTATATTCTTGAAGATGGTAAGAAATATAAATCACCAATACCTAATTATCAATTATATTTAAAAAATATAATTGATAAAAATGAAGAAGGATATTTTTTTGAAAATGTTGAATTGCAAAGAAAGTTTTTTAAAGTTTTCTTTAGAATCAAATCTGATGAATTTGAACTTACTCCAATAAATCATGTAAATAATAACATTGTTTTTTTTGCAAGAAAAAAAGTAAAAAAAATTGATGGACCAATAAAAATCAATATTGATGATTTTATGAATTTCAAATTAGATATGACAGAAGACCTAAAGTATAGTCCTAAAATAAAACTTGAAATTATTAAAATTAGGAATATTGGACGTTCATATTACGATAGTTTCCAAACTAAGTATAGAGGTTACGTTAGTGTTGACTATATAATTGATGGATTTGAAAAAAGTGAATCAATAGATTATGAATTGATGTGTCGGTTCATTGAAACTGATGATTTGTTTTCAGAAGAAAATATATTTGAACCTGAATCCTATTTTGAAGATAATACAAAAAGATGCACTTTCTACTATTTGAAAAAAGAGTTAATAGGATTTATTTAAATCTTTTCTATTTACTTAGTTTACTTGTAATACTTTCTGAAAATTTTTCAAAGGTTTCTTTATCCATTCTGTTATATAAATCCTCAGAAATCTTATCCATTTTTGTATCGTCAAATTCAAATCGTTCTTTAATAATTTCATCAATTAAAGACTTAAAGAATAACTTCACATTATCTTCTATTCTTTCTAAAAACAAATTTATTGCTTCTGGTGTAAAATATTCTATTGATGAAAACTCAGGAATTCTTTTTAAATCATTGTTTATTACCTCGGAATGTTTTATTGAGTTATTTAGTTGTTTTAGCAGCATTGCCTCATTATAGCCAGAAATTTTTGATACATCAATATCTATTGATTTAAAAAAAGAAATCATGTTTTCCCATTTGTAAAAACCTTTAGTAATAACATTCGGATATGCTAAAACTATTAAGGATTTCATATTTATTTCTAAATTTTTAAAAAAGTATATCACTTTCATTTCTGCAAATGCATTTAAATAGTCGCTTTTTAAACTTTGTTCAAAATATTCTTCACTTAATTCATCCCAAATTTCATAATGTTCTTCAGTAGGTTGCCTATTTACTACTGGAGGGATTTTCCGATTTATTTCATCAATCCGATTCTTTATTTCATAAAGTTCACCATCAATTTCATTTTCTGCAGCTTGAATTGCTTCTGAAAAAATGTTTAAATCTTTTAATTTATAATTTTCCAACAATGTAATTAAATACTCTCTATTGGTTATTTCATTAATCATAATTTGTGAACTTAATTTTATTCAATACTAGAAATTTTGGCATTGCAGCCTGTCCTCGCCTGCAATAAAATGGCCTAATTGATGTTGGCAAGGATGCCAAAATCTAATGAAAAGCGTACCTTAAAACTCAAATTGTTTACTATTTTTGGTTATTTTTTCTTTTCCATTTTCGTCAGGTTCATTGGTTTCGTAATCAATGGTAACCGTGTTTTGTTTTATAACTATTTTTGAATTGGTACCGTATAAACCACTACCAGAAGGACCGTCAGCACTTCCTTCCAAGTTCAATATCAATTGCTCTTGTTTTTCGCCCATTACATAGGCATTTCGTTTTTGAACACTTAAAAACAAAACAAAACTCCAAGAGCCAGAACCTCCCCCATTGCTTGATGTTTGAACCACATGAATATTATTGGCGGTTTTGCCTAAGTACTTATACGAAAAATGGCCTAAATTATTGCCATCTTTATCCGTTCCAAAGTAAATTTCGTATTTACCTAAACATGAATCGCAAAAATAACGGTTGCTGTCATTGGCCTTTTTTAAATCTAAAGCAGTTATTATTGGCCCATCCGACATATCAAAATCACCTCCAGTCAGGTCGTGAATAACCCTTGGATTAATTGGCTTACCGTTGATGGTAAATTTATTATTAAGTTCATCTAATATGCTATCTATTTGCGTTTTTATTTCGCTTTGGCTTTGTTGAGCAGCTATTATTTTATTATCTGAACTGTTACAGCTTAAAATCGTTAAAGCTGTAAATACTATTAAAATGGTTTGTTTTATCATTTATCAAATTCATTTATTTTTTCAATAATAACGGTATTTACAATAAATTACTATTGCTAATTGAACTTAGAATCTTTAATTTTGAAATAAAAAAATATGGCTCTTTTGATAGATATTGAAAAACTAAATACTCAAGAAAGACTTGAACTTGCCAATTACCTTTGGGATAGTATAGAAAATCCTAAGAATGAATCTACCGTCTCTGATTGGCATATTGAAGTTTTGGAAGAGCGAATGAAAAACAAAACTAAAGACACTAGTAAACTAAAAACTTGGGATAAACTTAAATTAGAATTAGTTCAAAAACATAATTTATGAGTTATAAAATCCTCATAGAAAAGGATGCTGAAAAAGATATTGACGACATTATTTCGTGGTACGAAAAGGAACAAGCTGGGCTAGGTGTTTCTTTCATTAAATACTTTGAAGCTGCAATTGCTATTATAAGTCAAAACCCCAATAGTTTTCAATTAGTTTATAAAGATGCAAGACATATTCTACTTGAAAAATTTCCTTATTCCATTTATTATTATGTAAATGAACCTAAAAAAGAAGTAGTTGTTTATACCGTTATTCATCAACATAGAAATCAAAAAGTTTGGAAAAGAAGAACAGATAAATTACAGTAAAAGTATTTGTTTAAAATAACAATTTATACTTCGTAATTCGTAATTCATACTTCAAAATTTATCATTAATACTTCCTATTTTCGTAGCCCTTTATGAAGTTAACTCAGGAGCAAATTGACATTGTTCAATCAACAGGAAATATTAAAATAAACGCGGTAGCAGGTTCGGGTAAAACCACTACCATTATTGAATATGCCAAAGCTCGCCCTGCTAATAGCCGCATTTTGTATTTGGCTTTTAATAAATCTGTAAAGTTAGAAGCTAGTAAAAAATTTGCCGATAGTGGTTTAAATAATGTGCAAGTGGAAACAGCGCATTCGTTGGCATTTAAATACGTGGTAATGCAAAGCAATTACCGTGTAAGGCCGCAAGAATACAAAACCCAAGAATTAGTACAACTTTTAAACCTAAGAATTAGGGGCGAAAAACATGCTGAATACATTGCTGCTAATCATATTAATAAACTCGTAGCTTACTTTTGTAATAGCAATAAAACCAAGGTTCAAGACCTAAATTACTTGGATTTGGTAACTGACGATTTAGCCAAAGATTTTGTACAAAAACATTATGAATTAATTGTTCAAAATGCACGTGAATTATTGGCTAAAATGAATAGAGCTGAAATTGAAATTACACACGATTTTTATTTGAAAAAATTTCAGTTATTGAATCCAGCTTTGCCTTACGATTATATTTTGTTTGATGAAGGGCAAGATGCTTCGCCTGCCATGTTGGATACTTTTTTAAACCAAACAGCTACCAAAGTAATTGTAGGCGATACGCATCAGCAAATTTATAGTTGGCGTTTTGCTGTTAACTCGTTGGAAAAAGCCAATTTTACAACCTATAACCTTTCGGTTAGCTTTAGGTTTAGTCAAAATGTGGCACAATTGGCCAGTGACATTTTAAAATGGAAAAATTATTTTAACCAGCCTTTACAGCTTACCATTACAGGAAAAGGACAAAATAAAACGGGCAAAACAAAAGCGATCATTGCCAGAACCAACTTGGGTTTAATACTAAAAGCCATTGAGTTTATAACCGAAAACACGCGTGTAAAACACATTTATTTTGAAGGCAATTTTAACTCGTACACTTATGCCGATGATGGAACATCGCTTTACGATGTACTAAATTTATACAATAACAAACGCAGTATGATTAAAGACCCCATGATTAAAGAAATGAAAAGCATGGGTGAATTGGAAGATTATATTGAAAAAACCGAAGACAAGCAACTGGGCATGATGGTGGAAATGGTGAAAGAATATGAAAACGAAATTTACGATATCATCAAAACCATTAAAAGCAAACATGTTGAAAACACCGAAAAACACAAGGCAGAAATTATATTTTCAACCGTGCACAGGTGCAAAGGCATGGAGTACGATAGCATTGAATTGGTAAATGATTTTATTACCGAAGACAAGCTTGAAAAACTAAAAGATAAAAAAGAGTTGGAGAAAGAATTGGAACTAAATATTCCAAAGTTAAATGAAGAAATAAACCTTTTGTATGTGGCAGTTACTCGTACTAAAAATAGGCTAAAAATTCATCAAGATTTATTGCCAAAGGCATTTGAAAAATCTGCTGAAATTACAGTAATTGAAAAGAAAAAACCTGAAAAAGCAACAGCACCAGAAAACAATAAAATTGTTAAACAACCTTACCGCAGAGTAGTAATTTACGATAAAGATGAAGCCAGTGTTTATGGCGATGTATTTGAACCAAAAGTTACCAATAAAAAGCCAAAAGAAGCTTATCAAACTTGGACCAAAGAGCAAGATGATTTATTAAAACGTTTGTATCAAACCGGCATGAGCATGACAGATTTATCGAAACAATTTAACCGCACCAAAGGTTCTATTTGGTCGAGGGTGAAAAAGCTTGGAATTGATGTGATGTAAATTAATTAAGATTTTGGGCTAAATTTTTAACCTAATAAATTAGTAAAATTTCAACATTGTGCAAATTGTTTAATTACAGCTAATTATATTTTTTTATGAGAAAAATCCAAACCAATAAACAAGCAAATTTTGTAAAAATCCAAATCAATATTGCCCTAAAAATGCGAAAAAGCCAGACCAATAATAATACAACTCCTCAAGAATAAGTTATATAGAACTTAATTAAACCAATGTTACCCGGCATTTAAAAAATTACTCCTGTAAAGAAAAAGTTTCCTAAATATTATTTTTTTAGATGCAGTTGTTGTTTTTACTATTATGTATTTTCTTTTTACTTATTTATGCTATGTTTGATTTTTAAAAAAATTTAAAACTATGATAGTACAATCTCTTTTGGGCGAATTTATGTTTGAAGCAGAAAACACCCGCAAATTGTTAAAAGCCATTCCTGAAAGCGCTTTAGATTACAAACCTCAAGAAAAAAATTGGACAATTGCTCAATTGGCTTCTCATATAGCTGAGGTGTATAATTGGTTTCATAGCACCTTTAACATGGATGTGATGGAAATGAGCGAATACAAATACGATAAAGGCGATATTTCAAAAACTGAAAATATTGTAGCTAAGTTAGAAGAGAATATAAAAAATGCACAAGCCATTTTAGCTAATGCAAAAGATGAAAGCATGATGACTCCTTGGAAAATGGAAATGAACGGACATGAATTAATGCCTGCCATGCCTAGAATTCAAGTAGTAAGAGGTTTTTTATTCAATCATTTATACCATCACAGAGGCGAGTTAGTAGCTTACCTGAGAGCGTCAGGAAATATGGTACCTGCGCTTTATGGCCGAACTGCCGATGATAATAATTTTTAATTACAGCCTCGAAAGGGGCTTTTTTATTGATTTTGCTACAAAAAAATTGTTCACACACATTACTTTCAGTTTCATATTAACTATTTTGCAAAGCATTATTTTATTGAAGCAATAAAGTATAAAAAAGCAAAAATGGCTAAGAAACAAAACCCCGATAATCCAGACAATGAAACGCCTTTAATGAGGCAATATAACCAGATAAAAACCAAATATCCTGGTGCCATTTTATTGTTTCGTGTGGGCGATTTTTACGAAACTTTTGGAGCAGATGCAGTGAAAACTGCCGAAATTCTTGGAATTGTTTTAACCAAACGTGCCAACGGACAAGCTTCTCATATTGAACTGGCTGGATTTCCGCATCATTCTTTAGATACATATTTGCCAAAACTAGTTCGTGCTGGGCAGCGGGTTGCTATTTGCGACCAATTGGAAGATCCCAAAATGACTAAAACCATTGTTAAACGTGGGGTTACCGAACTTATTACTCCTGGTGTTAGTTATAACGATAAAATACTTGACAACAAGAGCAATAATTACCTTTGCGCTATTCATTTAGACAATGATAAAGAAGCAGGAATTGCCTTTTTAGATTTATCAACTGGGGAGTTTATGGCTTCGCAAGGCTCTCTTGAATACATTGATAAATTGGTGCAAG
>JAAFJM010000012.1 GCA_013298895.1 Bacteroidota bacterium | reverse complement strand
TTAACACCTCAGTTTGTTCATTGCTCTGACAATACTTTAAAAGTAAAAAAATTATGGAAGAATTATTACAAGAAAAAAAATATCATTGTAAACTAGTTTTAGGAATAAAAATCAACTGTAAACCTATTGCAGTATTAATTAAATAATATGTAAACTTTTTTTAGTACGAGTCAAAACACAATAATTTATAATGGCTAAAAAAGTAAAAGCAGAACAAGAAGAACCTTTAGAAAAAAAGCTCTGGAAAGCAGCTGATAAGTTGCGCAAAAACATGGATGCAGCAGAGTATAAGCATGTGGCTTTAGGTTTAATATTTTTGAAGTACATTTCTGATGCTTTTGAAGAATTATATACCAAATTAAGCGAAGGCAAAGGAGAGTATGAAGGTGCTGACCCTGAAGATAAAAATGAATATATAGCGGAAAAGGTTTTTTATGTTCCACCTTCGGCTAGGTGGAAATGGCTTCAAGGCAGAGCTTCGCTAACTACCATTGGTAATGATATTGATGAGGCTATGGAGGCTATTGAAAAAGATAATCCTTCATTGCGTGGTGTTTTGCCAAAGGTATTTGCACAAGAAAAACTAGATAAAACCAGTTTAGGGGCTCTTGTAAATTTAGTTGGTTCGGCAACTTTAGGCACTAAAGAAGCACAGTCAAAGGATTTATTAGGCCAAGTATTCGAATACTTTTTAGGGGAATTTGCTTTGGCAGAAGGCAAAAAAGGAGGTCAGTTTTATACTCCTGCTAGTGTTGTAAAATTACTAGTTGAAATGCTTGAACCATACGAAGGCAGAGTTTTTGACCCTTGCTGTGGCAGCGGTGGAATGTTTGTTCAAAGCGAAAAATTTATTAAAACACATCAAGACCATTATAAAAAAAGTGGAAAAGCTAGTTTAAGTTTAAATCCAACCGATAGAATCTCAATTTATGGTCAAGAAAGTAATCAAACTACTTGGCGATTGGCTAAAATGAATCTTTCTATAAGAGGAATTGATAGTAGTAATGTTAAGTGGAATAATGAAGGGTCGTTTTTAAACGATGCTCATAAAGATGTAAAAGCCGATTATATCATTGCTAATCCTCCTTTTAATGATAGTGATTGGAGTGGTGAGCTTTTGCGTGACGATGCCAGATGGACTGTTTTAGGTGAACGTTTAATACCTCCAACAGGAAACGCAAATTATGCTTGGATTCAACATTTTTTATACCATTTATCGCCTAATGGACAGGCTGGATTTGTACTTTCTAAAGGCGCCTTAACCACCAATACAACAGGGGAAGGCGATATAAGAAAAGCTCTAGTTGAAAATGGTTTGGTTGATTGTATTGTTAATTTACCCACTAAATTGTTTTTAAATACGCAAATACCTGCTTGTTTATGGTTTTTATCTAGAAATAAAACCAATGGAAATTTTCGTAAGCGCGATAATGAAATTTTATTTATTGATGCCAGAAATATGGGCTATCTAATCAATAGAAAAAACAGAGATTTAAGTGAAGATGATATTTCACTTATTACAAATACCTATCATAATTGGCGAAATCAAGAAGGTAACTATGAAGACGTTGCTGGTTTTTGCAAAGTGGCCACTATTGATGAAGTTAGAAAACTAAACTATGTATTAACCCCAGGTAGATATGTTGGATTAGCCGATGAAGAAGATGATTTCAATTTTGCAGAAAGATTTGATTCACTTAAATCAGAACTAATGAAACAAATAGCCGAAGAAGCTGATTTAAATAAAAAAATTGCAGATAACTTAACTAAAATTATTTATGAGCCAGTTACCAAGTAATTATTTAAATGTGTTAAGTCTGCTTAAAGAAAAAATAAGACAGGTTAGGGTTAAAGCTGCACTTCAGTTAAATACGCAACATTTAATTGCCTATTGGGAAATTGGTAATTTTATAGCTCAACAAGAAAAACAAGAAGGATGGGGTGCAAAAATTGTTGAACAGCTCTCTCTTGACCTAAAAATGGAGTTTGAAGACCTTAAAAAAGGTCTTTCACCTCGAAATTTGAGGTATATGAGAGACTTTGCATTAGCCTATCCTAATTTTCTAATTTTGCAACAAGCTGTTGCAAAATTAGAAAACTCTGAAAATGAAGAAATTGTAGATTTGCAACAAGTTGTTGCAAAATTGCCTTGGGGACATCATATAGTTATTTTAACTAAATGTAAAACACCTGAATTAAGAGCTTTTTACGTTAAGCAATGCTTTGAGAATAATTGGAGTAGGAATGTACTTTCAATTCAAATAGAAAACAGTCTTCATAATAGAATAGGTAATACACTAAATAATTTTAAACAATCATTACCTGAACAAGATTCAGATTTAATTAATGCAACTTTTAAAAATCCATACCTTTTTGATTTTTTATCAATGGGTGAAAAAATGCATGAAAGAGATTTGGAAAAGGCGCTTATAAATAACCTAAAGAAATTTATGTTAGAGTTAGGTAAAGGTTTTGCTTATGTAGGCAACCAGTTTAACTTGAATGTAGGCGGAGATGATTATTTTTTAGATTTACTTTTTTATAATACTCATCTGCATTGTTATGTTGTTTTTGAACTAAAATTAGGTGAGTTTAAACCAGAATTTGCAGGGAAATTGAATTTTTATATAAATACAATTGATGCTCAAATAAAAAAGGATAATGATGCACCAACCATAGGAATATTATTGTGCAAAACACCAAACGAAACAGTAATTAAGTATGCTTTACAAAATGTAAGCGCACCTATGGGCATTGCAGACTATCAGCTTTCTGATGCCCTACCAAATCAATTAAAAGGCGAAATTCCTACCATTGAAGAGTTAGAAATCGAATTAGATGAAAGCTATGAAGAGTTAAAAACGCCAACACAAAAAAGATTAGATGCTTTAAAAGAAAAAATAGCAGGAATGAAGCGGAGTGAGCTAAAGCAGGCTGCAAATATTGAAATATTAAGACAGATTTTCGATGATAGTTTAATACCTCTCTTTGAAAATATTCTTTCAAAAATGGAAGATTTTAGGGATATGTTTTTATCTGTTAAATATTATTGGAGCGGTCAGAATAATATAGAAGATATCAGTAGGTTGGCAGAAACTTGGAAGGATGTATCGTTTTTAAGTCAAACCGTTGATTTAAATTTTAGTTATTCATTATTAGGGTTTAAAAAAGCAGGTACAGAGGCATTTAATGTAAATATTGACTTGATATTTAGAAGAGACATTTATTCGTATGCTTTTAAGGTAGTTAATCATGGAAACAATACGTTTTTTCTAAAAAAAACATATGATGAACAATTAACAACCGAAGATATTGAAGTAATAACAGAAATTATCTACAACAAAGTACTAGATAATATTGAAAATGCAATTAACAATATAGAATTGAATAATATATGAGCAATACCAGTAATTACAGATGTATTGAATTTAATGGAGTAGCTCTTCATCCATCATTTTCAATTTATTTATTTGAAATAGTAAAAAACGACAATAAAAAGTTTTTTTATGTGGGAATGACTGGAGATAACCATTATCCTTCTGCACGTTCTATTTTGCATAGATTAGCAGGACATATTAGTTTGTTGAATAATTCTACTCAAAACCAATTTATTGTAGGCTTAAAAAAAGTTTTTGGTAAAACAGAAAACACATTTACCAAAGAAGAGTTAAGCGAACTAAATATTAAGTTGCATAGTTGGCATATTGATGGATTTACCAAATGGGAAGGCTCTTTAAAATACTTTAATAAGAATAACAAAACAAGCAAAGAGTATAAAGAATATGAGAACATGCAGCAAAAAGTGTTGGCTCTTGAAAATAAGATAATATTTGATTTTCATAACCGATTATTAAATAAAACGAAAGGTATTGATTCTAGTTTGGAAAAAAATTACCAAATAATTTACAATGAAATTAAACAAATAATTGAACAATGAGTGAGTGGAAAGAATATAAGTTTTCTGATTTGTTAGTAAATGAAAGTATTTCATATGGAATAGTTCAACCTGGCGCACATACAGAAATAAATTCAGTACCGATTATTAGAGTAAACAATATAAAGAATGGTTATATCAAAACAGAAGATGTTATGAAAGTAGCCTCTTCAATAGAAGAAAAGCATAAAAAAACAAGACTAGTTGGTGGAGAGCTTTTAATTACAGTCGTTGGAAGTGTTGGCGAGTGTGCCTTAGTTCCAGAGAATTTAAAAGGATGGAATGTTGCAAGAGCAGTAAGTGTTGCAAGGATTAAAGATGAATTCGAAAAAAGATTTATTAAGTATGCTTTTAAAACAGATGACTTAATATTTCAGATGTACGGAAATACAAATGATACTGTACAACCAACATTGAATTTGTCTTTATTAAAAGAATTGAAGTTCCTTATTCCACCATTTTCCGAACAAACCGCCATTGCCTCAATCTTAAGCAGCTTAGATGATAAAATAGACCTTTTGTACCGCCAAAATAAAACATTAGAGCAAATGGCTGAAACGCTTTTTAGGCAATGGTTTGTGGAGGAATTGGAGCAGTGTAATACTGTAAGACTTGGAGATGTAATCAAAACCTCATCTGGTGGTACCCCCTCACGTTCTAAAATGGAATATTACCTAAACGGAACAATCAAATGGGTTAAGTCAAAAGAATTACAAGGTAGTTTTATCTTTGATACAGAAGAGAAAGTTACAGAAGAAGCGGTCAAAAATTCATCTGCCAAATTATTTCCAAAAAATACAATCTTGATAGCAATGTATGGTGCTACTGTTGGTGAATATGCAATACTTGCTGAACCTGCAACTTGTAATCAAGCTGTATGTGGTTTACTTCCAAATGAAAATTTCCCCTACACATTTTTATTTATTTTTACAAAATACAACAAAGAAAATTTAATCGGATTAGCAGGTGGTTCAGCTCAACAAAATATTAGTCAAGAATTGATCAAGGATATTGAAATATCAAATTCAATTGGCAAAATAAGTAAGTACCACAAAATCGTAGAACCGTATTTTCAAAAAATTAAATCCAACCAAACCCAAATCCGCACCTTAACCCAGACAAGGGATACTTTGTTGCCAAAGTTGATGAGTGGTGAGGTTAGAGTTAAAACCAACTAATTATGTTTATAACACAACCTAAAATATTTATTAGTAGCACTGTTTTCGATTTAACAAACGAAAGAACAGCTGCGTACAATGCTGTAAATAAAGTTGGTGGTTTTCCTGTAATGTCCGAAAAAACAATGGAAGCACAAAGTACAGATTCGCTCACAGCCTGCTTGAGTAAGGTAATGGAATCGGATATTTATGTTCTAATCATTGGAAGTCGTTATGGTTGGCAACCCGAAGGAAAAGAATCTATAACCGAACTGGAGTATCTAACTGCACAAAGTAAAAACATTCCTATATTGGTTATCAATACTACTTATCCTAAAGAACCATTACAAAAAGCATTTGAAGGACGGGTTGAACCAAACTACTTTCGAAAAACTGTAAATGATGCATTTGAACTAGAAAAGGAATTAGAGCTCGCTTTAAAAAAAGAAATTGAAAAGAAACAAAATGAATATTTCAATAGAACAGAGCAAGTTTATTCTAATTTAGTAAAAATTAAGTTTCCAAGCCAACTATTTATTGCTGATTTAGATATTGACAAAAAAGAAGTTAATAAATATAACAAAGAAATAAAACGTTCATTTTTCAAACCAAGTTTGTATGATTATGCCATTTCTGCACTTTATATGCATGGAATTTCATTTCCACACGATTGGATAGTTTGGAATGGAAAAATAATAACCTTTCATAATCTTCAAGATGAGTCGATAGGTTTAACCAAGATAATAGACCGAGGAACTGTAGAACTTTTTGATTGTGATGAGTTTTATGATATTTCAGATGACCAATTATCTCAATTTAAGTATCTTTTAAAAAAATGTCTTGAGACCAAGCTGCATAAAATGAAGATTAAATGGATTAACGAGGCGAAAATGTTTGCTTTTTTGCCTATTCAAAAAGATATTTCGGATAGATGGCTGCCAAGGTCTATAGAATGGACAAAATCAAATAAACGGGCAACACGAAAGGTTGTAGAAATAAAAAGAAACTTAAAAAATAAGGAAGAGGTATTTAATATGAGATGCCTTGCTTTTAAAACGGGTTTTGAGAATTTTGATAACGCGTGGTACATATCTATAAAACCTGAATGGATTTTTCTTTGGAGTGATTTTCGTGTTTGCCAATTAGCCTTCAAAAATATTCAGTGGTTGAAAAAGACTGAAAGAAATATGCATGTATTCAATCATTTTAATTTTATTCTTCGCTATTTACAAATCCAACCTTCAAAATCTATTTCCTTGTTTGATGAGAATAATGATTATCAATATATAAAGTTAGATAAAATAGAAAAGTTTGATTTTGCACCAATTGTGCCTGATTCTGTTTGGAGTAGTTTAGAAGTAGATGGTAATCAAAAGAAAATGATTGACGAATCAGGTAACGTAGATTTATTTGGAATATGAAAGCGGAATATATACAAGAACCATTTTTATTGTTTGGCAAAGGAAAAAGAATTTGTCCAAGAGAAGGCATTTCTGAATTAAGTGTTTATGACACAGTAATTGAAGCAAGAAAAAATCAACTGCTTTTAGGTATTATTGGTATTGAAGAAGATGTTGAGAACTTGAAATGCTGGCTTAAGCGATTTGAGAGCTACATTCCTGCAAATCCTAAAGGAAAGCAAAAAGGTTTATTCAAATCATTTCCAGGTTTTAATCAAGAAAAAGGGTTTTGTGCAAAATTCATTTACGATTCTAATTACGAGCGTATAATTTCTATTAATGACATAAAGAGGATTTTAAAGGAACCTGATAGTAGAAAAAAAATATTAGATGCTGTTGATTTATTCGGAGATAATATTGGTTTTCTATCTGATATAAAAAACTGTGATGTTATTATTTGTATTATTCCTAAAAGTTTTGAAGGGAAAATTGTAAAGGAAAATAAAGACGAAGAGCCCGTTGAACAAAATGCGGAGGATAATGGAGAACCCGAATTGGAATTGAATTTTAGGCGTGCATTAAAAGCCCGTGCTATGAAATACAATACTCCAATTCAACTTATGAGAGAATATGTTTTACATGACAATAATAAATCGCAAGACGCTGCAACAAAAGCTTGGAACTTATGTACAGCACTTTATTACAAAGGA
Organism: Bacteroidota bacterium; assembly: GCA_013298895.1. Classification (GTDB taxonomy): domain Bacteria; phylum Bacteroidota; class Bacteroidia; order UKL13-3; family UKL13-3; genus JAAFJM01. Next base: position 84,992 of record JAAFJM010000012.1, on the reverse strand, counting down.
CTCCAAACAATTCCTTGGAAATTAGATGTTGATGAGAATAGACCAAAAGTTTGCTTTGTTGGAATTGGTTTTTATAGAAGCAGAGATAAAAAAACAATTCAAACTAGTTTAGCACAAATTTTTAATGAAAATGGCAAAGGGGTGATTCTTAGAGGAACTCCTGTTTTAGAGGACAAAGAAGATAAAAAGCCTCACTTGACTTATGACCAGTCACTGCATCTATTGAAAGACGCTTTAACTAAATACAAATTTGCGACTGGTACTATGCCAGGTCGTGTAGTATTGCATAAGACTTCAAACTATTATGAGGATGAACTTGATGGATTTATTCAAGCAATGCAAGAATTGGGAATTACAGAATATGACATAGTAACAATTATGGAAACTGATTTACGTTTCTTTAGAAATAATCTGTATCCACCAGTTAGGGGGGCTTTGTTTACTTTGACTGAAAAGCGACATGTTTTATATACAAGAGGGTCCGTACATCAATATCAAACATATCCAGGTATGTATATACCAGCTCCTTTAGAAGTTAGAATTATTGAATCCGTTTCTTCAGTAAAGACAGTTTGCAAGGAAGTGCTTGGTCTAACAAAAATGAACTGGAACAATACTCAATTCGACAATAAATATCCAATTACTATTGGTTGCGCCAGAAGAGTTGGTGAAATAATGAAATATCTCGGAGAAAATGAGCAACCAAAAGAGTCTTACGCTTTTTATATGTAAATATTATTCATTAGAGATGAATAAACAGTTAATATTCTTAAAATGTAAGAACGGAAAATACCAGTTTTCTTGAAACAAGATTTTTTTATGAAAAAATCAGAATCTAAACTCAAACTAAATGTTATACTACTTTATATAATAAACATTTAGATAAGATAAAATTTAAATAAACAAATAACATGGAATACGATAGCACATATCCAAGATTTCTAAATAACTCTCCTTGTGGTGAAGATTTATTTGAAGGTAAGTCACAGCAAAAAATAGCCTTAAATATATGCAAGATTATCAAATTTGAAAAAAGCTGTAATATTATCGGTATTGATGGAGGGTGGGGTGCTGGTAAATCTAATTTAGTTTCTCAAATTCAAAAAATACTTATTACGGATAATTACCATTTTTTTATTTATGATGCTTGGGGGCATCAGGAAGACCTTCAAAGACGGTCATTTTTGGAAGAACTAACAGAAAATTTAACACAGGAAAATTTAATAAAAGCAGATTGGAAAAATAAACTTGACCAATTACTTGCCAAAGCCAAAAAAACAGAAAGTAAAAGAACACCTAAGTTAAGCATTGGAGTAATTGTTGTTGGATTAGCAATTTTAACCACCCCGCTTTTTAAATCACTTGCTGATAAAATTGAAAAATCGCAATATTATGGATGGAGTTTAACTGTTCTGGCAATCCCATTAATTGCTGTTTTTATTTTATTTATTTATTTTTTTTATGATGAGAAGGCAGATGGTTTCAAGTGCAAACTGAAAAATTCTTTTAACAGATTATTCTTAGAGTATCAAAATAAACTAGAAGAAGAAACTAAGTATGAAATGATTTCTGAGGAAGAACCCAGTGTAAGAAAGTTTAGGAATTGGATGAATGATATATCTAAAGACCTTGGTGAAAAGAAATTAGTCCTTGTTTTTGATAATATGGATAGACTTCCTCAAAAAAAGGTTCAGGAGTTATGGTCTTCAATTCATGTTTTTTTTAGTGAACATTCTTATGAAAATATAAAAGTTATAATTCCTTTTGATAGAGAACATATCAAATTAGCATTTAAGTCAGAAGACAATGATAAGAAGCAATATGGTGATGACTTTATAAATAAAACTTTTAATGTTGTTTACCGCGTTTCTCCGCCAATTCTTTCAGATTGGAAAAAATATTTTACCATTCAATGGAAGGAAGCCTTTGGTGAGGTAGGTTCATTGAGTGAAAGCAATAATATTTTGCAAATATTTGATTTGTTAAGCGAAGAAATTACACCAAGACGAATTATTGCATTTATAAACGAATTTGTATCTATCAAACATACAGTTAGTGACACAATTCCTAATAATTACATTGCCATCTTTATTTTAGGTAAACCTAGTATTGTTATTAATCCAATTCTTGAAATTATTAATCCAACATACCTAAAAGGAATGTCTTATCTATATAAAGATGACAATGAACTTCCTAAATATATTTCAGCTTTATTTTATCAAGTAGAACCAGAAACAGCTATTCAAATTATTTTTACTAATAGAATTAAGTGGGCACTGAATGAAAATAATGCAAATGAGATAGAAAAAATAAGTGCAATTCCAGATTTCTATTACATCCTCGAAAATGCAATAGTAGATGTTACAAATTTTGAAAATGCAATACTTGCATTAAATGAATTACCATCAGAAAAAATTGGTACTGAATTTCAAATACAAACTATTTGGAACTCTTTGTATAAAAAAGTTACATCAAGACTTGTATCTAAGATTAGCGAATTTCAACTTATTCTACTTTCTAGAATTTCAAACAAAATTGAATATCTGAATTTTATTTTAAATGATTTTATTGCAGACCCATCATTTTCCTCTGTAAATTATTATGATAGTATCAATATTTTAGAGGATAAGTTTAAGGATAGACTTCCAATTACACCTTCATTAAAGTCCAAAGAAACAAATGTTCACGATTTCATTGGCTTTGTTAGAAAGGCAAAATCAGAATATAAAAAGTACAAAATTGAAGTTAATCCAAAAGAATTAAATGAATACTTAGTTTCATTAGAAGTTTCAAATTTAAAAGATGTAGATTTTCTTGAATATATTAATAAAGATTATTCTTTTAATACTTTTACTAAAAGGGTAGAGGAGTTAATAAAGATAAATAAATCAAATAATGATTCGGAAATAATGGGTATTTTGTATAAAAGATATAAAGAAGTATCTATTATAATGCCGCTTATAGTAAAATTAGATGATACTACTGTTTATGATTTATTCAGTAATACTGAGGAAGAAGAAGAATTTTATTATGATTTGATTGCAATGCGAATTGCTAAACTTAATAAATTTGATTTAAATTATTCTATGCCTTTTGATGAAGATTTAAATAAAATAGATGATGTATTTGTTGAGCAAATTGCAACTAGATTAGAGTATTATATTAGCTACGGTGAAATTTTATTAGGACTTAAAACATTCAGTAAATACCCACTTTTTAAAAGAGTTGCTCAAAAACTTACTATTCAACCTGTAGGTAAATCGAAAGGAGTAATTGGGAAAATGGTTACGAGTTTTAAAGAAATTTGCCTATTGGGTGGAATTGAACCAAGCGCTTTACTAGCAAGATTTGAAGACTGGAGTCATAGTTTGAGTGAGGAAATTACAAAAGAAAACATCAAAGACATTGCTTCACCATTTTTCTTTAAAAATGTAGTGGGACATAATTATAGAATTGGTTCACATTGTATTGATTTGATAACAGAATATTTGAATGGATTATCAGAAGATGAATGGAAAGAAATTTTTAAAGATTTGGATTCTTATGAAGTGGAGGTTAGTTTAATAATTAATTATGAGTACTCAACAAATGCTTTTGAGGCTTTAAAATTTATTCTAAATGAAACGGCCTCTAATAGTGATTCGATACCAGATAAAATCATTATACAAAAACTTATTGATAAATTAGAAGAACAAGGACGAAACTTTAAGGCAACTTTTAATAATGTTCGAGACTCCATTTGTAGAGGAAATAACATGTCTATATCACTATTTGAATTCTTTGGTGATTGGCTGTTTAAATATGCTGATTTGGAAAATAATGAGGCTTCATTGAGAACCATTTTTCCTCACGATGTTGTTAAAGATAACGATTGTTTACAAATCATTGTTCAAAATCAAGAAAAAATGCCTAAAATAATTGATTCAGCAAAGGACGAAGCACTTGACTTTAAATCAGTAATTAAAGATATTTTAGAAACTAACGATTCAAAAGAGTTTGTAACATTTGCAAAGTCAATTGGAGTTAAAAAAGTTAAAAAACGAGAATCAGATTCTGATAAAGAGTAAAATTGAAGTTTTTTAAATATTGCTGTTGGTTTAGATGGTTAAATAAATATATTAAAACAATAAAGAGATTTTTCATTCATAAAGTTGATGAGTGGAGAAATAATGATAAATTCGCATAGCTAATAAATTTTCAAATGGAATTGAATATAAGACTGAAAACTGGAGAAGATAAATTGTTAAAATCAATATATTTTACTGATAATCCTGAAGAAATAAATATTTATCGTTTTGTTGACGCAAAAGATGGAGGAACAATCTATCTAAAATTGAAGTTGCAAGAGAACCAGTTTTTTATTTTAGAAAAAAATGAAAATATAGATGAAGATGAGATAGTTTTAAATAGTAAACTAGAAGAACTTTTGCTTCAACTAAATTCTGATGAGGCCTCAATAGGCACAGAGCAATCAGAATTGACTGATGATGAAACTAATGAGACAACGGATGAAGAGCCTTATGATCCTGAAAAAATAAGAGTTGATACAAAACAACTTTCATTACGTCAAGTGTTTGATATGATTGAATTAGATGATATTGACTTAACGCCTGATTTTCAAAGAAATTTAGTTTGGGATGATTTAAGAAAATCAAGATTAATAGAATCTATTTTATTAAGAATTCCTTTACCAATTTTTTATTTTGCACAAGATGAAGATGGAAAAATTTCAGTTGTAGATGGGTTGCAAAGACTTAGTACTATTCATAGTTTTATGAAAAACAAATTCAAATTGAACAACCTTGAATATTTACAAGATAAGTGCAAAAATAAATTTTACACAGACCCTGATTCAAATAAGGCAATAGATGCAAAATACTTTAGATGGTTAAATTTAACTCAGATAACAGTAAATATTATTGACCCTTCCTCTCCATTTAAACTAAAGTATGATATTTTTAAACGAATCAATACTGGAGGTCAACCTTTAAATGCACAAGAAATTAGAAATTGTTTAGCGAGTAGAAATCTTAGACAGACATTAAGGGCAATGGCTAAACTTGAAAGTTTTAAGCAAGCAACAGGTTGGAGTGTTAAAGATGTAAGAATGGAAGCTCAGGAATTGGCATTACGTTTTATTTTATTTCATAAAAAATATCAAGTTGATAAAACATTAAATAACTATTCTGGAAATATTGACAATGAATTGAATAGTTTAACAGAAACATTAAGTAAGGATAAAAATATTGAATATACTGAATATATATCCCTTTTTGACAATGCAATGAAAAACTCATTGCACCTATTTGGTCGCTATGCTTTCCGTAAAACTCAGTTAAAAGATATAGATTCTAAGAGGCAACTAATTAATAAGGTACTTTTTGTAAGTTGTAGTGTACAGTTAAGTGAATTTGATTATACAAAATTGGTGAGTAAAAATACCCAAGAATGTTTAATAATCCCAATTGCTGAAAGAATAACTCATGATAAAAACCTTTTTGAAAAATTAACTTGGGGTACTAATGCAAAATTAAATCATCAAATAGTTTTTAAAGCTGTTGAAGAACTTTTAGTTACTAATATAAATTTGTAAGAATGGATTTTATAAAAATAGAACACTTTAAATGTTTTGAAGATGTTGAAGTGCAAATTAATAATTTAACAGTAATGGCAGGTGCTAATGGGAATGGAAAAAGCACAACCATTCAAGCATTGCTTTATTTAAGAAGAACAATTGAACATTGTGGAGAATGGGTTGAAGGAAGATATAAATTAAATAAAACCAATAAATTAAATGTTTCTCTAAACGGAGCTTATTGTTTAGCACTTGGTAACAGCACTGCTGTTTTAAATAAAAATTACAGTGGCAATAGTATTTCCATTGGTATTCAAAATGAAAGAGAATACCTGCATGTAGAATATCTTGCAGAGATTTTAAAATCAGAGATATGGCTAACACCAGAGAATGTTGAGTCAGAATGCTCCAAAGATTCTCCAATTTTAAAACAACAATTTTATTATTTAAATGCTGAAAGACTTGGGCCCCGTATTAATCAATCTATTCAGTTTTGGGATTATCCAAATGCAGGTTGGCAAGGTGAGTTTACTGCCCAACTCATTAGTATGGATGAAAGTTATTATAAAATTGATGACGATAGGCGATTTGAAAAAACAACTACTAATTACTTGACAGATCAATTAAATAACTGGTTAAATTTTATTATGCCTGATGTTAAAGTTAAAGTTGAAACTAATAAAAAAACATTGACTGCTCAAATATTAATTGAAAATGAATATACTGCTTCCGAGCCAACATTAGCTACCAATTTGGGGTTTGGTATAAGTTATATTTTACCTATACTGGCAACTGGATTAGTGGCTAAAAAAGGAAGCTATTTCATAGTTGAAAATCCTGAAGCACACCTTCATCCTTCTGCGCAATCTGCCATAGGAAGGTTTTTGGCTATGGTGGCAAAAGCAGGAGTAAATGTTATAATTGAAACTCATAGTGACCATATAATAAACGGAATACAAATAGCAGTTGCACAAAAGATAATAGAACATAAAAATGTAACGATTAATTTCTTTAGTAAAATTAAAGGAATTAGTCAACCTGATGTTCTTCCAATTAGAATAAAGGAGAAAGGGGAATTGACAGATTGGCCAAAAGGTTTTTTTGACCAAACACAAAAAGATTATTCACTTTTATTCAATCTAAACAAATAATGAATAATTTATTTCTACTTAATGAGTCATTAGAAACTGCTTCAATTTTAGATTTTGAATTTGGAATCTCAAATCTTAATGAAATTATCGAAAAACATGAACCCTTAAGAGATAATTTACTAAAGCACAATTCAATTTTAAATTATAAAACTAAAAATGGATATGTGGTTGAAATAGTAAACTCATCATCTAAAAGTAAATTATTTTGGACAATTTTCAGAGCACTTAAAGACCATCATGAGTACATTAACACAGAAATGCTTTTCGATGAAAATTTTGCAAATCAGTGTAATGGATTTATAGGATTTAATTTTACCACGACTACAATAAGCCAAAACAAACAAATAAATAACTTAACAGCGTTTCAATCTTTCATAAACAATTGCACACAAAGCTATGGACAAGAAACTTTTGAAGAATTTTGGAGTAATAAATCCGATATTTTCAAAGATTTAGTTTTTTGTGATAACGTTTATGATTGTATAGCTCACCTATCACCAGAAGATAATAGATTTTTACTAATAAAAGAAAAACTAACTCGATTAAATGATTTTACAAAGAATTGGAAGGAAGGTGCGTTTCCTCACTATGAAATGGGATTAAATGTTAGCCCAGACACTCAATCTAGATTAAAGAAAAGTGCAGATACTAGAATTTATATTTGCCCTGATGGAGATAATCGAGAATTTAGTTGGCATATCAAATTTAGTGCTGGAACTGCTTATAGAATTTATTATTATCCAGATGCAACAACACACAAGGTAATTGTTGGAGTAATTGGAACAAAACCAGAACTTGGGTTTTAATGAAACCAATTACTGAAGATATAATAGAGTTATCAGCTATTGAAATGCTCCAAACAATTGGTTGGGAGTATATGCATGGCTTAACAATAGCTCCTGGAACTGAATTAGCTGAAAGAGATAGCTTTGCGCAAGTAGTTTTGATAAAACGTTTGCGCAAAAGTATTGCTGCGCAAAATCCTAATATTCCGCACTTTGCGCAAGAGCAAGCTATTCAAAAGGTAATGAATTTATATTCTCCTGAATTATTGCATAGCAATGAACTTTTTCATCAATTGTTGATTGAAAAAATAAAGATACCTTATCAGCAAGATGGCTTTGAGCGCAGTTATGATGTTACTTTAATTGATTTCGAAAATCCACTCAATAATGAATTTTTATGTGTAAACCAATTTACCATAGTAGAAAGAAATCAAAATAAACGTCCTGATTTAATTTTATTTATCAATGGATTGCCTTTAGTAGTTATTGAACTTAAAAATGCTGCTAGCGAAAACGCAACTATTCGCAAAGCTTTTGAACAATTACAAACTTATAAATCTACTATACCTTCACTATTTATTTACAATGCATTCTGTATTATTTCTGATGGAATGGAGTGTAAAGCGGGAAGTTTATCGGCTAGTTTTACTAGGTATATGAATTGGAAAACAGCAGATGGCAAAAATGAAGCCTCGCGTTTTAGTCCTCAATTAGAGATATTGATAAAAGGAATGTTAAATCGCGAAACACTTTGCGATTTAGTGCGCAACTTTATTGTTTTTGAAAAAAATAAAGTGGTGGATGCGCAAACTGGTCTTACGCAAATAGAAACTCACAAAAAACTTGCTGCTTACCACCAATATTATGCTGTAAATAAGGCAGTACAGTCTTCTATTATTGCTTCGGGAATAAATGGAGATAAAAAGGGTGGTGTGGTATGGCATACACAAGGTTCTGGTAAAAGTTTGAGTATGGTGTTTTATTCGGGTAAACTGGTTACAGCGCCTGAAATGCAGAATCCAACCATTTTAATACTTACTGATAGAAATGATTTAGATGACCAACTTTTTGATACTTTTTCATCTTCTATTCAATTATTACGTCAAGAACCCGTTCAAGCGCAAGATAGAGCGCATTTAAAAGAACTTTTAAAAGTAGCTAGCGGTGGAATTGTATTTACAACTATACAAAAGTTTTTACCACAAAATCAGGAATCAATTTATGAACAATTATCTGACCGTAAAAATATAGTGGTAATTGCCGATGAGGCACATAGAACTCAATATGGTTTTGAAGCTTCAGTAAAAGAAGTTAAAGATAAAACTACTAAAGAGAAAATAGGTGAGCGAATAGCCTATGGTTTTGCTAAATATATGAGAGATGCACTTCCAAATGCTACATATATTGGTTTTACAGGTACTCCAATTGAGGGAACTGATGTTAATACACCACAAGTATTTGGTCAGTATGTTGATATTTACGATATTTCTCAAGCAGTTGCCGATGGTGCAACAGTTCGTATTTATTACGAAAGTAGGCTAGCAAAAGTGAATTTAGATGAAGAAGGAAAACGTTTAATTGAAGAATTTGACGAGGAGTTAGAGCAAGACGAAGAAGTTAGTGAAAAACAAAAAGCTAAGGCTAAGTGGACAAAACTAGAAGCCATAGTTGGAAATAACGATAGGATAAAGAATTTAGCCAAAGACATTGTTAGCCATTTTGAACAACGACAAAAGGTTTTTGATGGAAAATCTATGGTTGTGGCTATGAGTCGTAGGATTGCTGCTGAATTGTATAAAGAAATAGTGCTATTACGTCCTGATTGGCATAACGAAGACCTGAATAAAGGGGTTATTAAAGTAGTTATGACTTCCACAAGTGCAGATGGTGCTGAAATGCAAAAACATAATACTTCAAAGTTTCAGCGAAAAATATTAGCAGAGCGAATGAAAGACCCCGATGATTCTTTGCGATTGGTTATTGTACGCGATATGTGGCTTACAGGATTTGATGCGCCATGTTTAAATACTTTGTATATTGATAAACCAATGAAGGGTCATAACCTAATGCAAGCCATAGCAAGGGTTAATAGGGTTTTTAAAGATAAACCTGGGGGATTGGTAGTTGACTATTTGGGAATAGCTACGGATTTGAAAAAGGCACTTTCGTTTTATTCGGCCGCAGGAGGAAAAGGCGACCCAACAGAGAAGTTGGAAAAAGCCATAGAAATGATGGATGAGAAATTTGAAATTGTCCAACAGTTTTTTAACGAAACAGCCAAAACCCAATCAGATATTTTATTAGAAGAACCAGAAGCATATTATGAAAACAGCTTCCGATTTAATTATAGACGTTTTTTTAAGGTAAGTCCGCAAGAAAAGCTTTCAATTATTCTTCAAGCTGAAGAACATATTTTAGGGTTAGATGATGGAAAAACAAGATTTATTAGAGAAGTAACCCTTTTAAGTCAAGCTTTTGCGCTATCAATTCCACATTCAAGTGCAGTAAAGTTAAAAGATGATATTGCATTTTTTCAAGCAGTTAAGGCTCGTTTGGTAAAATTCGAAGGAAATGCAGGAACAGGAAAATCAAATATTGAAATAGAAACTGCCATTAAACAGATAGTTGATGAGGCTTTAAGTTCTGACAATGTAATTGATATTTTTGAGGCAGCTGGTATTGATAAACCTGAAATTTCAGGTTTGGAAGTACTTTCTGATGAGTTTTTGCAAGAAGTGCAGGGAATGAAACATAAAAATCTTGCACTTGAGTTACTTAAAAAATTGTTGAATGATGAAATAAAGATTCGTTCAAAGACTAACTTGGTTAAAAGTAAAAAATTAATCGAAATGTTAGAAGGTGCAATAAAACGTTACCAAAATAATTTACTCACTACTGCCGAAATTATTCAGGAGCTAATAAACATTGCCAAAGAAATAAAAGAATCAGATAAAGATGCCGAACGTTTAGGTTTAACTATAGATGAAGTGGCATTTTATAATGCACTGGAAGTAAATGATAGTGCTGTTAGTATTTTAGGAGATGAGCAGTTAAAAGAAATTGCCAGAGAAATTAGTGACAAGGTAAGGGCAAATGCTACTATTGATTGGACAATTAGAGAAAGTGCAAGAGCTAAGTTAATGGTTATTGTAAAAAGAACACTTACAAAATGGGGTTATCCACCCGATAAACAGCCAAAAGCAATTGAAACAGTTTTGAAACAAGCTGAACTTTTAGCGGAATATTTTACAAAAGATAAGATTTAATTCTAATAGGGGAGAGATTGGAAGAAATTTATCAACAAAGGGGTCTGTTTACCCTATGTTTACCCCAACAACAAAAAAGGCTTGCAAATCATTGATTTGCAAGCCTTTTAAATAACTTTTCGTGGTCTCGCAAGGATTCAAACCTTGAACCTTCTCATCCGTAGTGAGATGCTCTATTCAATTGAGCTACGAAACCAAAATGCGGTGCGGACGGGACTCGAACCCGCGACCCCCTGCGTGACAGGCAGGTATTCTAACCAACTGAACTACCACACCATTTTTAAAGAACTTTTAAAACATTTCTTCGTTTTAAAGTGGTGCAAATATAGAGCGATTAATCGATTTGTCAAGTGCTACTGAGAAAAAAGTATTTTATTATAAAATATGCACTGATAAACAGCTAAATAAAATTATTTTATTAAAACTTAGTTTAGCCTTAGTATTATTGCAGTATGGCACATTTCGATTTTGAGAAACCAATACAAGATTTAGAAGATCAATTAAAAAAGGTAAAAGAGGTAGCAGACAAAGGAAAGATTGATGTAAGCGCTTCTGTTAAAGAACTAGAAGACAAAATTGTTACTACTAAAAAAGAGTTGTATAGTAATTTAAATGGTTGGCAGCGTGTTCAAATAAGTCGACATCCTGATCGTCCATATACACTAGATTACGTGGAGAATTGTTTTGAAAACTTTGTAGAAATGCATGGTGATAGAAACGTTAAAGACGATAAAGCTATGATTGGAGGATTTGCTTCAATCAATGGTAAAACTGTTATGGTAATTGGGCATCAAAAAGGGCGCAATACTAAACAACGTCAATATAGAAATTTCGGTATGCCAAATCCTGAGGGTTACAGAAAGGCTTTACGTTTAATGAAATTAGCTGAAAAGCTGAATAAGCCTATCATTACTTTTATTGACACGCCAGGCGCTTCACCAGGATTAGAAGCAGAGGAAAGAGGGCAGGGGGAAGCAATTGCAAAAAACTTATTAGAAATGAGTGTGCTGAAGGTCCCTGTTATTTGTATAATTATAGGTGAGGGAGCAAGTGGTGGAGCTTTAGGTATTGGTGTTGGTGATAGGGTTATGATGATGGAAAATACTTGGTATTCGGTTATTTCACCTGAAAGTTGTTCATCTATTTTATGGCGTAGTTGGGAGCATAAAGAAAAAGCAGCTGATGCATTAAAGCTTACAGCGAACGATATGCTTAAAAATAAGTTAATTGATGGAATTATCAATGAGCCATTGGGTGGTGCTCATGAAAATCCAACTGAGGCTTATCGAACAATGAAAATTGAAATTGGTCGTATGCTTGCCGAACTTAGTAAACAAACATCGGAAAGTTTAATTACAACTAGAATTGAAAAATTCAGCGCTATGGGTGCTTTTACTGAATAAATACAAGTTATAATACGCGTGTTTTTATTTTTTTAGGGACCTATTTTCTGTAGTTATAAAGTTTCATTAACTCTTGAGCTAAGTAATTTTTATCAAATAATTTAGTTCTTTCTTTAGCCTGATCAATTTGTGATTTTATTATTTCCTTTTTGTTATAGCTGTTATTAATGTATTGAACTAGTTCATTACTATTTTTTGGACTAATGGTTTGTTGTTGATTGCCAATTACTTCAGGCAATGAAGAAACATTAGAAGTAACTGTTAAAACTTTACTTTGCATAGCTTCTAAAACAGGAATTCCAAAACCTTCAAACTCTGAAATGTATGCAAATAGGCTAGCGCATTGATAAATTATTGGCAAATCGGTAAACGATACATTTTCAAATATTTGAAGCCTATTTTGTAGATTTTGGGCATTTGAGTAAGCCAATATTTCATCGGCATAACTTGTTTTTTTACCAATTAAAACCAAATGCCAATTGCTTTCTAAATCATTTAAAGCTTGCAAAATAGTTAATTGGTTTTTGCGAGTTTCAATAGTACCAACGCTGAGTATAAACTTATTTGGTAATTGATATTTTAGAGAAACTATTTGCTTTTCTTGCTCTGAATAGGTTTTTGCAAAAACATCATCGCAAGCTTGGTAAAGCACTTTTATTTTCGATTTGTCAGTTTGAAAAAAATCAAGAATATCCAATTCAGTTTGCATGCTTGTTGCCAAAATTAAATCAGCATTTTGGCAAGCGTTTTTAAATTTCTTTTTATAAATATAAGCGTCTATATTGTTATAATAATTGGGGTAACGTAAAAAAATTAAATCGTGAATGGTCACTACGCATTTGGTTTTTTGTTGATTAATGCCTGTTGGCAATTCATTACTTAAACCATGAAAAACATCTAACCCTAAATTATTTATAATATCTCCAACAGTAAAACTACGCCATGCCGCGGGGAATTTTTTATTTAAAAATCCTTCTGGTTTTATTATCTCTACTTGTTTGTAATCAATAAATTCGTCCTTAAACTTTTCATCAATTTTGGGTGTAAACAAATAGTAGGTATGTTCAGGAAAATTTTGAATAAGCGATTTAATTAATAAGCGTGCATAATTGCCCAAACCTGTTGAATTATTAAAAGCGCGCTTGGCATCAAACCCTATTTTCATCAAAATTTTCCTGAAATAATTTATTTACTAAACTGCTACATTATTATCGCGTAGCGCATCGTTTAAACTGGTTTTTTTATCAGTACTTTCTTTGCGTTTACCAATAATAATAGCACAAGGAACTTGAAACTCGCCTGCAGGAAACTTTTTAGTATAACTTCCAGGAATTACCACCGAACGTGCAGGTACATAACCTTTGTATTCTACCGGTTCTGGACCTGTTACATCAATAATTTTGGTACTCATGGTAATTGTTACTCCAGCACCTAAAACAGCTTCAGTTTCAACGCGCACACCTTCAACCACAATACAACGAGAACCAATAAAGCAATTATCTTCAATAATTACTGGTGCTGCTTGAACTGGTTCTAAAACGCCACCAATTCCTACACCACCACTTAAATGAACATTTTTACCAATTTGCGCACAACTGCCTACAGTAGCCCAAGTATCAACCATGGTTCCTTCATCTACATAAGCACCAATATTTACGTAACTTGGCATTAATATTACACCTTTAGCTAGAAATGAACCGTAGCGCGAAACGGCATGAGGAACTACACGAACACCCAATTCAGCATAATTGCGCTTTAGTAACATTTTATCATGGAACTCAAATGGACCTACTTCAATGGTTTCCATTTTTTGAATTGGGAAATACATAATTACCGCTTTTTTTACCCAATCGTTCACTTTCCAACCATTTTCGGTAGGTTCAGCTGTTCTTAATTTTCCTTTATCAAGCAATTCAATTACTTCTCTGATGGCATTTTGAGTTGCTTCTTCTTTTATCAAGTCACGGTTTTCCCATGCTTGTTCTATAATATTTTGTAACATTAAATATTTTGTTTTTTGTTTGAATTAAATATGTTTTTCGGCATGGTAACTTGATCGTACTAAAGCACCACTTTCTACATATTTAAATCCTTTAGCTAATCCAACTTGTTTATAATAATCAAATTGCTCAGGAGTAATAAACTCTTCAACAGCAATGTGCATTTTAGTAGGCTGTAAATATTGGCCTAAAGTTAACACATCGCAACCATGCGCCACTAAATCATCCATAATTTCAAAAACTTCAGCTTCGGTTTCACCTAAACCTAACATAACACCACTTTTGGTTCTGCGGCCACGTTCTTTAGTTAATTTAATTTGCTCCAAGCTACGCTCATACTTAGCCTGAGGTCGAACTTTGCGGTATAAACGAGGAACTGTTTCCATGTTATGACTTACCACTTCTGGTTTTTCGTCAATTACTTGGTATAATAAATCCCATTTGCGTAAAAAGTCAGGAATTAACGTTTCCATAGTTGTATTTGGATTCATTTCTTTCACCATTCTGATTGTATCAGCCCAAACTTTAGCACCTTTATCTGGCAATTCATCCCTATTTACCGAAGTTAACACAGCATGTTTTACATTCATTAATTTAATGGCTTCGGCTACACGTTTAGGTTCATCCAAATCGTATGTTTGAGCTCTACCTGTAGCTACTGCACAAAAAGAACAACTGCGCGTACAAATATTTCCTAAAATCATAAAGGTGGCTGTTCCTTCGCCCCAACATTCGCCCATATTCGGACAATTTCCACTTTCGCAAATGGTATGTAATTTATATTCATCAACCAAGGCACGCACTTTACGATAGTTTTCGCCTGTTGGTAATTTTACTTTTAACCAGCTAGGCTTTTTTACTCTTGCCTCGCTTAATACTGGTAATTCAATCATTATATTTTTATAAAATTATTTCAAAAAAAATTAGAAACTAGTTTTTCCAACCAAAGTTAAATGCCAGATAAAAAGCTGGAAAAAACTGTATTTGCTCTGCTCTTGTAACCATTGGCAATTTATCGTTAAAAGCATCGAAAGTTACACCTGCTTCTAATGATTTATATTCGTCAGGATATTGGCCATATTCAATATTTAAACCAACTCTTCCAAATAATCCAATCTTAGCATCTATTTCGTTTAAGCCAGATAAAAAAGGGCCATTCCCATAAATTCTAAATTCATCAACATGAACGTTTGGGTCATATTTAACAGTAACTAACGAATTCGTATTATCAGGATTTAAAATAAAATAGTCAATATATGCTGGTTTAAGCAAAGCTAATGTTAAGCCAACATTGTAAACAAAATTTAAACCTAAAGCATTTTTATAACTTCGCTCTGTTAATTCAATTTTTTGTCCAATACTATTTCTCCAAAAATACACAAAATTTAATCTACCATAAGTATATGAAGATGGATTTTCTTGGTATCCATATCGCCAAACTTCTTTTGGATGCCTTATGTATGCAAGCTCGCTTTCTATTACATTTTTTTTACTACCCGTTTTGTGCCAGCCATATCTGTAATATATTCCGCCACCACCATAGGTATTTAAATTGAAACCTAAGTTGTAATCTTTGTAATATAAAAGTTCACCATCAGTAATAGGCGCATTCTGAGCTTTGCTTTTAAAAGCAAAAATTAAGAGGCTAATGGTTAAAATTATAATTCGTTTTTGCAAAGTGTCGTTACTTTTATTATTGTTGTCAAAAATAACAAAAAATGAATACAGCAGAAGTAATTTATTTAGGTGAATTTAGATGCGAGTCAACTCACCTACAATCAGGCAGTAAAATTATTACTGATGCCCCAACTGATAATTTTGGAAAAGGGGAGGCTTTTTCGCCTACTGACTTGGTAGCTATGTCTTTAGCTAGTTGCTTAATTACAAGTGTGGCCATTCAGACAAGATTAATAGGGTACAATTTAATTGACTCAAAATTGACTGTTAATAAGCATATGAGTAGTAATCCAAGAAGAATTTCAAAAATTGAAATAAACATATTTATTCCTAAAAGGAACTTAACTCCTGAAGATGAGGAGAAAATAATTGAGATTGGTTTAAGTTGTCCTGTGGCTAAAAGTTTACATCCTGATTTAATTCAAGATATAAACTTTCAATTTGTTTAAAACAAATACCCTTGAATTTAAAATTTAGGGCAAGAACCTTTACAAGAAACCATTAAAATAACGATTAAAGCAAAGATGGCAAATGGTGCTAATTTCTTCATAACTATTTTGTTTTTATACTAACTAATTTTATTTTATTCTAATTATTTTGCAAAAGTATAATCTTTTAACTGAACATTTAAATTTTAATTTAGAAAATTTCATTGTTAATCATATTAATGACGACAAGACGAAACTGACTATAAAAATTAAATCAAATATAAGCGATACTTTTAATGCTAATTTATTAATAGAAACAGTATCAAGTTATAAAAAAGCACTTTACAAATTACCAACTCTTGCATCAAAGTATTGTTGGTTACCTGCTAAAAGTTATGAACAGGCCAGTAGTGAATTGACCGCTTTTTACAAATCAAAATTAGAAAAAGGTAATTGTATTCTTGATTTATGCGGTGGACTTGGTGTTGATGATATTGCATTTGCAGAACAATTTGAAAAAGTAATATCGTTAGATGCAGATGAAGAGTTGAATGAAATTGTTAAATGGAATTTTAAAAAACTCAATATTTATAATATTGAAAGAATTTCCATTTTTGCAGAAGAATATATAAAATCTAATAGTGTTATTTTTGATATGGTTTATATTGACGCAGATAGAAGACCAAGCGGAAATTTAAAAACGTTTAGGTTAGAAGACTGTACACCTAATATTATTCAAATATTGCCAGCTGTAAAGCAGTTTACAAATAAATTACTTATAAAGCTTTCGCCATTGGTTGATATTAATTATTGTAAAACAGTTCTTCAAAACATTGTTGAAATACACGTAGTAGCGGTAAAAAATGAAGTTAAGGAAATATTATTATATTTAAATTTTGACATCATTATAGAACCTAAAATTAAAGCAATCAACATTATCAATAAGGACTTTATTCAACAATTTGAATACATAAAAATTAATAATTCAGAAATAGCTAATTGGGTTGAACCTTTATATTTTTTCGAACCCAATGCTTCCATTATAAAAGCTAATCTAAGTGCTAATTATGCTGAAAGTTTAGGTTTAAAAATGTTAGCAGATAATTCCCACTTTTTTGTGGGCCAAATTATGCCAACAAATTTTATGGGACGAACTTTTAAAATATCATACACAAATGTTTTTAGTAAGTCGTATTTAACCAATTATTTAAAGGAAAATAAAATAACTAAGGCAAATATAAGTAGGAGAAATTTTCCAATTAATGAAGCCGAAATAGCCAAACAATTTAAAATTAAAGATGGAGGAGACGACTATTTGTTTTTTACCCAAAATAATGCAGGTGAAAAATTATTTTTTCATTGTAGAAAACCTAATTTATAATAATGAAATAAATAAAGGCAAATTTTATTTGCCTTTATTTATAAAACTAAGTTTACAATTTTTCCTTTTACAAAAATTACTTTTTTAGGTGTTTTACCTTCTAGCCATTTTTGCACCAATTCGTCAGCTAATACAGCAGTTTCTATTTCTTGGGCAGTGGCTTGCATGCTAAAGGTTAAATTGGTGCGGTGTTTACCATTTATTGATATTGGATAACTGAACTCGTCTTCCACCAAATAATCAGCGTTGAAGGTTGGGAAAGTAGCTTTGGTAATGCTTTCTTTATTACCTAACTTATGCCACAATTCTTCAGCTATATGTGGTGCATAAGGCGATAGAATAACCAATAACTCTTGTAAAATGGCTTGTTTGCTGCATTTTAAATCGGTTAGTTCGTTTACACAAATCATAAAGTTACTTACCGAAGTATTAAACGAAAAGTTTTCAATATCGTCAGTTACTTTTTTAATGGTTTTGTGCAATGCTTTTAGCTCGGCTTTGGTTGGTTCAGTTTGGTTAACAATTAAGTTTCCTTCTGCATCAAAAAACAAACGCCATAATTTTTTTAAGAACCTGTGAACACCTTCAATTCCATTGGTATTCCAAGGTTTGCTTTGTTCCAATGGACCTAAAAACATTTCATACAAACGCAAAGTATCAGCACCATAATCCGCTACAATATCATCAGGAGTTACCACATTGTATTTTGATTTTGACATTTTTTCAACTTCAGAAACTGTTTTTACATCTTTTGATACTTCTTCATTTTCAATATTAAGATATTTAACAAAATCAAAGTTTTTATTTGATATGTCATATTCCCAATATCCATTTTTACAGAAAATTCTGATTGTGTTTTTTTCTGCTATATAATGTTGTGTGAAATATTTTTCAATATCTAAAATATTATTTTTTACATATTGAATAGGTACATTTAATAGACTTTTTCGCCCTTCAAATTTAGTGAAGTCATAATATTCATCAATAAAATCAGCACTTACAAAAACTTCATAAAAATCGCTAGATAGCATTGAATCATAATCTCTTATTATTATTGTTGGTAAAAATTCATTAGAGTTTTCCTTTACACTAAGTCTATAAATCTTTTCACTAACACCCGTTATCATCCCTTGATTAATCAACTTTTTAGCTGGTTCATCGCAAGGAATTAAGCCTAAATCGTATAAAATTTTAGTCCAAAAACGCACGTATAATAAATGGCCTGTAGCATGTTCGCTTCCGCCCAAATATAAATCTACTTGTTGCCAATAATCAGCAGCTTGTTTGCTTACAAACTCGCTGTTATTTTTATTATCCATATAACGTAAAAAATACCAACTGCTTCCTGCCCATCCTGGCATGGTTGAAAGTTCGTATTCATACTCGCCTTTGTACTTCCAATTCTTAGCTCTGCCCAAAGGTGGTTCGCCTGTTTCGGTTGGTAAAAATTTATCAATTTTCGGCAATTCCAAAGGCAACTCATCGTAGTTTAACACATACGGAATATTGTTTTTATAATAAACCGGAATAGGCTCTCCCCAATAACGTTGGCGACCAAAAATGGCATCGCGCAAGCGGTAATTGGTTTTTCCTTTTCCAAAACCTCGGCTTTCAATTTCGTGAATGGCACGTTTAATGGCCTTTTTTACTTCTAATCCATCTAGAAACTGCGAGTTAAACAAGATGCCTTCTTTGGCATCGTATGCATTTTCATTGATATCAAAATCGCCATTATTAGGTTTAATAACCTGAGTTATTGGTAAATTAAAATGTTTGGCAAATGCAAAATCTCTGGTATCGTGCGCTGGAACAGCCATTACAGCTCCGGTTCCATAACCAACCAACACATAATCTGCCACCCAAATTGGAATTTCTTGTCCTGTAAATGGATGGATTGCATAAGCACCAGTAAACTCACCCGAAATACGTTTTACATCGGCTTGTCTATCGCGCTCGCTGCGGTTTTTAGCCATTTCTACATAAGCCATTACATTGCTTTCATGGTCTGCATCAACTATATCACCAAGCATATCATGTTCTGGTGCAATGGCCAAATAACTTATACCAAAAATAGTGTCAGGTCTTGTGGTAAAAACCTCAATGTCTAAATTACTATCTTGAACTTTAAAATGGATGCTAGCACCTTGCGATTTTCCTATCCAATTACGCTGTGCTTCTTTTAAACTTTCGGTCCAATCCAAATTATCTAAACCAGTTAACAAACGCTCGGCATAAGCAGTAATGCGCATACTCCATTGTTTCATTAACTTACGTTCTACAGGGTGACCACCGCGCTCGCTAACACCATCTTTAATTTCATCGTTACTTAAAACTGTTCCCAAAGCTGGGCACCAGTTTACATATGCTTCACTTAAAAAAGCTATTCTAAAACCCAACAATATTTTTTGTTGTGTTTCTTCATTAAAACCCTTCCATTGTTCAGCAGTAAAAGCACCAAAATCAAGTTCAATTCCGCCTGTTAAAATTTTATCGTCTACTCCTTGAAAACCTTCTGATTCAAATATTTTTATTAAGGTTTCAATATTTTCGGCTTTATCGGTTTTGGGGTTATACCAAGAATTGAACAATTGAATAAAAATCCATTGTGTCCATTTGTAATAATCAGGATTAGAAGTACGCACTTCTCTATCCCAATCGTAGCAAAAACCAAGTTTTCCTAATTGCTCGCGGTATCTGTTAATATTTTCTTCTGTGGTTATAGCTGGGTGCTGACCAGTTTGAATAGCATATTGTTCAGCAGGTAAACCAAAACTATCGTAACCCATTGGGTGCAATACATTAAAGCCTTTTAAAGTTTTGTAGCGCGAGTAAATATCGCTAGCAATATAACCAAGCGGATGACCCACATGTAAGCCTGCTCCACTTGGGTATGGAAACATATCAAGCACATAAAACTTAGGTTTGGTGCTATCTTCCGTTACTTTATAAATATTGTTTTCGGCCCAAAATTGCTGCCAATTTTTTTCAATTTCTGTAAAATTATATTCTTTCATTCTTTGTTGTTTTTCTTTTTTTCTTGCGCCCTTCATTTAAAAATGAGGGCAATTCAAATAGGCATTTTTATTATAAAGAATGGGCTAAAGCCACATTCAATTGATTTAAAGTTAGATTATTTCATACCTCGCAATAACACATAAAACAACACGTCATTGCGAGGTACGAAGCAATCTCATTCTATTTCACAGGTTCAACTATCTTTAAATTTCTGTTGCCAAAAATAGAATTAACAACACCATAAACAAAACTGTGGATTAAATTAGTTCCATGCTCTTATTTATCAATTATTTTCGTGGTATTAAATTTTTTACTAAAATTGGATACTCAACTAAAAAAAGTTAACCGCAGAAAACGCATATCTTACTTATCGTCAATAGTTAGCATAGCCATGGTGCTGCTTATGTTAGGTTTGTTTGGATTAATTTATATTCAATCATCGCAACTTAATACCATCATTAAAGAAAATGTTTTGGTAAACGTTTACTTGGCAGATGATATCAATCAAACGGAGACAGATGCAAATTTGGCTGCGATTAAAAAAATGCCTTCTGTTAAAGAAACCAAATTTATTAGCAAGGATGTTGCTGCTATGGAACTTTCTAAAGAAATGGGACAGGACATAGTGGAATTTGCAGGTTATAATCCTTTGCCAGCTTCAATTGAAGTTACTTTAAAAGCCGAAAGTGTTAACAGCGAAAGCATGCAAAATTTTAAAAATGTTTTGCAATTAATGCCCAAAGTAGCCGAAGTAAAATACAATGAAATTATTTTTGGAAATGTTGGAACCAATCTAGGTTCACTAAGTTTTATCTTAGTGGCTTTGGCAGCTATTTTTATAGTTATTGCTATGGTTTTGATAAATAGTAACATACGTTTAAATTTATATGCACGCAGGTTTTCCATAAAAAGTATGCAATTAGTAGGGGCAACTCATTGGTTTATTATAAAACCTTTTATTAGCAGAAGTTTTTTTAATGGTTTATATGGTGGCGTTTTAGCAGTGGCATTATTACTAATGGTACTAAATATTTTACCTACTTATTTTCCACAAATACAATATTTATATAACACCCAAAGTTTTACGGTTTTGTTTGTAATTCTTATACTTGCGGGCATAATTGTTAGTATGGTAAGCAGCTGGTTTAGTACTAATAAATACTTAAAAACAAAAATTGAAGATTTATACTAGGTATTTTTGATAAAAAATATTTAATATTGATAAAATTTATTAGAAGATAACGATGAGCGAAAAAATTTCAAACGCAAAAAAAACTGCTGAAAAAGCAAGCCAAGCACCAACTGAAGATTTTATTTTTGGAAAAGAAAATTACATATTAATGCTAGCAGGTGTTTTGGTAATTATTTTAGGTTTTACTTTAATGGCTGGAAAAGAAAATATATTGGAAGATGCTACCAAAGTTACTGTTGCACCAATATTGATTTTATCAGGTTTTATTATTGAAATCTTTGCAATAATGAAATCGAAAAAGGATTAATTAATTTCTCAAAAAAAGCTTTTATTACTTTTTTTTATAAAAATAATATTACACCTTTCGTAAGGTGTAATTATAATATTTACAAGCAGTTAACATGACGATTTTACAAGCAATAATTATTGCCATAGTGGAAGGTTTAACCGAATATTTACCGGTTTCTAGTACTGGACACATGATTTTAACAACATCTATTTTAGGTATTGAACCAAATGATTTTGTTAAATTTTTCACCATTAATATTCAACTTGGAGCTATTTTGGCTGTAGTTGTTTTGTATTTCAAACGTTTTTTCAAATCGGTCGATTTTTACTTAAAACTATTAATTTCATTTATTCCTGCTGCTGTGTTAGGGATTTTGTTTAGCGATAAAATTGATGAACTTTTAGAAAGTCCAGGTACAGTGGCAGTAATGTTATTGTTAGGTGGTATGTTATTGCTATTTATTGATAGATTTTTTAAAGAAGACGATGAGCATTTAAAAACTGAAGTTAACAATCAAAATGCATTTATTATAGGATTATACCAATGTATAGCTATGATTCCGGGTGTATCAAGAAGTGCTGCAACTATTATTGGAGGTTTGCAACAAAAATTAACTCGCAAAGCTGCTGCTGAATATTCGTTTTTTTTAGCAGTTCCTACCATGTTTGGTGCTACAGCGAAAAAGGTTTTAGATATTTATAAAGACAAAGGTTTAGAGTTTTTTGACAATGATAGAATTTTTTTACTAGCAATTGGTAATTTCGTTGCTTTTGTGGTAGCTATGGTAGCTATTAAAGGTTTTATCACTTTTTTAAATAAACACGGTTTTAGGCTTTTTGGTTGGTACAGAATTATTGTAGGTGGCATTATCCTATTACTTTTGGGTTCTGATATGTCATTAAGTATTGTGTAAAAAATGAAAGTTACTTTTCTTGGCACAGGCACCTCGCAAGGAGTACCTATTATAGCTTGTAAGTGTCAAGTTTGTGCATCTACCAACCCCAAAGATAAACGTTTACGTTCGTCAATTCTTATTCAGTACAAGGATAAAAATATTGTAGTAGATACTGGGCCAGATTTTAGGCAACAAATGCTTACTTGCGGCATATCATCTTGTGACGCAATTTTGTATACTCATGCTCACCGTGACCATTTAGCGGGTTTAGATGATATAAGAGCATTTAATTTTATCATGAAAAAACCCATAGATATTTACTGCGAAAAGCAAGTGGATAAAGCCATCAGGAAAGAGTTTTATTATGCTTTTGAAGAACCCAAATATCCCGGTGTACCCGAAATGGAAATGCACATTATTTCTGAAATGGCTTTCGAATTATTAGGTAAAACCATAATGCCTTTAAGGGTATGGCATCATAAAATGCCAGTTTTAGGTTTTAAGATTGATAATTTTGTTTACATAACTGATGCAAACAAAATTGACGATGATGTTAAAGAAAAAATAAAAGGCTGTGATGTTTTGGTATTAAATGCATTGAGGCGCGAAAGTCATATATCACATTTTACATTAGCTGAAGCCATTGAATTATGCATTGAATTAAAACCTAAGCAAGCTTATTTTACCCATATCAGTCATCAATTAGGGTTACATGATGATGTAAATTCAGAACTGCCATCCAATATTCAATTAGCTTATGACGGATTAGAGCTAGAACTAGATAATTTTTAAAACATTTACCTTGAAGAACATTACTAGAAATTTTTTTCTGTGTATTATTTTGGTTTGTAGTGTTGTTACTGCAGAAGCACAAAATAAATATTACTTTATTTCATTTAATAAAAAAGACACCTCCAATTTTTCGAAACTCAATCCAATAAACTACCTAACTAAGGCAAGTATTAAACGTAGGCTTAAACTAAACCTGCCACCCTTAAATTTTAATGATTTACCTGTAGATACAGCTTATATCAAGTTAGTTTCACCATTTATTATTTCATACCAATACCAACTTAATTGGTTAAATGGCTTGGTAGTGAAGGCTGATGATGAAATCATAAAAAATATTTCAAAATTTGACTTTGTTAATGAAATCAAACAAATTGGTATAGAAAATTCAGTTGTCAAAGACAAACCGATTGATTTGAATGAAAGGATAAATGCCTTAGAGCAAAGGTTTGATAATAAAGAAATAATTGATTCCAATTTGTATTATGGCAAAGCTACCGATCAAATTTTATTCAATAATATTGATAAACTCCATGAATTAAACTTTAAAGGTAATGATATTAACATTGCTGTATTTGATGCAGGATTCAATAATTTCAATAAAGTAAACTATTTTAACAGTAATAAAATTAAAGGAACGTATAATTTAAATGGTGAAGATGAAAATGAGTTGGCAGGCGAAACTGATGACCATGGACTAAATGTATTAAGTATAATGGCAGCCAGTGTTCCCTATAAATTTGTAGGTACTGCTCCCAATTCTAATTATTATTTATTTAGTACTGAAAATTCAAATTTTGAATATCCTATTGAAGAATACAATTGGGCTAAAGCAGCTGAAGTTGCAGATAGTATCGGTGTTTCCATCATCATATCATCATTGGGTTATTCTGAGTTTGACGATAAATTATTTAACCATAAAGTTAAAGAGTTTTCAGGTGATAAAACCACTATTGCTAAAGTGGTTAATCTTGCCTCTAAAAATGGAATTTTAGTAATAGTAAGTGCCGGTAATGAAGGAAATAAAATTTGGGAAACCATTACCACACCTGCTGATGCTGATAGTGTTTTGTCAGTTGGCTCTTGTAATTTTTTTTATAAGAATTCTATTTTTAGTTCAATAGGTATTTCAAAACGAAATAAGTTCCGACCGCAAATAGTGACCATTGGAGAATTGGTAGATTTTGTATCGAAAGATGCTAAAATAGTTAAAGGAAATGGTACTTCATACGCTACTCCAATAATAGCAGGTGGTGTGGCGTGTTTAATGCAAGCTTTTCCTAATGTAAGTAATTTTAATATCAAACAAATGATTGCCCTAGGTTCAAATAATTATAATAATCCCAATAAATACATTGGATATGGAACACCCAATTTTTTATTAACTTATCAATTACTAGAAAATTATAAACAAGATACAATTATTGATGTAACTGAACTGGAGGATAAAAATTTTCATGTTTGTATTCATTCTAATGCAAAGCAAAAAATCCAAATTTTAATTACTTCAATGGATGGAAAATCATTGATAAAGCAAACAGAAAGAGTAGAATTAAATGTAAACAGGTTTTGTTTGAATAAAACCTTTAAACTAAAAAAAGGGCTTTATATTTTAAAAATAAAAACAGCAAATACAGTATTAATTAAGCAAATAGATAAAAAGTAAATTCTTATCAACGTTTAATATTCTTCCACTCTTTGTAGCAATTCTTAATTGCTAAAATGATATCGTACTCATTGGAATTGAGTACAAAATAATTGGGAATTTCACAGTATTTCATTAATTCCTTTGCTTGTAATTCATTGAGTTGAGTAGTTCGCATTACCAGTTCAACATTATATTTTTCACTCACTTGATTTTGTTCTTGGTAAATTTCAATTAAACGCATCAAGTGTTCATATTCTTGAATTTTTTTATTTCCACTAGCTAAAATACTACTTAAAATTCCACCTTGGGAAGCATTATAAATAGAAATTGAAGTGCTAAAATTATTTAATAAAGGATCTGTTCTCAATCGTTTGGCAGCTGCTCTTGCCATGCTATCTTGTTTTCGTTTTTGACTTGAAATAGTAACTTCCTTTAGTTTTATATAGTTGCGTTTTAGTTTAACTATAATAGGTACATCGCCCTGCTTGGTATAATCTTTACAAATTAAAGTGTAGGTTTTGTATCCAATTACTGAAAACTCAATAGTGTCTGTAATTGATACCGTAATTCCAAAGGCACCATATCTGTTTGTAATATAGCGTGTTTGAGATGTAATATTATGAATATTAGCTAATGGAATAGGGGCTGTTGTATCTGCTCCAACCACAAAGCCTTTTATATATAGCTTGGTTTGTTGGGCTTTAGTATTTAATAGCCCAACAAAAAAAATAAAAACTAAATAATTGAATTTTAAGCGATGCAAATTTTGGAATCTATTCTTTATTAATATCTTTTTGAAACGGATAACAGGTATAATTAGTTACCAAATAAATTTCCTAAACCAGGTAGCATTCCGCCCATCATTGCGCGCATTTCGGCTGCAGCAATATTTTCAGCTTGCTCCATGGCTCTTTCTATGGCAATTAAAAGTAGTTCCTCTATTTGTTCTTTATTTTCAGATTTTAATAATGTTGAATCAATATTTATGGAAGTTATTTTTTTATTGCCATTGGCTACTATGCTTATACCTTGTGCAGTTCCTTCTACACTTATAGCCTCAAGCTTTTGTTTCATTTCATCAGCTTTTTGTTTTGCTTCGTTTAATTTTCCAAACATATTTTTAAAATTTTATGGTACTGCAACAAATATAATTATTCCAATCATTCAGTTTGAGTAATATTTTGATAATATTTATGTTGTTAATTTTTATTTAGTTTGTCATATTAATTTTTTATTTAATCATTTTAAGTAAAAGTTTTTGTTTATTGCTCACCTTTGAAGTCAACTATTAAGGTTAATTATTTATGCCAGTTATAATTGAATTTAACTATCAAATAAAAAACAGGAATACAAATATGAGCAAATTTAAGTT
This sequence comes from Bacteroidota bacterium, assembly GCA_013298895.1. Lineage (GTDB taxonomy): Bacteria > Bacteroidota > Bacteroidia > UKL13-3 > UKL13-3 > JAAFJM01. The sequence goes on along the minus strand of JAAFJM010000012.1, from coordinate 58,126 downwards.
TAGCGTTTATTTAATAGTATTATTACCTCTTTGTGCAAATGCTCAAGTAAAATTAAGTTTGCTTCAAGCTGTACAAATGGCTAAAGACAAAAGTTTACAAGCAAGTATAAATTTAAATTTGTTTTATGCAGCACAAGTAAATTATAAATCTTCATCGGCTAATAGGTTGCCACTATTTAATGCTTATGTGAATGCACCAGGATTAGATAGAAGTTTGGGTCAAGTAATGCAGCCTGATGGTACCATAAAGTTTGTGGAAAGAACACAAGCTTTGTCGTTTGGCAGTATAAACTTACAGCAAAATTTGATGGCCACAGGAGGCGTAGTTTCTATTTCTTCAGCTTTAACAAGATTTGATTTACTATCGCAAAATGGTTTAACTAATTGGCAAGCATCTCCTTTAATAGTATCCATAAGCCAACCCTTGTTAAGGTTTAATGAATTAAAATTCCAATGGCAATTAGCTAAATTAAGATTTAAACAAAATTCAAGATTATATGCTGAGCGATCAGAAGATTTATCAATTCAAATTACCCAAACTTATTTTGATGCTGTAAATGCAGAAGCTGAATTAAAACTAGCCGAATTTAATTTAAGTGTAAATGATACATTACTACGAATGGCTAAAGGACGCTATAATCTTGGAAAGATTGGTGAAGATGATTTATTACAAACGGAATTACGGTTGATGAATGCACAAAATAGTTTGGATCAAGCTAAATTAAACTATTACCAAAGTATGAATCAATTAAGAATAATTTTGGGCTTACCTAAAAACGCTGAATTTGTTTTAGACCCTGAAACCCATTTACCATTTTTTGAGCCAGATATTGAAAAAGCAGTGAGTAATGCTGTTAAAAGTAGAAGTGATTTTGTTCAAATTAATATTGAACAAAAACAAATTGAAGCCAACTTGAGAAGGGCCAGATTAAATCAGCTACCCAATGCCGAATTAAATGCAACTTATGGTTTAAGTCAAACAGCAAGTAATTTTGAAAACAGTTATAAAAATCCAGCAGAACAACAACGTGTTAGTTTAGGCTTAAACTTACCTTTAATGAATTGGGGAAGGTTTAGAAATGATTATAAAGAAGCTAAATACCAATTTAAAGCCAAAGACGCACAGTTACAATTGGCATATTTAAATTTAGAGCAAGATGTAGTTTTTTTGGTTATGCAGTACAAACAATTAAAACAACGTGTTAGTATAAGTGCTAAAGCCGATACCATAGCTCAAAAACGTTATGAAGTGGCTAAGAATAGGTATTTTATTGGTAAAATAGATAATACCAATTTAAATATTGCTCAAACAGAAAAGGATTTGGCAAGAAATGAATATTATAGAACTCTAAAGGATTATTGGTTAAGTTACTATCGTTTACGTAGAACCACCTTATACGATTTTGAAAAACAAGAAAGTTTATTTGTAGAGACAAAATAGGTTTGGCTAACAAATAGGAGAGTCTTTTATAAATTACTAAATAGCTTAATTATTTTGGATTTACGATAACATCAGTTGAGAAATCTTTTCTTTTGGTATACCTAATGAAATAAGTAATTGTTCCCAATCGCAACAATCACTATTATTTTCACCTAACACCCAAATGATATTGGTATTTTGAAGTGCATTTAAATTTTCTTTTCCAAATTGGTTATTGTTTAATAAATTAAAAAAAGTGTGTGGCTCCACATACACTCCGTTTATTTTAATGCTTGGATTGATATCGTCAATGATCAAATAGTCAGTGTTTCTCCATCCCCATAAGTTATTTATTTTTAAATCATTTTCTGTTGGATTTGGTTCATAAAGTAAATTATAAAATTTAGTAGCCGAGGTATAAAGCGATTTTTTATGTTTTATGGATTGTTCGTTAGCAATAGCTACGCTTAAGCTAGTTTTGCCACTTTTGTAATTTCCAAACACCAATAAGTGATGTCCTTTATTAGTGTTATTTACAAAATTATTTATCACAGTTTTACTGTTTTCATCAAGATTAGTTTTCCATTGGCTAAGTCTTAATTGAAATGGAAATTTGGCCTCTTGCTGATACATTTTTGTGGTGTACCAATAATAAGAAGGATAAATTACAGTTAGCAAAAGTAGGGCATTTACAATAATCAGAGATTGATTTAACCTAATAGTTAACCCTGCTAAAAAGGCCCCAATTGCAAAAAAACAAATATCGGTTAAGGTATCAAAAATAACATTGTACAAATCGGGTTTAAAATTATAGGCTTGGGTATTTTTAAAAAAAATTGGATTTACCACATTATAAATTTCAAACGAAAACCAAAATGTGGTAACACAAGTAGCAATTATCATATTCAAATTATTAGATTTTGAATATTGCTTTACAATTTGGTAAATTAAAACAGTAGGAATAAATCCTAAAGCCATGTGCCCGAATTGATTAGCTAACCAAGCATAAGTTAAGGTAACACCTCTGTAGGAATCTTTTCCAATTAAATCAAAGGTAAGTTGTTCTAAAATAAATTTTAATTGAATTATTTTCATGATAATAAACTTATAAGGATTTACAAAATAAGGCAATAATTATATAAAATAGAACATTTTTGTTAGATTTAATCTGTTGATAACAAAAGTATTAACAAAAAAAAGGCTATGAATTTTATTCACAGCCTTTTAAAAATGTCGCAATGGGCATTGTTTATTGGATAACAAGTGATTTTACAGTTTTATATTCACCTTTAACTATCTCTACAAAATAAACTCCTTTAGGTAAAGACGAACTGTTAAACTCTATGGTATTTTTATAAAAACTATTTGGTAGAGTATAGTTTTTACCAATCACATCATAAATCTTTACAGTGGAGTTTTGTAGCTCTTCACCTTCCAAAATAAATTTTTCAGAGGTCGGATTTGGATACAAATTAATAACTTTATCTAGTGAATATTCTTCATTGTTTAAGGTCCAATTGGTGGTAAATCCGTAAGCAATACCACTTCCAAAATCAGGCTGCAAAGTTTTAATTACTGCTCCTGTAGATTTTTTAACTCTAACATAACCTGTACCTTGAGCAGAATTAGCCCAGAAAGAAAGACCATCATGTCCATCATCATTAACTACTAAAGTATAACATCCACCTAAATTATAGGTTGTTGAATAAACGGTATTTGGTTTATCAAAAACTTTAAAATCAACTAAAAAACCATTTTCATCAAGCAGGCTATATGAGTTTTCCGAAGGTTTATTATTTGTTCTTAACTCAATAATAAAATTACTGGTAACTACTTCTGGTTTGTTAAATGGTGATTCATACAAATTATTGTTGACGTAATTATCAGCAACATTATTTACTTTTAATATTTGAGTATAAAATTTATTGTCTTTTGCTTGCAAGCCATTGTTCCATAAAGTACCAATTGGCAAAGAAATAGATGCTGTATCTAAAAAGCTTAGGTTGCCTATCCAAGTATAACTTTGCTTAGAAGTAGCATTATTTATCCAATAACTAATTTCGAGCTTCGTAATATTGGTAGAACCAGTATTTTGAACTACAATATTAGGCATTGCACATACTGGATTATTTCTTGCATTGATAATTTTATCGCTTGGATTCAAAACATCAATTATGCGCGCATCAAGATTAAAGTTAGGTTCGCCATAGGTAACTAATTGGTGTGCTACTTGGTATTTATATTCCCCGTTTGAGTTACTTGGATATGAAGTATTATAGTCAAAATTAACAGTAGTACCTGGAGAAACCATTGAAGTAATATTGTGTTCTTTTAGTAATGAACTTTCACCCGGACACCAACCTTGTCTGTCATAAATCCAAGTTCCGCCTTGAGGAAATACTGGATTTGAGGCACATTCTTGTAAAATACTCCAATTGAATTTTTCTACATTGTTAATTTTCAGTTTGTGATCAATAGGACCTCCATTGCTTTCAAATTCACCTTCTGCTCCATGTCCAGTTATTGATGAGCGTATTTTAAATGATTTACCATTATTTAAAATTGGAACATTTATAGGTGGAAACTTAGTATCATTGTTAATGGTAGCAATTACTGCAGCTCCCAATCTGTTGGTTCCTTGCCAAAGTTGATTAAACTCCAATACATTTCTAACTGGGGTACCTACAATGAACCATAACTCAACATCATTTTGTTCTTGATTTTGCCCTCCCAAAGTCATTAGTATGCGCTTATTTCCCTTTAACAAAGGAGCAAAATCACTTACATCAAAATACCAGTTTTTACCATTAACTCCTAAATCTAAACCAATACCATAAGGAGTAACAAATGACATGATTTCATTATAAAATGGAAATCTATTGATATAATTTAAATTTGAAATTACAAATTCGCCTTCACTAGCTATAGGTAGACTACTTATAACTGTTCCGCTATCTCCATTAAATATTTTTGAACTAGATGCTTCATAATAATTAGTATAAGTGGTATCAAGTATTACCACATCGCTAGCTAAAGGGAAGATACCCGCTTTCGATGTAATTCTGTATTTTTGAATGGTAGCAGTGTTTTTTGCAATAGAATCTTTTACTACCACATTTTGCACCGACAATGAGTAATTGCTTCTTAAAAACTGAATACTAGGTCTCAAATTAGTTTCAAAAAAAGTACGATTTAAATTTTCACCTCTATCGTAAGTCCATTTTAAATTTTCGCCTATTAAATTATTGTTTGTTATTTTATTAACCACATTTAAACCTGTTCCTTCATTAAAAGGATAATAGGATAATAGCTGATTGTATAAAGGATGAGTAGAATTTAATGGCTTATTCATCCAACCTAAAATTAAGGAGTCTGGCATTTCTTTTTTCCATATTGCTAATTCGTTAATTTTACCTTTATAGTTATTGCCATTGGCTTGATCTTTACCTAACAATAAATTCAAAATTGAAATGGCTTTGGTTTTACCTGTTCCAGAAAACCACAATGCGCCATTTAAAAATATCTTCATATTTCCAGTTGTGGCATTTTTTGTAAACGTCCAGTGATTCCATTTACCGCCTTGTTCTTCAGCAGTAGCAATTTTATTTATTCTATCATATCCTCCAGCTGCATACCCACAATCAAAATACACATTATTACTAGAATGTGGCAAATGAATGTTTAATTGTCTTTCGTTTAAATTTGTGGCATATCCATATAAAATGGAAGTAGTAACTGGCATGGAACTAGCATTGCCAAACGCCCAAAAAGATATTGTTAATTCTTTACTTAATTCAGCAAAATTAGAGGCATCCAATTTAACCAAGCCTTGGTTCATTAAATCTAATGCATAATTATTATTTGCATATAAACCAACCGTTAATGAATCGCTTGTTCCAATAAACTGAATTGGATTGCTTGGAACTGTATTAGAATAAGAATATTCAATTATTAAATTTTGAACTCCATCCCATACAAATGGTGTTTTAAACCTAATGGTATTTAAACCATTTATAAACTCATAATCTTGATTCAAAACTTCTGTAAATCCAGTTAAAGTCGGTGTTTTTGAGTTTAGGAAATTGGCTTGAGTTCCTTTAATTTTAATTTTTAAGAAACTAGCTTTGCCTCCATTGTTACCTACATTTAATGTTAATCCATCAATATTACCTGCAGTTAAACCAGCCATCAATAGTTCCGAAGCACGGTATAAAATCTGTGACTTACCTGAACGTTCATTGGCTTTTAACAAAAAGTCAATTGGTAAATTACCCGTTGCCACTTCATATTGATTATCAGTTGTAATATTATTTACACTAACCTTTTGTTGGGTATAATTGTAGTAATCGTAAGGAATTTTGGTGGTATATTTAAAATTAGTTCCTGTAAAATTAGCAATAACATAATTAGGTTGAGTAGCTGTTACTTCTTCAACTTTATTAGAATCAACTATATATGTATTACAGCTATAATCCCATTCTCCACATCCTAAATTTCTATCAGTACTATTTGAAATCAATGCATTTTTACAACGCATATTGTATTTCATAATTATTTTCTCGTAAGTTAAGTCTCCAGAAGGAAACTGAATAAAGGTATCTCGAGTTGCACTTCCATAATGAAATGTTTTAACTTTTATGGTATCGCCAACCATTTGTGCCTTCAACTGCATAACAAAAACCAATAAAAGTAAACCTAGTAAATTTCTTTTCATCTTAAATTCAAATATTTCTTAATTGTCAAATATATTAGAATAATATTATTTAAAAAGTGCTCCGCTGATTGCATATTTTAAATCATTATTTGTAGCAAAATAAGCTATTTGTATTCAAATTCAATACCCATAAGCATGTGGGTTAAAATAGGTTCACATTTTTCTTTACAACAAGCATAATATTGTTTGTGCTTCCAATGGTTAGATTTAGGTGAATGTCCCCACCAAAATTCAGCTACGGCCAAAGGTTTCATTTTATTATTAAAAGCATATTGTAATAACTTGGGGGTAGCACATTCGCCACCACCTGCTGGCGGATTTTTATACAGCGCATCTTTATAAACTTCATGCGTATTTTTGCTGTTTGCAAGCTGATTGGTAAAAATATAATTATCAAATAGCAAGTGTTGTAGTTTGATAGAGTGTTCTTTTCGCTTAATTTTAAGTGCACTTATTTGGGGCAGGTTAATAATTTGTTGCTGAGTTTCTAATTCATTTATTTCCTCAATTATGGCTGAAAGTTGAGTCATTCCTTTGTTTAAAAAACTATTTTCAGCTAAACTATCAAATACTGGAGGTACAAAATAAGAATGATCATTTGTATTGGCTAATTTACCTGAAAAGGCAGCTAAAAAACCAATTTCGTTTTGTTGGTTTTTTACAACTAATACGCCAAACATTTTACCAATAACATTTCCGTTTATATGATTATTCAGTCCAAAATTATGCACCCAATCGGTTTGCTTTAACAAATAATCCTGAACCTGGTTAGCGGCCATTAAGCATAATTTATGTGGAGTATTATGCAGCATCAACACAAACTTTTCAGGAATATCACTATCCAATATTGGATTGTCAAAAGGAATAAAACGAGAGGTATCCAAACAAATTTATAAATAACAAATAGAAAAAATTATGCTTTAATAGCCCAGCGAAATTTGGTTGAACGAGCACGAGGATTACTAAAAATTTCTTGGGCAGATGGACGAATTGGCTCTGGAGCCACGCTACTATAAATACCTTGCCTATAAAATGCTTGGAAAGCTTTTTTTACACGTCTATCCTCGCCTGAATGAAAAGAAAGGATAGCCAATTTTCCGCCTGGAGCCAATGCCTCAGGTAGTTTTTCTAAAAATTTATCCAACACACCAAATTCATCGTTAACTTCTATACGCAATGCTTGAAAGCATCTTTGACAAGCCTTTTTCGTTTTTTCTACCCTATCATTTTTAGGCAAAAATTCTAATGTCTCTTTTATTATATCTTTTAATTGCGCAGTAGTTTCAATATGTCGTCCCTTTTTTAAACTAGTTACTATTGCTTCAGCTATTAAATCAGCATAAGGTTCATCAGCATTGGCAATAAATATTTCTTCCAGTTCGTATTGGTCTAAGGTTTTTATCAATTCAGAAGCGGGTTTCCCACTTTTAGGATTTAAACGTAAATCCAATGGTCCTTCAATTTTTAATGAAAAACCTCTATCTGGATTATCAATTTGCATAGAGGAAACCCCTAAATCGGCCAGTACAAAATTGAGTGGACCTGCCTCCATGGCTATTAAATCAATATTTGAAAAATTCAGTTTTCTTACTTGTAAATCAGTTTCGCCAAAACCAAACGAAGCCAATCTTTCCTTGGTGCGAGGCAATTCAAAAGGATCTACATCGGTAGCATAAAGTATACCTTCATGGTTTAATTGTTTTAAAATTTCTAGGCTATGTCCACCATAACCAAGTGTAGCATCCATACCAACTTGTCCAGGAGTTATTGCTAAAAAATCCATTATTTCATTCACACAAATGGAGCGATGTGTTCCTGCAGGCGTATTTCCTTTTAATATTACTTTTTGAATGTCATCAGCATATTTTTCGGGCTGCAATTCTTTATACTTTTCCTTAAACGACTTAGGATAAGTACCTTTGTATCTTGCTCTACGTTGCGGTTTCGACTCCTCATTTTCCATGCTGTAAAAATAACAAAATATGGTTTATTAGTAAATTTTCTTTCAAATCTTAGTAAAACCTATTTTTCCTTGATTGATTAAGAACATTATATCGAACAAAAAGTTTATTTTGCATTGTTAAGCAACACAAACTAATTTTTAGCAATTTAAACTATTTAACAATGTTTCTTATTTTACGTTTTATTTTTTTTACAAACGGTAAAAATTGAATGTTAGTTTTAAGCATCATGTTATTATGTTTGTAGCATATTAATCGATTTGTAATGAATAAAATTTTATTGATATTAAAACGTGAGTTTTTAACCCGAGTTAAGAAAAAATCTTTCTTAATTATGACCATACTTTCACCATTATTAATTGTATTATTTTATGGTATTACTATTTATTTTACGGTAAATGGTCCAGGAAATGAGGAGGTGAAAACTGTATTCGTAAATGATAATAGTGGGTTAATTGCCAATAAATTAAGCAACAATAAAGTATTTACTTTTGAATATGGAACATTAGCAAATAGTTCACCTGCTGAATTTTTAAAAAATAACGCTAACTATTATGCCTTATTACAGATTCCAGATTCATTTGGTTTAAATAATACCACTGGAATTAAGTTTTTAGCGGTTGATCAACCAAGTATTTCGCAAATTGATTACATAGAAAATGAAATAGAAAAGTATGTTAAAAATGAACAATTAAGTAATTATAAAATAGACCAAAGCATCATTGATAAAATAAATGAAACTAAAGTAAAATTAAGTACTGTAAAATTAAATTTAGAAAATGAGTTAGAAGAAAAAAGTAACTCAGGAGCAGCAACAGCATTGGGAATGGGCGGTGCATTACTTATCTATTTATTTATATTTTTATATGGTGTAATGGTAATGAAAGGTATTATTGAAGAAAAAACGAACCGCATTGTAGAAATTATCATTTCCTCGGTTAGGCCATTTCAGTTAATGATGGGAAAAATATTAGGAATAGCAAGTGTTGGCTTACTTCAATTTATAATTTGGGTAACATTAATTTTATTAGCTATGCCAATAGTTAGTAATTTATTAATGGGTGATAAAGTGCAAGAAATGGCTAATGTGGCTGCTAATATGCCTAATACCATGCCTGCCAAAGCTATAAGCGGGAATGCTTTTTTAGATGGATTGATGTCATTTAATTATCCGTATTTAATAGGCGTATTTGTGTTTTATTTCATTACAGGATATTTGTTTTATGGAGCTTTATTTGCAGCCATTGGTAGCGCTGTTGATAATGAAACCGATACACAACAATTTATGTTGCCAGTAACCATGCCATTGGTATTTTCTATTGCATTGGCGCAAGGATTGGTTTTAAATGCACCAAATGGAGCTGCGGCATTTTGGTTATCTATTATTCCGTTTACATCTCCAGTTGTAATGATGATTAGGCTACCTTTTGGAGTGCCTACTTGGGAGTTAGCACTTTCCATGGCTTTAATGATTTGTGGTTTTATGTTCACCGTATGGTTGGCATCACGAATTTACCGCATAGGAATTTTAACCTTTGGTAAAAAACCCACTTATAAAGAAATTTGGAAGTGGATAAAAATGAATAATTAAATCTAAAATGACACAAAAACACCCTTTACAAATAAGCAATTACAGAAATTTTATTTTCACAAGATTTTTTTTAACGCTTGCTTATCAAATAGTAGCGGTAGTAATTGGGTGGCATATTTATAAACTAACAAACGATGTATTAGCATTAGGTTTAATTGGTTTAGCTGAGGCTGTTCCTGCCATATGCATAGCATTGTTTGCTGGTCATGTGGCTGATAAGCATAATCGTAAAAAAATAATGCAATTTAGTATGTTAGCCATGTTGCTAGGTGCTATTGGATTATTAGTGGTTACCTCTGTTTCCTTTCCTACCGCATTGCAAGTAAATGCCATATATTTATTAATTATGTTAATTGGTTTGGGGCGTGGATTTTATGCACCTGCAGGTCAGTCAATTTTAAATCAGTTGGTAAGTAAAGAGCAGTTGGTAAAAGGAAGTACTATTTACAGCACCACTTGGCAAATTGCTTCAATTGCAGGGCCTGCAAGTGCTGGGTTTTTATATAATTTAGCTGGTATTACCAATAGTTTTTTAGTTATTGTGGTATTGTTTACAATAGCTTTTACTTTTTTAAGTTTAATTAAAGTTACCAAGCATCAAGTAGAAATGAAGCAACAATCTATTTGGTTAAACTTAGCCGAAGGCATAAAATATGTATTTAATAATAAAATTATTTTAGGAGCTTTATCACTCGATTTATTTTCAGTATTATTTGGTGGTGCAGTAGCTTTGTTGCCTGCTTTTGCCGATGAAATATTGAATGTAGGTGCCACAGGTTTAGGATATTTACGTGCGGCCCCTGCGCTAGGTGCTAGTTTAACCATGATAGCGTTTTCGTTTTATGGTAGTTTTAAACATCCTGGACAAACTTTAATAATAGTGGTAGCAGCTTTTGGTGGCTGTATGATTGGTTTTGGTTTAAGTACTAATTTTTACATAAGTTTAATATTACTATTTTTAAGTGGTGCCTTTGATAGTATAAGTGTAATTATAAGAGGTGCCATTATGCAAATTTTTGTGCCTGATAATATGCGCGGACGTGTTTCATCAATCAATACAATTTTTATAGGAAGCTCAAATGAAATTGGCGCTTTTGAAAGTGGTGTTGCTGCTCGTTTATTAGGAATAGCACCCTCAGTTGTTTTTGGAGGAACGGCCACATTAATAATTGTTATAATTGCTCAATTGAAAGCTAAAACATTGAAAAAAATGGAGTTTTAAATATAATTCCAATCAATAAAAATACTAATTTACACTTAAAACTTAAAATTTTAGAACAATACTCAGCTAACAATATGATAATTGCTTAATCAATTCATCTTAAAATCAACAAATTTGTTTAACAACATATATAACACCTATATTTGCCAAGTTTTTTAAAAAAAGTTTAAATGGCTGATAAACAGAAAATAGTATATATTACTCGTAGAGAGCGTTTTAACGCTGCTCATAAATTGTATAATCCTAATTGGACACCACAAGAAAATGAAGATTTTTTTGGCAAGTGTTCTAACAAATATTACCATGGACATAATTTTGAATTGTTTGTTACCGTTAAGGGAATTGCTGGTTTGGAAACTGGTATGGTAATAGATTTAAAGCAATTGAAAAAAATAGTTAAAGAAGAAATTATTGAAAAAATTGACCATAGAAATTTAAACGAAGATGTAGATTTTATGAAAGGAATTATTCCTTCAATTGAAAATATCATTGTTGAAATTTGGAATATTTTAGAAGAAAAGCTTGGAAAAGGAGCGCTTCATTACATAAAACTTACCGAAACTGAAAATAACTACGTAGAATATTACGGAGAATAATATTCTACTTTAAAACCACTATAACATGAAAAACGCATACGTATTCCCCGGCCAAGGTGCTCAATTTGTAGGCATGGGCAAAGATTTATATGATAACAATGATGAAGCAAAAGCTTTGTTTGAAAGAGCTAACGAAATTTTAGGCTTCCGTATTACTGATATAATGTTTAACGGAACTGACGAAGATTTAAAACAAACCAAAGTAACTCAGCCAGCGGTTTTTTTACATTCAGTAATTAAAGCGTTAAGTTTAGGCGAAAGCTTTAAACCTGATATGGTTGCAGGTCACAGTTTAGGCGAGTTTTCGGCATTGGTAGCTAATAAAACATTAAATTTTGACGATGCTTTGCTTTTGGTTTATGCTAGAGCTATGGCCATGCAAAAAGCATGCGAATTGCAACCATCAACTATGGCTGCGGTTTTAGGTTTAGATGATGCTAAAGTTGAAGAAATTTGTGCTTCAATAACTGATGATGTAGTGGTAGCTGCAAATTATAATTGCCCTGGCCAATTAGTAATTTCTGGTTCGGTTGGAGGAATTAACAAAGCTTGTGAATTATTAAAAGCTGCTGGAGCAAAACGCGCATTGGTTTTACAAGTAGGTGGTGCATTTCACTCTCCTTTAATGGAACCTGCTCGACAAGAATTAGCTGAAGCCATTTTAAATACACAGTTTAACGAGCCAATTTGCCCCATTTACCAAAATTATGTAGCTAAAGCTGTTAGCAATGTAGAAGAAATTAAAACCAATTTGGTAGCACAATTAACTGCACCCGTTAAGTGGACTCAATCGGTTTTAGCTATGGTAAATGATGGTGCAACTAACTTTTACGAATGTGGCCCTGGTACAGTTTTACAAGGATTAGTAAAGAAAATATCAAAAGATACTGCTGCTCAAGGTGTATAACTTTTAGTATTATTGTTAATTATACTGTTTCAAACCCCTTTTACAAATATTTGTAAAAGGGGTTTTGTTTTGATATATTCGTGTTAAATTTAAATTTATCTCAATGTCGCTTCATTTTATAAAAAAAATATTAATTTTTATAGTGCTTATACTTTTTAGTATATGTACTTTTTCTCAAACTTTTGATGGAGTTAGAGTTGGTGGCGGAATAGGGAAAAGTATTTATTGGGGCACACAAATGGATACTAAAATAGCCACTAACACACTAGGAAAAAGTGAACTAAACAATGGTTATAATTTTCAAATATACAAAGCAATTGATAATAAAAATGAATTTGGAATTAGGATTTTAAATTCAGAGTTATGGTCATTTAAATCGAATAACCAACTTGCACTTAATAATCAATTTACGGAATTTGCTTTTATGTACCAAAGAAGTTTAAATCAAAATATTCAAGTTAATAATAGCCCAATAACAATAAATTTAGTTGCAGGAGTAGGTATTCTTAGTTATTCAGCTGCTTTTTACACTATAAATTCAGCAAATACCTTAACATATTATAGCAGTATTGGAGGTGGCGATAAACCAATAACAAATTCAACATTGTTAATTAAAGATAAAGTTCCGGCTATCTCAGGAATTATAGGTTTAAATTTTGGTTTTAAATTAGCCCCAAGACTTTTACTTTATGTTGAAAATTCGTTATCATTAAGCATGGATAACAGATTTACAGGTAATTTGAGTTTAAAATCTAAAATACCAAATAATGGTTTTACATACCATGCTTTATCATTATATTTAAGTTGGGGTAACCAAAAAGGTAGGATATTTTGCCCTAAGTTTTAAGTTTCAGGTTTATTTTTTTTATTTAGTTGGTGGTTAAAATTATTTCAATAGTTTATTTTTATATTTTATTTGAAAGGCACTTTTTTATTGCTATCATTGTCAAAAATTAAAGCAATGTTTCACCCCCAAAGAAAATATTATTTACTTTTATTTTTAATTTATGTTTCTACTAACTTAACCAGTCAAACATTAAATAATGTAAGAATTGGGATTGGTTTAGGTTCAAGTATTTATTGGGGCACACAAATGGATTATAGTTTTAAATTAAATACTTTTGGTGTAAGTGAAATTAATAAGGGTTATAATTTTCAAACCTATTTTGCTTTTGATAAAAAACAAGAAATAGGGGTCAGATTTTTAAATACTGAACTTTGGTCATTTAAATCAGATAATAGATTGGCTTTAAATGCAAAGATTGATGAGTTTTCTCTGATTTATCAACGCAGTTTAAATAATAATATTGACCTTAAATCAAAAGATAAATTTACTTATAATTTAGTTTTAGGAACTGGAATTATTTATTTTAGATCAGTTTTCTTTACAGTTAATCCTGAAAGTGGTGATTTAAAACCATTTAGTAGTGTAGGAAAAGGTGATTTAAAAGTATCTTCCAACTTAAAAGTTATGCAGCAAATTCCAACAGTTTCAGGATTGATTGGATTTAACATTGGCTTCCGAATATCCAATAAATTTAGTTTATATCAAGAAAATACTTTTACGCTAAGTGGCTCAAATAAAATTACAGGTAATTTATTAATTAGATCTGAAATACCTAACAATGGATATACTTATCATACTTTTACCTTGTTTTATAATTTAAGTTCAAAATATAATCAATTAACTTGCCCTAAGTTTTAGTTTAAATAGGATTTTTTCATTAATAAGTTGGATAGAATTTTTATCTCAATTATTTTAATTTATGTTTTTTATGTTATCTAAATTTTTTTTATTCAATTAATTTTATTGGCCATTTTTGTACAATTTATTTTACTAAAATAAATACCCTATATTGCATCTTTAAATATAAAAATGGCTCAATCAACCAAAATTAAACGCATGGTGGAGCAAGTATTTGCTAAAAACCAACGTAGACTTTTAAATTATAAACAAATAGCTGCTAAACTTGATTTAGTGAGTTCAGAAGAAAAAAATGCAGTCATTCTTGCCATAAAACAATTAGTAAAAACAGGGGTGTTAGAGGAAATACAGCCGGGTAAATTTGGTGCTGTGTTTATAGCTAATTTTGTAGAAGGAATAGTAGATGTAACACAACGCGGTGCTGCCTATGTAAAGCCAACCGATATGGAACGTGGCGATGATAGCAAAGATATTTTTGTTCAAAAGGAAAATTTAAACACTGCTTTGCATGGCGATTTGGTTAAAGTGCAACTGCTTTCAGCTAAAAATAACGATAGGCCAACCGGTGAGATTGTTGAAATTATAAATAGAGCTAGAACACAATTTGTAGGCACTATTCAGGTAAGCAGCAATTACGGTTTTTTAGTGGCCGATGATAAGCGCATGTATGCCGATATTTTTATTCAAAAAAATGATTTAGGCAAAGCTAAAGATGGCGATAAAGTAATTGTTGAACTTACCCATTGGATGCCTCACGATGACAGCCCAAGTGGTAAAGTTATTGAAATATTAGGAAGGCCAGGCGACCACAATACTGAAATGAATGCCATTGTAGCTGAGTTTGGTTTTTCAAGTAAATTTCCTGAAGCTGTTGAAAAAGAAGCTGCAAAGTTTAGTGATAAAATAAGTGCTGACGAAATAAAAAAACGTAAGGATTTTAGAAAAACATTAACATTTACCATTGATCCATTGGATGCCAAAGATTTTGATGATGCTATTTCATACAAAGAACTTGGAAATGGTATTTACGAAATTGGTGTTCATATTGCTGATGTATCGCATTACGTAACGCCAAAATCGGCATTAGATAATGAAGCGTTAACACGCGGAACATCTGTTTATTTGGTTGATAGAACCATTCCGATGTTGCCCGAAAAATTATCTAATGGTTTGTGTTCATTGCGTCCGCATGAAGAAAAACTCACTTTTTCGGCTGTATTTAAAATAAACAATAAGGCTGAAATATTAGACGAATGGTTTGGAAAAACTGTAATTTACAGCGATAGACGTTTTACATACGAAGAAGCTCAGGAACGGATTGAAACGGGCGAAGGCGATTATGCCAATGAAATAATTAAGCTAAACAATTTAGCTAAAATTATGCGCGATGAAAGGTTTAGCAAAGGAGCTATCAGTTTTGAAACCGAAGAGGTAAAGTTTAAGTTGGATGAAAACTTTAAGCCTATTGATATTTATGTAAAGGTGAGAAAAGATGCGCATAAATTGGTAGAAGAATTTATGCTTTTAGCCAACAAAAAAGTGGCTGAATATGTATCGAAAATGGGTAAAGGCACTAATAAATTTACTTACGTTTATCGTGTACACGAAAGTCCAAATGAAGATAAGCTGAAGTTATTTAGCACTTTTGCGGCTAGGTTTGGTTACAAAGTATTGCTTGATAATCCTAACAAAGTTTCTAAATCATTGAATAATTTATTGGTAGAAGTAGAAGGTAAACCTGAGCAAAACCTATTGCAAAGTCAAGCCATTAGAACCATGAGTAAAGCCATTTACAGCACCAAAAAATCAGGGCATTATGGATTGGCCTTCGAATA
Source organism: Bacteroidota bacterium (assembly GCA_013298895.1). Lineage (GTDB taxonomy): Bacteria > Bacteroidota > Bacteroidia > UKL13-3 > UKL13-3 > JAAFJM01. The sequence goes on along the minus strand of JAAFJM010000012.1, from coordinate 42,175 downwards.
TTATTCGCATTTTACTTCACCTATTCGTAGATATCCTGATTTAATGGCGCACCGTTTATTGTTCGATTATTTAAATGGTGGCAAAAGTGCCAATCAAGAAGAATATGAAATGATGTGCAAGCAATCATCGAGCATGGAACAAAAAGCTGCCGATGCTGAGCGTGCAAGTATTAAGTACAAACAGGTTGAATATATTAAAGATTTTGTTGGTCAAACTTTTGATGGCATTATAAGTGGAGTAACCGATTGGGGAATGTATGTTGAAATTACTCAATATAAGTGCGAAGGCTTAATTAAACTGGCCAATATCCATGATGATTATTATGAATTTGATGAAAGAAACTTATGTATTATTGGTCGTTCTACTCGAAAAAAATATCAATTGGGCGATATTATAAGAGTAACAGTGGCTGGTGCTGACATGGTTAAACGTCAGATTGATTTAGAAATGGAAAGTACAGCCATGTTTAAATCAATTAGAAAAAACCAAGATAGGTTTAGAAAAGAGAAAGAAAGAGGAAATAAAAAGGACAGCGGTTCTCGTAAAAGAAGAAGATAATTTTTTGAATATGAAAATCAGTAATAATTTTAAATCAATAATAGGAATCTTAGCAATTATGCTAATCGGTGTTTTTATGACTAGTTGTAAAAGCAAAAAAAAATGTCCAGATTTTACTCAAGTTGATGGAAGAGTAAAATTGGACAAAAATGGTCTTGTTAAGAAAAAGAAGATTAAAGCTCCTCGTTCAATACAAAATTTTTAGTTGTAACTCAATTGGGGATTATTTTGAGAAATTATTTCATTCGATTTAAGTTTTCTTAAAATAGCGGGAAAGAAAATATAAGTTAGCATTCCAATTTCAATAATCATTGCGATAGCTATTAACGCAACATAAAAGGTAAATACCATAATGGCTGTGATTGATACAATTGTAGTTTTCATGATTTTTTAGTTTAAAATTTTGTTCAGTAAATTTTAAAAGTGTATTACCAATTGCGTGCCCTTAATTTATATATTTGATAATCAATGTATTAGATTTTATTATGTTTAGTTTTTTGTGCCAAAATGAAACGAATTATTGGCCTGATTAGCTATTTTGGGAAGAAAATATTTAAACAAATGTTAATAAGGTTTTGAGCGTATGCTTGTATTTTAAAATAAAAAATCAATTTTGCACCCGATTTGTTATATATTATATAATATCATTAAATAAAAATGAGTAAAAACTTAGTAATTGTAGAATCACCAGCTAAAGCCAAAACCATTGAAAAGTTTTTAGGTGAAAATTATACTGTAAAAAGCTGTTATGGCCATATAAGAGATTTAGCAAAGGGGGATGATGCTATAGATATTAAAAATAATTTTTTGCCTCATTACGAAGTAAGTGATGATAAAAAAGCTGTTGTAGCTGAATTGAAAAAATTATCAAAAGCTGCCGAAACAGTATGGTTAGCATCCGATGAGGACCGCGAGGGAGAAGCTATTAGTTGGCATTTAAGCGAAGTATTAGGTTTAGATATAAACAAGACCAAACGTATTGTATTCCATGAAATTACCAAGCCAGCAATTTTAAAGGCTGTTCAAAATCCACGATTAATTGATAAAAATTTAGTAGACGCTCAACAAGCCCGTAGGGTTCTAGATAGATTGGTTGGCTTTGAGTTGAGTCCCGTACTTTGGAAAAAAGTGCGTCCAAGTTTATCAGCAGGAAGGGTTCAGTCGGTAGCTGTTAAATTAATTGTAGAACGAGAAAGAGAAATCAATAACTTTAATTCTAATTCTGCTTTTAAAATTACTGCTAAATTTAATGTTGGTGGCAAACAAATGGATGCCGAACTGCCAAAACGATTTGATACAGAAGCTGAAGCAATGGCATTTCTAGAAAAATGTAAAAATGCCATTTTTAGTATTAAAAATTTAGAAGTTAAACCAGCAGAAAAAAGTCCTGCTGCTCCTTTTACCACTTCTACTTTGCAACAAGAAGCAAGTAGAAAACTAGGTTATGGAGTTACCATGACCATGAGTGTAGCACAAAAGCTATATGAACATGGTTTCATTACATACATGCGTACCGATTCTGTGAACTTAAGTGAAACCGCAATTCAAAATGCAAAGGAAAGTATTTTAAATAGTTATGGTGCAAAATATTCAAATCCTAGAAATTTTACTACTAAAAGCGATAGTGCACAAGAGGCTCACGAGGCAATTCGTCCTACCTATTTTGAGAAAACTGAAATAGATGGCACTGCACAAGAAAAACGTTTATATGATTTAATTTGGAAGCGTTCTATTGCTTCGCAAATGAGCAAAGCTCAAATAGAAAGAACCATTGCAACGGTTTCTATATCAACCATGAATGAAACCTTTACCGCAACAGGTGAAGTTTTGAAATTCGATGGATTTTTAAAAGTATATTTAGAAAGTACAGACGATGAGGGCGATGATGAAAATAGTAAAATGCTTCCTCCTTTAAAAGTAGGGGAGAATTTAAACTTAATAAATATTGATGCTACAGAACGATTTAGCCGCCCTGCCCCAAGATATACGGAAGCAAGTTTAGTAAAAAAATTAGAAGAATTAGGAATTGGAAGACCAAGTACATACGCTCCAACTATTGGAACTGTTCAAAAACGTGGTTATGTAGTAAAGGAAGATAGAGAGGGTAAAGAAAGAAATTTTACTGTTCTTTTTTTAGAAAATAATAATATTTCACGTAGTGTAAAATCAGAAAAATATGGTAGCGAAAAATCAAAACTATTTCCAAGTGATATTGGAATGGTAGTTACAGATTTTTTAGCTAAACATTTTGAAAACATTATGGATTATGGTTTTACAGCAAGTGTTGAAGAGGAATTTGATAAAATAGCACGCGGACAATTGGTATGGAATAATATGATTCAGAAGTTTTATACTCCTTTTCATCAAGAAGTTACCGAAACAAGTGCAAATGCAGAACGACAAAATGCTGTTAGAATAATAGGAGTGGATACTGAAAGCGGAAAGCCTGTAAGTGTTAAGGTAGGTAAATATGGTCCTTATGCTCAAATAGGTGAAAATAGTGATGACGAAAATGCTGAAAAGCCTCGTTATGCTAGTTTGCGAAGTGGACAATTGATAGAAACAATTACACTAGAAGAAGCTTTGGATTTATTTAAATTGCCTCGTGTAATTGGTCAGTTTGAAGATAAAGACATGAAAGCTGCAATTGGTAGGTTTGGACCATATATAGTTCACAACAGTGTTTTTACTACCATTCCAAAAACTGATGATGTATTTTCAATAACTGCCGAAAGAGCAATTGAATTAATTGAAGAAAAGCGTGTAAAGGATGCAAATAAATTAATAAAAGTATTTGCAGAAGACGAAAATTTAAAATTATTAAATGGACGTTGGGGGCCATACTTGGCCTATGGTAAAGATAACTATAAGTTACCCAAAGGTAGCGATGCAAATACTTTGACTTTTGAAGAATGCATTAAACTAGTTAAAATACCTGTAGTTAGCAGTAAAGCTGCTGCTAACAAAAAAGTGGTTAAAAAAGTAGCAGTAAAAAAAGTAGCAAAAAAAGCTGCCAAGAAGGTTGTGAAAAAAACTACAAAAAAATAACTTAATAAAAGTGAGGCTTAAACTACCTCACTTTTTTTTAATTAAATTCATTCCAACTGTCCCAACTTCTAATAGCAAAACCTATAAATACTGATTGAGGCAAATGATCATAAGCAACATTTAACATTAATCGGCCAGTTATTGGAATAAATGTTCCAACAGTAAAAGTAGGTAATATTTCATCTTCTCGCTTGTCCTCAATCCAAAATTTATCACCAGTTCCTTTTTCCGAATATTCCCTGTAAATACGTTTTCTGGTTATTCCTACACCACCGTAAATCGGCCATTTAGGGCGAATTGCTATTGCAAGTGATGGTACAATGAAGAAAGAATAGGTTTTACTATACTTTTCTGTAAATAAATTATTATCTTTAACATATTGGTAATCTTCTTGTTTTCCAGGGGTACCATCTTGTTTTGGAGATAAGAAATCTTTTATGCCAAAACGATAACTTAAGGCAAATCCTAAATTTTTATGAAATATGTGATTTCCTCCAACCATTAATTGGTCGTGGGGTAATGCTTGCATTCCAAAAGCATTGTAGTTAATTGTATTTTTCAACTTAACTCGTTGAGCAAAAATCAACGTAGAATTAATTAAAAGAAATATTAGTAGTGTATTTTTTTTCATCAATGCGATAATAAATTTTTTTTGCGAAAAATAACATCTTTAATTTGCAGCCAATGCGCGTTGATATAATTACTTTACACCCAGCACTAATTGAAGAATCATTTAAACACTCAATGATGAAAAGAGCTCAACAAAGAAATTTGGTTGAAATCCACTTACATAATTTGCGAGATTTTGGTTTTGGAAAACATAAACAAGCTGATGATTATGCATTTGGAGGAGGAGCAGGCATGGTAATGATGATTGAGCCAATTGATAATTGTATTGAAAAACTTAAAAAGGAAAGAATTTATGATGAGATAATTTACATGAGTCCAGATGGGGAAGAATTCTGCCAACCCATGGCTAATAAATTATCTAGTTTGAAAAATATAATAATTCTTTGTGGGCATTACAAAGGGATTGATGAACGTGTAAGAGAATACTTGGTTACTAAAGAAATTTCTATCGGTAATTATGTATTAACCGGAGGTGAACTAGCTGCTGCAGTTGTTATTGATGCAATTGTAAGGTTAATTCCTGGTGTTTTGAATGATGCACAATCAGCCTTAAGTGATTCTTTTCAAGATAACTTAATAAGCCCTCCTGTTTACACTAAGCCATTTGAGTATAAAGGTTGGACAGTGCCTGAAATATTATTAAGTGGACACCAAGCAAAAATTGAAGCATGGAAAATGGAGCAATCCATTGAAAGAACCAAGCATCGTAGACCTAATTTACTAAAAGACTGATAGTTGAGAAAGCAAGAAAAAAAATATTAAATCTTTTAAAAAATATTTGGAATTATATAAAATAGTCGTACTTTCGCAGTCCAATTTTTTGACCATTATAGTTATGAATTTTACAGAAGCAATAAAATTAGTTGAATCAGAATTTACAACAGGAAAAACATTTCCTACATTCAAAGCTGGTGACACTATTAATGTATATTACAAAATTAGAGAAGGCGCTAAAGAGCGTATTCAGCAATATCAAGGCGTTTGTTTACAACGCAGAAATGCTAGCATAGCAGAAACTTTTACAGTTCGTAAAATTTCTAATGGCGTTGGTGTTGAACGTATTTTCCCTTTATACAGCTTAAATATTGACAAAATAGAGGTGGTCAGCCGCGGAAAAGTTCGCAGGGCTCGTTTGTTCTACTTACGCGCTTTAACTGGTAAAGCTGCCAAAATTAAAGAAAAAAGAGGTTAGTTTTTTCATAGTTAAATTGAAAGCCCTGATTCAGCAATGGATTGGGGTTTTTTTTAATTATGAAATCCAATAAAAAACTCAAATCATATAATTATAGAGAAAAAATTGAACCACATAGAAACATAGACCACATAGTTTTTTGCAGTTTTTTATCCTATGTAATTATCTATTAAAAATGATTTACGAAAAATATTCTAAAAAGTATCTTGATGATTTAACCTATGAAATTATAGGAGCAGCCATTGAAGTACATAAAGTTTTAGGGCCTGGATTATTAGAAAGTGTTTATCATCAGTGTTTAATTCATGAGTTAACTTTAAGAAAAATTCCCTTTAAAACAGAGGCAATTATTCCAATTGAATATAAAGATTTTGAACTTGAAACAAGTTTACGTTGTGATTTATATATTGATGATATTTTTGTGATTGAATTAAAAGCTATTGAATCCGTCTTACCAATACATGAAGCACAATTATTAACATACATGAAATTGCTTAAAGCACCCAAAGGTTTGATTTTAAACTTTAATGTGTTGAACATATTTAAAGAAGGTCAGAAAACTTTTGTAAATGAAATTTACAGAAACCTACCTGAATTGTAAAAATAATAATGCTAAGTAATCAATGTTTCTATTGGGCTAAAAAATCAAATGAGTAATATAAAACAGATGAAATCTATGTTTTCTATGTTTCTATGTGGTTCAAAAAAAATTAACAAGTAGTAAAAAGATTGTTAGTATATAGTTCTGAGTGGTTCAGAAAAAATTGTGCATTTCAGTAATTAATTACATTATTTTATTCTACAATATTTAACTTCCCAAAGTTTATGACAAAAGAAATTTCAAAAACATATTCACCACAATCTATTGAAGATAAGTGGTATAGCTACTGGTTAAGCAACAAATATTTTCATGCAAAACCTGATGAACGTGAACCTTATAGCATTGTAATTCCTCCGCCAAATGTTACGGGCGTATTACACATGGGGCATATGTTAAATAATACTATTCAAGATGTATTGACTCGCAGGGCAAGAATGCAAGGTAAAAACGCATGCTGGGTACCTGGAACCGATCATGCGAGTATTGCCACGGAAGCCAAAGTAGTTCAAATGTTGCGTGAGCGTGGTATCAAAAAATCGGATTTAAGTAGAGAAGATTTCTTGAAATATGCTTGGGAATGGAAAGAAAAATATGGTGGAATTATTTTAGAACAATTAAAAAAATTAGGCGCGAGTTGCGATTGGGATAGAACCCGATTTACCATGGAACCTAGTTTAAGTGAAGCCGTTATTGATGTTTTTATTGACCTATACAACAAAGGCCTAATATACCGTGAACTTAGAATGGTAAACTGGGATCCGCTAGGCAAAACAGCTCTAAGCGATGAAGAAGTTATTTTTAAAGATGTAAACAGTAAACTTTATTATATAAAATACCATTTAACTGAAAATTCTAAATCAGAAATTCTAAATTCGAATCATCCAACATCCAACATTCAACATTCAACATTTGTTGTAATAGCAACCACTCGTCCTGAAACTATTTTAGCTGACGCAGCCATTTGTGTAAACCCAAACGATGAACGTTTTAAGCATTTAATTGGCAAAAAAGCATTAGTTCCATTTATCAATCGTGAAATTGAAATCATAGCTGATGAATATGTGGCCATGGATTTTGGAACAGGATGTTTAAAAGTTACACCAGCGCATGATAAGAACGATTATGAATTAGGTAAAAAATATAACTTGGAAGTAATTGATATTTTAACGGAAGAAGGTTTTTTAAACGAAAAAGCGCAAGATGAACGCTATATTGGTAAAGATCGTTTTGCAGTTAGAAAGCAAATTGCCATTGATTTAGAAGAAGCAGGATTTATTGAAAAAATAGAAGAATATAAAAACCAAGTTGGAACAAGTGAAAGAACTGGGGCTGTTATTGAACCTCGTTTAACGCTTCAGTGGTGGGTTGATATGAAAAAGTTTTTGGCTAAAAATCCTCAAGTGTTAGATGCGGTAATGAACGATGAAATTAAGTTTCATCCTGCCAACATGAAAAATACTTACAAGCATTGGATTGATAATATCAAAGATTGGTGTATCAGTCGCCAGCTTTGGTGGGGACAACAAATTCCTGCATGGTACAGCGAGGATGGAAATTTTGTAGTTGCTAAAACTGAAGTTGAAGCTATCGAGAAATTTAAAATTCAACATCCAACATCCAACATTCAAAGTTTAAAACAAGACGAAGATGTACTAGACACTTGGTTCAGTTCGTGGCTTTGGCCAATCAGTGTTTTCGATGGTTTTAAAGAAGAAGGCAAAGAAGATATTAAATATTTTTACCCAACTAACGATTTAGTTACAGCACCAGAAATTATGTTTTTTTGGGTTGCTAGAATGATTATGGCAGGTTATGAATGGATGGGACAAAAACCTTTTAGTAACGTTTATTATACCGGAATTGTACGTGATAAACAACGCAGAAAAATGAGTAAATCGTTGGGTAATTCGCCTGATCCTTTGGATTTAATTGCACAATATGGTGCTGATGGTGTTCGTATGGGAATGCTTATTTGTAGCCCTGCGGGCAATGATATTTTGTTTGACGAAAGCCAAGTGGAACAAGGACGTAATTTTGCGAATAAAATTTGGAATGCATTCCGTTTGGTTAAAGGTTTATCTATTAAACTTGATACTGAATTTGCAGCCGATTTATTGGCAAGTAATAAAATTTCAGAACAATGGTTTGAAGCTAGATTTAATTTGGCTTTGGCTGAAATAGAAGAAAAATGTAAAGATTATAAATTAAGCGAAGCCTTAATGATGATTTACAAACTGATTTGGGACGATTACTGTGCATGGTATTTAGAAATGATAAAACCAGTTTATGGTGAAGCATTGAACCAAAGCACGTATGACCAAACCGTAATTTTCTTCGAAAAATTGATGTTGGTTTTACATCCGTTTATGCCGTTTATTACCGAGGAAATTTGGCAAGAAATAACTGAAAGAAAAGGAGGAGAGAGTATTTGTATTGCTTCATATCCTACTGTACAGACGTATAATTATACGTCTTTACAAAACACATTTGAAACTATTTCTAAAATACGCGAGCTTCGTAATAGTAAAGGTATCAGTCCAAAGGAAGCATTTGAAATTGTTATCAAAACATCGCAAATTGAATTATACGAACCTTACCAGTTTTTAATTAAAAAATTGGCCAATGTTTCGAGTATATTATTCAATGAAGAAGCCCCAAATTGTGTTTCATTATCAGTTTCTACCGATCAAGTTTTTGTTAAGTTAAATATTGAAATAGATGCTGTAGCTGAAGCTGAAAAAATAAATAAAGAAATTGAGTACTTAGTTGGCTTTATGGCAAGTGTAGATGTAAAATTAAGTAACGAAAAGTTTGTAGCCAATGCAAAACCCGAATTAGTAGAAAAAGAACGCCAAAAGAAAGATGATGCTTTGGCTAAAATTGAGGTTTTGAAACAAAGTTTGGCGGGATTGTAAAAAGGTTTATTTTTCCATTGACTAATCCCGAAAGCTTTTGGGAAAACGGCAATAGATATTTTGTTTTGAAGCAAAATCTATTGCCGTTTTTTTTATATCTATGATGAGTATTGTAAAATAGTTTAAAAAAAGTCTACCCTTGTTAACAATCTATTGTCCTTTCTGAATAAATTTATGTATCACCACATTTTAATACTAGGTCAGTCTGAGGAAGCCAATAAAGGCATGATAAGACATAAAAATAATGCTAATTGATAAAGTTAAATGATTGGTTTTAAGCTTTGTGATTGATTATGTTATGAAAATAATTGTAGAAAATAAATTGAATCATCAATAATATTCAAATAAAAATTGATTTTAAAACAGTTCAATATTTGTTTGAATTTAATAATGCTATAAATTATTAAATTTAATTATGTTTGAAAAATTTGATAAATACATGAAAAAACATTTACTAAGTTGTTTATTATTGATTGCGGTAAACACCCTAATTGCTCAAAGGCCAAAATTTAAATGGGGACCGATCCAAGAAAGTAAGAACACTCAAGATTTCGGTTCAATTGGAGGTAATAAAAATGGTTATTATTCTACGGGTTCAGCAAAACATGGTTGGTGGATTTTTGGTAATTGGGAAAAAACAATTAACAAATATGATATGAAACACGAATTAGTTTCTACAAGAGAATACTACTACAAAATGGGTAAGGAGAAACTAAAGTTCACTGGAGATAGATTTTTTATAAATAATAACCTCCATGTTTTTGCTTCAAAATATAATTCGAAGAAAGATGTAAATAAAATATACAAGAAAACATTTAATGCTGATTTATCGGAAGAAAGTGAATGGGAAGAGTTTGAAGAAATAGCTTCAAAAAAAGAAAAAAATGCTAATGCATTTAACTTTATTAGATCCGAGGATGAATCTAAAGTCATGCTATACATTAATAATCCAGAAGATAAAAAAAAGAAAAAGGAGTCTATAACTTATAAAGTTTACGATAACAATTTAAAGAAACTTTGGGAGAAAGAACTTGAATTTGACTTAGAAGATAAAAAGTTTAGTATATCGAATTATTCAATTACTAACGAAGGGCAAGTAGTTCTTTTAGGAAAAAACAATTTAAACAAAAAGGATATTGAAAAAGGTAAACCAAAATTTAATTATGTAATTTTTTTATATGACAAGGCTAAAAATGGTTTAGAGCAATTTGACATTTCATTGGGGAGTCAATACATCAGTGATATTTCTTACACCATAGATAACGAGAACAAGAAGCTTTTGATAACTGGATTTTATGCCAATAAAAATACTGGAACATTATCTGGTGTTTTTTATCAAAGAATTGACATGGCTTCTAAAACAGTGGAAATTGAAAACACTAAAGAATTTGAAAGAGATTTTCTTTTGGACCACTTGAAAGAAAGTAAAGTAGATAAAAACAAAGAAATATCCAACCATTATGATATTAGGCAATTAGTAAGAAGAGATGATGGAGGACTTGTAATGGTTGCTGAATACTATGTGATGTATGTTACTTCAACTACAACTCGAAATGGCAATACAAGCACAACAACTTATACATACCATTATTATTATAATGATATAATTTTATTTAATATAGATAAAGATGGTAAAATTGGATGGAGTGTAACTGTACCAAAAATACAATATTCTACAAACGATGGTGGTTATTATTCGTCTTATTTGCTTTCGGTAGAAAAAGATAAAATGATATTTTTATATTACGACAATGAAGACAATTTTAACAAAAATTCAAAAAAGAAAAGCAAAAATCGTTTGAAAATTGATGTTAAAAGTATGACAAACATACATAAGGCTGTATTAGCAATGGCAGTAGTTGATTATGAAGGTAACTTATCTCGCGAAATAGTAATGAAAAGTAGAAAAGAAAGAAAATTGAAATCAAAAGACCCTATTTTTATTCCTAAAGAAACCATTGTACTAGAAGGTGACAATATATTAGTTAAATCAATACTTGGAAGTTATTACCAATACGGTTTTTTAACTTTTGAAGGAGAAAGCAAGAATGACGGTGATGGTAAATAACAAAATTCTAGCTATTTTCATTTTTTCATTTATCATTTTGTTTAGCAATTGTGCAACTATTTTTGAAGGAAAAAAAATAAATAAAGGAGTATATATTACTTCTAATATAGAAGGTGCAACTGTTTATAACAGTGATGGAAGAAACGAATTTGGTAAAACTCCGTTATTGATAAATGAACAGAAAAAGAAAAAGAATCTGAATTTATTAATCGAAAAGGAAAACTATTTAACTGCTCAACGAAAAATTGAAGTAATTCAAGCCAACCAAGGATACCTTTTTTTAGATGCAATGTTGTTGTGTATTCCATGTATAGTTGATGTTACAACTGGTGCTTTAGAAAAATACGAATTTGATTCAATTATGATTCCTTTAAAACGAATTATAGAAAAGGATGCTAAGCCTGTAGCAATTAATATTGACAATGTATTATGGAATGTAAAAGAAGGACAAACGATTGGAAAAGAAATGAAAACCGATATTTATTTCAAAAAAAATTCAATTGATAGCCGTCAATATACTGAAAATATTTGTGGTGAAATGGAAGGTACTAGGTATGAAAGTCAGCGATGTGGAGAAAATAAAAATAAATCCTCATATGGAATTAATTATTCAAACATAACTCTATTACCAATTATTAAAGAAATATATTTAAAGGAAATAAAACATCGTTCGCAATATGCTTATGCTTCTCAAATTTCAATTGATTGGATTTTTATTCAAAATGAAAAAGATACCATAGCAATTTTTGACGACAAGGTATCATTGATTGTAAATAGTAGCGAAAAAAGAAAAGTTATAAATGCGTTAATTAATTTATCAATGTATAATTTACTTAATGATGATATTACTTTTGAAAAAGTATCGGCACTAAAAAGTAAAAACTTACAAAATGAATCAAAGACATTACTAACGAATATTGATAAAATAAAGGCTCCAATATTAAGTAATGGTTTAACCCCTGTAATTAAACAATTGGTAAAATCGGTAGTTACAATTGCCCACAAAGAAGGACATGGAAGTGGGTTTATTATTTCTTCGGATGGTTATATTCTTACCAACTACCATGTTATTGAAAACAATCAAAACTTGGTGGTACAACTCAATGAAAAACTAAGCCTTAATGCTGAAGTTGTTAAAATTAATCCTGAATACGATTTAGCATTATTGAAAATAGAAGCCAAAGATTTAACCGCTTTGTCATTAGGTAACTCCGAAAAAATAGAAATTGGCGAAGAGGTGATTGCTATAGGAACTCCAGTGGAATTATCATTCGGACAAACTGTTTCGAAAGGAATTGTAAGTGGTAAGCGCAAGTTAGAAGAACATATTTACATTCAAACTGATGCCAGTGTAAATGCAGGAAATAGTGGTGGGCCTTTAATTAATCAAAATGCAGAAGTAATTGGAATTGTATCAAGAAAAAGATATGACAAAGAAGGAATTGCATTTGCTATACCTATAAACGATGCTATTGAAAAATTAAAAATTATTCAAAATGAGAAATAAACTGATTGTATTTTTTTTGTTGATTGTAAGTAACAGTTTTGCACAATCGAGTGCAGGGTTATTTATTGGATATAATTTCCAGACATCGGTTAATGATGCTATGGTTTTAAACTATCAAATGGGTTACCAACAAAGTTTTTTAAATAAAATAGTACTTGCAGCTAATTTTGGTTATTTAATAAATGGCGAAGATGTATACAATGGTAATTATAAAAGTAATGTTGTAATGGATGGAAATGTTAAGATAAGATATGATTTTATTATTAATGACTATAAATACTACGGGTTAGAATCGAAGTACTTTTTCAATGAGTTAGATGAGTCGCCCTTAGGTACTTATATTTCATCAAACTACAAACTAACAAGTTTGGGTTTGTTTTCGAGAGTAAATGGTATATATGATCAAAACGATCGTGACATTTCAAATAATTACGATAAAGTAAGAATAAATGAAGCCTATTATTCCGAGTATTATATCAATTCGTTTGGTTTAAAATTAGGAGCATCTTCAGGGCATGGTTTTAATATTTATGTTGGTGCTGACTACAATATTCCAATGGTAACTAAAGATAGTAGAATATCTATAAATATGTCTCCTAATTACAATAACTTAACCTATAGTTTTGGTTTATTATTTGGGGTTGGGCTTGGTTATTAATAAATTTTTTTAATCAATTCAAACAAGCATAAATGATGACATGGTAGAACTAGTGGAGGCCCTTTAATAAATCAAAATGCTTAAGTTATAATAATTGTATCAAGAAATTTATAAAACAAGGAAGGCGTTTCAATGCAAAAAAATGAAGCCAAATGGTAGTTAAAAATAAATTTAGAACAAAAGCAATTATTGTTTACTTATTATTATCAATGCCTATCATCCTTGTGGCTCAACAAAAATTAGATACCATTTTTTACAATCAAAATTGGAAGGTTACAAAAGTTAAAGATAGCATTACTTTTTATAGACTGATAACTAAAATTAATGGGAAATTCAATGTAAAGGATTATTATTTAAGCAAAACACTTCAAATGACTGGTACTTATAGTTCCATTGAAAAAGATTTTAGGGATGGGTATTTTAAGTATTATGATGAGTTTGGAAAGATATACTCGGAAGGTTCATTCAAAAAAAATTGTAAAAGTGGTATTTGGAAGGTTTATAAAAAGAATAAGTTGTGGACGGAGACAAATTATGTGAATGATACTATACATGGTAATTTTATGGTTTATTATCCTAATGGTATGATAAAACGAAATGAGGTCTATAGGAAGGGTGAGTTTAAAATTGGATTGTGTTATTCTCAAGATGGTAACGATACTAATTATTTTCCTTTTGAAATAGCACCCGAATTTAGAGGTGGAGAAGAGGAAATGATGAAATCATTAAGTTATCATATAGTATATCCAAAGGCTGCAAAGGACAGTAAAATTGAGGGCAAAGTTATAGTTCGTTTTTATGTTGATTATGATGGAAGTATTGGAGATGCAACTGTTGTTTCAAATACTCCTGACATTTTAAATCAGAGTGCCTTAAATGGTTTAAAGAAGATGCCTAAATGGAATCCTGGAAAAGAAGATGGAGAACCAATTAGAGTTTATTTTACACTTCCGATTCTTTTTAAATTGTACGAATAACTCTAATAATATTATACCCAAGAAAATTTATTCCTTATCAAAGATTAAAGCTTTGAAACAATATTGAGCTAGTTTATAAATTGAATTGGTTTATCCTTTTTGAATGAAAAATTGAATTGTATATTATATTTCGAGGCAAACAATAATTGGAACTGACAATAAAATATTTAAGCGTATTATTAAATTTGAAATAATAATTTATTTTTGATATAAAGAAGTATTAGTCATTTAAAATTATAATTAAACAAAATATGAAAAAAGAGAAAATTATTTTTTGGTCAACAACAGGCTTCCTGTTTTTGTTTCAAGGGGTTATGCCTGCACTAACTGGTCATACAGAAATGGCAAAAGAAGGTATGAGGCATTTAGGTTATCCAGAATATTTTGGGCCAATTCTGAATATTTTTAAGGTGATAGGCTCACTTTTGTTAATTATTCCAAAAGTTCCAAGCAGATTAAAGGAATGGTCTTATGCAGGTTTTGGATTTGATTTTATTTTTGCGGCCGCAAGTATTATTGCTGTAGATGGATTGGTAGGAATTGCCATTCTTCCATTTATTGCCATGGCATTCTTGGTGGCATCATATATTACATACCATAAATTACAAAATATTCAATAGTATGTTGCAGATTATACTTTTTATTTTTACAGGAATTATTGCTTTAATCTTGATAGCTGCGGCATTCATGAAAAAAGAATATTCTATCTCTGCTTCTATTATAATTGATAAACCACAATTTGAAGTATTTAATTACATTAAATTTTTAAAAAATCAAGAAAAGTATAGCAAATGGGTAATGGCAGATCCTAACGTTATGATGACTTACACAGGAAAAGATGGAGAGGTTGGATTTAAGGCGGCATGGGTAAGTAAAGATAAAAACGTGGGAGTGGGGGAGCTGGAAATTGTTGATATAATTGAAGGTGTAGGTTATAATGTAGAAATTAGATTTGAAAAACCTTTTAAGGGAATAAGTTATGCAAATAATTTTACTGAAAGTATCGGAAATCATCAAACAAAAATAACTACTGTTTTTGATACAAAAACTCCATTTCCAATGAATATAATGGTACCCATAATTACAAAAATGCTTACAAAAGATATGAATGAAAATCTTACTAATTTGAAAAAAAATTTAGAAATTTAATATTTGAAATAAACAAAAAAGAGTTCAGGAAAATTAAATTCACTGAACTCTTTTTTGTTTATTAGTTAATTATCTATTGCACCCCGTGCATCATTTTAAGTAAGCGTTTGCTTAAGAAGAATAAAATAATTGAAGAAGCTCCTGCCATGAATACAAACACCATGAAGAAGTCGAATAAATTATTAATTGAAATACCAACAAATGATGGCTTTTCAGGTTTTAAATTCCAAACTTGAACTTTGGTAGTTTTAACAGGTACTTTATCAACTACTTTTTCAGTAATTTCATGGGTAATCAATTTACTACCGTTGTCAAATAAAACAGCTCTATCAAAATTGCCATTAGCCATTTTGATTAGTTTTAAATGGAAATTGCTAATTTCAGCAGTAGCAGCAGCACTGTCTATTGCAACAATACTATCCATTTTATTATCAGTTGATTTTATAGTTTTTAAGGTAACTAAAGGTAAAGCAGTGTTTGCTTTAGGATCAGCGCTCCAAACTGTAGTATCAATCATATAAGCCGAAAGTTTTTCAATTTGAGCCATTTCGGTTTCATTGCTAATTGATTTTTCAATTTTTACTTCTTCAGGGTATAATGAACTTAAAGTTCCAGCAAATTTATTTGCTGATGCAGTTGACAAAAACCAAACACCCATTAATAATGATGCTAAGCGAGCAGGCGATAATTTATTTACCATTGATAAACCAATTGGCGATAAACAAAGTTCACCAAAAGTATGAATGGTATATAAACTCACTAACCATCCCATTGAAACTTTAGTACTAGGGTCAATACCTTTAACACCAAATGCAATTACTAAATAGCCAATAGCTAATAAAAATAAACCCAATGCTTGTTTAAAAGGAGATGCAGGTTCTAAATTACGTTTGCCTAATCCACCCCAAATCCAAACAAAAATTGGCGCAAAAATTACAATAGCAACGGCATTGATACTTTGAAAATAAGAAGCAGGAACAATGCTTCCAAATAAATTACGGTCAGTTTGTTCTTCCGCAAAATATGTTAATGAAGCACCGGCTTGTTCAAATGCTGCCCAAAAGAAAATTACGAAGAATGCTGCAATATAAATTACCCAAATTTTATCTTTTTCTTGTTTAGTTAAACTATCATCAGATATTATAAATCCTGGAGCTACAATGGTTAAATCAAAAATAAATGTTCCAATTAAATCAAGTTCTAATACCTTGAAAAATAAAACAAATAGTGCTACAAAAGCACCTCCCCAAATGTATAACTGCTTAGGGTTAAAAGGTTTTTTCTCAGCATTTGTATCTATAACATTTCTACTCACATTAGGCTTGTCACCAATTTGAACACCTTCTGGCGTAACAATGTATTTGTTTTTTAACATTATAAATAAAATTACACTCACTATCATACCAACACAAGCAGCTAAAAAGCCCCATTTAAAGTCAGCAGGATTACCAGTATCGCCCAAAAAGCCACATAATAATGGAGCAATAAAAGCCCCTAAATTAATTCCCATGTAAAAAATAGTAAATGCTGAATCTACTCTTTTATCGCCTTCAGGATATAATTGACCAACCATAGTTGAAATATTTGGTTTGAAAAAACCATTACCAAATATTAGGAATCCAAGACCTACAAACATTACCATTGGCGCGAATTCTTGTTGGTAAAAACTTCCTGCTATGAACATAAAAAACTGTCCAATAGCCATTAAAATACCACCAATAATAATTGATTTTCTATTACCCCAATACCTATCGGCCATGTATCCCCCTAATAGTGGTGTTAAATACACTAAACCGGTATAACTACCATAAATTTGTGAACCTAATGATTTATCGAACAATAATGCTTTGGCCATAAAGAGCACAAAAATTGCTCTCATGCCATAGTAGCTAAAACGCTCCCACATTTCGGTAACAAAGAGGACGTATAAACCTTTTGGATGTCCTGTAGATGATTTACTCATAATTTATTATTCTGTTTTTTGTTTTGTAGTGTGCAATATATAAATGATGTGTTTAATTCCAATTATTTGTAAAAATAAAATGCTAAAATTGCAGCCTATGAAGAAATTAATTATATATGTTAGTACATTTTTGGCTGTAAGTAGTATGTCATCGTGTGATGTTTTAAATGAAGTAGCCAAACAGCAAGGCTTGGGTAATGTGGGTACTTTAAAATTACCTTTAACCAATGAAGAGGTTATTAAAGGTTTAAAAAACGCATTAAGTGTTGGAATTGATAGCTCAGTGTTTTCATTAAGTAGGGTAAACGGTTACTTAGGTAATGAGTTGATAAAACTGGCTTTGCCTGCCGAAGCACAACCAATTGTTACTAATTTAGCTAAAATTCCTGGTGGTCAAAAATTATTAAACGATGCCATTGTAGCAATTAACAAAGCTGCTGAAGATGCCGCCCCACAAGCTAAAACTATATTTGTAAATGCCATAATCAATATGAGCATTCAGGATGGATTTAATATTTTAAAAGGAAATCAAAATGCAGCTACTGTATTCTTAAAGAATAATACCTACCAACAACTTACAGATGCCTTTGCTCCTAAAATAAGAACATCATTAAGCAAACCGCTAGTACTTGGTTACTCAGCTGAAACAGCATATAAAAATTTAATTGATGGGTATAATTTAGCTTCAGTAAACGGTATGTTGTTTCCTCAAATTAAACAAAATTCATTAGCCACTTACACTACTCAAAAAGCCCTTGATGGTTTGTTTATTAAATTGGAACAGCAAGAAAAATTAATTCGTCAAGATCCATTGCACCAAGTTACAGATATTTTAAAAAGAGTTTTTGGGGGTAAATAATTACCTCCAACTTACTTCCTTCATACCTTGTGGTGTATATTTTAGTATATGTAAAAACGAGTTTTGAATACCAGGTAAGGCTGTTTTTTCTTTTAGTAAATACTTGTTAGCTAATAAATCAAAAGGTTTTAGCTCATTTAGTTTGCTAAAAGTTCCCTTAGTTTGAATATAACTACTTACTGTCATAATAAATTGATCATAACCAACAAAAGCATATTCGTTAGGTTCTGTTTCATGATAATTACGGTAAGTAGTAATAAATTTTTTTGTTAAACTATCATTATAGTTTATGTAAATAGGGGTAATGATATGTAGGTTTGTTGCTTCCCAATCCTCAAAGTTTAAATCTTTAAAATCAATTATTTTTCTTAACCCAAAAGTTGTTTCCTTAAAATTATTATTAGTATCGGCTATGGTTTTTAAAATTGAATTGATTTGCGATTCATCATCACAAGCTAGAAAAACATAATTATTTTTGATACGATCAAATTGAAGTAACACATCGTTTGGTTTGGTAATATCTGCATGCTTTAAATTTAAATCCATTTCTGGTTTAACTATTTGCTTTAAATAGTTTGATAGCATCCTGTCTGATCCATCTTTTCCATATACTACAATTAAATTACCGGCTGCATCTATTTTGTTTAAATAATTAACCAAATATTCTGCATAATAATTCAAGTCAGGATAAGCAGAAATAGACTTAGCATCATTTATTTTTGTTTTTGTAAATGTAAATAGGGGAGAAAGGTGATACGCGTTTTTTTTGTTTTTGTAGTTTTGCATCATAATTTGACCTTCTTTTACTACTGGTCCAATTATTAAATCAGCATTTAATACCGCATCATTTTGTAATATTTTTTTAAATTTTACAGTATCTCTTTCGGTATCAAATACAGTAATTTCTATATTATTCCCTGCATTTTTTAAACTATCCGCAGCTATCAGTAATCCTTGATAATATTCGCGGCATGCAGTTCCCAAATCTGCATTTTTATGATTAGCATTTTGATTGATATTTTTAGCACAAAAAGGCATAAGCAAAGCAATTTTTATTGGATCTTTGCTTTGTGCTATGAGTTTTATTGAAATAAAAAATAAAATGATTAGTAAGGTTTTGTTCATCAAATGCAAATAAAACAAAAATCAATTAGAAAATGTAATTGTATACCTTGTTTTAAAAAGTATAAAGTTTATTGTTCTGATTTAACATAATTAGGAAAAATCATTGTATAGCCAACTAAAATGATGCCTGTAATAATACTTATAAGAGTAGTGAACATAAAACAAATACCATTACCAGTTTCTTTTAAATCTGTTAATTCAATATAAAATACTGTACTGACAAAAGTTACCAATAATAAAATAATGCTCCAAGGTTTGAATTTATTGATGTATTCCATTAGGTAATCAATAGCAAGGTATAACAAAATGAAAGCAACTATAAATAAAAAAAATACCACAAAAATGAGCATTTGACTGTTACTTATTTGGCTACTTAAAAACTCGGCATTGATATTTAAATCATGGCTATGTTCAACAATATTTTTGTTTGTATTGTTAGTTGATAGGAATTTAGATCCTCTCTCAATAATATCTCTTTCAGCATTTAAATCTGAAAATAATTTAGAAAACTCTTGAATAAATAAAGTTGTAAATTTTATTAATTTATTAAAAGCAATAAGTAGACCAAGCATAAGCGAAGCAACAGTAAGATCTTTAAAGAAAGATTTAGTTGTTGTTTTAACACTATGAGTGGCACTATTGGAATTTAAGTTGTTCATTTTTGTGGTAAAACTAGTAAAAAAAATACCATTTGCAATACATTTAACTTTAAATTGTACTTGATTATTCTTCTACATGCCTATAGTTAGGAAAAATAAGTGTATAGCCAATTAGAATTATTCCAGCAATAATACTTATCATGGTAGTAAACATAAAGCAAATTCCATTTCCAGTTTCTTTTAAATCCGTTATTTCTAGGTAAAATACACTACAAACAAATGTAATGAGTAATAATGCAATACTCCAAGGTTTAAATTTGTTGGTATATTCAATTAAAAAATCAATTGCAAAGTATAAAGCTACAAAAATTAAAAGTGAAATAATTAGGATTATAAAGAACATTAACTGATTACTTTGAATTTGATTACTAAGATTTTCTGCAGTATTATTAAGTTCATAATTGTGCTCCCACTTTTTACCATTAATTGTATTAACTAAATAGCTTGAACCCCTATCAATAGATTCTTTTTCATTCGAAAATTGCTCTCTAATTGAGTTAAATTCTTGTATAAAAAGTGTAACAAACTTTACCATTTTAGTAAAAGCCATTAATAAACCAAGCATTATTGTTGAAACAGTTAAATCTTTAAATACGGATTTAACTTTTATCCTATTTAACTTAGTAAAAAAAAGTATATCTCTATTGCCTAACATAATAATGGCAGTAAATATATACATATAAATATATTTATTTATATTTTTTTTTAATTCTTCTTCCTAATTTACACACAATTCATTATTCAAGTTTGTGTGAGTTTTGCTTTAATTTGTAAGCTTTGATTTTTAGTCCATAAATTGCACCTGCAATTGTTAATAATAATACATTATGATTTATTGGAACATCTTGAGGCTCATCTCCAAAAGGGTCTCCACTTGTTGTAGTTGATCCTGGCTGAGCATTTATATTTAATGAACATGTCATTGTAAATAATATGATTAAAGTGCTTAAAATTCTATTTTTATTTTTCATTTTGGATTTTGATTTTTTTGCGGCTGTAAATTATTTTACAGCCGCATATTTTTAATTTATTTAATAAACTTTATGCTTTTTGGGTTTCCGAATTGACTATTTATGTTAATAATATAAACTCCACTATTCCAATTTTCAGTATTTATTTGGTTGTTGTTTTTTGTCAATTTACCTTTTAAAATTTCAACACCTGTGGCATTGTAAATTGTAAATGAATAATTTTTCTTTTCCGAAATACCAATATTTATGTTTAAAATATCGTTAACAGGATTAGGATAAACATTTATAAAAACTTCATCTGATGAATTTTCCACATTAGAATTTACATTTTCTGTAAATGAAATTTCAAAACGCCCATCTTTATTACTGTTAATATCATTAGTTATATCAAAAGAATAAGTTTCTTTAGCTTTTAAATCAATTTTAGTGTTTAGGTAATTATCTTTTAGGGTAATGTATGGTGTTGATAAGAACGAATTAATTCCAGAAAAATTAAGTTGATAATTACCTAATTCGTTGGCTATGGCACTTAATTTTACAATTGAATTTTTTAAGCTATTGGGGTTTAAGTAGTTTACTGCTAAATTTTGACTATCCCCTAATGTACTGAACACGTTTAATGTTGAATTCATAAATTTTCTGACATCATCTGTTTCGCGAAATTCATTTTCTTTCCCTTCATAAAAACGAATTACAGTTTCATCATAATTATTAATATCTTTAACTAACTTTATCCTTAGGGTATTTGCATTTTCTGTTTTAAACAACGCTGCTCCTGTATTTACAGATTTTACACTTTCCGTACAACTTAAAATTGGAGAAGCACCCGTAGTTCTTATAAAAAATCCTTGTCCAGATGATATGTATCTTGTTACGCCATTTGTTCCAGTTAATCCGTCATAACTTCCATAAGTATTTGAAGAAGGATTGTACACATAAATATTACTTGAAATGTTTGTTTTCGTCCATCCTGTTGTTGAACTCCAATCTATAGTTGATGGGTAAGGGTTTCCAATTAAATTCCAACCATTATCATCTCCAGCGCCATTATAAGTGGTTGGTAAGGTGAATGTACCTTGATTTAAAGTACCTACTGATGTAATTGTAACAGCAGATTGTGAAGTTACTGAATTATCAAGAACCCCTGAATTACTCCTAATTCCTCTTATATAAGTTCTGTAGCCTTTTCCTGGTATTAATGAATTAGAAGCATTTGTTATGGCCACCCATCTTGAATTTAGGTTACCAGAATTTAGGTTTTCCGAATATTCAAACATAGAAGGTGCGCCACTTAACGTCCAATCTAATCCATTTGATTTGATATTGTTGATACCAACTTGGCTAAATTCGGTACTAGCACCTCCACCAGTAATAAATATTTCATTTCTCCAATCAGCAACTGTTGTTGAAACAGGTGAAGACAAGAATCTATATCTTTTAAAACCAAAGGCAGGTATGTATCTTTCAACATTAATATTTGTTGCATTATTTAAGGTACCAGATATTTGTCCAATGGCACCTGATCCAGTATCATCTGATTTTAAAGTTACTAATTTTCCTCCAAAATCTGCTGTTCCCGCAATAGTTAATATTTTAGTTGGATTAATAGTTAAAGAAGAAGTACCAGACAATGTAAAGCTAGTTCCAATGTATATTGTATGGTTAGTATTCAAAACTACATCACTACTTGAAATAAGAATATTGTTGTATCCATTTGGAACACCTGCCGACCAATTTGCTGCATTATTCCATAAATTATCGCTTGTTCCTAACCAATTGTTAGTACCCATTTGGGTAACGGTTAATCCTAAACTTAAATCATCAATTCTCCATACTATTGTAGTATTACCAGTTCCTGAATAACCATAAATTCTAAATGTTATTGCCGCTGATCCTAAAGATGAAGTTGAGGTTACAGTTGGATTATATAATGCCCATGTTGAATTAGTTGTCAGTGTTCCAGTAGCTACATTTGTTGAATAGCCATCTGCACTACTTCTTACAGCAAAGTTAGTTGGGCCTGTTCCTGTACAACGTGAGCCAAAACTAATACTTGAAAGTGTTACATAATAACCTGAAGTAGGGGTTAAGGTAAATTCAAAATATGTTGATGTTGCAGTATTCAAAGCTCCAGAAACGGCTGCTGCTCCTGCATTATTAGTACCAGATGCACCAGTATAACCACTTGAAGGGGTACTACTTGATATCATTGTTACGGTTCCACCATTATTGGCAGATGACAAGTTAGAAATTGTTAAATTAGCAGGAGTTCCACTTGTAACAGCTGCTGTACCTGCTGTAAATGCAAATAATGCTGGTGCAGCTGCTGTAATATTTCCTGTTAATCCTGTTGGTTGTGTTAAAATGTAATTTCCTGCATCTGCCCCTGCTAAAGTAGAGGTAGAAGTTACTGAAATTCCATTTGCTTGTGCTGAACTAGCAAATACACCTGTTCCTACTAAAGTAACAACATCAGGTGAAATAATACCAGATAATGTTCCGGTAATGGTAGCAAAAGTAGTTCCATCAAAGGCCTTTGAAGTTACAGCAGGACTGGTTATGGTAAGGGCTATTGCATTTATATCACCTGTAACATTAGGTTGTGTTAAGGTATAATTTCCTGCATCTGCTCCAGATAATAAAACCGTAACAGCTTTTGATGTTCCCACGTTTTTATCAATAAATGTTCCTGTTGTAGCATTAACTGTTTCTGAGCCAATTATACCATTTAATGTACCACTAGTTATTACAGCAGTTGTTAATCTATCATAATTTTTTGAAGTAACTGTTGCACCAGTAATTGTTAAATTTATAGCAGCTATGTTTGCAGTTAATGTTGGTTGTGTTACAGTATAATTTGAACTAGGTGCTGCAAAAGGAACACTTTGGTTAATAGTAATTCCTGTTCCAATATTTTTTGAAGCAAATGAATAGGTAGGAGTTGTTGCTACTGAAAAAGTCTCTCCATTTTGTAAGCCTACAAAACTAGCTGTACCCGAAACTGAAGCTGAAGTTCCACCATCATAGTTTTTATTATCACCAGTTAATCCACTTATGGTTAAAGTGGCTGTACTTACACTACTTGTGGAAGTTGCAATAGTTGCTGATGGACTAACTCCTGAACTCGATAATATAATATCTCCACTGTAGTTTGCTCCAACTACTGTTGTAGCTGCTAATCGAACATAAATTGTGGTAGAATTCACAACTCCTCCGATTTGGGTTAACGTTTGAGTACCTGCAAAACC
Organism: Bacteroidota bacterium; assembly: GCA_013298895.1. Taxonomy (GTDB): domain Bacteria; phylum Bacteroidota; class Bacteroidia; order UKL13-3; family UKL13-3; genus JAAFJM01. The sequence continues at coordinate 18,046 of JAAFJM010000012.1, read as the reverse complement.
AGTAGTATTGCTAGTTTTTGAAATTTCATAACCAGCTGGAGGTGTTATTAAGATATCATCAGATAAAGTTGCTCCTGATACAATAAAGCTTGTTGTGCTACTTGGTGAACCATAAGTAGTACTTAATGCACTTAACGGACCAGAAACAGAAATAGTAGGAGTTACAGGGGCCGTTGGAGTAGCTGATGTTGTTGTAGAAGCTGTTCCATCTCCAGCCAAGTTTACTGCAAGTATTTGTATATCGTATGTAATTCCATTGGTTAAACCAGTAATAACTATTGGACTAGTAGTTTGTGCAGGAGAACATGAGGTAAATGAAGAACCTCCATTTATTGAATATTTATAATTTGTAATGGTTGATCCACCGTTATTTCCGGCAGTAAATGCTACTGATAACTGAGTGTTTCCAGGAGTAATTGAATTAATAGTTGGAGCTGCTGGGTTGGTATATGGTGTTGCAGCAGTAGAAGATGTAGCAGTTCCAGAACCTACACTATTTACGGCTCTTATTTGTACATTATAACTTGTACCATTGGTTAAACCAGTAATTACTATTGGACTTGTTGTTTGTGCAGGTGAGCAAGCAGTAAATGAAGAACCACCGTTAGTTGAATATTCATAATTGGTAATAGCAGCACCACCATCTGAACCTGCAGTAAATGCCACAGATAATTGTTGATTTCCGGAAGTTATAGTTCCCATGGTTGGAGCTAGAGGTGCAGTTGTAGATGACGGTAATGTAATACTGAAATCATCAATAGATAATCCTTGTGCGTTAGTACTACCAGCATTTCCAGTATAAGTCCATCTTAGATAGTATGTCGTTCCATTTGCAATAGATAAACTTGAAATTGTAAATGATTTGGAAGTACTTAGAGGTGGATTAGAAATTACAGTACTGTTTGCATCAGCAGCATAAGATTGATTCCCTGAGGTAGCTGCTGTTGCTGCTGTTGAGGTGCTTCCATGAAAAAATGTCCAATCAAAAGCTCTACTACCTGATCTTGATTTTTCATAGTTCCATGACAAATTAATTGAAGTTACCGTAGCACCTGTATTGTTGGTGAAGGCGTATATAATGCTTCTTGGAGATGTAAAAGAGCCAGTAGTTAGGAATCCTAATGACCTATCAGTTGAAGAACCAGTAACACCATTTGCCCAATTAATTGATCCCCCAGATGATGAACCAGTAACAGCACCTGTTCCTGTAGTTCCATAAGCTAGTGTAGTTGCTGTTGTTCCTGAGCTCCAATCTGTTCCAATTCTAAAACCAGTTGGTAAAGTTGCTGTTGCAGTTGAACTCATTGAAGAGAAATCTTGTGTAACTGCCGTATTTACTGTAATACTTTGTTGCCCCTTAACTCCATTCACGCCAAGAATCATTACCATAACAAAAAGGTTTAGGTATTTAAAAATGTTGTTCTTGCCGTTTGTTCGTGACAAGTTTTTAGTTTTTAAAATAGAATTTTTCATTTCTTTCATTTGTATAATATTGTATATTTATTACACAGCAAAGGAAATGGACCAACATTTTTTTAATGTTAACTAATGGTTATTAAAATGGATTTAATATTAATTTTTTAAGCATTAAAAAAGCCAAAGTTTAAATACTTTGGCTTTTAGATATTTTTTAAGTTATATTTATTGCATTCCAGTTGATTGTTTGAAACGTTTTCTATCTAATTCATTCAAATGAATTTTACGTAAACGTAATGATTTAGGAGTAATTTCTACATACTCATCGCCTTGAATATATTCCATACATTCTTCTAATGAAAAATTAATTTTTGGCGCAATTCTAGTTTTATCATCGCTACCAGACGCACGCATATTGGTTAATTTTTTCTCTTTGGTTATATTTACTACTAAATCGTCATGACGGTTATTTTCGCCAATAATTTGACCCATGTAAATTTCATCACCAGCTTCAACAAAGAAATCACCTCTATCTTGTAATTTATCAATTGAATAAGCAATTGCAGTTCCTTGTTCACCGCTAATCATTACGCCAGCTAAACGCGAAGGTATAGGACCTTTCCAAGGTTCAAAAGCTTTGAAACGATGAGCCATAATTGCTTCACCAGCTGTAGCTGTTAATACATTATTTCGCAAACCGATAATACCACGTGATGGAATTTCGAATTCTAAATGCGTTAAATCGCCTTTAGGTTCCATAATTATCATATCACCTTTACGTTGGCTTACCAATTCAATTACTTTTCCTGATACTTCTAATGGAACATCAACGGTTAAAATCTCCATTGGTTCACATTTAACACCATCAATTTCTTTTACAATTACTTGTGGTTGACCAACTTGTAATTCGTAGCCTTCGCGTCTCATGGTTTCAATTAAAACCGATAAGTGAAGAATACCTCTACCAAATACTAAATACGAATCAGCTTGGTTAGTTTCTTCTACTCTTAAAGCTAAGTTTTTCTCTAATTCGCGGAACAAACGGTCACGTAAATGGCGAGAGGTAACAAATTTACCTTCTTTACCAAAGAAAGGTGAGTTATTGATACAGAACAACATGTTCATGGTTGGTTCGTCAATATTAATTGGAGTTAAGCCTTCAGGATTTTCAAAATCAGCAACGGTATCACCAATTTCAAAACCTTCAATACCCATAATTGCACAAATATCGCCAGCACCAACTTCTTCAACTTTCATTTTACCTAAACCTTCAAAAACGTAAAGTTCTTTTACTCTTGATTTTTGAATGCTGCCATCGCGTTTTACTAAACTAATAGGTTGATTAACTTTAACACTTCCGCGTAAAATACGTCCAATAGCAATCCTTCCTGTAAATGAAGAATAATCTAATGAAGTAATTTGCATTTGTAAAGTTCCTTCTTCTACATGAGGCTCAGGAATTTCTGAAATAATATCATCTAACAACGAAGTGAAATCTTCGGTAGGATTTTTCCAATCTCTACCCATCCAACCTTGTTTTGAACTACCATAAATGGTATGGAAATCTAATTGCTCTTCGTTAGCTTCTAAGTTAAAGAATAAATCAAAAACTGCATCATGAATTTCATCTGGACGGCAGTTTGGTTTATCTACTTTGTTAATAACTACAATAGGTTTTTTACCTAATGCTAAAGCTTTTTGTAACACAAAACGAGTTTGAGGCATTGGGCCTTCAAACGCATCTACTAATAATAATACACCATCGGCCATGTTTAATACACGCTCTACCTCGCCACCAAAATCCGCGTGACCAGGAGTATCAATGATATTAATTTTGTAACCTTTGTACTGTACTGAAATGTTTTTTGCTAAAATGGTAATACCACGTTCGCGCTCTAAATCGTTATTATCTAGTATTAATTCGCCTTTTTCTTGGTTTTCGCGGAAAAGTTGAGTTTGGTGTAAAATTTTATCAACCAATGTAGTTTTCCCGTGATCTACGTGGGCAATAATAGCTATGTTTCTGATTTTTTGCATTATGTCTTATTTTAAAAGGGTGCAAAAGTAGGCATTTTAAGTCAATAACAAAATGTTTAATTATATTAATTACGTATTTAACAATTATATATTACCGATTCAACTACCTTTAACCATTGTTTTAACTTATAAAATTACTTTTTTATTTTAAATAGTTTGTATTTAAATCATACAATTTAGGTTTGAATTGCCTTTAATTTCGCGGCTTAAATATTATTTTTAATCAATGCAACAATATGTAAGTGCCGAAGAGGCCGTTTCAATCATAAAGTCAGGTAATAGAGTTTTTTTACATGGAAGTGCAGCAACACCCATATTTTTGATAAACAAACTATTAGAAAGATATGAAGAGTTACAAAAAGTTGAATTAGTTAGCATCACATCGTTTGGAGATATTGATTTTGGTAATCATAAATATAAAGATAGTTTTTATATCAATTCGCTTTTTGTTTCGGCCAATACACGTTCTGCAGTAAACAGTACTCAAGGCGATTACGTACCAATTTTTTTGAGTGAAATTCCTCGTTTGTTTTACGAAAATTATTTGCCTTTAGATGTGGCTATTGTGCAAGTTTCTCCTCCTGATGCAAGTGGATTTTGTTCGTTAGGAATTTCGGTAGATATAGCAAAAGCGGCCACAGATACGGCTAAAGTTATCATAGCTCAAGTTAATCCTAACATGCCACGGGTGCATGGAAATGGATTTATTCATGTGAGTAAAATTGATAAAATGGTTTGGCACGATGAGGCACTGCCTGAGGTTGATTACAGTAAAGATGTAACACCTGCTACTGAACAAATTGGCAAAAATGTGGCTGCTTTGGTTGAAGATGGAGCTACTTTGCAATTAGGAATTGGCGCTATTCCTGACTTGGTGCTGCGCAATTTAACCAATCATAAAAACTTAGGAATTCATACCGAAATGTTTTCGGATGGTGTTTTACCTTTAATTGAAAGTGGTGTTATTAATAACAGTATGAAAAATATAAAACGAGGTAGAATTGTTACTTCGTTTATGGCAGGAACCAAAAAGCTGTATCAATTTGTAAACGATAATCCTTTAATAAATGGCTTAAATATCGATTATGTGAACGATACAGATATTATCAGGAAAAATGATAAAGCTACTTGTATCAATAGCGCTATCGAAATTGATATTACAGGGCAAGTTTGTGCTGATTCAATTGGAACTTATCAATATTCAGGCATAGGCGGGCAGATGGATTTTATAAGAGGTGCTTCGCTTTCAAAAGGAGGAAAGCCAATTATTGCATTGCCTTCTATCACATCAAAAGGAATTTCGAGAATAGTACCAACTTTAAAAAATGGGGCAGGAGTAGTTACTACTCGTGGGCATATACATTGGGTAGTAACGGAGTTTGGCGCAGTTAATTTGTTTGGAAAAAACTTGGAGCAACGCGCTTTTGAGTTAATAAAATTGGCTCATCCTATGCATAAAGAGGATTTGGAACGTGCATATTATAATAGATTCAAGTAATTTTTTTAAAATTATTAAGTATTGAGGAATTTGTATATGACAATTTTTATTAATATAATAAAACAATAATACTACTAAATACTTTTAAACCTTATTTACCATTTTTATAAAAATATCTTCCATACTAGCAATTTGTGGCATAAACGAAATCAGTTCTAATTGGGTATTTAATGAATGAATAGTATTTTGTTTAGATCCAATTATCTTAATAATAGCCTCATTTTGATGTTGACTTATTATTTCATAATTGCTTGATGACTCCAAGTTTCCGTTAAATTGAATGCTATACTCGTCTAAACTAAAACTTTGTTTGATAGCAGTCTTATTGCCACTTAAAACCACTTCACTTTTATTAATCATGGCTATATTGTCACAAAGTTTTTCTACGGTATCCATTCTGTGAGTTGAAAAAATAATTGTACTTCCTTCGTCTCTAAGCTTAAGAATTTCTTCCACAAGTAATTGTGCATTTTGTGGGTCAAAGCCACTAAAAGGCTCGTCTAAAATAATGAGCTTTGGATGGTGTAATATACTGGCAATAAATTGCACTTTTTGCTGCATTCCTTTTGATAAATCTTCTACTTTTTTATTCAGCCAGTCTTTTATTTCAAACTTATCTACCCAATATTTAACTCTTTTTTTAGCATCTGCCTTACTTAATCCTTTTAATTCTGCAAAATAAAGCAACTGTTCGCCTATGAGCATTTTTTTATAAAGGCCTCTTTCTTCAGGTAAGTAGCCTATTTGATAAATATGTTTTTCTTGTAGTTTTTCTCCATCAAAAATGATAGTACCTGAATCGGCTTGTGTAATTTGTGTAAGAATTCGTATTAAACTCGTTTTGCCAGCACCATTTGGGCCTAGTAGTCCAAAAATACTTTGCTTTGGAATATTTATACTCACATTTTTAAGCGCTTGATGATTGGCGTAGCTTTTATTTAAATTACTTACTTCAATTAACATGTTTTATAATTTTAAATTTCAAATAAAGTCATTCCATTGTTAATTTGTTTGGTAATTTTTATAAGTGGAATATTTTGGGTTTTATTTTAAACAGAAACAATTTAAATAACTATTTTGCAACCCTAAATTATTAGAGAATTTGAACTTCGAAATTATAACTAAATATTTCCCCGATTTAACTGAGTTACAAATCAACCAATTCAAGCAATTGTATGATTTATATGTAGATTGGAATAGTAAGATTAACGTGGTGTCTCGTAAAGATATTGAATCACTTTATGAAAAGCATGTTTTGCATAGTTTAGCAATAGCTAAATACGTCCAATTTGAAAATGGTACCAAAGTGCTTGATATAGGTACAGGTGGCGGATTTCCTGGTATTCCGTTGGCCATTATGTTTCCTAATACAGAATTTACTTTATGCGACTCAATTGGTAAAAAAATTAAAGTAGCTGAAGAAATTTCAAATGCCATTGGGTTAAAAAATACTGATTTTGTAGTAGGCCGTGTTGAAAATTTGAAAGAAGAATTTCATTTTATAGTAAGTAGGGCAGTGGCCCCCATGGAATCGCTTTATCGTTGGACACAGGATTACATTGATGACAACTGTTTTAACGCAAAACTAAATGGTTATTTACTTTTAAAAGGTGGTGATTTAAAAGAGGAAATTAAAGACCTGAAACGATTGAATGCTAAGTTAAATGTACAAACGGCTGATTTGAATTCCTTTTTCGAAGGAGACTTTTTTGAAACCAAACAATTGGTTTATATTTTTAAAAATTAATAGTATTTCTTCAATTTCAATTCTATTGGCTTGTTATGATCAAGAATTTTTAAGTACCTTACTATCATAACTAATAATTGAAAATAACGATTATTTTCGCACGCGTTTTTTTAAAATAATAAAAACAATTTAGCAATAAAACAATACAATAATTATAAAATATGAACGGATTTTTTAAAGTACCTAGTCCTGTAAACGAACCAGTATTAAATTATGCTCCTGGTAGCAAAGAGCGCAAAGATTTAAAAGATGCTTTAACCGAAGCTCGCTCAAAGGTTATTGATGTGCCAATGTATATTGGTGGTCAAGAAGTTCGCAGCGGAAAAACCATGGATATGCGTCCACCACACGACCATCAACATTTATTAGGTCAGTTTCACGTAAGCGATGCAAGTCATGTAACAGATGCAATTAATGCAGCTTTAGCAGCTAAACCAAAGTGGGAAGCATTAACTTGGGAACAACGTGCAGCCATTTTTTTAAAAGCAGCCGATTTAATAGCAGGTCCTTTCCGTGCTAAATTAAATGCTGCTACCATGTTAGGCCAAAGTAAAAATGCCTACCAAGCCGAAATTGACTCAGCTTGTGAATTCATTGATTTTTTGCGTTTTAACGTAAACTTTATGAGCCAAATTTACAGCGAGCAACCGCAATCGGGTAAAGGTATGTGGAATAGAATAGAGTACCGTCCGTTAGAAGGTTTTATATATGCTTTAACTCCATTTAACTTTACGGCTATAGCTGGTAATTTACCAACTAGCGCAGCTATGATGGGCAATGTAATTGTTTGGAAACCAAGTAATACACAAGTTTATTCGGCTAATGTTTTAATGGAAGTATTTAAACTAGCTGGCGTACCTGATGGCGTTATCAACTTAATTTACCCAAGCGGTCCAGTTGCTGCCGAGGTAGTATTCAATCATCCTGATTTTGCTGGTATTCACTTTACTGGCAGTACAGGTGTGTTTCAAGATATTTGGAAAACAATTGGAAACAATATTCATAAATACAAAACTTACCCTAGAATAGTTGGTGAAACTGGTGGTAAAGATTATATAGTTGCGCATAAATCGGCCAATGTAGATGCAGTGGTTACTGCTTTGGTACGCGGTGCTTTTGAGTACCAAGGTCAAAAATGTTCAGCAGCTAGCCGTGCTTATATTCCAAGTAATATGTGGGCAGAGGTGAAAGCAAAAATGGTAAAAGATATTGCCAGTTTTAACGTAGGCCCTGTTGAAGACTTTAGAAATTTTGTAAACGCTGTTATTGATGAAAAATCGTTTGATAAATTGGCGAAATACATTGACGAAGCTAAAAAGGATGCAAGCTGTGAGATTATTGCTGGTGGAACTTATGATAAAAGCAAAGGTTGGTTTATTGACCCAACAGTTATAGTTACTAGCAATCCAAAATATACTACCATGTGTGAGGAGTTATTTGGGCCAGTATTAACTATTTATGTGTATGATGCCGAAAAATTTGAAGAAAATTTAGAATTAGTTGATTCAACCAGTGAATATGCTTTAACTGGTGCTGTTTTGGCGCAAGATAGATATGCCATTGATTTAGCTACTTGGAAATTACGTAATTCAGCAGGTAATTTTTATATTAACGATAAACCAACAGGTGCAGTAGTTGGTCAGCAGCCATTTGGTGGTGCCCGTGCAAGCGGAACCAACGATAAGGCAGGTGCAATGATTAATTTAATGCGTTGGGTTAGTCAACGTACCATCAAAGAAACATTTGTATCTCCAGAAAGATACGAATATGAATTTATGAAAGAAGCGTAATAGTTGTTGGTTGACGGTTGTCAGTTTATAGATAACGATTTTGTAGAGACGTTGCATGCAACGTCTTAATAAATTACAATCAACAAATTAATATTTACAAAAAGCCCAATTGAATTTCAGTTGGGCTTTTTTGTTGAGTTAAAATAAAAAGAACAAAATCATACATATTAATTAAAAACTTCAAATAAAAAGTTCATCTTTGTGCCCCAAAATCATGGAACAAAAAATATTAATTATCGATTTTGGGAGTCAGTACACACAGCTAATTGCCCGCAGGTTACGCGAATTGAATGTGTATTCCGAAATTCACCCTTGCACTCATTTACCTCTTATTGACGAAGCTACTAAAGCTATTATTTTAAGTGGAAGTCCTTTTTCGGTTAACGATGGTCTTTTACCTAATATTGATTTAAGCGCTTGGCGTGGTAAATTGCCTATTTTAGGAGTTTGTTATGGTGCTCAGTTAATGGCTCATCAAAATGGAGGTTTTGTTGTTCCGTCAAAAATTAGAGAATATGGTCGTGCTAATTTAAGTTTTATAGCTGATGATGTTTTGTTTACAGGTGTTAGTGCAAATTCGCAAGTGTGGATGAGCCATGGCGATACTATTCAAACTATTCCAGACAATTTTAAAGTAATAGCAAGTACAGAGTCAGTAAAAGTAGCTGCCTACAAAATTGAAGGCGAACCTACATATGCCATCCAGTTTCACCCTGAGGTAACACATAGTCCTGAAGGTGCTTTAATGTTAGAAAACTTTGTGAAACACGTTGCTAAAATGAATCAAGACTGGACTCCTGTTCATTTTATTGAAAATATTACCAAAGAACTTAAAGAAAAAATTGGTGACGATAAGGTAATTTTAGGTTTAAGTGGTGGAGTTGATAGCAGTGTGGCTGCCATTTTGTTAAAAAATGCTATTGGAAATAATCTTACAGGTATTTTTATCAATAATGGTTTATTGCGCAAAAACGAGTACGAACAAGTACTTGAAGCCTATAAAGGAATGGGCTTAAACGTAATTGGAGTTGATGCAGGAGAAAGATTTTTAAGTGAATTAAAAGGTATTTCAGATCCTGAACAAAAGCGTAAAACAATTGGTAGAGTATTTATTGAAGTTTTTGACGATGAAGCTAAAAAAATAGATGGTGTTAAATGGTTAGCACAAGGAACTATTTATCCTGATGTGATAGAAAGTGTAAGTGTTAAAGGTCCTTCGGCTACCATTAAATCTCATCACAACGTGGGAGGTTTACCTGAAAAAATGAATTTAAAAATAGTAGAACCATTACGTACCTTGTTTAAAGATGAAGTGCGTAAAGTTGGTCGTGAATTAGGTATTGCCGATGTTATTTTAAATCGTCATCCTTTTCCAGGTCCAGGTTTAGCTATCCGTATTTTGGGCGATATTACACCTGAAAAAGTAGCCATTTTACAAGAAGCAGATCACATATTTATTAGTGAATTAAAAATTAAAGACCAATATAAAAACGTTTGGCAAGCAGGTGTTATTTTCCTACCTGTTCAATCGGTTGGAGTTATGGGCGATGAGCGCACTTATGAAAATGCAGTTTGCTTAAGAGCAGTAACTTCAGTTGATGGTATGACAGCCGATTTTTGCCACCTACCTCACGAGTTTCTAGCTTTGGTATCAAACAGAATCATAAATGAAGTTAAGGGTATAAATAGAGTAGTTTACGATATTAGTAGCAAACCTCCTGCAACCATTGAGTGGGAATAAATTGTTGAATTTATATTCACAATAATTAAAAGGCATTTATTGCAAATAAACTTATGTTTGAAGCAATAAATGCCTTTTTGTATTTAAAAACTACAACTTTATATGCACCATAATCAAATACTTATACAACAATTAGGATTGGCTTTGCGCAAACATTTGCAAGGATTTGTTTTTTTTGATGGCTTTAGCTTAAATAGAAATGAATTGGTGTTAGTTTTTAATAAAATTGATGAATGGTTGAGCATTAAGTTAATTATTGAAGCAAGAACTTTTTTTGTACAATTTTACAACTTTCCATTGGAGCGCAAAGGTTCGAGTTATTTGCTTTTTGAAGAATTGAAAAATATTGAATTTCAAACCGTTTTTTTGCATAAAAATGAACGCTCATTTCAAATTATTTTTAGTAAAAACTATAGCTTAATTTTTAAACTTTATGGTTCATTAGCCAATGTACTTTTTTTTGAAGGTAATAAATTAAAAGAACTTTTTCGACCACAAATAGAAAGTGATAAACATTTATTACTGAATAATTTTACTATAGAAGAAGAAGAAAATGATTACTATAGAATATCAACTAATTTTTATATTTACTATAACGAAAAAGATTTTCCTGTTTTAAATATAGAACCTGATAATAATTTAACTAATAAACAATTTCCTTCCATTTTTGATGCATATAATGAGTTTACAAAACAATACTTAGGTAAGTATTTTTTTACCCAAAAAAAGGAAAAGCTAATACAACAATTTGAAAATGAACTTAAGCGTTGGAAACCTATTTATTTAAACGCTGGTAAAGCATTACAATTTTTGCAAATAAATGCAAGAAATGAAGAATTAGGACATATTATTATGGCTAATTTACATTTAATGAAAAAAGGAGATGAAAGTTTATTAACAAATGATTTTTACAATAACACTAATACCGTTAGCATAAAACTAAAAAGTAATTTAAATCCTCAAGAAAATGCCCAATACTATTATAAAAAATCACGAAATCAAAAAAAAGAAGAACAGCTTTTAACAAATAAAATTAAGCAAGCCAATGAAAAAATACTTTTAAATGAAGCTAAACTAGCTGCGGTTCTGGTTGCTGAAAACATGAAAGATTTAAGGCAATTTGAACTTCTAGAAACAAAAAGTAAAAGAAAACAAGAACAACGCGAAACTTACCGTGAGTTTCTTCATAATGGCTGGAAAGTATTGGTAGGAAAAAGTGCTGCTAATAATGATGAATTAACTTTAAAAGTTGCTCATAAAAACGACTTGTGGTTACATGCCAAAGGGGTTAGCGGTAGCCATGTAATAATAAAACATCAAAACAATAAAGTATTTCCTAACGAGGTTATTATTTTTGCAGCCCAAGTAGCTGCCTATTATAGTAAGTCAAAAGGGAGTGCAATGGTTCCTGTAATATATACACCTAAAAAATTTGTTCGAAAACCAAAGGGGGCAGAACCAGGACAAGTGTTTGTAGAAAAAGAAGAAATCACACTTGTATCACCCAAAATTGATTATTGAAAGTAATCTTTAAGTATTGGATGTTCTTTTAATTGATTTAAATTTTCCATACCCAAGGCTTTATCAATAAAAGTAAAAACAAAAGGATTTGATTCTGCCTTTATTTTATCATCAGGATTTACACTAGAAGAAAGCAAAGCTATTTTTATTTTTTTATGCAATTCAAGATATTTTTCAGAAAAAAAATCAAGAAACTCCCAACCGTCAACAATAGGCATATTTAAATCAAGTAAGATTAAATCTGGAAGCACTCTTTCATTTTCATTTAATAACATTTGAGTATCAAAATAATCTAAGGCTTCTTTTCCATTTTCTGCAGTTAAAATTACTTTACAAAATTTAGTTTTTTGTAGGTTTAGTTTGTTTATCATTAAAGCAACTTTGTCGTCATCTACACAAAATACTATTGGAATCATAATCGGTGGTTTTTTTGATTATCGCAAATATGTTAAAAAAATATTGAATATATTGGTTTAACCCAATATATATTTCTTATACAACTAAAGTAAAAATTTATAGTTTTAAATCGAATACAAATTTAAATAAAAAGTAAATTGATGCCTTTATTTAAACTTATAATTTTTATAAAATAAATAGGCTTATTTTGAATAGTAAATAGCAAAAAAAAGGTGGAGTTTTATTCGCACACCACCTTTAAGTTATTTTTATTACGCGTTGACAACTTCTAATTGTTGTGCTTCTTCAGTCTTATTTATTAGTTGTAAAGATAATTCGCATGCTTTATTTACACTAATTTTAACATTTTTTCCTTTCAGCCACTCTGCTGTTAACTCGTTTTCATTTAAAACATTCAATAAGTCAAAAGAAGAAGCCAAAGTATTTGATTTGTTAATAGCTTTACCGTTTACAATTTCTAAGTTAAAAATATAACCCAATTTGTTTTTTGCTCCAGTAGATACAAACTCGTGCTTATAAATTTGAAGTTTTTGATCGCTATCAACTGTTTTTTTTAATAAAAGTCTAATAACGGGTAAATATTTTTTCCAAAGTTGCGTATAAACTCCAGCGTCTCTCATAAAAATGATGTATTAAGGTTTGGTAAATAAGAGTACAAATTTAGTTATTAATTTTACTCATGAAAGATATTTATTTAAAAATTAACATTTTGCAATTTATAAGTTAATAATAAATTCAACTTTTTTTTAATTTTTATATGTTGGTTTATGAGTAAATATATTGTAAATGTTGGTGTTAGCAAACATTTGAATTATTTTTTTGAATTTGAAATTTTTGTTATTTTTTTTTATGTGATTTATACAACACTTATGAAATGAAGTGTAAACATTACTTGAAATACTAAATCACCTTTGTGACAAGAAAACTTTTTCCGTTTTCATCCTACTCTCAAGGAAATAAATGCTATCACAATGAAAAAAAATATTCTTCTTACAGCAATCCTTTTTATTATTTGCTGTCATTTTGCAATTTCACAAGTACCACCACAAGCTTTCAAATATCAATCTATAGTTAGATCCAACAATGGAATCCCAATGGCAAATGCTACAATTCGGATAATGGCAATTATTCATGCAAACGCTGTTACTGGTCCAATATTATATCAAGAATCACACAATATAACCACTAATCAGTTTGGTTTAATAAATCTTGAAATTGGAAATGGAACTGTAGAAAGCGGAACTTTTTCAGCTATCTCTTGGGCTGTTGGAACAAATTGGATGGAAATACAAGCCAATTTTGGCAGTGGATTTATAGCAATGGGAGCATCGCAATTATTAAGTGTACCTTATGCACTTAATTGTGGCAATGGAATTGTTGGACCTACAGGTTTAACTGGTCCACAAGGGGCCATCGGCTTAACTGGTTTAACTGGAACAACAGGAATTCAAGGTTTAAAAGGAGATTCAGGTTCGATTGGTCCTCAAGGTGTCATTGGTTTAACTGGAGCAAACGGAATTCAAGGTGTAAAAGGTGATTCAGGCTCAACTGGTCCACAAGGTTCCATTGGACAAACAGGTTTAACTGGAGCTGCAGGAATACAAGGTATAAAAGGTGATTCAGGTTCAACTGGTCTACAAGGTTCAATTGGACAAATAGGTTTAACTGGAGTAACAGGTATACAAGGTATAAAAGGCGATTCAGGCATAACAGGTCCTCAAGGTTCCATTGGCTTAACAGGATTAAATGGAGCAAATGGTATACAAGGTATAAAAGGCGATTCAGGCATAACAGGTCCTCAAGGTTCTATTGGCTTAACAGGATTAAATGGAGCAACAGGAATACAAGGTATAAAAGGTGATTCAGGCGCAACTGGTTCGCAAGGTTCAATTGGCTTTACAGGATTAAATGGAACAAATGGAATTCAAGGTTTAAAAGGCGATTCAGGTGCAATTGGTCCTCAAGGTTCCATCGGCTTAACAGGTTTAACTGGAGCAAATGGAATACAAGGTTTAAAAGGAGATTCAGGTGCAATTGGCCCGCAAGGTTCCATTGGCTTAATTGGATTAACTGGGGCAACAGGAATTCAAGGTGTAAAAGGTGATTCAGGCTCAACTGGTACACAAGGTTCCATTGGCTTAACAGGATTAAATGGCGCAAATGGAATTCAAGGTTTAAAAGGAGATTCAGGCGCAACTGGTCTGCAAGGTTCAACTGGTCCACAAGGTTCAATTGGTATAACAGGCTTAACAGGTGCAAATGGCATTCAAGGTTTAAAAGGCGATTCAGGTTCAACTGGTCTACAAGGTTCCATTGGCTTAACAGGTTTAACTGGATTAACAGGAATACAAGGCGTAAAAGGTGATTCAGGTTCAACTGGTCCTCAAGGTTCCATTGGCTTAACAGGTTTAACCGGAGCTGTTGGAATTCAAGGTATAAAAGGTGATTCAGGCGCAACTGGTTCGCAAGGTTCAATTGGCTTTACAGGATTAAATGGAACAAATGGAATTCAAGGTTTAATAGGTGATTCAGGAGCAACAGGTGCTCAAGGACTAATTGGAGCTACCGGAACAATCCTACAATTTGCCATGTTCTATGGCTTAACTGCTGGAACTGGAAACAGTATCGGAACTGATTATGCTGCAACAGTGGCCGTTAAAACAAGTGTTGGAACTGGTAGAGTTAACTTTCCACGTAATGGTCCTGCTATCGGAATTACTCGTTTAGATAACACTAGTTTTACATTGCCAAGCATTGGAACTTATGAAATTATTTTTCATGTAAATACTACAGAGCCTGGTCAATTACAACTTGAATTAAATAATGTTGATTTACCCGAAACGGTTGCGGTAAATATGAATCCAACTGCTGGCGGACACCCAATTATGGGTAATTTTTTTATCACAACTACTTCTATTAATTCTATATTGGCAGTAATTAATCCAATAGGGAATACACCCGCACTCACCATTACTCCTGCAAATGGAGCAAATACACACGCCAACACTCAGAGTATAACAATCAAAAAGATTAATTAGCTTGATTTTTATTAAAAATTAGATGAACGTAAAAAAATCAAAATGAAAAAAACTTTTTTCTTTCTTAGCTTTCTATTGGTTTCTTTTATAAACCAACAATTAAAAGCACAATCATTTGCACGAGAAATAATTGGTTCGGCTGGAACATACGCTACTTCGCTTTATGGTAGTATGGAATGGACCATAGGGGAGGTAATGATTGAAACTTTTGTAAGTGCTGATTATTACTTTACACAAGGATTTCATCAACCAAGTGTGGTTGCAATTGTTCCAAATCCTAACGATTTTTTTATTCCAGAAGGTTTCTCTCCTAACAACGATGGAATAAATGATTTATTGGTGATCAGAGGAATTGAAAATTATCCAAATAATAAAATAGAAATTTTTAACCGTTGGGGACAAAAAGTTTTTGAAGAAAGTCCGTATACCAATAATTGGAACGGACACTCTCAATACGGCATTACTATTGGTGGTGATAAACTTCCAGTTGGTACCTATTTTTATTTACTTGATTTGGGCCTTGGTTCTACTATTTTCAAAGGAACTATTTACCTGAATAGATAAATAGTTTAACAGTGTTATCAATAATCAAATTACTTTCCGATACAAATTGTTAAGCTAAAATGTAAAGCCCTATGAGTAAAGGGTTTCAGCGTTTCCATATTTATTTGGGCAACAACTGGGCAACAAAACCCACTAAAACAAGTGCAAGTACAGCACAAAGAAAAGAAAAAATGTTGTTTAGTGTAGAGTGTGTTTGTCCTTATCATAAGCAAAAGGCGAAGATAAGTTTTTACACTATCTTAATTGACTAACAACTGCTTCCAATTGTAAGCCCATATACTGGCAGAACTCTTCAACGGTAACAACTTGGTGTTGCTGCTTGTTGAAGTACTCTTTAATCCTCTTAATAAGGTATCTACCATATCTGTCGCTTTTGCCTGTGATTATCTGAATGTCTTTCGGATAAATACACAGTCTATTCATTTAACTAATACTCTTTTTATACATCATCCATACTTGAGGTATAGATTAACTGTCGCAAAGATAATTACTTTTTGTGAGAGGTAAAAGTGTGTTTGTTGGAATAATGTGGCAATAACGGAAATGTCGGAAGTGGTTATTTGTAGAGCCTTATAAAGCATTATAGTTTTGTATCGTGATGAAGAAAATAATTGTATCGGTTTTGTTTTTAACGGCTTTTACAGCCGCTTTTTCGCAAGAAGAAGCAAGGGTGATGAAAGTTAAGGATGGCGATACATACGTTCTTAAAACAACTGCAAAGGAGCATACAATAAGGTTATTAAATGTTGATGCTCCCGAACTAAATCAACACTGGGGTTTTAACTCTTGGCTCAATGTAAAAGCCTTGATACTTGGTAAGGTGGTGAGGTTTGAAGTATTGAAAACTGATGTCTATGGTAGAGAATTGGCAATGGTATATGTGGATGGGCAAAGACTGGATGAAATACTTATTGCAAATGGTTGGGCTTGGCACTACATCAATTTTGATACTGATGCAAGGCTCGAAGATTTGATGCGGAAAGCATCAATGGAAAGAAAAGGACTTTGGGAATGTGGGGCTGAAAAAGTTTGTCCGCCCTGGCTATTCAGAAAGTACAATGCAAGAAGTAGATACAGATTTTGTAAAGGCTGTATCACAACAAAAAAGTAATTATTAACAATTTAAAACAATAAAAAAATGGCACGTTTAAAAGGCTTACTAAAAATAGAAGGAACATTAGATAATCTTACCTTCTACAAAACACAGGATGGACATCTTGTAAAAACTAAAAGTGGTGTATCTGGTGACAGAATAGCCAATGATCCTAACTTCCAACGTACCCGTGAAAACGGTAGTGAGTTTGGAAGCTCTGCAAGTGCAGGAAAATTGCTCCGCAATGCAGTTCGTAATTTGATGATGAACGCAAGTGATAATCGTGTTACAAGTCGTTTAACGCAAATTATGACGCAGATTAAAAACTATGATGCTACTTCTCCAAGAGGTGAAAGGAATGTAGGTATCGGAATTGCGGACCCAACGGCTCAAGCCTTATTGAAAGGCTTTGATTTCAATGATAGTGCAACTTTGGGTAGTGTTGTATTTGCTCCTTTCACTGTAAACACTGGTACTGGTGATATTGCTTTCCCTGCATTCACTCCTATCAATGATATTTACTACCCTACTGGAGCAACCCACGTTAGTTTTAAATCTGCATTTGCTGATGTGGATTTTGTAAACAACGTAAGTGCAATTGAATACAGCCCTGTGCAAAATATTGTAATTGATGGCACAAACACTCCATTCAATTTACTTCCTGCCGGTGTTCCAGCAGGTGCAGGCACAAAACTTTATTTCTTAACTATTGAATTTTTCCAAGAAGTAAACGGTATTCAATACTCGTTAAAAAATGGTGCTTACAACGTGTTAAACATCGTTGAATTAGCCTAATAGCTTTCTTTCTTATCGGTTAAATAGAAGCCCTGCCCTTGTGGTGGGGCTTCTTGTTTTAAAGCAATAGCAAAGCCCTAAAAGGGCAATGCTGAAAGCTCACGAACACCTGATGGATAACACCAAACGAAACAACCACAAGGAAGCTGATAAACCTTGATGCCAAAAACTGGCTGATGGGCTAACCGAGACCTGCGGATGTAACGCTGATAAGCAAAAGGTGAAAGCTGCAAGTGCTGATGGAGAACCTGCGGAGTAAAAGGACAAATGCCTAACTGGCTGCCTGCTGAAATACGTGGATGATTTTGCATAATGAAATAATTTATATGCTTCTCTCTGCAAGGGGGATTAAAAAACCAAAAGGAAACGGAATAAATGATAGCCTTGTG
>JAAFJM010000011.1 GCA_013298895.1 Bacteroidota bacterium | reverse complement strand
GGTTATTATGTAAGAGGAGGAGGGGCTGACCAGAACTTAATTTTGCTAGACGAAGCACCAGTTTACAATGCTTCGCATTTATTGGGTTTCTTTTCTACATTTAATAGCGATGCCATAAAAAATGCTACTTTATACAAAGGCAGTCAACCAGCAAACTATGGTGGAAGATTGGCTTCGGTGCTTGATATAAAAATGAATGAGGGTAATAGCAAACACTTTTCAACTAGTGGTGGCATTGGTTTAATATCATCAAAACTAAATTTTGAAGGCCCTATAAAAAAAGATAAAGGTTCATTTTTAATAACAGGTAGAAGAACTTATGCCGATTTGTTTTTAAAGTTGAGCAACGATAAAAGCATTAGTGAGAACCAACTTTATTTTTACGATTTGAACGCAAAAGCAAATTATAAAATTGGCGAAAAGGATAGAATTTATTTATCGGGTTATTTTGGAAAAGATAAACTTGGATTTGGCGAAACCTTTGGAATAAGTTGGGGAAATAGCACTGGTACTTTGCGTTGGAATCATATCATCAATAACAAATTGTTTTCAAATACATCACTCATATTTAGCAATTTTAATTACGAAATAAAAATTAGTGCTGGTCAAAACGATTTTAAAATTAAATCGCATATTACTGATTATAACTTAAAGCAAGAGTTTCAGTATTTTCCCAATAATAAAAACAAAATTAAGTTTGGTTTCAATACCATTCACCATACCATTACTGCCGGAAGAATTGAAGCCGAAGAAGGCTCTTCATTATCTAGCCAACCAGAAAACCCAAAATACTCTTGGGAAAATGCCATTTATTTTACCAACGATTGGCAAGTAAATAGTCGTTTAAATGTGGAGTATGGATTACGCTTAACTTCATTTAGTTTATTGGGTGGAAGTACTTATTATGATTATAACGATAAAGGCGAAGTAATTAATTCAACAACTTATAGTTCAGGCGAAATTTTAAAAACATACTTGAATCCAGAGCCACGCTTATCTGCTAGTTATAGTTATACCACCGATGCTTCCATTAAGGCAAGTTATTCAAGAAATATACAAAATGTGCATCAACTTTCTAATGCCACTGCATCAAACCCAACCGATATTTGGATTCCAACTTCATTTAATGTAAAGCCCGAAATTGGAGACCAATTAGCCATTGGTTGGTTTAAAAATATCAATAACAACAACTATGAATTTAGTGCCGAAGCTTATTATAAAGAAATGCAAAACCAAGTAGATTATAAAAATGGTGCAAACTCGCAAGCTGGCGATAAAGTTGAAGGTGAATTGGTTTATGGCAAAGGCCGTGCTTATGGTTTAGAGTTATTGTTAAAGAAAAAAACAGGCAGATTAACTGGTTGGGTGGGTTATACTTTATCAAGAACCGAACGTAAGTTTGATGGAATTAACAACAACGAATGGTATTTGGCAAAGCAAGATAGAACACATGATATATCTATTGTAGGAATTTATGAGTTGAAGCCAAAATGGTCGTTATCTGCCGCATGGATTTTTTATACAGGCAATGCGGTTACTTTTCCTAGTGGTAAATACAATGTAGATGGAACTTTACAATGGGCTTATACCGAACGAAACAGTTACAGAATGCCAAACTACCACAGGTTAGATTTAGGTTTAACTTATGTAAGAAAGAAAACCGAAAAAATGGAAAGCAGTTGGAACTTTTCGTTATACAATGCTTATGGCCGTGAAAATGCTTATACCATTTCATTTAGAGAAGCCAAGTCAGACCCCAATAAAACCGAGGTGGTACAAACTACATTGTTCCGCTGGATTCCATCAGTTACTTACAATTTTAAATTTTAATAAAACAGATACATGAAAACATTTATAAAAATAACATGCCTTTTATTGGCTGCAAATACTTTTACAGCGTGCGAAAAAGTAATTGATTACGATTTACAAGAAAGCGAGAAAAAAATTGTGATTGATGCAAACATTGTAAAGGATAAAAATATCAATACAGTAAGCATTACCAAATCGGCTTACTTCAATGAAAGCAATACTTTTGAGGTAATTAACAACGCATTAGTTATAGTTAGCGACAACGAAAATAATATTGATACCTTAACTTATGTAGGTGATGGAAAATACCAAACATCAAAAATTATTGGCAAAGAAGGCAATACCTACAAGCTTTATGTAAAAGTAAATAACCAAGTATTTGAATCAAATTGTACCATGCCAAAGCAAGTAAATTTTGATTCGTTGTTTATTCAAGATTTTGGTGGATTTGCAGGCTATGTTCCCGTACCAGCTAGGCTTGACCCCAAAGGTGTTCCCAATTATTATCGGTTTAAAGTATCAAAAAATAACAAGCCATTTAGCAATATTTTTGTGCAAGACGATGAATTGATTGATGGTAACAAAGTAACTCAACCATTAATTGGAGTTGATTACGATTTTAAAAATGGTGATATATGCGAAGTGGAGATGTTATGTATTGCTAATGATGTTTGTAAATATTGGTTTGAGTTAAGTCAAAATGCTGGTGGAGGTCCCGGAGGAGGAACGGCTGCACCAAGCAACCCAACAAGTAATATCAGTGGTGGTTGTTTAGGATATTTTTCGGCACATACCAGTGAAATTAAATCAATAATTTTTATAAAATGAAAAAGATAATTTTATTTCTTGTGATTTTGGCAATAAGTAAATTAGCCTATTCTCAATTAATATTCCCTAGTTTTGATAGCCTTTTTAACTACACCAAACAACATAGTGTTGCGTTAAAAACTAATGATTTTAAATTAAGCTACGCCAAAAAAGCTAGGCTACTTGCCATAACCAATATTATTGTACCAACAGCTAATGCTTCATTTAATTATACCAATAATACCCAGTTGCCAGTAAATGTTTTCCCTGCCGAAGCTTTTGGAGGCAGTCCAGGAACTTTTAGGCAAGTTACTACTGGTATTCAGTATAACAGTAATTTTAACGCCAATGCAGAGCTAAATGTATTAAACCTGCAAACTTGGAAAAATGCGCAGTTGGCTAAACTTAATTTAGAAAATACCGAAATTGATAATAAAATATCTGAGAAAAAACTGTACGAAAATATTGCAGCTACTTATTATAATATTATTCAATTGCAGGCACAACAAAAAACGGCTTTTGAAAATAAAATTGCAGCAGATTCCTTATATCAAATTACCATAAATAAATACCAAAATGGTAATTTAAGAATACAAGATGTGAACGATGCCAAAGTTAGTTTTTGGGAAAGCATAGAAAACTGCAATCAATTGCAGTATTTATTACAACAGCAATACCAAAGCCTAAAAATATTATGCGATTTTAAAGCCCAAGATAGTTTGTTTATTGCTGAACTAAACGATAATTATATATTAAGAAATACCATAGTTTTTAAAAACGAATTGAATGTAAACAATAGCATAAAACTTCAAAAGTATGCCAAGGCTAATTACCAAAATTCAAAGTATGCTTACATGCCACATGTTTCATTGTTTGCCTCTAATTCATTCCAACAATTTAATACTAAAAGTACCTTATTCGATAAAAATATTGATTGGATTCAAAGCAATTATATTGGCTTTAAGTTAAATGTTCCAATACTTCCTTCATCTAACACCATGGTGCAAACTGCAAAAGCAAAGTACGATTACCAAGTAGCTCAAAAAAATGCTGAACATGCTAAAATAGAATCGGAAATTAATTACCAGCTATTAAAAACCGAATTAGATAAAACAATATCGCAAGCATTAACTAATAAATCAATTTGGTTAGCAAGAAAAGATAGTTATGAAAAAAACTTGGAATTGTATAAGTCGGGAATTATTGGTCTTGATCAAACTTTAAAAAGTTTCAATGCAATGGTTAGTAGCGAATATAATTACATCACTTCAAATATTAGCATTATGCACATTGACTCAAAAATTGAAATAAATAATAGAATTAAATAATATGAAAAAATATAAAATAGTTCCAATAAGCTTTATTGTATGCTTAATTATTGCCTGTGGCAAACCAACTATTGAAACCAAACCGATACGAAAAGATATTACCGAAACGGTATTTGCAACAGGTGTTTTAGAGGCTGAAAATACCTATCATTTAACCGCGGAAGTAGATGGTTATGTAGCCCAAATAAATTTTGAAGAAGGCAGTTTAATTAATAAAAATGATGTGTTTGCTTTAATCAGTAACCAAGAACATGAAATTAATTTACAAAGCGCAAATGCTTTGTATCAAATAGCTGCCAATAATACCAAAAGCAATTCGCCATTATTATTACAAGCTAAAAATAATATTGCCTATGCTCAAAAAAAATACCAACAAGATAGCGTTCAACTATACAGGTATAAGAAATTATTTGAAGTAAACAGTGTTTCTAAACTAGAATACGAAAACATGGAAGTGCAGTTTATTAGTGCTAAAAATAATTTAGCAAATGCCAATGAAAACTACCAGCATCAATTGCAAATAAATAAAGAAGCTTTGATATATAATGAGGCTAAGTTAAAAATAAATAGTGTAGCTTTTACCAATAACGCTTTAAAAGCTTTAACAAACGGAAGGGTGTATAAAAAATATAAACAAGTAGGCGATTTTGTTAAAAAAGGCGATGTGTTGGCTTTAATTGGTAGTGCTAAAAGTTTATATGCCAAGGTGAGTATTGATGAAGGCAATATCAATAAAATAAAGGTTGGACAGCAAGTATTGGTAACTTTAAACACCAATATCAATAAAGTTTATGAAGGTAAATTGATTGAAATATTACCTCAGTTTGATGAAGCCACTCAATCATTTGTATGTAAAATAAAATTTAATGATGAAATGGATTTTAAAATTATAAATACCCAATTACAATGTAATATTATAGTTGGAGTTCAAAAAAACGCACTGTTAATTCCTCGTAATTTTATTGATTATGGAGGGAATGTACTGGTTAAAGGCGATAAAGCAACTCGCAAAGTAAAAACCAATTTTATTAGTAATGAATGGGTGCATGTGTTAGAAGGAATTGATGAAAATACCATACTTGTTTCTGATAAAACCAACGCTACTAAAACAGAGCTTAACCCAATTCAAAGTAATCAAAATTAACTAACTCCATACTATGAATATTGATTACGATATTGCGTTAACTCATATCATTACGCGTAAAAAACAAACCCTTATTGCATCGTTAGGTGTTACTATTGGTTTGGCCATATACCTTTTTATGAATTCATTAAGCGCAGGCTTTACCAAATACTCTAGAGATGAAATTTTTAAAAACAATGCACACTTAAAAGTTTTTAAAGACGATGAATATTGTAAACCATTAAATAAAGATACCTCAACTTTAAACATTATTGTTAATCCTCAAATAACTACTACTACCAAAAATATTATTAACCCCAACAATTTGTTAACCCAAATAAAACAACAAAATTTTATTACAAATGCCATTGCTCAAGTTGATTTAACAGTGTTTTATAACATGGGTAAAACCCAAATAAAAGGTAGCAGCAGTGGTGTAAATATTTTAGAATACAATGCCATGTTTAATAACGAAAAGTACTTGGTAGGAGGGAGTTTAAGTACCTTGCAAAGCAATTTAAACGGGATAATTATTGGAAAAGGAATAGCCGAAAAATTAAGTTTAAAATTGAACAGCAATGTTACTGTTTCGTCATCGTATGGCGTTGTAAAGGTATTGCGCGTGGTAGGTATTTTTGAAAGTGGAAATGGCTTTAACGATAACTCAAAATCGTATATAAATATTGCTACTGCTCAACAATTTTTAAAAGAAGGTCCTGCATATATAACAACTATTTATGCCAATACTTTGAATGCTGATATTGCTGATACTTATGCCCAACAATTACAACCCATAACCAATTATAAGGTTGAAGATTGGAAAACTACCAATGCAGATTTATTGGCAGGCGATAAAACGCGTAATGCCATGATGGGAGCTATTTCCTTATCCATTTTGTTTATTGCAGCTTTTGGTATTTACAATATTTTAAGTTCTACCATTGTTCAAAAAATAAACGATATAGCCATACTCAAAGCCATTGGTTTTTCGGGTAAAGATGTAATTCGCATTTTCGTATCTGAGGCTTTAATAATGGGTTTAATTGGCACCTTGTTTGGCTTAGTGTTTGCCTCCGTTTTAATTACCCTCATGGCCAATATTTATATGGGTGGGCCAGTAGGTTATTTCCCTATTTATTTTAAAGCCGATTTATTTATTCAAAGTTTTATTTTAGGCATGTTGCTTACCTTATTTGCGGGCTATTTTCCGGCTCGTAAGGCTGCCAATGTTGATCCAGTTTCTATATTAAGAAAATAATTTATATGCAATCAAACACCAAACAATTGGTACTTAGCACCAATAAATTAAGTAAATATTTTTACGACCCTGTAAAGTTTAAAGTATTAGAAGAAGTAAGCTTTAATGCTTATAAAGGCGAGTTTTTAACCTTGGTTGGTAAAAGTGGTTCGGGCAAATCAACTTTGTTATATTGCCTTAGCACTATGGATACTGATTACAATGGTGAGTTAACTATTTTAGAACAAAAAGTAACAGGTAAAAACCAAACGCAATTAGCCCATATTAGAAATGAACATATAGGATTTGTTTTTCAGTTTCATTACTTATTACCAGAGTTTACTTGCCTAAAAAATGTAATGATTCCAGCCCTAAAATTAGGCAAATACAGCAAGCAAGAAATTGAAGAACGCGCCTATCATAAATTAGAAATATTAGGGTTAAAAGACCAAGCCTTAAAACCTGCAAGCAAGTTAAGTGGTGGACAGCAGCAGCGTATTGCCATTGCACGTGCATTAATTAACGACCCTGCCATTATTATGGGCGATGAACCAACAGGGAATTTAGATAGTAAAAACTCGGAAAATGTGTTTGATATTTTTAAACAATTAACGCAAGAGTTTAACCAAACCATTATAGCTGTAACCCACGATTTAGATTTTGCAAAAGCCAGCGACAGAACCATTGAACTAGCCGATGGCAGAATTGTTTAGATAATTTATTAAATGCTTTAGTTAATAAGCAATTGACAATAAGCAACTCGTAACCTCCAATAACAAATAATCAGATGGAGATTGCCTTACCGCTTTGGCGGCACATGCTGTTCCTTGCTATGACGAATAAACTAACATCTAATCACGTTATCAAAAAAACAGATATTAAAGGAAAGATGTTTGCCGTCAGAGAAGATGCTTACAGCATTAAAATACTAGGGTTATTTTAAGCAATTGACAATAACGAATAGCGCATAAACAACAACAACAATATTAACCCAATGCTTTAAGCATCTTCTTGGCTATGACTAATTACCCCCTTGCTGGTGTTTGATCGCAGCGGCATTTTTTATCATATGTCCCTACTAATCTGTTGGTGTATTTATACCATAACAATCATTGGCATAAGGTAATCTTTATTTACTCCAGTTAATATTCACCAATATTTCGTTTCTTCTGTTAACTAATTGAAATGGAGGATTATAACCTAAATATGAAAAGTTGCCATAATAACTGATTTGTTTTTCAAGTAATTGCTTCTTTAGTTTTTCGGTATGCTCTTTTATTTTTGAATCGGAAGCAAAACCACTAAATTTAATAACAGCAACATAAACACTTTCGGTTTCCTTGATTGTAATAGTAGAATCGTTAGGATTTGGCAAATTTTTACTATTATAATTTTGCGGCATTACAAAACTCATTGTTGATTGTGTATCGTTTATGTCCATATAAACAGGAGCTGTCATTGCAATGCTTTTGTTATCTTTATTACCACCAAAAATATAATTAGCCAGTTTTCTAAAACCTGAACTCCCTAAATCTTTGTAGGTTTTGGCATTTGAATTAATGGAGGCAATAGTAGCAGAAGGATAAAATCGCACTTCAAAACTATCGTAAACTTTTATTACTTGATAAGGTTGCTCTTCCACATTGGTTTTTGCAAAAGCTTTATAAGCAATAAATACTACAATAATTAAAACTAATATTATACTAAAATACATTTTCATACGAATGACAACGTTTTAAAAATTATTTAGTTTTTTTATCAATCAATTGAAAATGAGCATCAATTTAATAAGAGTAATTTTTATTTAAACTTTAATAAAGTAAGCACTGGTAAATGGTCAGATGGATAATAAGTTCCATTATTATCGGTAATAATTTGATAGTTTATTTTTTCAAAATAATTGTTGAAGAAAACAAAATCAATGCGTTTGCAAATACCTCCATTTACTTTAAAGCCTGTAAAAGTGCAATTATCTTTTTGTTTGGTATAACTATCTGTAAATGGTATAATTTTATTTTTAGCAATGGCTTTATAAGCTTTGCTGCATGGTTCACTGTTAAAATCGCCAGCTAAAACTATTGGCTTGTTGTTAGCCACTTCATTCATTTTAGCTAAAATAAGTTTGGCGCTTTCTTTCCTTGCTTTTTTGCCAATATGGTCAAAATGGGTATTGAACACAAAAAACACTTTGTAGGTTATTTTATCTTTAAACTGAGCCCAACTGCAAATACGAGTGATAGCTGCATCCCAACCTTTACTTGCCACCACATTAGGTATTGGCGATAACCAAAATGTTCCTGATGAAACCAATTGATACAAACTGTTTTTATAAAAAATAGGAGAATACTCTCCTGCTTCTTTGCCATCATCGCGCCCAACTCCTACATAGCTATATTCTGGCAACATGGCTTTTAAATCAACCAGTTGATTATGCAGCACTTCCTGAAAACACCAAATATTGGCATTGTATTGATTTAATAAAACACCAAATTTTTCCTTTCGTAACGGCCAAGCATTAACGGCATCGGCAGGGTTGTTATAACGGATATTGTAAGAAATTAACTTAATTTCTTGTGCATTTATTTGACATACAAACCAAATCAAAAACGCCAATAGGCCAATGCTTTTTTTCATAAAACAAATGTTATTAGTTTAACAAAATTAACCAACCAACTCTCCTATGCAATCAAATTTATCGAAAACAGTATCTAAATGAGGTGCATCGGCTAACTCAGGCGTTAAATCCTGACCAGCCCAATGCTCATAATGTTTGCCATTGCGCCAAAGTCGGCTTTTGGTTACATCGTAAATTTTACCTTTATAAGCTACCCAAATTTCGTCTTTATCTTGTCCATTGCGCAAAGCCAATTGACTTTTGGTATAAGTTTGCATGTAAACTATTATTTGGCTTTTAATACAGTTTCATTAATGGTATGCGTCCATTTTACAATGCCACCTTTATCGTAACAGGTAATTTGAACAGAACGGTTGCCACGAGCACCTGTAATTTTGATACCACAATAATTGTTTTCGGCTACTAAAGTATTTTGAACCCTGAATGGATTTTCGGCTTCCTTCGTTTTTAAAATATTACTTGGACCCGCTGTTAAAGCTGAACTTGTTAAATCATACATTGGGTAACTACAAATATAATCGGGCTTCGAGTTTGGCTCATATTTCAACAACTCAGTATGATGCCTATCACCAGTTAAAAACATAACACCACTTATTTTTTGCTCTGCAATAAATTTAATGATTTCAGCACGCTCACGTTTGTATAAGTTAAACGATTCTTTATTGGTTTCGGAATTTAAAAACTGACCACCAACCACTATAAACTTAAATGTGGCAGCACTGTGCTTCAATTTGTTTTTTAGCCAACTTAACTGCGCTTCGCCCAATTGGGTTTTGGTTTTGTACTTTTCTTCATCAATATCGCTTTCATCTCTAAAAGTTCTATCATCCAACATAAAGAACTCAGCATCACTTTGTTTAAAGCTAAAGTAAATGCCTTTTCCACCTTCGCCATAAGTTTTATTACCCCAATAATTTACAAAACATTCTTTGCTAACATCTTTTAAATCGAAAGTTTTGTTGGCATCATTTTCACCAAAATCGTGGTCATCCCAAATGGCATAATTATTTTGGCGGCTTAAAAACTTTTGTAAACTAGCATCGCTACGTGTGTGTAAATAACGGTATTTAATGCCACTAGCACTGCTAAAATCAGCCTCGCGGGTGTAAGTGTTATCGCCAAGCCAAAGCATAAAATCAGCTCGTTGTTCAGCCATTTTACTAAAAATATCGTTTACTTGTCCGTACGGTTTGCCCGGTCTATCGTAAGCACTATCGTTAATATAAGTGCACGAACCTACTAAAAAGTTCAAGTCAAAAGCATCTTCTTTGCTCCATTCTGCCCAAGTTTTTTTGGTCTTAAAACGTAAATCGTAAGGAAAACTCACCAGTTTTTTATCTAAATAAATTTCGTAAGTATAAGCAGTGTTTTGTTTTAAATCGGTTAACACAAACTTGGAAATCCAAGGCGCGCAAGGATTTTCGCTTTTATTGGTTAATGTCATTTCACCTTCTGATAAACCGTTAATTTCGGCATATTTTAAGGTTACTGTTTTGTTACAACTGGTTTGAATCCAAACCAAACATTCGCGTTGCTCGGCATAACCCAACATAGGGCCAGCAACAACTTTAGCGGCATTTACAGTTTTGGCTTGAGCCAATAAACCATTGCTTAATAATAAGCACAATACATATAAAACAAATTTTTTCATGGTTATAAAATTTGGAGTGGTTTTTACACAAAAAGAGCTTCCACAATTGCGTATGGAAGCTCTTTTAAAATATTAAATTAAATTGATTAATAATTGTTCAACATCATAGGCATTACCAACATTAAAATGTCTTCGCCATCTTCGCTTTCGGCTGGAGAAATAACACCTGCTCTGTTTGGTTGACTCATTTCTAAAGTCATATTGCTTGCTTCAATGGCACCAATAATTTCGCCTAAATATTTTGAGTTAAATCCAATTTCTAAATCTTCGCCTTCGTAGTTAGCAGCCAATTTTTCAACACCTTCGTTTTCGTAATCAATATCTTCGGAGCTAATGGTTAACTCGCTGCCCACAAATTTTAAACGAATTTGGTAAGTAGTTTTGTTTGAAGTAATTGAAATACGTTTAACAGCTGATTGGAATTCACCTTTATCAATTGTTAATTTATTAGGATTTTCTACCGGAATAACTGCTTTGTAATCAGGATATTTTTCGTCAATTAAACGACAGATTAAACTAAAATCGCTAAATGAGAAAAATGCGTTTGATTTATTGAAATTAACTTTTACTTCGCTTAAATCAGCTGGTAAAGAGTTTTTTAACAAGTTCAAAGCTTTTTTAGGCATAATAAAACTTTCTTCTACACCTGGTCTTACATCGGTGCGGGTATAACGTACCAAGCGGTTAGCATCGGTAGCTACAAAAGTGATGCTTTTTTCAAATAATTGAACATAAACACCTGTTAAATTTAAACGTAACTCATCGTTACTGGTAGCAAAAACAGTTTTGCTAATTGCTTTTTGTAACACACGGCTAGGAATGGTAAAAGTTTGATCGCTATCTACCTCAGGGTTTTTAGGAAACTCTTCGCCATTTTGAACTGTTAATTTAAATTTACCAGTAGCGTATTTAATTTCCATAGAGCCTTTTTCTAAATTAATAGAAAAAGCCAAAGGCTGATCAGGCAATTGTTTTAACAATTCGATAGTAGTTTTTGAAGGAACCGCTACAGAAATTTCCTCACTTGCATCTACTTTAATGCTGGTGGTCATGGTGGTTTCTAAATCGGTAGATGAAATGGTTAAATTTCCATCTTTTATATCAAATAAAAAATTATTCAATATTGGGATAATTGGTTTGGCCACAATTACTCCATCAATCATTGATAAATGCTTTAAAAGCGTGCTACTATTTACTATAAATTTCATACTTTTCGTAAAGGTTCAAATTTATATTAGCTGTACTTGTATCAAAACAAAAGTTATGCACAAAGTGGGTTGAATTGTTGAAGGGATGGAATTGGGGGGCTTATAAAATGACTTAAACATTTTTGAGGGGAAAGTCTATTTGACCTTTTCCCTAGTAATTTTCACATTCCATTCCTTTCCTTTTTGATCTATGCAAGTTACTTCATCACCAAATTCAAATTCACATTTGCTAAATATTAATGTATCACCATTAGGAAAATATACTTTAAGTATTTTTATATATTTTGTGTCTTGGGTTTGTGTCTGTTCTAATCCATAATAATCATAATATGAATCGCTATCTTCTGTTTTTGTGCTAACATGAATATCTGCTGGTAAGTTGTAAGACTCAAAATCATTATCTGTTTCTTCTAATACCACAAAGTATTTTGAATAATATTCATTCTTCTCAAAAAAACTACCTAACTCCTCATTTCCATAATTTCTAATATAAGAATTTTTACCCCATAAAAAACATAGAATTATAGTAATAATTAACATTACAATAGAAGATGACTTCTCATTTACCTTGTTTTGTTTTTCCCACTTTATAACAGAAATGCAAAATAAGATTGAAATAATAACTGTAGATAAGAAGATAATTGGACCATAAGGTTTAAAAAAGTCTAATGAATTTTTAAGGATTGACAAAATAAAAATAATTGGAATATAATTTTCAAAATATGAAGTTTCTATAAACTCATTCTTTGTTTTAATTGAATAAATAAACAATCTTTTATTTTTAATTTTGTTTAGAGTTTTATATTGATAAATTATTTCATTTTCGATTTTCTCAATAACTTTTTCGTGGTAAGCCTCTTTTTTTTGCTTTTTTAAAGTGTATATATCACTTTCTATACTATCTTGACTGCGAACTTTTATGAATAACTTTAAAATACAACATATGAACAATATAAAACTTATAACTGTTATTAACTGTTCGATAATTATTATCCAATTTCCAGAAAGAAAAATCAAAGTTAAAAAATCTACAAAAAATAGAAAACCTATTATCCAAAACAGCATTTTGCTATTTAAATTTACACTTAATACTGTATAATTCATTATAAAACAAGTTAAAAGTTGACTTCAATTTAAAGATTTTTCCAACCTAAAAACTCTATTCTATTACTATTAATTCCTGATAAAACTTCTATCACATTGTTTTTTTCAATATCTGAAATATAAGCTACTTGTAATAAGTTATTTTCAAGTGTTAATGAAAGACCTATCCTTTCCTCACTTACGAAGGTTAAATCTAATTCATAGCCAAAACAACCATTTTTTAATTCACTTGACATAGTAATAGTTTTAGTCGTTTCATCAATATCAATTGGCAATTTTTGTTTGTATTTAGAGCATATATAATTAAAAATTAATAATTTTATTTCGTCTTCAAAACCTTCTGAATTAATTAAATGCAAACATTCTTGGTTATAACGAATTTCTTTTCCTAATTTTTGTAGATGTGTAATTCGATTTAAGATTTTAGTGAAGAAACTTTTTTGAATAGTATCATCATTATAATTATTTAAATTTCCGTCATGAAAATCAAACTGAAATAGTTGATTTCTCTTCACCATTCTAAACCTAAATGGCTCTATTTTTACAATCTTATTCTTTTTAGACGCTTTTAAAAGTAGCTCATCTATCTGCTCTTGTATGATATTTAATGTTTTATTCATTTAGTTGAATGTTTTGGTTTGAATATGTAACCCATTCCAACAAATATCAATGAAAAAAATTAAAACAAACTCTAACCTACTAACAAATAATCAACAATTATCAAATAAGGTAAGAAAAATATTTGCTAAAATAAAAGCCAACTTTAAACCTCTATGACTAACTTGATTGAAATACCAAGAATACTGTATGAGCGGTACTCTGGAATAACTTAAGTTTTATTGAAATTTCTGCGTTAATCTGCGTAATCAGCGGGAACTGTAATTAGCAATTTACTTCGAACTTTTGGCATTTCGCACTTCGCATTGTTAAAAAACTTTCTTTCCGCTGCTTACTAGGTTAGAGGTAGCTTTCACTAGTAGTTTATTGCGTTTGTAAATATAACCTTCAATATTTATCACACTAACTCCTTTACGAATAACTTTGGCTTCTACAGTAATTTCATCGCCAGCTAATGCAAACGATAAAAAATCTAAATTAAGGCTTACTGTAGAAAAAAACACTTCGTTTCCAAGGCTATAAACGGTCATTCCCATTACATCGTCAATTAATGTAGCGGCCATTCCGCCATGCAAAGTTTTGGCTGGATTTAGCCAAGTATCTAATACTTTAAAAGTAATTTTTAAATGACCTTCTTCGGCATAAATTAACGTGCCATCTATCCAACGACTAACTGCTCCAAGACCTTCATCGTTGCTACTTTTACCAATACAGTTTTTTAAGTTTGCTAAATTTTTATTCATGAATAATTAGCAAAATTTATCGTAAAGTTCTAGCAAAATACCGTCTTTTAAACCTGCATTTGGAGCATGTATTTTTTCAATATTACACCAATTTAAAATACGCAAATAAATATCGGCCGAAACATCAATTATATCAGCCCTATCAGGATTGAGTTTTAAATTATCCATACGCTCCATGATGCTCATTTTACTCACTTTTCTATGAAAATCTTTTAACTGTTCGCGGGTAAAATATTCAGGGTTAGCAGGGTTTAACATCACCGAAATTTTATTAATAGTTCCGCTAGTAACAACTGCCTCTAAATCGGGTATTTCATCCGTTTTATGTTTTACCCAACTTTCAATAGTAGCCCAAGTTTTTTCGTTAACTGCACCATCAACCATTCGAACAGTACCAATATTAAAGCTGGCCGAATTAATGGTTTTCCCATTTTTAATTACAGCCAATTCGGTACTTCCACCACCTACATCAATAGTTAAATAATTGGTATTAGGTTTAAAATATTCTTTAATAGAGCGCAAAATAATTTCACTTTCGCGAACCCCTGAAATGATATTGATTTTTAAACCACATTTATCGTAAATTTTTTCAGCAATTTTTTGTCCATTTTCGGCTTCGCGCATGGCACTTGTAGCACAAGCCATGTAATGATCAACCTCAAAAGCTTCAAGCATTAACTTAAAGGCTTGCATGGCTTGTTTAAAAATTTTTCGTTTGCTTTTGCTAATCCATTGTTTTTTAAAGGCATCATCGCCCAAACGAATAGGAACGCGCACAAACTCAACTTTTTTAAATATGTCTTTATCGTTAGGATTTTCGTTTACACGAACTATTTGTAACCTAACGGCATTGGAACCAATATCAATAGCGGCTAATTTCATTTTTTGTGATTGAAGGATTAGAAAATTGAAAGATTAAAAGATTGGAAAATTAGAAAATTGAATTGCTGAATAAGTATATCATATTCAATTTCTACTCTCCAGTAAATACAGGTTTTCTTTTTTCAATAAATGCTTTTACACCTTCTTTATTATCTTTACTACGGCCTGCTATTTCTTGGCAATAAGCCTCATATTCAAGCATGGTATCTAAATCGCTTTGGAACGATTTATTCAACATTTTTTTCATTAAACCAATGGCTTTGGTTGGAGCATTGGCATAATAATCAGTTAGTTTTTTAACTTCTTCGTCTAAATCTTCGGGTTTGCAAACACGGTTTACCATACCCCAATCAAAAGCTTGTTGAGCGCTTACTTTGCTGCCCATGGTACTTAACTCAAAAGCACGAGCCGAACCAACCAAACGAGGTAAGAAATACGATGAACCAGAATCTAACACCAAACCTACATTGATAAATACTTCGATTAACGAAGCATTTTCGCTGGCTACAATCATATCGCTGGCTAAAGCTAACGAACAACCTGCACCCGCAGCTACACCATTTAACCTGCAAATAACAGGAATTGGTAAATTACGAATAGCTTTAATCATTGGGTTGTAACGTTTGTCAATACTTTCTCGTAAACTACGGTTTTCGGCACCAGCTATCGATTTTAAATCTTGACCGCTGCAAAAAGCTTTGCCTGCACCAGTTAAAACCAATACACGAATGGTTTTATCCTTAGCACATTTTTTCAAAGCATCAATTACATCAAAACTTTGTTGTTCGTTAAACGCATTAAAAACATCTGGTCTATTGAGTGTTAAGGTAGCCACTCCATTATTAACCTCAAATAAAATTGTTTCGTAACTCATGGTTCAATGCTAATAAATTTTAGGCTAAAATTTTATGATTTAATTAAAATAATTATTTTTTAACTATCAGTCAGTTGGATAAATTATGTAAAACGATGCTTTGTTGCTCCGTTACCTTTGGTTTATAATGTAAACATAAAATTAATAAATTAGACCTTCAATTGTTATTCAATATCTATTATAATTGCAATCATTTTTTTTAAATCTGAAACCATTTTTTACATATTTATTTGTTTTGTTTTGCTGTGCAATAAATGCGCAAAACTTAATTCCTAACCCAGGTTACGAGGAGCGGCAAAAAGATGGTACTCCAAAGTATTGGACTCAACCCAAAGGCGATTTTTACCATTACGAACACCAAATGGTTGATACCAATGGAATAGAAATCTCGAATTACTTACATGGGCTTTGTACCATAATGCCATTGCCAAGCGAATACCTTTGTGTAAAGCTTAAAAAGCCTGTGGTGGTTGGAAAAACTTATCATTTTAAAGTAAAAACTTATGTAAAAGACGAAACTTGGAATAGAATAGAAAAGTTAGGTCATTTTGAATTAGCGGTATTGCCTTATTACGAAAAGGTAACGCCAGTGCGAATTAGAATAAAAGCTAAACCTTTAGCCCAATTTACCATTGATTCAAACCCAGAACGTGAACGTCCGTTTTGGCAATACCATCATTTAACTTTTACAGCTAATAGCAGTGGTGATTATTTGTATTTGGGAAGGTTTCATACTGATTCTACCTACAGTTTATACGATAGTTTAGTAAGTATCAAGGAGCGAATGATTAAGGAACGCGATGCACAAATTTTGCACCTACGCGATAGTTTTAGCAAATTAAAAGTTGATATTCCCGATTTAGGCGATAGTAAAAAAGCCATCAAAAAACAAAAACAACTCATGTTTAACTTTGTGAATTCGGCTAAAAAAGAATTAAATTTAATGATATTGGAAGTTCAAAATAATACCAATAACCTGCTTGATTCTGTAAACCAAATTTACCTTGACCCATTTTATTTTCATGTGCGTTTATATTACGATGATTTATGTTTAGCCGAAGTTAGAAACGATAATACTTGCGATTGCCGGGATACCATGTACGTTTATAAGCCTAAATTCGAAATTGGAAAAACTTATGCTTTGCGCAATATCAATTTTGATTTAGATAAATACGTGTTGTTACCACAATCGTATGTAGAACTTGATAATTTATTATCCATTATGCTTGAGTACCCTAAAATGGTTATAAAAATAATGGGACATACCGACAGCCAAAATTCGGATGCGTATAATATTACTTTATCTAACAATAGAGCCATGGCCTGTGTTAAGTATTTAATAAAGCATGGAATAAATGCCAAACGTTTAAGTTGGCAAGGGTATGGCGAACGAATTCCTATAACTACCAACGATACAGAGGAAGGCAAAGCGGCTAATAGGAGGGTAGAGTTTATGGTTTTGAAAGTAGAGTAGGAGAGAGGTATTAATTACTAACCACTTTCAATATTTCGGCAGTAAGCCTTAAAAGTTCGGTTTCGGCTACTTTGGCATCGTATTGTGCAGCCGATAAACGAGTTTGGCTTAGTACTAAATTTTGTTGCGCATCGCGCAATTCTAAGGCTGTAATTACCCCTACTTTATATTGCTCATTCGCTAAATCAAAATTACTTTGTGCCACCGTTACATTCTCAGTTTCGAATTGAAGTAATTGCAATGCCATGGCATACGAATTATAGTTTTGTTGAATAGCCAAATCCAATTTTGTTAAGCTATCTTTTAACACAAAATCGGTTGATTTTAAACTTAACCTTGCATTTTGCAAACGTTTATCCACGCTAAAACCATTAAAAACATTCAAACTTAAAGCAGCACCATAATGGTAGCCATTGGTTTGACTAGATTGTAAAAAACCTGCTTCCGAAGTTTGTCTATTATAATTGTAACCAGTTCTTAACTGAACTGTTGGCATGCGTTCAGCCCTAATTTCATTAATAGTAAATGCCGAAACTTGATAATTTTTTTTGGTAATCATTAAGTTAGTATTTTGAGTTTGTGCTTTGCTTTGCAAATCGGCTAGTTTTAAATCTTTATTGATTTCAATTTTGTCATCTACCTCAAAATCTATTGTTAAGTCGCGGGCTAATAATTGGTTTAAATTGGCTTTGGCATTTTGTACCAAATTTTGTTGCTTCATCATGGCCGACTTATCAGTATTTAAATCCACTTGCGCTTTTAAAACTTCAGTTTTTGATACTTTTCCAACTGCCAATTTATCGTTGGCCAACTTTAACCTTTCGGTTGAAATAGTTACACTTTGTTGCAAAGCATTCAATTGTTTTTTGTTTTGAACAATATCGAAATATGCACGAATAATACGACTAAAATTTTGCTCAATTTGAGCACGCATCCTAAATTCGCCAATAGCTTGTAATTGATTCAACTTATTTTTAGTGGCAAACATTTTTAAACCATCAAAAATGGTCCAACCTAATTCAACACCAGCATTTAACTGATTAGATTTGGCGCCATCTTTATTGTTTTCAGTTCCATTTAAAAACTTTTGTTGGGTATTATTTACCACATTATCCTGACTAGCAGTAGCAGCAACAGTTGGCAACATTCCCGCAGCTCCAGCATAATTGCTATTTTGAGCTATTTCTGCTTCGTTTTTTGCCAATTGAATGGAATAATTATTGGCTAAAGCCAATTTTAAAGCTTCGTTTAAAGTAAGTATTTGCTGGGCTTTTGCCCCAATAAATGTTAAACTTAAAATAAAAACTGCAACTATTTTATTTGAAAACAATTTATTTAACAACATGAATTTCATTTTTAATTAAGCCGAAATTTCTTCGGTTGATTCTACTTCGGTTTTTGATTTTTTATTACGAGAAATATAACTGTACATAACCGGAATTACATATAAAGTTAAAAATCCAGAGAACAACAAACCACCTATAATTACTATACCCATGGCAGTTCTACTTTTTGCGCCAGCTCCTAAAGCTAAAGCAATTGGCAAAGCTCCTAAAATGGTAGCCAAACTGGTCATCATAATGGGGCGTAAACGCTGCACTGCTGCAAGTTTAACAGCTTCAATGGTTTGTAAACCACTTTCTTTTTGATGGTTAGCAAATTCTACAATTAAAATTCCATTTTTAGTAACCAAACCTATTAAAACAATGATTCCAATCTGACTAAAAATATTGATGGTTTGGTTAAAATACCACAATGAAATTAATGCTCCAGCTAAAGCCATTGGCACCGTAATCATAATAATTAAAGGGTCGATAAAACTTTCAAACTGAGCTGCTAATACCAAATAAACCAATACCAAAGCCAATAAAAATGCAAAGGTGGTATTTGACGAACTTTCAGAAAAATCGCGAGAAGGACCAGCCAAATCGGTAGTAAACGATTCGTCTAACACCTTTTTCGAAATTTTTTCCATTTCCTTTATCCCATCACCAATGGTTTTGCCTGGTGCTAAACCTGCGGAAACAGTGGCTGCTTTGTATCGATTGTAATGATATAACTGTGGAGGACTGCTTTGTTCTGTAATTTGCACCACGTTATCTAATTGAATCATTTTACCTGCATCGTTTTTAACGTAAAGCGATTTTAAATCCAAAGGTTCATCGCGGTTTTCTCTGTCCATTTGGCCAATAACTTGGTACTGTTTTCCTTGTTGTGTATAATATCCATAACGCAATCCGCTATATGCCAATTGCAATGTTTGCGCCACACTTTGAACCGAAACACCCAAACTTTTGGCTTTGTCTCTATCAATCGTAATCACCAATTCGGGTTTATTGAACTTTAAATTTACATCAAACCCTTGGAAAGTTTTATTAGCAGATACTGCCTCAATAAACTTTGGTAAGTATTGTTGAATTTTACTAAAATCTTGATTTTGTAAAATGAATTGAACGGGTAAACCAGCACGCGAACCGCCTGAACCATTAATGGTTTGATCTTGAATTACAAATGATTTAGCATCAGGAAAATTCTTTAAATTTCGGGTGAGCATATCGGCTATTTGCTGTTGCGAACGTTTGCGTTTATCAGGGTCGTTTAATATAATTCGGTTAAAACCAGTATTTACCGCTCCACTTCCAGTAAAACCTGGTGCTGTAACCGAAATAATAATTTTCTTTTCAGGAACTGAATCTAAAATCAGTTGAGTAATTTTATCTTGGTAATTATCCATAAACTCGTAAGATGCACCTTCGGGCGCTGTTGAACTTATGCGCATTACACTTCTGTCATCAAGAGGAGCTAACTCACTTTGGA
Organism: Bacteroidota bacterium; assembly: GCA_013298895.1. Lineage (GTDB taxonomy): Bacteria > Bacteroidota > Bacteroidia > UKL13-3 > UKL13-3 > JAAFJM01. The sequence continues at coordinate 72,473 of JAAFJM010000011.1, read as the reverse complement.
TGGTATTTCCAATTAAAAATATTAAGCCAAATGAAATTACAACAATTACCAATGCCAACCATTTGCGTTCAAAAAAAGTATCCAACGAGTTTTTATAAGCATTGTTTAATCCTTCAAAAAATGGTTCGGTTTTAATATAAAAATTACTTCGTTTTTTATGGTCTTTTCTGGTTAAAAACACATTTAACATAGGCGTTAACGAAAGCGAAACAAATGCAGAAATCAGAACCGCACCAGCTACCACCACTCCAAACTCACGGAATAACCTGCCCACAAAACCTTGTAAGAAAATAATGGGTAAAAAAACTACTGCCAACGTAATTGAAGTAGAAACTACAGCAAAAAATATTTCGTTTGAACCTTTTATGGCCGCTTCGCGAGGTGAAAGACCTTCTTCTATTTTCTTGAAAATATTTTCGGTTACCACAATTCCATCATCGACCACCAAACCTGTAGCTAATACAATTGCTAATAAGGTTAAAATATTGATAGAAAAACCTGCTAAGTACATTATAAAAAATGCACCAATCAGTGAAACAGGAATATCAATTAATGGCCTAAAAGCAATTAACCAATCTCTAAAAAACAAGAAAATAATTAATACAACTAATATAAAAGCTATTAATAAAGTTTCTTTTACCTCGGTAATAGATGTTTTGATAAACTTGGTATTATCAATAGATACATTCAGTTTAAAATCTTTGGGAACTTCTTTTTTTATTTGCTCAAAACGTTTGTAAAACTCATCGGCTATTTCTATATAATTGGCACCTGGTTGAGGTACAATGCCTAAACCAATCATTGGAATACCTGATTCTTTTAAAATAGTCTCTTCGTTTTCTGCTCCTATAATTGCGTAACCAACATCTTTTAACTTGATGGTTTTGGTATCATCGGCTTTAATAATTAAGTTATTGAATTGCTCTTCAGTGGTAAATTTACCAACCGTTTTTACCGTTAACTCAGTGGTATTTCCTTCTATTTTACCTCCTGGTAGTTCCACATTTTCTCTATCTAATGCTTGTTTTACATCTAGGGCTGTAACTCCTAAAGCTGAAAGTTTAGCAGGATTTAACCACAAACGCATGGCATAACGTTTTTGTCCCCAAATTTGAATGGTACTAACTCCAGGAATGGTTTGTAGTTTTTCTAACAACACATTTTCGGCATAATCACTTACCTGTAATTGGTTTTTATTATCGCTTTGGATGGTCATACCCAAAATAGCATCCGAGTTTGCATCGGCTTTACTTACTACAGGAGGTGCATCAATATCTTGTGGTAATTGCCTCACAGCTTGCGAAACTTTATCGCGTACATCGTTAGCTGCTTCTTCTAAATTGGCATCTAAATTAAACTCTACAGTTATATTACTGGTTCCTAAATTACTGGCTGAAGAAATAGAACGAATACCCGCAATTCCATTAATTGATTTTTCTAAAGGCTCTGTAATTTGCGATTCAATAATTTCGGCATTGGCACCGGTATAACTTGTTCTTACTGTTATGATTGGTGGATCGATGGAAGGAAATTCCCTTACACCTAAATATTTATATCCAATAGCACCAAATAATACAATGGCTATCGACATAACCGTTGCTAATACTGGCCTACTTATACTTACACTTGATAAACTCATTTTAGTTATTTAAAGATTTAGTGATTTGGAGATTTAGTGATTTGGAGATTGTTGAATTGCTAGATGTTTAGATTGCTAAATTGTTGGATTGTTAAATGGTTGAATTGTTAAATTGTTAAATGGTTGAATTGTTGTTTAGTTAAATTCCCAACTTTTCAATTCTCCTTTCTCATTGCTCAACGCTCAGTGCTCATTTCTCAACTCACAATTCATAATTCATAATTCAACATTTAAAATTTCACCTTAACTCCTTGTTTCATTTGAATAATTCCACTTACAATTACCGAATCACCCGTTTTTAAACCACTAACAATTTCTACGTTTAATTCATTCCTTCCCGCTACTTCTACTTTTTGTTCAACGGCTGAATCGCCTTTCACCACAAATACTTTTTGTCCTTTTAAAATAGGTACCACCGACTGTGTTGGAATTAAAAATACACCTTCTTTATCGTTTAAAGGCACATTTACTTTGGCAAATAATCCAGGTAAAAGCACACCATTGCTATTTTCGCAAATGGCTCTTAAAACCACATTTCTATTTACCACATCTACCTTTGGTTCAATGGCATAAATTTTAGCTTTAAAAGTTTTTTGAATTCCTTCTACTGTAAAATTTACTTCAGTACCATTGCTGATTTGTGCTACGTATCTTTCAGGAACCGAAAATTCAATTTTTATCTTATCAATTTTTTGGATAGAAGCAATTTTAGAAGCCGAATTAACAAACGAACCTTCGCTTACATATTTTAAACCTATTTTACCACTAAATGGTGCTACAATTTCTGTATGCTTGATGCTTTCTTTTAGTATTTCAATATCAGCGTTTATTGAATTCAAGTCGGTAAGCGATAAATCGTATGCTTCTTGGCTAATTCCTCCTTTGTCTAATAATTGTTTATTGCGTTTTTCGGTTTCTTGTTTCAGTTTTTTGTTAATCAATGCTTTGTTTAGTTGAGCTTGTAAATCGCCATCATAAATTTTGATAAGTTGTTTGCCTTTTGCCACTAAAGCACCTTCGGTAAAACCAATTTTAGTAATTCTACCTTGCGTTTCGGCATGCAACTCCACCTCTTCATCTGCCATAATATTACCAATGGCTTGCACTGAGCTTGATACACTTTGTTTTTGAGCAACTACCACACTCACTTTTACTGGCGCAGCAGTTGGCTTACCACCTTTTGCTCCTGAAGCTCCTGCTTCAGATTTAGGAAAAATCTTAGGATAGGCCAACAAGGCTATTATGGCTATAATTACTGAATAAGTTATAATTTGTTTTTTAATCATGTTTATTGTTTAAAATTATAATAAGCTTCTATTTGCTTACTTTATTTGATTTTACATATTTTAGTTCGTAGTACTCGGCAGGTAAACCCGAAATATTATGGAGCATTCGGTTAAGCATTTCAAAAAACAATGTTTGCTCTTGCTCAGTAAAGTTTTTAAAGGCCGAATTGTTTACCAAATTAAAAGCTTCGTTTATTTTAGGTAGATAAGTTTTGCCTTTTTCAGTACAAACTATCATGTGCTCTCTTCTATCGAGTGCATTCTTTTCACGAATTACCAATCCTTTTTCGGTTAAATAATCAATGATGCGAACAATACTTGCTTTGTCTATATCGAAATATTTCGACAAACATTGCTGAGTAATTTTTTCGTGATTACCAATAACCATTAATACATAAAAGTATTTATCAAAATCAAAATCAGTAAAATGAGCAGTAGCAGCTCCGTAATAGTTTTTGGCTAAAAGGGTAAACTTATAGGCCAATGGAGTACCAAAATCCGATTTGCAGTTTTCTTCATCTTCCATTTATGGCAGCAAATGTAGTTGAATAAATCAATAGTTGACAAAATCAACTATTGTTAACCTTATTTTTACATAACCTAAAATTTGTTTATACAAGACAATCAAGAATTGAGATAAAATATTACAAAACTTACTTAACTATCAAAAGTTTATTTTAGTAATAAAAAAGCAGTTATAAAGTAATCTACCTCATAACTGCTTTCTTATTTTGTCAAAATATTTTTAAAAATGTATGGTAAAAGTAGTGCCTTTATTAACCTCACTATCTACCTTTATATTGCCACCTAAAGCTACTATTTGAGAATAAACCAAGTATAATCCAATTCCTTTACTATCGGTATGGGTATGAAATCTTTGATATAATCCGAAAATTTTATCTTTAACTTTCTCCATATCAAACCCAAGTCCATTATCAGCATAGGTTAACTTTATCTTTTTATGTTCTATTTGAGTGCTTACAGTTATTTCTAATGGTCGTTCCTTGCTGGCATATTTAATGGAGTTGGTTAATAAATTTAAGAAAATACTTTCTAAATAACTCTTGTTATAGCTCAGCTTATTTGCCTTTGAAAAATTTAGGTTAATTTGTGCATTGCTTCTTATAACTATAGAATCAATAGAATTTTTTACCCCAATAAATACCTCTTCGATGTTAATATTTTCAAGTTCTTGGTTGGTGTTTTCTTTTATTATAAGAATTTTTATTAAGTCATTTAAAGTTTCATTTAATTTATTGGTTGATTGCTTCAAGGCATCAATCAATTCAGTGGTTTCTTTATCATTAATTTTTTCATAATCAAACAAGTCTAAAATAGCCAATATATTCGTTAATGGCGAACGCATATTGTGCGATGTAATATACGAAAACTGCTTAAGTTCTTTGTTATTATTAGTTAATTCATTTAATAATTGTTCGCGTTCCTCTTCAGCTTTTTTGCGGGCAGTTATATCACGTTCTATCGATATCCAATGAGTAAACCAACCTTTTTCATTTGCTACCGGAACAATTGAAAAATTAAGCCAATATTCTTCTCCATTTTTCCTGTAATTAATTATTTCCGTTTCTACTGGTTGCCAATTTTCAATCGCTTTTCTTATTTTATCAAGTTCTTCTCTGCTAGTATCAGGTCCTTGCATTAATCTTGGACTTGACCCTATTAACTCGTTTAGTGTATATCCCGAAATTTTGGACATGGCATTATTGGCATAAATTATTTCAGGACCAGGTTCATCAAAAGGTTCAGCTTTGGTAATAATTACACCATCGTTTGTGTTTTCTATTACCGATTGAAACAACTTTAACCTTTCTTCTTTAATTTTTTGTTCAGTTAAATCTTGCATGGCACCTATCATTCTGATTACTTTACCATTTTCATTTCTAATACAAATTGCCTTGTCAATTATAAATGCATAATCACCATTTGCTTTTAAATAACGGTACTCAAATTTCCAATTTTTTTCAGTTGATTCAATAAATTTGTTTAATTCTAGCTCAACTTTTTCTAAATCATTTTTATGAATTCTTTGAATCCAATTTTCTTTACCTTTAATAAAAGTATTTACATTCTGGTAACCAAAAAGCGTTTTAAAACCTGCTCCCCAATAAATCATATCATTTTGTAAATCCCAATCCCAAATAGCATCAAAAGTAGCTTTGGTTACATATTCAAACCTTTCGTTAATCTCTAATATTTCCTTTTCAAATTTTTGATTCTCGGTAATGTCTCTGGCTATACAATACATTTTTTCAGCATTTTTATCCCACTTTGCTGCCCAAGAAAAAGGAACTAAACTACCGTTTTTATGAACGTACCTATTTTTAAAATTTGTTACCGATTTGCCTTCATAAACCTTGTCAGCAATTGCTTTTGTTTGTTCTATATCATCGCTGTAAACAAAATCCAAGAAAGGTTTTCCAATAAGCTCCTCTGGTTTGTATCCTAAAATATTTTCGGCAGACTTACTAATTATTTCAAATTTATTGTCTTTATCAATAATACAAATAATATCAAGTGAAGTATTTAAAATATTATTCAGCTCATTACTTTGTTCTTCTATTCTTAAGTCGCGTTCCTTACGATAGGTTACATCTTGAAAAACACCAGATAATTTGACACATTTACCATTAATAAAACTTGCCTCTCCTTTAGCACGTACCCAAATTTCATTTCCTTTAGCAGTAATTAATTGTAGTTCAAAATCCCAAGGTGTTCCTTGTTTAATGGCGATTTCAACACATTTAGAAACAGTATCTCTACTAAAGCCTTCTTTATAAAAATGAATAGCTGTACTTAAATCAGGTTCATAATCTAATGGAACTTCATGAATTAATTTTGTAACATCGCTCCAAGTTGCTTTATTAGCTACCAAATCAACTTCCCAACCGCCAATTTTACCCATAATACTTATTTCATTCAGTAAATTGGTATTTTTAACCCTATTGGTAATATCCGATAAGTAAATAAATATTCTATCTTCATGGCTAATTAAATCTTTATAAACTACCGATGAATAATCGGCAATAAAATAATTACCAAAAGAATTAACAGCGTTTATTTCAGCTTTGGCATTTCCATTTATTTTTTGATTATTCGTTATTTCAATAAATTTGGGTGATTCAATTTCAAAAAAGTCGGAAACATTTTTGGTCAATATTTTTTCGTTTGAACAAACAAATAAACTACAAGCTGATTGATTAACTTCTAGTATATCGCCTTTTATATTGGTAATTATAAATGAGTTGAGCGAATTTTCAACAAAGGCTTTATACTTTTCTTTATTATTTAATATCTGTAGTTCATGTTGTTTCTCCTTTGTTATATCTTGAATTGTGGCATAAGCCTTTATAATATTCTTACCATTTTTTGTAGCTTTTGCTGTTATTCTTACCCATTTATAATTATTTTTTTGAGTTAATAACTCTAATTCTAAATCAATTGAATTGCCAATTTTTTGAATAACATCAAAGTTATTTTTAATAGATATTTTGGCTTCATCTTTAAAATAATTAATTAGTTTTTCAAAGGTTAATATTTCAGTTGATTCTAAATCAAACAAGGTTGCAATTTCTTCAGTGTAACTAAATTCTTGGGTAATAAAATCAAGTTCAATTCCACCTATTTTTCCCGACTCTTGGGTTTCAAACAATAAGTTTTTGTATTTTTTATTTTCTGTAATATCGCGTACTGAAGTTACTTTATATTTTTTTCCATCGGGCTGAACCAATAATTCGGCACTTGCATAAATATCAATAATAGTTCCATTTTTACGTTGAACTTGCCACTCCGCTGCTAACTCTTCTTTCCCGTCAATAAATTCATCATGTAAGTTTTGAAGTGCTTGTTTGTATTCCACAGGAACAACTAAGGTAAAATTATTACCTATTAATTCCTCTTTGGTGTATCCATAAATTCGGCAATATTCATTGTTTACATCAATAAAAATACCTTTTTCATCGGTAATACAAACACCAACTGCGGTGGCATTAAATACTGCATCCAATAATTTTTCGGCTTTGGTTAATTTTTCTAAAGCCAAAATTTCTGGGGTTATTTCAATTAATCCAAATGAAAAACTTTTTACTTGGCCTAGTTCATTAATAATAGGCGTGAAATTAACACTGAAACAAATTTTACTTTTAGTTAAATCGTTAATATAAAATTGCTTGGTTATACTTTTACCTGTTATTGCCGTTTTAAAATCAACTATCAATTCTTCTAAAGCTTGAGATTCAAAATAATCAAAAAGTGAGGCTCCTTCTAGTAATGGTTTAACTGAAAATAAATTAAAAATGCTAATGGCTTTTTCATTAATAGTTATTGCTAAATAAGATTCATCAACCAAAATAAAACCTTGCAAATTATTATCTAATAAGGCATTTAATTTGGCTTGTTTTTCAGTTAATAATTTTTCTTTTTTGAATAATTCATCGTTTACCAATTTCAGTTCTGTGTAAGCAATTTGAACCTCCTCGTTGGTACTTTGCAACTCTTCATTACTGGTTTCTAATTCCTCGTTCGATGATTGTAACTCTTCGTTTGTACTATGCATCTCTTCATTAAGAGATTGTAATTCTTCGTTACTCGTTTCTAATTCTTCAATAAAAGTTTGTAAATGTTCTTTGGTTTGAAGCAATTCTTTTTCTAACTCCTGAACTCTGTTGTCTATTAGCTCTTTATCGGTTATTAAATTTTCTTTTAAAATAAATTCATCTATTTCAAGTTTTTCAAAAATAACCATTAATAAATTATCGCTAAAACTAATTGATTTAAGAGGTTTTACACAAAGCCTTACAAAATGTATTTGCCCAAATAAATTAAATTTTTTTATTGGACTTTTTATATTTTTAAAGTCTTTTATGGCCTTGGTAATTATGGCTCTGAGCTCTATTTGCAGCTCAGCATTTACCATTTTAATTAGGTTAACATTTACATTGCCAGAGGTAAAACTTAAAAACAACCTAACGTCACCATATACGCTTTGTATATCAAAGTTTTCGTTAATTATTACATAAGGGTTTTCAAAATCTGAATAAATAGTTTCTTTTATAATATCTTCTAAACTGCTATTTGATTTTACTTTACTAGTCTTTGCATTATCATCCAACCTAGTGGCATGTTGTAATTTTGCTTTAAAGTTCGAAAATTGAATGGTTTTAAATGCATTGCCTTTTTTGTGTTGGAATATTTTATTTTTTGCATCAATGGTATTAAACAAATCAGAAAACTGTCCAACTGTTTCTGATTTACCTAAAAATAAATAACCATTTTCATTTAATGAGTAGTGAAATAATGGAATAATTTGTTTTTGTAGATTGGCTCCAAAATATATCAGAAGGTTTCTACAGCATATTAAATCTAATTTTAAAAAAGGAGGATTATTGGTTACATCGTGTTTTGAAAATAATACCATGGAACGAATTGATTTTACCAACTCGTAATTACTGCCATTTTTTAAAAAATATTCGTTTAATATATCGCTAGGTATGTTTTGAATAACCTCTGGAGTATATAAACCTTTTCGGGCTATTGTTATTGCCCTATCGTCAATATCAGTAGCAAATATTTGAATATTGTATTGGTTAATTTTATCTTTTAACAACCTAGCCAAAATAATGGCTATTGAATAAGCCTCTTCGCCTGTAGATGAGGCAGGAGCCCAAATTCTAATGTGTTTTTTGGCTGAATTAGTTATTATTTTTTTTATGTATAATTCTAATGCTATAAATGCTTCGCTATCTCTAAAAAAACTGGTTACTCCAATCAATATTTTATTAAACATTTCATCCAATTCAGATGGATTGTTTTCAATAAAAACTAAATACTCTTTTATTGATTTTAACTTTAGTTCATTAATGCGTTTTTCTAATCTACGCTTTACAGTAGCTTCTTTGTAGTTAGAAAAATCGGTGCCTGTTCTGCTACTTAAAAGTTTAAAAATTTGATCTAAGCTATTGTATTCTTCGTTGTCAGAATACTTAATAACTTTAAACTGAACAGGGTTTAATACAAATTCTTTTATTTCCTCACCCATTTTTTCAGGCAATAATACAGAGTCAATATCGCCTGTATCTATTGCAGCTATGGGCATTCCGTTGTATTTAGCAGTATGAGGTTCTTGGGCAAGGGTAAAGCCTCCATTTTTTTTAATTGCCCTAACTCCAATGGCGCCATCTGTACCTGTACCTGATAAAATTACTCCAATAACTCTTTCGTGTAAAGCATTGGCCAACGATTGAAACAATAAATCAACTGATGGCTTTGGCCCTAACTGATTTTGAGGTTTGGTTAAAATTATTTTTTCATTGCTTACAGTTATATCCGCATCGGGTGGAGCTATATAAACTTGACTAGGTTCTATTATAGCAAGGTGCTTTGCTTCTTGAACATTTAATTTGGAGTTTTTGCCAAGTAGCTGAACCAACATACTTTTATGTGTTGGACTTAAATGCTGCGCAATAATGATACTTATATTTTTTAATTCTACTGGAAAATTGGTTAAAAAGTCTTGTAATGCTTCTAATCCTCCGGCCGAAGCTCCAATGGCAACTATATAATGAGGGTAGTTTTCTTTGTTTATCATGTATTGTTCGCTACTTAAACTATTTATTAAGCTACTCAGATTGCAAATAACAATATTTTTGAATATTATATACCTATTTTGTAAAATTTAATTTCATTTAAATATTTATAGCCAATGTTCAACTAGATTTATTTTTGAAATAGTATTTTATTTTAACAAAAAAAGATAAACCAAACTAATTACTTTAAAAAGCAATTATTGAATAAACAAAAAAAAGAGGCTGTTCAAAAAATGAACAACCTCTTTTTAAAATTTAACTTGAGCTATCTATTGAATATTAATAGCAGTAGCCAAAACTTTTATTTCAGTTTTACCATTATTTGTTTCTTTAACAGCTTTACCTGTCACTGTAGCTATTTTACCTTCAATGTTTTTTGGTAATACAAACGCTTTTTTATCTATTTCAATAAATAAAGCTTCACCACCTTTGTTTTCTAAAGTAAGCCAACAGCCTTCGCCTTTGCATACTTTTTCAATAGTTCCGGTTACATTTATGTTAGCTTCTGTTTGAGTTTGTAAAACATTCAATACATCACTCACGGTTTTTAACGAATCGGTTTTTACTTCAGCTCCAAAATTACCCGAAGTAGGTAATTTTGACCTTGAATCGTTTCCGCAGGCTATTAAACTTAATAAAATGGATAAAACTAAAATACTATTTTTCATCTTTGGTAATTAATGGTTTATTTTATTTTAGTTGTTCACTATATCCATTTCGTCAACAATGTTTTTTGCACCAGCATATTTTTCAATAACCCAAAGTACATAACGAATATCTACGTTGATGGTTCTTTGTAATTTTTTATCAAAAATAACATCACCAGCCATAGCTTCAATATTACCATCAAAAGCCAAACCAATTAACTGACCTTTACCGTTTAATACAGGCGAACCTGAATTTCCACCAGTAATATCGTTATCAGTTAAAAAACAAACAGGCATATAACCTTTAGCATCAGCATATTTTCCAAAATCTTTTTGTTTGTATAATTCTAATAAACGCGCAGGTAAATCAAACTCTGAATCGCCAGCTTTGTATTTTTTTACCATACTTTCCATGGTAGTGTAGTAATTTACTTTAGCATCATTTCTTTTATCTGCTGGTAAAGCGCGCACTTTTCCGTAAGTTAAACGTAAAGTAGAGTTAGCATCAGGATATTGAATAGTAGCTAATTTTGATTCTCTTAAACCTTCAACCAATAAACGGTATGAAGCTAAGAAATCATTCTGAGCCTTGGTAACTTCATCCGATTTAAAACCTAAATGAGTCATTAAATCATTTGATAATGCATAAATAGGATCGTTGGTTACTTGACCTTTTGAAGGGGCATCTAAAAATGCCATCAATTTTTCTTCTGAAGTAAAAATACTCATGGTAAATATAGCATTTACATGAGCATCAAAATTTTTACCCATAGCTATTACTGATGGTGCTAATGGATAACCAACCGATTTTGCACTATACAATGCTAACTGTGCTTTTAAAATATCTTTTTCAGCAGGTAAGTGCATTTCTTCAAAAAACGATTTTACTTCAGTTACCATTTCAGGTTTCATTTTTTCTCTTCCAGCTGCATCAGCTGATGCATAATTAGCCAATTGTTTACCAAAACCACGTGAGATAAAACCAAACGATGATGTTCTTAACAATTGTTGTAAGTAATTATCATGGCGTGCCTTTTCTTTGGTAAGTTTGTAATATGCGTTAATCTTTTCAACCACTGTTCCGTATTTAGCTTTATTAGCAGGTTTGTTAGCCCAAGCATTAAATTTAGCTTCTTGCTCAGCTTTTGATTTTGCAGTTCCAAATTTGGTTAAAGCATCAATCATACCTTGGCGGTTTTTCCAATAGTTAGCTACACCAGCATATTTTGAAGCATAAATCAAATTCAATTTATCATTTTGAACCATGTATTTTTTCATGTTATCCATACCAGTTTTTGAACCTTCAACCCAAGCTGGATAAGCAAATTTTACATTTTGTTCAATTCCGCCAGCTGGCATCCAACGATTAGTTCTTCCAGGATAACCTAAAATCATAGCAAAATCGTTTTCTTTAACACCTCCTGTATTTACTGTTAAATATTTTTTAGGTTTTAATGGCACATTGTTTACTGAATAATCAGCAGGATTACCATTAGCATCAGCATAAATTCTAAACATAGAAAAATCGCCTGTTTGACGAGGCCATTCCCAATTATCAGTGTCGCCACCAAATTTACCAATACTTTCAGGCGGGGTACCTACAAAACGCACATCTTTGTAATCTTGATAAACAAAATAGTAAAACTCATTTCCTTGAAAAAAAGAACGAACCGATACAGTGTATTTTCCACCTTCATTATTTTCTTTTTCAATTATAGCTATTTCTTCCATTATGGCTTTATCTCTATCAGCCTCTGACATTTGAGGGTTTACTTTTGCCAAAATTCTTTTGCTTACATCGTCCATTCTCACGAAGAACCTTACGAATAAACTTTTAGGTTTTAATTCTTTATCTTTTGATGAAGCCCAGTAACCGTTTTTTAAATAATTGGCTTCGGGAGTTGATAATTCAGCGATTGCATCGTATCCGCAATGATGGTTAGTTAATACCAATGCGTCTTTCGAAATTAACTCGGCAGTACAACCTCCATTAAATTGCACAATTGCATCTTTTAACGAGCTGTTGTTAATTGCATAAATTTCTTCAGCTGTTAATTGAAGACCCATTTTCTCCATATCACGGTGGTTTAATCTTTTGATAGACATTAAAAACCACATGCCTTCATCGGCCTTTGATACTTCTACACCTAGTATCAATAAAAGTAGTAAACTTGTAATTATTCTTTTCATTTTTGTAATAAATTTATTTAATGGGTGGCGAATGTAAAAATTATTTACAGTACACTTAAATTTTTTTTACAAAAGGGAAATTAATCAGTTAATTGGATTATAATAAAATAAGTTAAGCAATTTTTTAATTTTCCAAATGCATAGATTTTTTTCAATTATAAAACGTTCATTAATTATATTCATTAACTGCATTCAATTTACCTTTGGCAAAATCGGCTGCAAAGTCAATAAATACCTTATAGGCTTGGGTAAATGTAAATTTATTTTCGCCTGTTTTTTCAATGATATTCCTGCGGTTTAAAGTAGTATAAAATTGTTTTCTACTAAACGCATCTTTCATTTGATTATTGTTTAAAATAAGTTCTGCATACGATGAGTTTGAAAAATATTCATCTAACTTTTCAGTTTCAAACTCTGCATATTGAATTTCTTCTAAAAAGTTTTTACCATCTTTATCCAATTCAAAACTTAGGATAGCAAAAAACAAACAGATGTCACGACTTAATTGCTCACCAGTTTCATACGAAAGCAGGTAGGCAAAATCAGTTTTAATTTCTATTTCATAACCAAAACTTTCTTTAAAAAATGAAGAATAAAATTCTTCACTTTCCTTTAATGAAACAAACTTTGGGTCGCTAGCAAGAATAAACTTACCGCTCATTAAATCACTCACTATGTCTTTATGATATCTAGGAAATTCCATATTTTAATATTTTTATTTTTGGTACACGTAATGTCATTTGGCTTGTTTTAATAAGCTTTCTGTCTTTTTCGTTTTCGTCTAATTCAAGCATTATATCATCTTCAAAAAGTAAACCTGTTAAAGCAAAAAACTTATCGGTTTCTATGTCTTTATACTCGCTTCTAAGTGTTAAACCACACCAATCAAAAAAGCTATCAATTGGCAATTGTTCTAACATTTTTGACCTATAAAGTTCTTTGTTAAATACCCACTTGTCGCTATTGGCTATTGGGTCTTCTACCAATATGTTTTCTTCAGTAATAAATTGCTCTAAATACTCTTTGGCATTTAGGTACATATCATTGCTGTAAGGGTAATTTCTTTCTGGTTTAAATATTTTGGGAACAGGCGATTTGTAAGGTTGTTTTAAAAACTCAATCCAACCAGTAAGAATGATTGATTCAGTTCTAATACGCTCAATTAACGGCAATAACTCGTTGGTTAATAATTTTGATTGACGTAACAAATTATCGTTTGTCATAACCAAAAAAGTATAAAGTTTTTCAAACTGAACTCTTATACTTTCATCGTTAAAATTAAGCCTACGCACATTGGTATATTGCGAAATATCAAACAACTTATTGGTAATACTATCTACATGGTTTATATCCAAAATATTGTTCAATGGAATAATGTAATAGTCAATCCAAAAGCTGGCTTTGCGTACTTTTTCTTTGTAATCAAGTTTATCTACATTCGATTTTAGTTCACGTGTTTCGGCCAATAAGCGAATGGTGTTTTTTTCTACTGCTTCGCTAAATTCCTTAATTTCGTTGTATAAATCGTCAATTCTACTGCGTAAAATTAAGGTATCGCCTTTTACGCCTTCTCTAATTTTTTGAAATAATTTACCAATTGATTGCTCATACTTTTGAATGGTTTCTGGCAATAATGGTCTAAACTCATTTAAAATAAATTCAAATAGTTTAAAGTAAGTATCTCTAAACTCAAAGTCTTCGCCAATTTTGCGCAATATTTTATACTCCAATAAGGTAGCTTCAATATTGTCGTTGCGTTCGGCTAATACCTGCGCTAATCGCTCACGTTGTATTACACCATCGGTTGCTTGTATATCAAACAAATCTTTTAAACTATCAAAATAGTTAGCTAAAAAATTGAGTATGGTTTTTGGTTCTGCTTTTAACATTTTTTATTTTTTTTACCTTTGGCTAAAGCCTAACGGCTATTCATACATATCAATTTCCAATTTCCAATTTCTTATTGCCTATTGTCAATTGCCTGTTGCTTATTTTTTTTACCGTTGGCTAGAGCCAAACGGCTATTTATACTTATCAATTTCCAATTTCTTATTGCCTATTGTCAATTGCTGTTGCTTATTTTTTTTTACCGTTGGCTAAAGCCTAACGGCTATTCATACTTATCAATTTCCAATTTTTTATTGCCTATTGTCAATTGGCTGTTGCTTATTTTTTTACCGTTGGCTAAAGCCTAACGGCTATTTATACTTATCAATTTCCAATTTCTTATTGCCTATTGTCAATTGCCTGTTGCTTATTATCTATGGTCTATCAACTGTCAACTATCAGCTATCAACTAAAAAACTACCTCACACTAACCGTATTCGTTTCGCCATACATGGCATTAATTTTTTCGTTTACATTTATTTTGCCAGCATTTGGATAAATAAAATAGTATTTACCAAAACCTGCCACAGCATCAGGCGCAGCAAATATTGGAATGAAATAATGCTCTCTGCAAAAACGCACCAACTCCGGACGATTTTGTTTATCAATAGTAGCTACCTCATCAATAAATAATACAATTCTATTTTCATCATCAGCTATGGCTAATCGGTTAATGATGTTCATTACAATCATCAAACGAATCATTTTATCTGTTCCATCGCTCTCAATTTGCTCGTTCAAATCAACAGGTTTGGTTGTTCCTTTACGTGTTAAATGTAAGGTGATATCAAATAAATTTTCAAACTCAATGGCCTTACCCGAATCTAAATAAGCATCCAATACTTTTAAGTTTTCTGAATGGTCAAACTCAAACATCAATTGGCCTTTTACCTGCTGAATTTGGCTGATTTTTTTAACCTCTTCCACCAACTTTTTATTGTCAACCAACTCAATGGTTAAACTTTCAATATCTGAAATGCGGCTTTGAGAAAGTTTGTGGTTAAACTTATTGTTTACAAATTCTTTGAATTCATCGTAACGTTTAAGTAAGGTATAGGCAGGGTTTGCAAACTGTGTGCTGATACTTTCTAATAGCGATTGAATACTACGCTCTTTATCATCAATTAAAGCAATTTCTTCTTCTACATATTTTATAAAATCTTGCTCATCGGCAAAAGTTGATTGCAGTTTTTCTCTTAACTTTTCAAATAAATTGTCTTTGTTAATTTTTAAAGTATAACGGTCGTTTTGATTGAGTTTTATCTTATTGTATAATAAATCTAAATCCTCGCTGCTATCAAACTCATCAGGAGCAATTCCAAAAGCCTCTAACTCGCGTTTGTTTTCTTGTAATTTGCTAATTCTATCTTCTCGTTTTTTTATCTCCTCATTTATTTCAATGAGCTCATTCGATTTTTGGGCAATCTTTTTGCTAATGGCCTTTTGGTCCGTTTCGAACTGCTCTTTCTCAGTATTTAGAGTAGCAATTACAGCTTTCATTTTTTCAATAGATTTAACTAAAGCTGGCTTACTTTTTATTTTTTGTAGCTTTACTTTTATGGTATCTATTTCAGTTAAAATGGTCTGTAATTCGCTTTGTGATTTTTCAATATCTTTAACCGTTTCAAGCAATTGTTCTTGGCTTTTTAGTTCCGTTTTAGCTTGACTTAGTTTTTCAGTTATTTCTTCAATGCTTTCAAAATCCTTTTGAACTATGTTTTTAGAAATATCAATTTCCCCATCAAAAATCTTCAATGAATCACTGATTTTATGAATGGCTTTTTTAACCTGTTCGCCCGGTAGTGCTTTAACTTGTTCACTCAGAATAGCGTTTAGCAATTTGCGGTTATCTTTGTTTCCGCTAATTTTATTAATTAATAAATCACTGTAGTTTTTTATTTGGTTTTCAAAACTTGTTACCTGATTTTTTAAAGTCATCACCCTGTATTCAATTTGTTTTGAATTCAGTTTTTGAATATCAATCATGGTTAAACGACTTTCTATTTCCTTACGTTTTTTGTCGTAATTGGCTAAACTTTCATTCAGTATTTTTTCAGGCTCAAATGAGTTGATGGTTTTTAACTCAATTTCTTTTTCGTTAACCTTAATGGCTTCGTTTTGAATTTCGGCATCCTTACCACCAATTTTTCTATCTAAATCCGATTTTTTAGGATTCAAATCTTCGTTAATTTCGGTATTTATTTTCGCCCTGGTTTGTGTTTTATCAACCAACTGTGCTTGTAAACTTGGTAAAGTATGCTCGTAATTTTGGGTAAATGCAGCATATAATTGGCTAATTATTTTTGATTTAGCACTGTATTGACTAACAATTTCCCTAAATTCATCAAATTCATTTTTTACTGATTTTAGGTTTCTAATTTCGTTATTGATTTTGCGTAAATCGTAAATGTCTTTTTTGTTCTTTTGGCTAAAATTTAACGATTCATTTTCCCTGTTATCGGCTATAATTAAAGCCTCTTTCAAGTTTTTATTGGTAATTAATTTCGTATTGATTAAGTACCTGTAAATTTTAGAGAAATTATTGCTTAAACCATCACTTTTTACATTGTCATCTAGCCAAACTACACCATTATTTCTACGCCCACGTTGGTACACAAAGTTAAACACCTCACGTTTATCTTTAAATGCTTCTAAAGTAATGCCTTCGCTGGCCAAATTAGCTTGCACTTCATCAAATTTCATCAAGCGCTTTTCAGCATCTACATAATGACTTTCTTTGTAATCGCTTTGGTATTTGTAATACTCTAAATTACCTTCACTATCGCGTTTTAGCAAAATACAGTAATATGCTTTTTTAAAAACCTCAAATACAATATAGCTTTGGTTTGGATTAGGAAAATAATGGTGAATGGTTTCTTTATCACCTCGTCTGTTTCCACTAAAAGTCATTTTATTTCCATCAATAATAAATAAAAAATTGAGGGCATAAATTAAGGTTGACTTTCCAATATTATTTGGTCCAACTAATTGTAAACTATCGCAATCGTTAAATCGTATCTCGGCTTTGCCATATACTTTCGAATTGATAATGGTTAATGAAGTAAGCATGAATTTAGTTTATAATAAAGAGGCAAAATAATATGCCAACTTTACAAGAAACTAACATGAAATACACAAAAACTAAATAAACTTTTGTAAGGTTGAAAATCAACTGTAAATTTTATTAAAGAAGAGTATTGAAAATTTTTTTACTAAGGTTAATTTTTAATTTAATGAAATAATTATTGTATTTTTATAACTAGTTGTAATGGAATTTTTAAAAAAGTATTCAATTTGTTTTTCCAATAAACAAAATGCCCTCAAATAGAAAATTTCTATTTAGGGCATTTTAATAATATACTATGTTTTAAATTTATAATAGGTTACTTAATAGCTACAGCCATTTTTTCTACTTTGTTTTCTACTTTTTTAAGTTCAATGGTTAAAATACCGTCTTCCATTTTAGCATCAATTTGGTTTTTGTCGATGCTTTCGCTTAAGTGGAAACTGCGTTTAAATTTACCCTCAAACGACTCAATGGTGTGGAATTTACGCGTATCGTTTTCTTTTCTAAAGCTGCGTTCACCGCTAATTACAAGGGTGTTTTTTACTATTTCTACATTCACATTTTCTTTTTTTACACCAGGCAATTGCACATGTAAAGTAAAGTTGTGCTCATCTTCGGTTATGTCAACTCTTGGAGTAAAATGAACATCACGCTCAAACTTGCCTAAGTTGTGGTTAAAAATGTTATCAACAGTGTTGAAAAATTGAGAAGGTACTGAGTTTTCAATAAAGAACTCACGAGCTGGATTTAATTTTAAAAATTTCATATTGTTTATTATTTAATTGTTTTTTTTGATTAATACTTTCTAATTATCAAAAAGTTTTCCAACCGAACTTTAAAGACAATATGGCTTATTAATTGTGTTATTAAATAAAATTGATTGAAAATAAAAGACATTATGGCTTTTATTTGTGTTTTGTAATGTCAAATTGCTTTAGAGGCTAAATTATAGTTTTTGAACTTGTTGATCTGAAAACTAAAAAACACACGGAATTTATAATTGAAATGTATTCGATGTTACTTCATAGGAGTGGAAGATTCTTTTTTGTAAAAAGGATAAAGTGGGCAAATAATACCTGTTGAATATAAACCAAATTTACCTTCATAGTTATCATTACTTAATGGGTAATTGTAACTGTAATAAAATGTGATAGAATTCCGAATATTATAGCCCAAAACTGGAGCAATTCTTATATCGTTATTATTATTGAAAATTATATCACTTATCCTTACGCCTAATATTATGCAGCTTGAACTTGATTTACGAAAATAGTTAAAAAAGTTATAAGTGAAGCTTGGAATAACATAATTAATATTGTTTTGAGCAGAATAGCCAATTTCAAAATAATAAATTTTATAATACCTACCCAAATTGTTTTGTTTGTATTTAGCGTATCCAATATTGTAAATAGGATTGCTCTTTTCAAATGCAGAAAATTGAAATATAATGCCACTATTAAGTGTTTTTATTTGTGAATAACACTTTGAAAGTGAGAAAAATAAAATAATGATTGCAGTAAAGGTTTTGGTTTTCATATTATGCTAGTTCTCCTAGAGGTAATATTACTTCAAATACAGTTCCTTCATTTTCTTTGCTGGTAAAGCTAATTTTACCACCTGCTGCTTCAATCATATTTTTTACCATTGGTAAACCCAAGCCCATACCATAAATTTTAGTGCTGAAATAAGGAGTGAAAATTTTATCAGCATCGGCTTTGCTTATACCTTTTCCGTTATCGCTTATGTGTATTTTTACTTGTGTTCCATCAATGGTGGCACTAATATCAATTAGGCCTTTTTTATCATCAGGAATGGCTTGCGATGCATTTTTTATTAAGTTGGTAAAAGTTCTATTTAAATAATTATTGTCAAAATGAACATAAAGGTCTTCAGGTATTTGATTGATGATTTTAATATTGTCATCGTTCTGATGGAGGTCAATAATGGGTTGTAAAGCATCTTTTAAAAGTATGTTTTCAAACTCAGGAGTTGGCATTTTTGCGTAATTGCTAAACTCGCTTGCCAAATCGTTTAATACATCAATTTGAGTAATTATGGTTTTACTTACTTTATGAAAAGTTTCTTCTAGTTTTGGGTGTTGATCTTTCCATGCTCGTTGCAAATGTTGCACACTTAGCTTCATGGGCGTTAGCGGATTTTTTATTTCATGGGCTATTTGCCTAGCAATATCTCTCCACGCGCCTTCACGTTCACTTTGAGCGAGTTTATTTGCACTTTCCTCTAGCTTATCAATCATTAAATTATATTGCTTCACCAAGTCGCCTATTTCATCTTTTCTATTCCATAAAATAGGTTCGTTTTTCTTTCCTAGATTGGTAGTGCTTAATTGTTTTTGGATTAAAATAAGCGGATAAGAAATATTGTGCGAAATGATATAAGCAATGATTCCAATTACTATAAATAACAATGCATATAAGTTGATAAAGCCCACCACAATGCTCGAAATTTCGCTTAATAAATCTGCACGTTTACTAAAGTAAGGCAGTTGCGCATAACCTATTAAATCGTTTTCGTTTTTATAAATAGGAACATAAGCTGCTATGTAACTAAAATCGGCAATGCGTTCCGCTTGGCTAAACTGCGATTCTTTTAACGAATACAAATGGTAATAAGCAGTTGGGTTAATTAAATCAGCTATAACACCTTCGTCAAAAACCTTGCTAATACTACTAGCTACCAATTTTCCATTTAAGTTATAAATACTAATATCGGTATCGTAAAAATCGGCTAATTGGTTTAAGTACGCCTTGGTTTCGTTTTGCTTATTTTTTATAATATAATCGCTGGCTTCGCCTTGAAGTGTGTTAACCACACTGCGTATTTTTCGACTTAGTTTTTCGTTTTGTTTGGTATTGTATTCTGATTGTATAAAACTAATGGTTACATAAGCAGTAATGCTTAAAGTAATAAATACAATTAAAATAATAGATACTTGAATTCGGGTTCTAATCAGAACTACATCAGGATCTTTTATAAATAAAAACCTATTGATAAAATGCTTAACAAAACGGTAAGCCTTTGATTTGATTAACTTGTAGCCCTTTAAAAACCTTGAATTTACAATTGCATAAATTGATAAAGAGAAAATAAGTAATAATGTAAAAAAGGTAAAAATAAGCGAAAATAAACCCAATGGTTCGTAAAAGGTATCATCTTTTTTACTCACTATTACGGTTAGTTGGTTATCATTTTTATACTGTAAATGTTCAAATCCATTTTCAATAAAATGAGTAAACTGTTCTTGTTCGGTAGTTTTACTGTTGATGGTTCGGTAAGGATAGTTTCCACTTTGGCTCACTAAGGCGTTGTTTTTATAAATGGCATAACTGTAATCAAATTTTTTAAAACCAATGGTATTACTGGTTCCTTCTATTTGGAGTTCTTCAAATCGGTTTTCATCTTGAATCAGTTTTGGTTGCAATTGTATAAATACATAACCCAATTTTTCATTGCCATTTTTCACTAAAAACTTAGATAAATAGCCTTTTAAAAAGCTATTTGTTTTAAGGTATTTAAAGTTTTTATCAATGGTTTCAATTGACTGGTTATAGTAAATTTCGTTCAGTTGGTTGAACGAAATATTGTTGCGTTCTTTCAAATGATTGCCTGCCGAATCAAAGTCGTATATGGCTACTTCGTATTTGCTTAAATAACCTGTAAAGTAAAGCTGACGCAGTGTTTTTTTAAACTGCGACTTAGAAGCCATTTCATTTAAAAAGTAATATTTTACTTGTTTGTCATTCGAAATTTTCTTTTCAATATCGCGCAAAAAATATTCGGTATTGATATCATTTTGTGAGATTAATTTACCGGCATATAACTTTCTGTTTTCAATGTCTTTTAAGCTTGAAAAATAATTAACCGAATAACTAGTTGCAAACGAAATTAAAATAACCAATATAAAAAAATGTTGGAAGCGATTGGCTTTGGAAACAAAATAATTAAAGGCTACAAAAGCTAATATTAAACACGATGAACCTAAGTAAAAAATATGTTGTCGTCCAAAAACAAGATTGATAATGAGCGGATGAACTACAAAGTAAACTAGTAACAAAATACCCAATAAAACCCATTTATTGAAAGTATTTTGCCTGATGTATAGAAAAGTATTTTTTATAGAAATATGAATGACAACAAATAAAATAACGCCAATTAACAATCCATAAAAACTGAATTGACTTAGGAGGTACACATTTTTTAAACTGAACGAAATTTGTGAATCGAATACCAAACTTTTAATACTATCAATGCCTGAATCAATTGAAATAATGGTAATAAGTAACAAGAAAACCAGTTTGAAATATTTGAGGTAAACATTGTTTTCTGATTTATTTAAAATGCGTTTGGTATCAATTAAAACCACAAACCACAAAGCCATAAGTGCCACAATTAAAAAATCGCCCAGAGAAGGAATGATATCACTTGATGCGTAGATAATGGGGCTGAAAAGTGGTTTGCTATATAAGTAAGAAGGTAATTGGTAAATGAGCAACAGTTTTTTAGCTGCAAACATTACCGCAAAATAAAATACTGTTCCAAGAGCTATATTTAATTGCAATAAGTAATTGCAAAGCAAATGGAAACAAACACAAAATATAGTGATAGTTACAATTGATAGCAATATAAGCCATGTATTATCTAGCCAATCCTTGCTAAAAATTTCGACTGAAAAAAGGTATTTACCACTTACATCTTTTATGTCCGAAAATCCTTTTAATGGTTGTGGGCTAATAATTCCATTATCTAAAAAGGTTAATTCATTATTGAATTTGTTACTTAAATATTGATTTTTGTAATTATAACCTTCATAAATATTGTAAAATATTATGAAATGAAAACTACCACTAGCCTTGCTATAAGCAAGATAAGAACCATTATTATTTACAATAAAACTAAGGCCTTCCTTAAATTTATAATTAAACTTTTGTGCATTGATTATGTTGCTAGTCCATGATATAAGTGTATCGTTTTTAAACAATTGAATAATGCAATTTTCTTTTTGTGCCAAAGAGTTCACATTGAGCCAATTTTTTTCATAATTGGTGGTATCAAGGAGTAGTTGCTGGAATGTTCTTACACATGTAAGTTCCTTTCCTCTTATAATTTGTTGTAATTGTTGATAGGTATCTTGCTGTTGTTGTGGGGTGTTTTTTAAATAGCGTTGTTCCGCTAAAAATGACAACTGTAGAAGTACAATCGAAATTAGAAACTGAATAAAATTTTTTCTTAGTTTATAATCTTTTAACACTTTTCTTATGGCTGCTTTAACATTTACAATAGTACATATTTTATTTTAACTAAAATATGTAAGCAATTTGTAAAGTAATATAAAGTTTGTAAACTGTTTTTATATTTAATTTTAAATACTTTATTTGTATCTATAAATAATTTTGAACTACTTATCACATTACTTTATTGATAATAAGCAAGGTAATAACTACTTCAATAGTGCGTTATTTTTACCTGATTTTGCGCGTAATGTTGCCCGAGGCTTTGATCAAGAAATAACAGACTTAAATGAAAACGAAATTCAATTACAATTAGGATGTAAAGCTCATTTGCAAGCCGATAAGGTATTTCACCCGTCAACATTTTTTAAAAAGTATCGCGATATAATTAATCACGAATTACAGCAATTTGAGCCATTGGCACATATCAATAGGAAATGGTTTTTAGCTCATATTTTAATGGAAATGATGATAGATAGACTTTTGGTAAAATTTTTTCCAACAGTTTGCCATTCATTTTACCATGATTTAAACCAAATTGATACTAAAATATTGCATCAATTCGTTTTACGTTTTTCAAATAAAAGTATTGAACCATTTATTAAACAATTTGACCATTTTTGTGAAGTACGTTACTTGTTTGGATATGCAGTTGATGATAGTTTTGTATATTCAGTAGCAAGGGTGTTTAAATATGGTTCGGGTATTGAAATGACCATGAGTGATAAGTTGTTTTTAAAAAAATTGGTAAATAATTTGGAACAAATTCATTTTAATGACCCAATGATTATATTAGCAGAATTAAAACAAGTGTTTAGTGGGTGATAAGTTAATTGGTTAATAAGTTAACAAATTGATAGGTAAATTGGTTACAAGTGAAAAGAACTAAGTCTCTAAAAACTTGGAGAGCAAAATAATAACAAATGAAAAAAATAATATATTTAATAATTACTTTAGTTTTTTGCGAAGCTAGTTTTGCGCAGTTAAAATATAGTAATGAGTTTTTAAACATTGGAGTTGGCGCTCGTAATTTAGGTTTGGCAGGCGCTTCAGTTGCAGCTGTTAGCGATGTTACTGCGGGGTATTACAATCCTGCGGCTTTGTTAAACATGAAAGATAAATTTCAATTAATTGGAATGCGCAACAGCCAATTTGCAGGTATTTTAACCCACGATTATTTGGCAGGTGCTTTTAGGTTAAGTGAAAAATCGGTTGCAGCTATTTCTATTATTCGCTCCGGAGTTGACAATATTCCCAATACTTTGTATTTGGTTAATAGCAATGGCCAAGTTGATTATACCAAAATATCTAGCTTTTCAGCTGTTGATTATGCTTTTATTGGCAGTTATGCCACCGAAACTAAATTTATTGAGCATTTGCAATTAGGTGGTAATGTTAAGATTATACGTAGAGTTATAGGTGAATTTGCCAATGCTTGGGGCTTTGGAATAGATGCAAGTGCTATGTATAAGTTAAAACGTTTTAGGTTTGGAGTTATGTTGCGCGATGTTACCACCACATTTAATGCTTGGAATTATACATTTAGCGAAGCCGATAAAGCACAATTATTAAGCACAGGCAATGCATTACCAACTAATAATTTAGAATTAACTTTACCCAAATTAACTATAGGAACCAGTTATAGTTATGTGAAAAATTGGTTTTCGGTTTTAGGTAGTTTGGAGTTTGATGTAAATACAGATGGACAAAGAAATACATTCATTTCCAGCAAATATTTAAACCTTGATCCTCGTTTTGCAACAGAGTTAGGCTATAAACAAGTAATTTTCGTAAGAGGTGGCTTAAACAATTTTCAAAAAGTGAAAAATGTAGATGGAATTAATTATTATAATATGTCGCCAGCATTAGGTGTTGGTTTAAAATTGAATAAAATACAAATTGATTATGCCTTAGGCAATGCATTTAACTCAGGACTTATTGGTGCCAGCAATATAGTTTCGCTTAAGTTAATGATTAGATAAAAATACTATATGAAAATACGTAATAGCAGGAAACCAAAACTAATAGAACGCAATGCTGAAAAAAGTGATTTTGACGAAATCATTGCGCTATCAAAAATATGTTTTCCTGATAACGATCCTTGGTCGTATGAAATGCTAGAAAGCCAATACAAAATTTTTCCTGAAGGAATGCAAGTAATTACATTTGAAGGGAAAATAGTTGGTTCGGCAACCAGTTTAATAGTAAGTTGGGATGAATACGATGACGACCATGCTTGGAAAGAAATTTGTGACAATGGTTTTATAACCAATCACGATGAAGAAGGAGATACTCTTTACGGAATTGAGGTAATGGTGCATCCAAACTATCAAGGTTTAAAAATTGGTAGAAGGCTTTATGAAATGCGCAGGAATTTATGTGAAGATAAAAACTTGATGCGCATTTTAATAGGAGGTAGGGTACCTAATTTCCACAAACACTCAGAAGAATTTGGTATAAGGGCCTACGTAAAACGTGTAGTTGAAAAGAAAATTAAAGACCCTGTGGTTACCTTTCAGTTAGCACAAGGTTATACCATTCAGCGTATTATCAAAGATTATTTACCCGAAGATAAAGAAAGCGAAGGATACGGACTTTTATTTGAATGGGTAAATTTAGATTACCAAGCCGAAACGCGCGAGCGAAGTGTATTGATGAAAAAAGTGCGCATTTGTTGTATTCAATACGAATTGCGTAAAATAACTTCGTTTAAACAATTTGCGCAGCAATGCGAGTATTTTACCGATGTGGCAAGTAATTATAAATCGGATTTTGCATTGTTTCCAGAGCTATTTACCACACAACTTTTATCGCTACATGAGTATAAAAGTATGAGTCCAGAAGACAGTATTAGAAAGCTGGATGATTACACCGAAGATTATATAAACTTGTTTTCACGCTTGGCTTTAGAGTACAATATCAACATCATAGCTGGTACACATTTACAAGTAGAAAACGACCATTTATATAATATTTCGTACTTGTTTAAGCGTGATGGAACTTACGAAAAACAGTACAAAATTCACATTACTTCAAACGAAGCTAAATGGTGGGGAGTTAGACCAGGTAATGAAATAAAAGTATTTAATACTGATTGTGGTAAAGTGGCTATTAATGTTTGTTACGATGTAGAGTTTCCTGAAATGGCTCGCATAGCTTGTAATAAAGGAGCTAAAATACTTTTTGTACCGTTTAGTACCGATGAAAAACATGGGCATTTGCGTGTAAAATTATGTGCGCAAGCACGTGCCATTGAAAATCAAATTATAGTGGCAACCGCTGGAACGGTAGGTAATATTCCTTCGGTTGATAATATGGATATTAACTATGCACAATCGGGTATTTATACACCAAGCGATTTTGCTTTTCCACCTGATGCAATTGCTGGTGAAGCAAGCACCAATATTGAAACTGTAGTTATTGCCGATTTGGATTTGGCAGCTATTGAACGCGCCAGAAACACCGGAACTGTGCTAAACTGGAAAGATAGGAGAATGGATATGTACGAAGTGTTAGAAAAATAAAAGTAGATTATTTGCAAGTTTGGTTTTGTGATCCGCACTTTTTATTTTAAGCATTTGAAATGCAAAAATTATTGACATTGTAAAGGATAATAAATCCTTGATTAGCTGGTTCGGATTGCAAAATCTGAACCAGCTGATACAACATCTTTTTTTTATAATTTTACAATGAATAAATACCAATATTGCGTTTTATGGATATGTTATTAAACAATTAATTATAAGACAATGAACCTATTTAAAAGTACTCCTTACAAAATTTTATTATTTTTATTATTTGCAAATACTTTGCCTTTGATAGCGGCAAGGCCTAGCGCATTTAATTCAGATCTTCCAATTCTTTATGGAGTTGTTGCTGGATTGTTGTTTTTAATTGTAGAGTTTAAAAAGGCATTTAAAATTTTCAAAAGCTTGTCTTTAAGAATTATTAATTTTTTTCGGTAATTGTAAAATAAATATTGAATGTAAATCATACAAAAATAAACATTGAAAAAATTTCAATTAATTTCAATTATTCCACTTGCAAATCAACCAGTTTTTTATAAATACCGTTTTCCTTGTTAATTAATTCTAAGTGGGTTCCTTGTTCGGCTAACGTTCCTTTATCAATAACTATAATTTTATCGGCTTTTCTAATGGTAGAAAGTCTATGTGCAATAACAAAAGTGGTTCTATTTTGCATTAAGTTATCTAATGCTTCTTGAACCAAACTTTCGCTTTCACTATCTAACGCACTGGTAGCTTCATCTAAAATTAAAATAGCAGGGTTTTTTAAAATGGCTCTTGCTATGGCAATTCGTTGGCGCTGACCACCAGAAAGTTTGATGCCTCGCTCACCAACTATGGTTTCCATTTTTTCAGGAAAAGCCATTATAAAATCAAATGCGTTTGCTTTTTTAGCTGCATCTATTACTTCTTGTTCTGTTGCATTTGGATTGCCATAGGCAATATTTTCAAATAAAGTTCCGCCAAAAAGCATTACATCTTGCGGTACATAAGCCAATTGTTTACGCAACTGACTCAAAGGAATATCGTTTACATTTTTATCATCGTAAAATATATTACCTTGAATGGTATGATAAAATTGCAATAACAAACTGGCAATTGTACTTTTACCTGCACCACTAGGACCTACAAGCGCTATTTGTTGGCCTTTGGTAGCTGTTAAACTTATATTATTCAATACAGTTATTTCGGTTCTTCCAGGATAAGCAAAAGCTACATTTTCAAACCTTACTTCCCCAGCTATTTTATATTTTTCGTTTAAAGGTGTTTCTATTAAATCTACGTCTTCGCCTTTATCTCTTAACATTTCGCGTACGCGTTGCGTAGCACCTAAAGTTTTTTGTAACTGACTAAACATATCGGCAAAGCCCGCAAAAGTGCCACCCACAAACCCTGAAATAATTACAAACATGGTTAAATCGCCAATGGTTAAAGTTCCTGTTTTTATCATATTGGCACCAACCCACATTACAAATGCAATGGTTCCAAACACACTAAATATCATGAAAGACACAAAAGCCCCACGGTAACGAGCATTAGAAATGGCTGTATCAACTACACCAAAAATACTTTTGGTATAACGTTTAATTTCGTTGGCTTCGCTGCTAAATGCTTTCACTATGGCAATACCTTGAAAAGTTTCGTTTACTATGGTTCCACTTTCGGCCAATTGATCTTGAGCCTTGCGTGACATTTTTCTAATACGCATTCCAAATACCACTGCTAAAATGGCAATGATTGGAACCACACCCAACATTGTTAAAGCTAATTTGGTTGAAATGAGAAATATAACTGAAAGGCCAACTGTCAAAGTAAATAAACCACGTAAAAACTCAGCTAAAGTTAAGGAAATGGCATCTTGAATTTGCGATAAATCGGAAGAAATTCGACTACTTAACTCACCCACTCGTTGTTCAGTATAAAAACTCATGGGCATGGTTAACAGCTTTGAATATAAATCTTTACGCATGTTGGCTAACGATTTTTCGCCTACTTCGGTAAACAAATAAATGCGCATAAACGAAAACAATGTTTGTAACCCTAACTGTATAAAAATTAACAGTAATACGGTATTTAAACCTAAATGTAAGTTTTTTAAATCAAAGTCAAATTGGTTTTGTATAGGATTGTTGGCAGTAGTTGGCAAAGCACTGCTAGCGTCAGGCGATGCCGCATCAATCATTTTACCCAATAAAACTGGAAATGCTAAAGTTGAAATAGCTGATAACGCAATAAACACCAAACCAAAAATAAATTTACCTTGGTAAGGCTTTATGTATTTAAAAAGTACCAAAGCCTCCTTTAAACTTTCCTTCGAAACCTTTACTTTTTCTACCTCTGCTTGTTGTTCTGTATTGCTATTAAATCCTCTTCTTGCCATGTGTTGTAATGCTTAACTATTTAATTGTTAAACTGTTGAATTGTTAAATTGTTGAACTGATGTCCCGATAAATCAGGAGTTAAACGATTGAATTGTTTGCCTATTTAAAATTAATTTTTCAATTGCCACAAGGCTTCAGCCTGTGGATATTTGTTAAACTGTTAAATTGTTTTCACTCCATGCGTGATTAAATTGTTGAATTGTTAAATTGTTAAATTAATTGTTGTCCTGATAAATCGGGAGTTTAATTACCAGACTGATAAATTATTAAATTGTTTTCGAATTATTAAACTTAAAAAAAGCCAGCAGCCAGCAGCCAGTGGCCAGTAGCCAGCCTCCAGCCTAAGAAACATAATCACTCAAATAACTATACTTTTCTGTTAGATTTCCATTGGTAGCAATGGTTGCGTTTTTGATTATTTGCTCATTATCTTCCACCAACAAATAAGGCAAAACATGTCTTATTAATAGTTGGCCAAACTCGGTAGAGGCATCAATAGGAAGCTCGCAAGGTAAATTACCAACTGCTTGCACATCAATTGAATTGGGTAAAAAAGCATCTACTTCTTTTTCTAAAAATGTATTGTAGCCATAAAAAGGATTTTCAATGGTGGTACTTTTTACAGTAGATGGCAATGGACCCGGAATATCGCAAGTAATATCGCTGATAATTTTTATTCTAAAATTACTGCTTTTCATTTCTTCGTGGGTAAAAAATGGCGGAATACCTTGTTTCCAAAATATGCCATTTAGCATAATGTCAGCTCTTTGGTAATAGGGTTGAAACGAGCTAACATAATCTTCTGGATGTTTATAAAAATCAGCTTTATCCCATTCTTTTCCATCTTTGCGTGTATAATAATCTTCGCTACGCAAATGCACATATACAGGTTTATTATAATCGTTTTCTATAAATTCTTCTTGACTTACTTGGCTAATTTTTAGCTTGCGCAATAACTCCAAACAACCGTGAGCTACTCTGCCATCGCCACATAAAACAATTTTCATTGGCGAAAGCTGTAAATCTTTGTATTGTGAGAGCATATCAGCAAAATCGGTACATTCGTGAGCAGGTTTTAGGCTATAAAAACCATATTTTTTTCCCCACATCATAAATGCATAATGGGCTCCTACCAATCCTGCAAAACGGCCAAAACCAATAATACGATTTCCTGCATCCCATACCAATGTTTCGTAATCAACCATGGTAATATTATTGGCTAAAATATGGCGCAATAAATTACGGTTATGCGGTTGTTTTTTAATGGTATGCGAAAAGAATAAATAGGTTTTATTGGGTATTAATTGAGTAGTTGGTACCTCTTTAACACCTAATAAAATATCACAACTACTTAAATCTTCGTTTAGTTCAATGCCTAAATTGCTGTAAGCTTCGTTGGTAAAGCATCTTTCGTTTGATGGTTGAACTATTACCTTAGTACCAGGAAAGTTTTGCATTAATTCCACACATTGAGCAGGAGTAAGGGGAGTGCGCAAATCGGCAGGTTGTTTGCCCTCGCGAATAATTCCAATTGTTTTCATTCGGGTGCAAATGTAAGTATTAACAGTACAACCTTGTAATTTTTTTATATGTATACAATCACAACAAAACAGAATGTTAATGTATTAACAAACAAAAAATTGAATAAAAAAATATTTAGATGATCTGAGTTTATTATTTTGGGTAATTTAGCTATTTTATTGATTCTAAATGAGATTCAATCTAATAGATTAATCCTTTTTGAATTTTGATACTGAATTTATATCTCAAAATCTCAATTACTAAAAAACAAATTCAACCAAATTTATTTTTCATTTTTTATTGTTTCAAAATGATAAAGTTTCCCGAATTTTTGTGGTTTATAATTTTTTAATTTGTAACTCAAATTTAATTTTTGATTTAAATCAAAACACTTTAATCCCGAACTTGAAAAATGTGCATGTTGATTATTTTGAAAAATTTTAAGCAAGTAAACAATTAACTAATTTTTCGAAAATCGGAGGACTTTTGATTTATTTTCTATAGTTATTATTAAGAAGTATAGTCCATTAGTTAAATTAGAAATATCAATTACATTTAAATTATTTCCAGTTTTTGTGACTTGTCCAATGGCGTTATAAATTTCAATTGAAAATGCTAAATTTTTTAAACCGGAAATATTTAAATGATTATTCACTGGATTTGGAAATACATTTATTTCATCCATATCATTTTCAAGGCTTTGTAAATTAGTTTTATTGCAAATTACTGCATTCAATTTTTGCCACATTTGGTTTAAAAATACAGTTGGTACTTCGCCAAAATTTCCAGGCGCATCGCCCATTCTTACCACCACTAAACCTTTACTTTTTGATACACTTATTATCTGCCCGTTTTTACCAATAGCAGCAAACATATCATCAGGAGCTTGAGGCGCTAATGAACCTGGAAATGAAGTTTGTAAAGTTGGAATCATAAACGATGATTTTCCATTTAGCCACCATAAATAACCATAGGCAGGATTGATATTTTGCGATGAATTGGTCATTTGACTGATGTAATTGGTATCGTTAAGTAAAGCCTCTCCGTTCCAAATACAATTATTTTGAAACAACAAACCAAACCTTGCCATATTGCGTAGTTTACTGTAAAATACATTATCGTAACCAGTTGTTAACCAAGCACCATTTATACCTGTTTTTAGCGAAAGTTTGGATGCAGTATAAGTATTAATTGGTTTATTAGTAGCAGTAGTTATTACTTTTTCTAATAAGGTATATGGCGCATTATGATAAGCCCATCTAGTACCAGCATTTGCTTTAAAAACCAAACAACTTTTATCAGTACAATGATTATCGATTACACCATCATCCAAGCCTGTTGTCATGGTTATTTGGTTCAAAATACTGATTTTATTTTCTTGTTGAAAAGTGCAATCTGTCCAGCCTACTCCCAAATATTTGGAACTGGGATCTGTAATTTTTAAATAACCTTCTTCTTGCGCTTTAGCTATTAAAAATGATGTTAACGATTTGCCTGCCGAAGCCCAATACCAAATACTATCTTTGGTAAAAGTTCCAAAATATTTTTCTAAAGCAATTTTCCCATCTTTTAATACTATAAAAGCTTTTGAGTTTTGCTGTTCTAAAAAACCATAAAGAGAATCAATATTTGATACACACCAACCCAAAGATTCAGGCGAAATAGTATCCCAATTGGCTGAATTACTTACAGGTGGAAAATATAAACTTTGTGCAGTTAATGCCTTGTTTATACTAATCGTAACTAATAAAAGAAAAAGTAATTTTTTATTCATGAAAAGCAGATAAGAAAACTAACAAAAGGTTTAAAACAGAAGGTACTAATCTTCTAAACCATCCTCAAAATCAAATTTATATAAATCATCCATGGCTGTACTCCTATCGTATTTTATTAAATCTTTTAAAATACCATTTTTTAAACCATAAACACAGCCATGCAAAATAGGAAACTCATTTTTTTTCCAAGCTTTTTGAATTATGGATGTTTTGGCTAAATTATTTACTTGTTCAATGATATTAAATTCTACCAAGGCATCTGTTTTTTGCTCTTCATCGGTAATTTTACTTAATTCATCGTTATGTAGGCGGTATACATCTTTGATGTTTCGTAACCATTTATTTAACATACCATAATGATGGTTAGTAGCTGCAGCTTTAACTCCTCCACAACCATAGTGTCCGCAAACTATAATATGTTTTACTTTTAAAACTTCTACAGCATATTTCAGTACACTTAACATATTTAAATCGGTATTTACCACCAAGTTGGCAATGTTTCTATGTACAAAAATTTCTCCGGGTTCAGTATTGGTAATTTCGTTTGCAGGTACCCTACTATCGGAGCAACCAATCCATAAAAACTCGGGTTTTTGAATATCAGCTAAATTATTAAAATAATCTTTGTCTAAATCGAGTTTATCGCTCACCCATGATTTGTTTTGTAAAAGAAGTTTTTCGTATTCGTTCATGTTAATTTAGTTTTTTAAAATATGGATTGGGACTTGAAGTCGATATTTTTTTATCAACTGTAATGTTTTTAAATGGAGCCATTAATATAAACTCTTCAATTATTTCAATGATATCTTTATCTACAAATAAAGCACTTGCACCATCAATAATAACAAATGCACCATTGGGCATTTTTTCGAAATGATTACGTAAAACTGCTTTGTTTAAAAACGATACATTTCCTTTCAACCGAATTAAATAATTACCATCATCACTTGTTAGTGAAACAGAGCGTTTGTAACTATTTTTTATAATAAAATAAACCGAAACCAATAAACCAATAGCAACTCCCTTTAACAGATCGGTAAAAACAATGGCTAAAACAGTAATTATAAATGGTAAAAATTGGTCTAAACCATTTTTATACAATTCTTTATACAATTCAGGCTTAGTTAGCTTATAACCCACAAAAAGTAATAATATAGCTAAACTAGATAATGGAATTTTATTCATTACAGCAGTTAAAAACAAAACACTAATTAGTAACATAATACCATGAAAAATTGCAGACATTTTTGATTTTGCACCTGCCACAATATTGGCACTACTTCGTACTATTACCGCAGTAATAGGCAATCCACCAATTAATGCAGAAACTGTATTTCCAACACCTTGGGCAATTAACTCTTTACTGGTTGGGGTTAATCGTTTTTGTTCGTCTAATTTATCAGTAGCTTCAATGCTAAGTAGTGTTTCTAAACTAGCCACTAGGGCTATTTTTATTGCTACTATTATTACTCCAATTTCAGCAATTTTTGAAAAATCGGGAAAATGAAAATTTTCTTTATTCAATAAAGAAGGTATTTGTACTAAATGTTCACTAGCCAAAGCCATATTGGGCGAAACTATTCCTAATAGAATACTAAATAATGTGCCAATAATTACAGCCAAAAGCGAAACTGGAACTGCTTTAAAAAAACTATATTTTCTAATTTTATCATTTTCACCAAAAAACAATACGGCAAAAGTTACCAAACTTGTTAAAACTGCTGTTGTGGTAAACCTACTAAAAACATTTAATAACTCGGTAAAAGTATTTTGATGATCTAATTGATCAAACGATTCATCACCTTCAAAATCAATATCGTAACCAACAGCATGAGGTAATTGTTTAAAAATCAAAATAATACCAATGGCAGCCAACATACCTTTAATAACAGCTGATGGCACAAAATTCCCTATAATACCGGCTCCTATAAAACCTAAAATAAGTTGCATAATACCTGCTAAAAGTAGTGCTGTTAAAAAAATATCGAAGCCACCTAATTGTTGAATAGATGCTAAAACTATTACTGTTAAACCAGCCGCAGGACCACTCACACTAGTGTGCGAGCCACTAAAAAAACCTACAATTATTCCTCCACAAATACCTGCAATAAGACCAGAAACCAATGGAGCACCTGAGGCTAATGAAATACCTAAACACAATGGCAAAGCCACAAAAAAAACGACAATTGAAGCAGATAAGTCAGATGATAAATTATCTTTTTTAAACATGGAGTGAGTAGTTAAATTTCTCAAATATATGTTAGTAAAACGTAACTTAAAAGAATTTTCACTAAAATTGAATTTCAATAAATTTTTTTTTAACTTGTTTTTTCAATTTCCAATTTATTTGACTTATAACTTGCTTAAATTTTTGTAAAAATTCAAATTTATTCTCACAACTGACAACTATCAAACATCTTCTATCAACAAAAAATATATCATTGCAATACCAAAATTAAATTATGACCATAATTAAACCTTTTGCGGCATTGCGCCCTGCCAAAGATAAGGCAGCACAAGTGTCAGCTCCAAGTTATGACAGTACACTACGTGAGCTTTCAACGCATGAAATTATGCGTAATCCATACAGTTATTTGCATGTGGTAAAGCCATATTTACATTTTAAAGGTGAAAAGAAAAATCCTGAAAAACATTTTCCTTTAGGACTTGAATATTTAAATAAATTTAAAACTGAAAAGGTTTTAATAAAAGATGAGGAACCTCTTTTTTACATATACAGACTAATAAAAGGTAGTGTTGCTTATACCTCTCTTATTGCCTCTGCATCGGTTGATGATTACAATAATAATTTAATACTAAAGCATGAAAATACGCTAACAGAAAAACAAAATGAATTGGCTGAGCACATTGAGTTTTTTAGTGGACTTGGGAATCCAGTTTTGTTAACATATCCTGATCATAATGATATTGATGAAGTAATAAATAGAACAATTATAAACAATTCACCTGAGTATAATTTTATTAGTCAAGATCAATTAAAACATAATCTTTGGCCTATTCATAATAAATCAGATATAGAAAAAATAGAACAGGCTTTTGAATCTGTAAGCCATTTGTATATTGCAGATGGACATCATCGCAGCGCTGGTTGTGCCACATACTGCCAAATTATGCGTAAAAAAACTCCAAATTACACTGGTCAAGAACTTTTCAACTTTTTTCCAGTTTGTTTAATTCCATTTAATAAACTACATATTTTCGAATACCATCGTTTGGTAAAAGATGAGGCGATAGTTAATAGTGCTGATTTTATGGATAGAATTGGAATGTATTTTAATGTTATACCCAGTGGGCATGTGCCTGTTCAGCCATTAATAAAACGTGAATTTGGTATATATTTAAACAATGATGCTTATGTACTTACACTTAAACCTGAATTTGAACTTGAGTTAAAGGGTACTTTAGCTAACTTAGATGTGAGTATTGTTGAAGAATTCATATTAAGAAAAATCTTCAAAATAACAGATAGTAAAACAGATAAACGTTTGAGTTTTATTGACGGAAGTAGAGGTTTGTTGACTATACAAAATGCTGTTGATAGTGGCGATTTTGATTTAGCAATTACGTTATATCCTACAAGTATATCAGAGGTAAAACAAATAGCCGATGAAAACTTGATAATGCCACCAAAATCAACTTGGATTGAACCTAAAATTAGAACAGGATTGGTTGTTTATGAAACTTTTTAATACCCAAGCTAACTTTAATATAGGTTGTTAAAATAATTGATCTAATATTACTATTTTTTATAATTGATTTGTAACGCGTTTAACTACTAACTGACTTATACGTTTGTTGATTTCAGTTTGGTTTTTGATGTAATAATCAATTTCACTAATGGTAAATAGTCCTATAACAAGTCCTATTATTTGCTGCTTCATAACCTGATTTTTTAACATACTATTTTGCAAAACCATTTGTTTTTCTTGTATATTTTTTGGTAGTTTCAAATTTGTTAATTGGTTGGTTATTAATGCTAAAATTAGTTCATTTTGAAACTTTAATATAGGTCTTAATGTAATATTTTGAAAGTTTTCATTGCTTAAACTATCTTTATTTTCATCACATATTATAATTGGCCTTAATGCTTTAACTTGATCTGTTCTGTTCATTTTTGTTAAAATTACGATATTATGTATTGGAGGTGAACAGTTTCTTAAAATTGTGAATACATATTAATTAGTTTTTTTATTTTAAAAACTCCAATTAGTTTTTTCAACTATTGATTTAATAATTTGGTCTAACCTAACAATTTCAGTATTAATTGCTTTCAAAAGAACTGCTTTATCTTCATCAGATAAACTGCTATTTTCATCGTTTAATATCGAAGTTATACCCAATAAATTAACCACAGGACTTCTTACTTCGTGTGATTGTTGCCAAGCTATTTCTTTTAATTTTTTGTTCTGTTCTAATATCCTTAATTGATCTTTTTTATGTTGAGTGATATCTGTTATTCCATATGCTAATCCAATGGTTTTTCCGTCATCGGTTACTACTTTAAAAAGCGAAATTTGAAACCAAAAATTATTTTGTTCTTGTACAAATTGAATTTGATTTCCCTCCATTACTTTATTGTAAATGGCCTCTAATTCACTTTTTTCTTCCTCAGTTGCACAATAACTTAAAAAATTATCAGCAGTTTTAATTTCTTTATTTAAATAACGTTTTGCATAATTTTCCTCAGCTGATTTATTAAAATACAACACTTTAAATTCGTTGTTTAAAAATATAAAACCTTCGTTGGTGCTATTTAATAATGAGTTTAGTTTTGATTGGGTTTCAAGTAGGATATTGGTTAATTTTTTTTCTTTGGTTAAGTCGTAACCTATACACAAAATACCAATTATTTCATTTTTTGAATCGAAAAAGCATGAAAACTCCCAGTTGCTATAAAAATATTCGTTGTTATTGTTATGTGGTTTTCTTATTTCAACGGAGTGTGTTTTGGTAGGTTCTTCAAAACATTTAGTAACAACCGCGGCACACTTCTCTACATCATTGGTGTGAATAGTATTTACGATGGATTGGCCAATAAAATTAGATGAAATAAAACCAAATTTTTCTATAAAACGATTATTTACATAAATATAATTACCTTGCAGGTCGGTTACTATAGCGTAAATATTAGTAGAATTTATTAACCAACTAGGTAATAAATTGATTTCAAAATTTGGGGCACTCATTTAATTTTTTTGTACGTAAATAGGGATAAATTACAGTATTTTTTTTGTTATTAATTTATAATAACCCAATAATTTAACACTTGTTTTTAAAATATTTTTTAAACAAATAATATCTATTAATAACATGGATTATTGATAAAAGTTTTGATTGTGTAAATTTTATGCCTTTTAACAACTTATTATTTCCATAATTGATTATTTGAGTAATCTTTGACCCCATTAAAACATAATATGCTGAAAAAATTTTTAAACATTTTCATATTCACAATCATTATATTTAATGTTACAGCCCAAAACAAATATACTTTGAGTGGTGAACTCAGAGATAGTTCTAATGGCGAAACATTGATTGGCGCAGTTGTAAAAATTATTGAAACCAATAAAGCAATTTCAACCAATACTTATGGCTATTTTGCTTTAAACTTACCTTTAGGTAATTATACAGTTCAAATAACCTATTTAGGTTTTCAAACGAAAATAATAAAAGTAAATTTAGAGAAAGACACTAAGCTAAATATTAAGCTTGTGCAAAAAATTTTTACAGGAAAAGAAGTAGTAATTAAAGGTGAAAGAGAAGATAAAAATGTACGAAGTACTGAAATGAGTACGTTGGAATTATCTGGCGAAAAAGTAAAACAATTGCCTGTAATATTTGGAGAGCCTGATATTCTAAAAGCCATCACTTTATTGCCAGGCATAAAAAGTGGGGGTGAAGGTGGAACAGGTTTTTATGTGAGAGGAGGTGGACCTGACCAAAATTTAATTTTAATGGATGAAGCTGTGGTTTATAATCCATCGCATTTATTTGGCTTTCTTTCTGTATTTAATACTGATGCTGTTAAAAATTTAGAAGTAATAAAAGGTGGTATGCCAGCCAATTATGGTGGAAGACTTTCCTCTATTTTAAATGTAACTATGCGAGAAGGAAATAATCAAAAGTATGAATTTAATGGCGGTGTTGGTTTAATAGCTTCGCGATTTAGTGCTGAAGGACCCATTAAAAAAGGTAAAAGCAGTTTTTTAATTGCTGCACGCAGAACATATATTGATATTTTAGCTCAACCTTTTTTACCTAAAAGTGCTCAAGGAAATGCATATTATTTTTACGATATAAACTTAAAGATGAATTGGCAATTAGGTGCAAAAGATAAATTGTATTTTTCAGGATATTTTGGAAGAGATATTTTAGATTTTCAAAGTCCAACAAATAAGAATGTAAATCTTAATTTTGGTTGGGGAAATGCAACTGCTACTTTGCGATGGAACCATATTTTTAAGCCAAAATTGTTCAGTAACACATCAATAATTTTTAATAGGTATGAATTGTTCAATGATTTTAAGTTTGGTTCCACTGGTGTGGCTGTGCGTTCTGGACTTTATGATTGGAATTTAAAAAGCGATTTTACGTGGTTTGCAACTAATAAGCATTTGGTTAAATTTGGTTTCAATTACATTTTTCATACTTTTACTCCAGGAATAGCTAGTGGAAATGCGGGTACGGTTACTATTGATGAAGAAATTAGTAAACAATACGCCCATGAAACAGCAATTTATGCATTAGATGAATGGCAAATAAGCCAAAGATGGAGTGCAAATGTTGGATTAAGGGCTGTTGCATTTAATAGAGTAGGTCCATATGAGCAATCAACTTTTGATGATCAAAATATAAAAATAGGTGAATCTAAAAAATATGGCATTAATGAAAGTATTGCATTCTATCCAAGACTCGAACCAAGATTAAATGCAAATTATTTAATTAATGAACAATCATCGGTAAAAGCATCCTATTCTAGAACATACCAATTTATTCACTTGGCAACTACCAGTGGTGCTCAATTTCCATTTGATTTATGGGTGCCTAGTTCAGATAAAGTAAAACCTCAAGAAGCCAATCAAATAGCAATTGGATATTATAGAAACTTCCAAAATAATAAGTATGAAGCAAGTGCTGAAACATATTATAAACGCATGGACAATCAAATTGAATTTAAGCCTTTTTCAAGATTATTTTTTAATGCAAATCTTGAAAACGAAATGGTTTTTGGACAAGGCGAAGCTTATGGTTTAGAATTGTTTTTAAAGAAAAAAGTGGGTAGGCTAAACGGGTGGATTGGTTATACTTGGAGCCGAGCTTATCGTCAGTTTGATGAATTAAATCGAGGCCAATCATACTTTTTTAGATACGATAGAACCCATGATATGTCATTGGTTTTGAGTTATACTTTTAATAAAAAATGGACAGGCACATTTGTATTTGTTTATGGAACTGGAAATGCCGTTACACTCCCAAATTCTAGATATGCATATAGAATAGGATTTGATACAGAAAAACTTGAACCTAAATTTACTTTTATTGATGTTTATGATAAAATAAATTCATATAGGCTTCCTGCATACCATAGAGCAGACATAAGCTTTACCTATACACATAAAAAAACTAAAAAATGGGAAAGCAATTGGAATTTTAGTATTTACAATATTTATAACAGAGCAAATCCTTATTTTATATATTTTTTACCTGATTTAGATAAATTAGAAGTAAAGGCATACATGGTTTATCTGTTTCCAATCTTGCCTTCAGTGGCATGGAATTATAAATTTTAAAGTTATGAGAATGATTAAATTAAAATTAGCTTTTGCAGTATTAGTAATTTTGTTGATTGCTTGCGAAAAAGAAATTCAAATTGATGTTGACCCAAGCACACCACAATTTGTGGTTGAGGCGAGTATAAACAATAGATTTCCATTGTTAAATTATGTTTTTATATCCACAACAATTGATTATTTTAAACCTGATTTATCCTTGAATGGAGTTAAAAATGCAATTGTTTACATAACACCTGGAACCATTTCTGGTAAAGATACTTTTTATAATGATGCTAATAGAATCAGGCTTTATGCCGTTGATACCATTGCCAATTTAATTCCAGCTTTAGACTCAATTTTATCGCCATTTTCAGGAGTTTATATGAACCCTCTTGAGTTACTAGGACAAACTAATACAGCATATAAATTGGATATAACCATTGGCGATAAAATTATATCAGCAAAAACATATATTCCTAAATTAATTACGGTAGATAGTATTGAATACAGAATTGAACCTAAGCAAGGAAATGATACTGTTAATCGGGCATTTGTTAAATTTTGGTCGTATGATGAACCTGCACAAAACAATTATCGTTTTGCGGTAAAAATAGGTTTCGATTCTTTATTACTAGGATGGGGGGCAGCAGATTTTTACAGAACTTTTGACGATGAGTTTGTGAATGATGGGGTTTGGCCGTATGAGTTTTTCAGGCCATTTAATCAAGGTGATACTTTGAATTTATATTTTTCTCATATTGGTAGAAAAGAGTTTTTGTTTTGGCAATCGTTTGGTAGAGCTGATAATAATGGTGGTCCATTTGCTACACCAGGTACAGTTAAATCAAATGTTAATGGAGCAATAGGTTCATTTACAGGCTATTCAGTAGATTTTAAACAAGTTATTTTAAAATGATAAAGTTTTGAGTAAACTTAACAATTAACTAACAATAATCTAATTAAGTTTGCGGCTGATTAAATCATAAAAATCAATCAAAATGAAAGACAAAAAACAATACAAAATTCTTGTTGTAGATGACGAAAAAGATATTCAAGAGTTTATTGAGTATAATTTAAAAAAAGAAGGATACGAAGTTTTTTTGGCTAATAACGGTGTGGAAGCTATTGAAGAGGCGAAACGAATAAAGCCAGATTTGATTTTGATGGATGTAATGATGCCTCAAATGGATGGTATTCAAGCGTGTCAACAAATAAAATCTAATCCATCTTTAAATAAAATATTCATTGTTTTTTTAACTGCAAGAGCCGAAGAATATAGCGAATTAGCTGGTTTTGATGCAGGAGCAGATGATTATATTGCAAAGCCTATTAAACCAAAATTATTATTAACACGTTTGTCCGCAATTTTACGTAGAAAAGAAAATAATAATAACGATAGTAGTGAAGTTGAAAATGTTAAACTAACTGTTAAAGGTTTAATTATAGATAGAGATACTTTTTTGGTTTACAAAGGAACTGAAAAAATTCAATTAGCACGAAAGGAGTTTGAATTACTGTATTTATTGGCTAGTAAACCAGGTAAAGTATTTAAGCGTGAAATAATTTTAGAAAAAGTTTGGGGCGATGAGGTTATTGTAGGTGATAGAACTATTGATGTTCATATAAGAAAAATACGCGAAAAAATTGGTGAGGATTTACTTGGAACAGTAAAAGGTGTTGGTTATAAATTTGAAGATTAAACAATTGTTCTAAAAGTTAAATTTATTCTTGGTGTCATTATTTTGGTACTTTTAGGCATACTGTGCTTCCAAAATTTTTGTATTTCATTTTCCATTGTTAGTAAACTCCCATTTTCGAGCTTAATAGCTATTTTCAATTTTGAATGATTATGTTTGAATGAAAAATTTCTTTCGGCACCAAAGCTAATAGAAGCTATGGTGCCGTTTTCTTTTAGTTCTTTTTCATTATCACTATGCCAACCCATTCCTTCGTTTCCATTTTGGTATAAATTTAATAGGCAGGAATTAAAAGTTTGGTTAGTAATCATTTCAATTTTTTCTTTTATTTCTAATAAAACAGGAATAAAAACTGCTGTATTTTTGGTTATTTTGGAATATTTGTAGTTGATATCAGCGCTAGCTGCATAAAAAGCAACTTTTCTGCTGGTAATTATTTTTTTACCAAAAATAACTACTTCATCGTTTTGCCAATCTATTAAATCTAGTAATAAACGGTAATAATGCAATGATTCATTGGTATTGAAAATTTTACCGTAATAATAAGCATCACCCTCAAATGGCAATAAATTATCACTCTTAATTGTATCAAATAAATGCATGTGCAAATTTGGTTAAATTATTAATGATTTGATAATTGTATGTGTTGAATAAAATATTATTTTTGAAAAATAATTTAAATAAAATATGAAAAAAATAATTACCATATTAAGTACTTTCATCGCTACATTGAACATAAGTGCTCAAACTTATATTGAAGAATTTAATTATGGGTCCACTACCGATACACTTACAAACCCTGCAAATGGTGGAGTAAATTGGAAAAGCCATAGTGGAACTAGAGGAAGTTTTACAAGTAGTTTAGTTTATAACACCGCTTCTTTAAGTTACTCTGGTTATAGCTCGTCTGGATTTGGTGGTTCGGTAGAGGTTTGGGGAACTTCAAGAAGTGAGGATGCAAATAGAGTTGTACCTGCCTATACCAATGGCTCTGTTTATGCCTCTTTTTTAGTTAAAATTGATACTGTTGCATCTGCATCTACTGTTGGAGATTATTTTGTGCATTTTGGCGATACATTTGGAACTTCTTTAAGTAATTTTAGAGCGAGACTTTTTGTGAAAATGGGCAGTGTTGCAAGTACTTTTAAGCTTGGATTAGCAAAAGGTGGGGCGGGAACAGTTGCAGTTTTTACACCAACAGATTATGCATTTGGAACAACTTTATTGGTAGTACTAAAATATAAATTTGATTTATCTGCGGCTTCAAACGATTCTACATTTGCATATATTTTTAACTCAGGAATACCTACAACAGAACCATCAACAGCTACGTTAGTTTCTACCGATGCGTTTTCAGATTTACCAAGATTAAGATCAATTTGTATTAGACAAGGTAGTGCTGCCACTTTCAGAGGATTGGTGGATGGTTTTAGAGTTTCTAATTCTTGGTTAAATTCTACATTACCTGTAAAATACACTCAGTTTACTGCAGACAGAAATAACGATAATATCAAGTTAAATTGGTCTACTGCATCTGAAGTAAATAATAATGGTTTTGAAATTGAAAGAAGCAGCAATGGAACTGATTTTGAAAAAATTGGATTTGTAAAAGGTGTTGGTAATTCTTCAAGATTAAATAAATATTCATTTACAGATAAAAATAACTCATTTGCATATTACCGTTTAAAGCAAGTTGATTTTGATGGAAAATATGAATTTTCGAAAGTATTAACTGTTAAATCTAACGAATCATCTGTCGAGTTATCACCTAATCCATTCAACGATAATTTAGTTATTAATTCAAATACCACCATAATCAATGCTGAAATAGTAGATATTACTGGCAGAATAAAAATGTTTGAAGTAGTTAATAGCAATACTGCAAAATTGAATACTTCAGGTTTAGACAATGGCGTTTATTTTATCAGAATAAACAATGGTGAGAAAGTAATTACAAAAAGAATTATTAAAAATTAATTCAATAAACAACAATAAAAAAAGCGCTTACTGTTTTACGGTAAGCGCTTTTTTTAGTTTAACAAGTCGATGATTTCATTTACATCAATTGTTTTAATAAAACTTTCTTCGGTGGTAATGATATTATCGGCAAGCATTTTCTTTTTGTTTTGCAAGGCAATAATCTTTTCTTCCACAGTATCTTTGGTAATGAATTTATAAATAAATACCGATTTGGTTTGACCAATCCTGTGACTTCTATCTACCGCTTGGCGCTCAATGGCAGGATTCCACCAAGGATCAATTAAGAACACATAATCGGCATTGGTTAAGTTTAACCCCAAGCCACCTGCTTTTAGCGAAATTAAAAAGTATGATAACTCTTCCTTTGTTTGAAAATCATTCACTGCTTTCTGGCGTTCATTGCTGGTCATGCTTCCATCTAAATAACTAAATGGAACTTTGTTTTGCCTGAAATAATTGCCATAAATGTCTAGCTGTTTTACAAACTGCGAAAACATCAAAACTTTATGTCCTTCGGCTTTAGCTGTATTGGCTCTGGCTACTACTTCATCAAATTTACCACTACCAAAATTATACTCTTTATCTGATAAAAATGGATGGTTTGCTATTTGGCGCAATCGTGTTAAACCCTTTAATAACGTGAAGTGCGAACGACTTACACCAATTTCTGAAACCGATTTTAAAATTTCATTTCTGTAATACGATTTGGTGGTTTCATAAGCTTCAGCTTGTTCATCCGTCATTTGGCAATAAATAATTTGCTCTGTTTTTTCAGGTAAATCTTTAGCTACCTGGTCTTTGGTTCTGCGTAAAACAAATGGTTTAATAATGGCTTTTAATTGCTGCATCTTAAACTCATCTTTTCCTTTTTCAATTGGGTTTACAAACCTATCTGTAAACGAACTTAAATTACCAAGCAAACCAGGATTAACAAACGATAATTGACTCCAAAGTTCTTGCACACCATTTTCAATTGGCGTTCCTGTAAGTACCAACTTGTAATTAGATTTAAGCAACTTAACCGCTTTTGACGATTGAGAGCCAGCATTTTTTATGGATTGGCTTTCGTCTAAAATAATATAGTTAAACTTAAATTCTTTCAATACATCAATATCTACTCTGGCAGTTCCATAAGTAGTTATTATTAAATCGTAATTGGTAAAATACTTGGTGTTTTTTATACGTTGTGAGCCTGTGTAAACCAATACTTTTAAGTTTGGCGTAAACTTTTTGGCTTCGTTTTGCCAGTTAAAAACCAACGAATTTGGTACGATAATTAAACTGGTTCTAATGGTATTTTGTGCCACAGAACTATCAACCACTGCGCTACTTTGGAACGTTTTTTCTGCTTTCGCTATGGTTGGTAAAACCTCTACCACATTGCTTTTATCAAATAAATCAATTTGCCCTTTAGCATCTATACTTGTTGGCTCTAGCAGCATTGCGTCATTAGCTAATGAAGCACTTATTTTAGGTTTTTCTGGCGCATTTTGAATGGCAAAAGCTTGGTATAATTCACGCTCTTTTTGAATCAAAGCCAATGTTTGAATGGTTTTTCCAAGTCCCATATCATCGGCTAAACAACCTCCAAATTGATTTTCTTTTAAAAAATAAAACCAATTAAATCCAGCTTGTTGGTAGGGGCGAAGGGTGCCTTTAAAATTAATGGGCACTTCGGCTTCTTTTACTTGACCGTAATCTTTTAAACGTTCTAGTTTATCGCTCAAGCGCAAATATTTACCAC
This sequence comes from Bacteroidota bacterium, assembly GCA_013298895.1. Taxonomy (GTDB): domain Bacteria; phylum Bacteroidota; class Bacteroidia; order UKL13-3; family UKL13-3; genus JAAFJM01. Next base: position 27,488 of record JAAFJM010000011.1, on the reverse strand, counting down.
CGTTATTTACTATTTCATCTAATAAACCAACATGTTGCTTTTCAATTTTTATTTCTTCATCGTTGGTACTAAACTCAAGCAAGCCGCTTAAATCGCCAAACCATTCCAAAGGAATAATGGCAATCATTCCGTTTGGTAACTTAAACTCGCGTATGCCTTTTAGTAAATAATTGCGCAACGAAATAAAAGGAATACTGAACTCACCAAATTTCACCACTGCCTGCACATCAAACCAATCCTTTTGTTCCTTTATCTCCAATTTCATTTCGCGCGCACCAATGAAATAGATATTCTTGTCTTGTGTAATATCAATACCAGCTTTTTTTAAATCAGCATGATGTTCGTTAAGCCATTCTAAAAAATCAAATTTGTTGGTTCCTTCATTACTCAACGAAATATGTCCAGTTAAAGGCTTGGCTTTATTGGTTTTTAAAGTAAAATAGGGGCCATTGTATTGTTTTAAACCTATTTTATTTAAGGCAGTAAACTTTTCGGCTTCAAACTCCAAGTTGCGCTTGGTGCGGGTAAAAATATAATTGTCGTTTTCTTTTTTTACTACTACCGAAATTTTATTGGTACTTCCGTAATCAAACAAAGCACCATCATAATTAAAGGTCAATTTTAAAGCAATATCATCGCCTATAACTTGCTGCATGCTTAGTTGGGCAATTCCTTCAGGTTGTTTAGTATTAATTTCAAAACCCTCAGCATACACATTGTACTTTTCAATCAATTGGTAAACAAATTTATTAAAATAGGTCTCTTCCGATGATTTATTGATTTGTATAAAACGCTTATATAAAAATGGTTGCAATTTTTTGCCTTCTATGTCTTTTTCAAAGTTGAACAAATCGTTTCCAAGCAACATCCACGCTGGGTTATAAGTAATAATTTGTGCATTTTTAAACATAAATTCTACCCTAATACCTTTAAACTTAATGGTTGGGAAATAACGTGTTCCTTCACTATCGCGTTTAAAATGAAACAGAACAGAAGCTTTTTCTTCAGCCACATTTATTTGAACCGAAGTAGGGTTGTTGTCGTTTCCTGTTTTAAAAATAGCTTGACCTTTTAATAAATTAAGCGCTTTGTTCATGCGCTCTTCAATAAATGGCTTTATTTTTTCTTCAAATAAGGGCTCTAAAACAACTTTATTGATAAACTCGTGGGTTCTAATTTTCTTTTTGGGGTCTTTATGGAATTTTTTAAATAAATAATCGTCATCCAATTCATCCAAAATGGCAATAATTTCATAATCCTTTTCGGAAATACATCTTGCAAAGTAATCGGAAGTTTTGGTAAAAATACGCTGATGAGTAAGCGAATATTTCCCCAAACTATTTACCTGAACAATATGAGGTTCAAGTAAATAACCCAACTGAGGATGACTTACCAAGGTATAAACTAAAGCGAATGGTTGCGTATTTACTACTATCAAATTCCGGAAAAATTAAAGGGGTAAAGGTAAGGGAATTATTATTGAATTTTGAATGTTGGATTTTGAATGTTGAATAATTATCACGCAATGTGTGAATGAATGTTGAAATACAAATGCTAATCATTCTAAAGTTCAAAAAAAGCAATCCTTAAAGGATTGAATATTAATAGCCTCGAATGAAATTCGAGGTATAAAAGTTAACCATATCACGAGCCTAAAAAGGGTCGAATTGCAGCATATTACTTACACTAAATTCCGTTATTTAAAAAACAGCAATCCTGAAAGGATTGAATATTAATAGCCTCGAATGAAATTCGGGGTATAAAAGTTAACCATATCAACGACCCTAAAAGGGTCGAATTGCAGCAGAAAATCAGCATTAAATTTTATTGTTTAAAATAAAGTTTACCCTGATTATTAAATTTTCTTGCTTCCAACAAATGCAATTTTATATTTGGCAAACATTTAAAAAGTAAACACCTATTTTCCAATAAACAACAAATTAAAAATGAAAAATACTTTAATTTATATAATTGGTTTTACTTTACTAATAAGTTGCACCCCTAAAAGAAAATTTCAAAAAGGATTTCAAGTAAACACTACTGATGAAAATTCAGAAACATCAAATATTAATGGATTTGACAAAGATTCGTTGAAGTTTGAAACACGTCCGGGTGGAGTTTTATTATCTGGAATACCTAACGTGAGGTTGACTTCTGTTTTTAAAGTAAATTATAATAAAAACAAAAAAACAACATTTATTGGATTTAATAATTTTATTACCAAAGTAGAAAATTACGAGTATAATCCTAACAATGCTAATATTTGGAACAATCATATTTTGCCAGGATTTGAGGCTGTTTATGGCTATAATTTTGTAAATATTTCTCATTACGATATCAAGGAAAACAAACAAAAGCTATTTTTTGAAAAGCCTGTTCTTATCAAAACTTTTTATTATCCATCTTTCACCAAAGATACTTTAAACAATAAACCCATTAGTAGAAATTACTTCATGATTTCGGTTTATAATGACGATACCAATAAAGATGGTTTTATCAATTCAAACGACCTAAGAAGAATCTATTTGTTTAGTATAAATGGCGAAAAGCAAAAGTTATTGGTTCCTGAAAATTATTCAGTTATTAAATCAGAATATGATTCAGAAAATGACTTAATGTTTGTATTTGCTCAGTTAGATTCAAATCAAAATGGGAGCAGGGATGAAAGTGAACCAATGCATGTTTTTTGGATTGATTTAAAAGACCCAAATAGAACAGGACAGCAGTATAAATAGGATTGAATTAGATTTTAACTAAATTCATAATAAAACAAAAAAAATATTAGTTTGAAGCCTTAACATGAAACATACTAACAAATAGTTTAATATTATATTAGCCTAGCCATTAATTTAATGTTTTTAATCTAAAATTTTTTAAAACGTTAGTATTTAAATGCTTTCAACTAACCCAATTGAGGGTAACTCAATATGGTAAAAATAAAAGACAATGGTTGCGTATTTACTTTTATTTGAATACTTTAAAGGCAAACCTTTTAGGCATAAAAAAATCCCACGCAAGTGGGATTTTTAATTATTTTTTCTTAACCAAATATTTAGCACCTTTACCTAAAAAGAAATTAAAGGTATCGCTTCTTAAGCCAAGTCTTAGCGTTTCGCAAGGAATCACATCGTTTGGAGCAATGTTGCCCAAACTTACATTAGCGCCTACTAATTTAATAAAATAGGTTTGTTGAGCTTTTTGTGGTGCTTCCCAAATAATTTTTTCTTCTGGAATTTTAGTCAAAATTTCTTGAACCAAACCCTCTCTAACTTCACCGCTACTTCTATAAACACCTACGTTTCCTGCTTCACGTGCTTCTGCTATAACTTTCCAAGCACCAGCTTGAATTTCGGTTTCCATTAATTCAATCCATTGGTAAGGAGGAATAATTTTTTCAACATCTTTACTTCCTACTTCACTTAATACGGTAACATATTGACTTAGTTTGCTTATATAATCAAGTTTAATATCGTGAGGTAATTCAATTGAACCATCCGATATTTCAGCATGAGTTAACTTAAAACGCTCTAATACTTTTAAGTATTCATCAAACTGGTTTCTTACTAAAAATGCTTCAAATAAAGTACCTCCAAAATACACTATAATGTTATTACGTTGGTAAAGTTTGATTTTTTCTTCTAAGTTGGGAGTAACAAATGCAGTCCCAAATCCAAGTTTAATTATATCTATAAGTCCACCCGATACTGAAATTAAGTCTTCTGCTTCTCTGTAGCTCAGACCTTTATCCATTACCATTGTCAATCCTTTTTCGCGAGGTTTTGCACTTCGCTCAGGTATCATTTTAAGTTTAAAGTTGTTCATTTATAAGATTTGCAAAAACTGCTTTTTCGAACTGCTAAAGTATGTTAAATAGTTTTTTTATTGCGTATAAAATTTGTCAGTTTATTAATAAACAAATACCACTAACTAACACTTATGTATATTGACTTTATCTCCTCTGCGTATTTGGTTTCTACCACTTTACGTTTAATTTTTTGGGTAGGTGTCATTTCTCCATCTTCTAAGGTAAATGGTCTGCGCTTAATTGAATAATTTTTTACACGTTCAAATTTACCTAAATTTACTTCCAATGTTTTCATATCAGCATCCATCCAATCAATCACTTCTTTATCTCTAATAAATTCATCTTCTTGTTTAAAGTATTCCTCTTTGTATTTAAATACTTCTTTCATCTCTTCTTTACTAGGAACAATTAAAGCAGTTAAATATTCTTGTCTGTCACCAATTAAAAATATTTGCTCAATTTTATTTGATTTCATATAAACATTTTCAATTGGAGTTGGATACACATTTTTACCAAACGAGTTAACGATGATGTTTTTAATTCTATCAGTAATTTTTAAATAACCTTTTTCAAATTTACCAACATCACCAGTATGTAACCAACCTTCGCTATCAATGGCTTTTGCTGTTTCTTCCGGTAAATTCCAATAGCCTTTCATTACATTTAATCCACGTACTAAAATTTCACCTTCAGCACTTTCAAAGCTTGGATTAAATGATTCGTAAGTTTGTAAAGTAATAATTTCTTTGGTTTCTACATTTTGAATAGCTACCTCGTTGGCTTGTCCAATGCGGCCTACAGTGCCCCAAACTTGGCGATGTACTTCGTTAGCGCAAACAAACGGTGAAGTTTCTGTTAAGCCATAACCTTCTATTACTAAAATATCTAAATTGGCAAAAAATTCCCCAACGTGTTTGGGTAAAGCACCTCCACCACTAACCATTACACTCATTTTACCGCCTAAACGTTCCTTAATTTTTGTGTAAACTAATTTTTCTGCTAAAGCCAATTGCAGGTTTAAAAACAGGCCGTTACTTTTTCCATTTTCCTTATTTATTCTGCGTTTTTCGCCAGTGGCCAATGCCCAATTAAATATTTTTAGTTTAAAACCTCCTTGTGAGGTTGCACTCTTTCTTACTCGTTCTTCTATGCGTTCAAGTAAACGAGGAACAGTTAAAATAGCACGTGGTTGAACCTCTTGAATATTGGTTGTTAATGCTTCTAAGCTTTGCGCAAACGCTACTTTAAAACCTTTGTAAGTACTAAAATAATAAGTACAAGTGCGCTCGTACACATGGCAAAGCGGTAAAAACGATAAAAATGTAAAATCTTTGGTAACAATTGGAAGCAGTAAATCGGCCATTACTATGTTACTCATAAAGTTATTATGGGTAAGCATGGCACCTTTAGGCTTTCCGGTAGTTCCTGAGGTATATAACAAACAAGATAAATCTTCGTAAGTTACTTTTTCAAGTTCTTCTTCAATTAATTGTTTAGTACTATCGTACAATGCAGTACCTTCTTCAATAACTTTATGGTATGTTTTTATTCCATCGCCATCAGTATCAAAAGCAGTGATAATGGTTTTTAAAGTTGGACAATTATCTTTTACTTTTTTTAATCGTTTAAGTAAAAATGGAGTACCAACTAAAATTGTTTTTGATTCTGAATCGTTAATTATATACTCAATATCAGATTCTGAAGAAGTTGGATAAATAGAAACATTAACAATGCCTAATTGCATCAATGCTTGATCAAAACAAATATATTCGGGGCAATTTTCAATTAGCAAAGCTGCTTTGTCGCCTTTTCGTAAACCCGCATTGTATAAATAGGCCGAAATAGCATTTAGCTGTTCAAAAACTTGAGCATAAGTTATATCTTCATACCTGTCTCTTTTTTTTACTTGCAAATAGGTATCGCTTGGTTTGTTTATTTTATTTGCAGTGTTGCGTAAAAAATAATGTAACGATTTAAAATCTTTGTATTTATCTGTAATTGTTTCGAACATATATTTATATCATATTTCTAGTTGCGAATAAAAGGCATTTTTTTGAAACTTCAATTGCACTGCTCACAAAATGGTGGTATTAATATTGGTAAATAATACTAAAAAGGCCATTTTTTATTGTGAAATTCAATAATCAATACAATTTGGCCTAATATTTGTTTGTTACAAATGAGTATATTTTCATTACTAAATAATGCTTTTATTATGAGCAAAGTTTTACATTAATGGTAATAAAATTGAGTAAATTTGTTTTTGTTTTGTATAATCAAATAATTAATAATATGTCAGTTAAATCGATTTTAGCATTTTTCACAACAACCATGTTTTTGGGTTCTTGTGCGCTCTTAAATCAACCTGCAACGGCTGATGACGATGTTTATTTTTCAAACTCCAATACTGCCACATCTGGTTTGAAAAAGATTCCTACTGTAGATTTGGAAAAAATTAAACGTGAAAATCCTTCTTTAATAGATACTAACAAACCCTCTGGTTATAATAAAATGGAGGAAACTTCCAATCCAAGAGCAGTTTTGGGATATCCTGCTTACAAAGCGACTCAAGATTCAATATATAAACAACATCCTGAATACTCAGGATATTATCAACCTTATTCAATGCCTCCCTTTAGTTTACGTGAAGAGTATTTGCGTTTAAAATCAGAGCGCAGGCAACAAAGAAGATTAGCCAGAATTAATAACAGGCGTAATTATGGATATAATAATTTTTATAATCAAGGATTTAATTATGGATTTAATAATTTTTACGATCCTTGGTTTGGAAATACAGGTTGGGGTTGCAATAATTGGGGGCCTTCTTTTGGTTTTGGATGGAATACTTTTAATGGATGGAATGCAGGAGTAGGCTTTGGGTGTAATAATTTTAATAATCCGTGGGCCTTTAATAACTTTTACAATCCTTGGGGATTTAATGGTTATAATCCATGGGGTTATAATAATTATTATCCATGGGGAAATGTGGGAATCGATAACAGAAGTAGTTCCGGTCAACAAGGTCAAAATGCTCCTCGACAAGTTGTAGGTTCTAATTTACCATCCACAAACGGTGGTACAATTGATAATCCTAACCCAAATCCTTTGAAACTAGTTCCAAGAGCTACAAATAGAAATGGAGAAGTTTTGGATAATAATCAAGGGCAACCAAATCAGGTTAGGATTGTTGGCTCAGGTGGTACTTTAATTAATACCGAAAGCGGTATACAATATGTAGCTCCTCGTTCCGAAAATGCTACACCACAAAGTTATTCGTCATACGATAGGTCTGTAGAGCAAAATAATGTACAAAACGAATTTAGAAGAGCTAATCCTCAATATGCTGCTCCTTTAACAGTGCCTGCTGAAACACCTAGAGTAAATAATTCAAATTACTCGCAACCTAATTATAATTATCAACCTAATAATAGCCAACCAACTTATTCCCAACCGTCAAATAATTACAGTCCACCTACATTCAGCCAACCAAGTTATGATACACCGCGTCCTAATGGTTCATTCAATGGAGGCGGAGGCAATAGTGGTGGAGGCGCAGGAAGAAGCTCTGGTGGAGGAGGTTCTTCTGGAGGGACTCCTGTTTCACGTCCAAGGTAATATCTTACGATTTTATATATTAAACTTTTCAATCAATTTATGAAAAAAATATATTTGCTAATGGCATCATCATGCCTTTCGGTAGCGACTTTTGCCCAAAACGAACAAGATGCATTGCGTTATTCTCAAAATAAAGTTTTTGGTACTGCTCGCGTTCAAGGTGCAGGTGGTGCTTTTGGTGCCTTAGGAGCTGATGCAAGTGCAATTGCAATTAATCCTGCAGGAATAGCATTATACCGAAAAACTGAAATTTCGGCAAGTTTGGGAGTTAGTTCATATTTCAACGATTCTCGATACATAGGAACAAATTCTACTGAAACAAAAACTGGTTTAAATACACCTCAATTTGGAATTGTATTTACAAAAATACAACAAGGTTTAAATGGTGACGAAACCAAAGGTTTGGTGAGTTATTCTTTTGGTTTTGGCATGAATAGATTGAACGATTTTAACCAAAATTCTAACTTTACAGGTGTCAATACTAAATCTACTATTTCAGATTTTTTCGCAGAACAAGCAAATGGACAAAATTTAAATTTAGGCCCCGCAAGCTATGTCAATAAACTTGGCGGGATGGCCTATTGGAATTATATGATTGATAGTTTAAGTCCCTTGAAGTATGGATCAACTTTTAAAAGTAATAACGATACTAATTTTTCGATACAACAATCAAATATTGATAAAATTACTGGCAGGATTAATGAATATGCTTTTTCCAGTGGAATAAATATTTCAAACACTTTGTATTTTGGTGCTTCTTTATTGTTCCAAAATGTAAATTTTGAATCATCAAGAGTTTTTAAAGAAGAGGTTTTAACAAAAAGTAGTGCTAATAATACGTACCAATCAAGTGTTTTTGATATAAAATCAAAAACTGAAGGAACTGGAATTGGCGGTAGATTTGGTTTGGTTATAAAACCTTTTGATTACCTTAGAGTAGGTTTAAGTTATACCACTGCTGTCAGGTTAAATTTAAAAGATGAATATAGTTTTGGTTTAAAATCAATCGGAAATGCTAATGCATACTTTTATAATGTAAATCAAAGAGTTGACTATACAGAATACGATATTGTAACTCCTTCTAAATTAACTGTTAGTGGTGCAATTATGCATCCTAAATTAGGTTTTATTTCAATTGACTGGGATAGAGTTGATTATACTGCAGCAAGATTAACTTCTGGAGAAAGTTTATTTACGGTAGAAAATAATGCCATTAAAACCAATTACAGAGCAGCTAATAATGTAAGAATTGGAGCTGAGTTAAAATATTTCAATACAAGATTCAGGGGAGGTTATAGTTATTATGAATCGCCTTTTAACTCTACTTCTCTTGGTGTTTCTTTAGACAATCCTACCCAAAGTGTTTCTGGTGGTTTAGGGTTTTTGTTTCCATCAATAGATAATTTTGGAACCGACTTTTTTATTGATGGTGCCTTAACTTACATTTGGAATAAAAATTATCAAACTCCTTATCAATTAGTTGAAAAAGGAAAAACAACTTATAGTGCCGAAAACAATTTTTCCATGTTAAATGTGGTGGTAACAGCAGGTTTAAGATTTTAAAATAATATAATTTTTAGGTTATTTATTGTTAATAAGTGGCTCAATTGCAGTAGAATAAGTTTATTTTTACTACTAATTGAGCCACTTTTTTTATTAACAAATTGTATTTATATTTTACTAATTGGCTGCATAGCCTTATTTTGCGTAGCTAAAAATAATAAGTTTTGACGTTAATTAAATCAATATCAGGTATTAGGGGAACAATTGGTGGGCAAAGTGGAAATGCACTTACTCCAATTGATGTTGTAAAGTTTACTGCTGCTTTTGGTAGCATGATAAAGCAAGAGTCTAATGAATGTAAAATTGTAGTTGGAAGAGATGCTCGCATAAGTGGTGATATGGTCAACCGTTTGGTTTGTGCTACACTCAATGGATTAGGAATTGATGTAATTGACTTAGGATTAAGTACTACACCAACAGTTGAAATGGCTGTGGTTATGGAGCAAGCTAATGGTGGAATTATATTAACAGCTAGCCATAACCCAAAACAATGGAATGCTTTAAAATTATTGAATAGTAAAGGTGAGTTTATTTCAGACGAGTTAGGTAAACAAATGTTAGCCGTAGCCGAAAGTGGTAATATTGAGTTTGCCGATGTAGATAAATTAGGAAAAATTACCGAAAAGAAAGATTACATAGCCAAACACATTGATGAAATTTTAAAGTTAGATTTAGTAGATGTTGAAGCCATTAAAGCTAAAAAATTTAAAATAGTTGTAGATGCTGTGAACTCAACAGGAGGAATAGCAGTGCCAATGTTATTGCGCGCACTTGGAGTAGATGATATTATTGAAATATTCTGTACCCCTGATGGTAAATTTCCTCATAATCCAGAACCACTTCCTGAAAATTTAACTGCAATTTCGAATGAAGTTACCAGAAATAATGCCGATTTGGGTATTGTTGTTGATCCTGATGTGGATAGATTGGCTTTGGTTAACGAAGATGGAAGTATGTTTGGCGAAGAATATACTTTAGTAGCTGTAGCTGATTATATTTTAAAAAATGTTAGTGATGATAATTTAAAACGTACTGGTTTTGTAAAAAATACCGTTTCTAATTTATCATCAACTAGGGCATTACGTGATGTTACCGAAAAACACAATGGCTCATACAAAGCAAGTGCTGTGGGTGAAGTAAATGTGGTTACTATGATGAAAGAAACCAAGGCCGTAATTGGTGGTGAAGGTAATGGTGGAATTATTTTCCCTGAATTACATTATGGTAGAGATGCCATGGTTGGAATTGCATTATTCTTAACTCATTTAGCTAAAAGCGATAAATTATGCTCTATTTTACGCTCATCTTATCCTGATTATACTATTGCGAAAAAGAAAATAGATTTAGATGCAAGCATCAATATTGATGAGCTTTTAAGCGGTATTCAAGAAAAATATAAAAAACAACCAATCAATACTGTAGATGGTGTAAAGATAGAATTTGATAATGAATGGGTTCATTTACGTAGAAGTAATACAGAGCCAATTATTCGTATTTATGCTGAAAGCAAAAGTGAAGCAACAGCCAACCACTTAGCCGAAAAAATAATTATGGATATGAAACAAATTATTAAAGGATAGAGCCCTATGGGCTAGCTACTGGCCGGTGGCTGCTAGCTAACTAATCAAAACAATTTAAAACATAAACAACTGCCAGCTGCTATTAGCTAGCTGCCAGAAGCAAAAAATAAAATAAAAAATGCAGTGTGGAATAGTAGGCTTACCAAATGTAGGCAAATCAACTTTATTTAATTGCTTAAGCAATGCAAAAGCGCAAGCAGCTAATTTTCCTTTTTGTACCATTGAACCTAATGTAGGCGTTATAACTGTTCCTGATGAGCGTTTAAATGTGTTAGAAAGTTTGGTAAAACCTAATCGAATTGTACCAACCAATATCGAAATAGTTGATATTGCAGGTTTAGTAAAAGGTGCTAGCAAAGGCGAAGGATTAGGCAATCAATTTTTGGCTAATATTCGTCAAACTGATGCCATTATTCATGTTTTACGTTGTTTCGAAGACGAAAATATCATTCACGTAGATGGTTCGGTTAATCCGTTGCGCGATAAAGAAATAATTGACACTGAGTTACAATTAAAAGATTTGGATTCAGTTGAAAAGAAACTTCAAAAGGTAAGTAGAGCTGCTAAAACTGGCGACAAGGAAATGGTTAAAGTGGAAAATACTTTGTTAAAATACAAAGCCCACTTAGATGATGGAAAATCGGTTAGAACTTTAGAAGTAACAGATAACGAAAAAGAACATGTAGAAGACTTATGTTTACTTACAGCTAAACCTGTTATGTATGTTTGTAACGTTGATGAAGCTTCAGTAGTTAACGGAAATAAATTTGTAGAACTAGTGCGCGAAGCAGTTAAAAATGAAAACGCTGAAGTTTTGATTATTAGTGCTGCTATTGAAAGTGAAATTTCTGGCTTAGATAGTTACGAAGATAGAATTGCTTTTTTAAATGATTTAGGTTTAACCGAAAGTGGTGTGGCCAAATTAATTAGAGCATCATACAAATTATTGAATTTAATAACATATTTTACTGCAGGTGTTCAAGAGGTTAGAGCTTGGACTATCGACCGTGGCTTTAAAGCCCCGCAAGCAGCTGGAGTAATTCATACCGATTTTGAAAGAGGTTTTATTAAAGCTGATGTTATTGCATACGAAGACTTTAAAAAATATGGTTCTGAGTCAGCTTGCAGAGAGGCTGGAGCCTTACGCATGGAAGGAAAAGAATATATTGTAAATGATGGTGATGTAATGCACTTTAAATTTAACGTTTAGTGCTTTATCTTTAATTATATAAAGTTAAGTTTATAAAAATTACGTTTCAGTTTAAATGTAACTATTTTAAATCTAACTAGGTTAGCTTTGTGTTGGTTAATTTAATATAATTGATTTATTTTTGGGTTTATAAAGATATTAAATTGTCATATTTGTGTAAGCTAAAAATGATGTGCAACCATTGTGAATACTATGTTTTACTTATGTATAACAATTAGTAATCAACTATATTAATAAATAAAACAAGGTGCTTAAAACTATAAAATTTTACAAATGGTATTAAATTTTTGTAAACACTATGTGTTTATTCAACTAAAATAATTTTATTCGCAATTAATTAACTAAAAAATAAATAAACAAAATGAATCAAACAGTATCAAAAAAAGAAGAAGGTAAGGCGGGGAGTATTTTTGCTTCGCTTGCAATTCCAATGTTAGTAGTAGTAGGTTTTTTACTATGGAAATTTGTATTAGGAAGTCCAAGTAACTTTGCCGATGGCGAAACAAAGCATACACCAATTAAAGAAGGAATCGGTGCAACATTAGGATTAATTTATTTAGGTGGATTTATCGTTCCTATCTTATTATCATTGGTATTAATGAGTATCACTTTCTCAATTGAGCGTTTTTTAACTATTGCTAAAGCATCTGGTAAAACTTCGTCAGAATCATTTGTTCGTAAGGTAAAAACTCAATTATCTGCTGGAAATGTTGACGCTGCAATTAAAGAGTGCGATGTACAACAAGGTTCAGTAGCCAATGTAGTAAAAGCTGCATTACACAAATATAAAGAAATGGAAGGCGAAAGTACTATGGATAAAGACCAAAAAGTATTAGCAATCCAAAAAGAAATTGAAGAAGCAACTTCGTTAGAATTACCAATGTTAGAAAAAAACCTAGTAATTATTGCTACTATGGCTTCAGTATCTACGTTAGTAGCTTTATTAGGAACAGTATTAGGTATGATCAAGGCATTCTCGGCTTTAGGTAATGCTGGTGCTCCTGATTCATCTGCATTGGCAGTTGGTATTTCTGAGGCGCTTATTAATACAGCTTTAGGTATTGGTAACTCTGCTATCGCTATTATTATGTATAATGTGTTTACAACTAAAATTGATAAAATTACTTATACAATTGACGAAGCTGGATTTACTATTGTTCAAAACTTTGCAGCTGCACACAAACGCTAGTTTTATTGGCAATTAAAAATTGCGTATTTAAATTTAATAATTTTAAAAAAAATAAAACAGACAAATGGCTAAAGTAAAAGTACCTCGTAAGAGCACATCGGTTGATATGACCGCAATGACTGACGTTGCGTTCCTATTGTTAACATTTTTTATGTTAGCTACTCAGTTCAAACCCGATGAACCAGTTCAGGTGTTAACGCCATCATCTGTTGCCGAAATTCCACTTCCTGATGTTGATGTAATGCTTATTACAATCAGCAATGACAATAGAGTTTTCTTTGATTTACAAGGTGAACACTATAAAAAAACTTTACTTGAAAAAATGGGTAAAAAGTTTAAAATTACATTTACTGATGAGGAAACAACTAAGTTTTCGAACATGAGTAGCTTTGGAATGCCAATTGCGCAATTAAAGCAGTATATAAACTTAAGTCCTGAAAAACGTAAAGAAATGCCATCAGCAGGAATCCCTTATGATTCATTAAATAATGAATTAGGTGAATGGGTAATGCAAAGTAGATATACCAATAATGGTGTTCGCGTTGCTATTAAAGGCGATAGAGATGTAAGTTACCCCGCAATTAAACAAGTAATTAAAACCCTTCAAGAAAAAGATGTAAATAGATTTAATTTTATTACATCAATGGAAGGCGGTCAATAATTTTAAAGAAAGGAATTAAATAATGGCAGAAATAGAAGGTGGCGGGGGTGGCCATAAAAAAGGTGGGAAACCAAAAGGTAAGAAACTTTCAACTAGGGTAGATTTTACTCCCATGGTTGATTTGGGTTTCTTATTGATTACCTTTTTTATGTTAACTACCTCGCTTAACAAACCAAAAACAATGGAATTGAACATGCCTGTGAAAGATGATGGTGGTGAAAAAACTGCTGTAAAAGTTTCGCAGACTGTAACAGTCCTATTAACTGGAAATAACCAAGTAATGTACTATTTTAGCGATCCAGTAACATTAGACCCAATGACACCACAAATTACTGATTACAGTGCAGGTGGTATTAGACCAATGTTGTTGCGCGAAAATAGAAAGCGTGTTCCAAGTATCGATTCAGTGCAAGTTTATAAAGATTTATTCAAAATAAACAAAATGTCTGAATCAGATATGAAAGCAAATATCAATAGACTTAAATCGGACAAAGAAGGTTTAATTGTAATTATAAAAGCGGATGATAATGCAAAATTCAATAATATAGTGGATATATTAGATGAAATGCTAATTTGCAATATTGGACGTTATGCTATAGTAGATATTTCAGAACCTGAAAAGGAATTAATAAAAAGCTCTGCTCCTTTATTGGCAGCAGCTTTAAATAAAACAAATTAACACATGGCAAATACAAGTATTTTTGACAATAATTGGGTTAATATGGTCTTTGAAGGCCGTAACCAACAATATGGTGCCTTTGTGTTGCGTAAAAAAAGTAGCAACTACACTATTAAAGGTATTGTATTTTCTATTATTGGATTCTCATTGGCAATTGCAGCACCGGTTATTATTAACTATGTAAAATCGCAAATACCAAAAGAAAATATCATAGTAGAAGCTGAGGTAACAAAGTTGGAAGCACCGCCACCAATGGATGAAGATGCACCGCCACCGCCACCACCTCCGCCACCACCACCTCCGGTTAAGAGTACAATTAAATTTACTCCACCTGAGATTAAAAAGGATGAAGATGTAACAGAACCACCTCCAACTCAAGTAGAGTTAGAGAAAGTTGACGCTGGTGCACAAACAGTAGAAGGTGATCCAAATGCTAAAGAAGTTTTAATTGAAGAAACCGGAACAGGAAATGGTGAAGGCGAAATTTTATTAGAAGCTGAAATTAATCCTGAATTTCCAGGAGGAGAAGAAAAAATGTTAGAGTACTTAAGGGATCACGTGGAGTATCCACCTATTGCTAAGGAAAATAACCAAGAGGCCAGAGTAATTGTTCGTTTTGCAGTAATGCCTGATGGCAGTATTGATAAAATTGAGTTATTAAGTAAACCTTTTGGTTGGGGTTTAGATGAAGCAGCAAAAAAAGCAGTAAAAGGAATGCCTAAATGGAGTCCAGGACGTCAGGCGGGTAGGGCAGTTGCTGTTTATTTTACCCTTCCTGTTTTATTTAGCTTAGATCAATAAGTAATAATAATAAAATAATACAAAATAAGCTTGCTAAACATTAGTTTAGCAGGCTTATTTTATTTAAAATGTAATCTGAAATAATGAGTTTAGACGAGATAAGAGAAGAAAGAGAAATCAAAGTTGGGAATATTGTAAAATACTTCGGTGCCATTATGGGCTTGTTTTATTTGGTACTTGGAGTCAGTATTTTATTAAATAAAGTTCCATTGCAAGTTACAGATTGGGTTAAGTACGTACTTGGTATTGCAATGACTTTGTATGGTATTTTTAGATTATTTAGAATTTTTAAAAATTGGTAATCAATTAAATTGTTGCTTACTAACAATAGCTATCAAATAAACATAAATAAAATGATTCGAAATCCTAAGCCAATTCATATAGCACTACTGGTTTCAAGTACCATTGCCACAGTAATTGCTTTGGTAATGTATTTTATTCTTGATTCTAACCTCATCAATGTAATCATGTTATTTACACTTACATCAGGACTCTCTTTTTTCTTGTTTTTTTATACTTTAGAGTTTTTTATTTATAGAAAAATAAAGTTGATTTATAAAACCATTCATAGCTTAAAAACCCAAAAATACGATGCTGTTTTAGAGAATTTTGATTGGGATAAAGATCCAATTTTTGAAATGAGTAAAGAGGTAATTAATTGGGCTAGGGACAAAAAAATAGAAATTGATCAATTAAAAAAAGTAGCAGATTTTAGAAAAGAATTTTTAGGAAATGTAAGCCATGAGTTAAAAACTCCCATATTCAGCATTCAAGGTTATTTACACACCTTACTTGATGGTGCAATGGAAGATCCTGAAGTTAATACGAAGTTTTTAAAGAAAGCAGCTAAAAGTACTGATAGATTAAGTGATTTGGTTGCAGATTTATTGGAAATTTCGAAACTTGAAAGTGGCGAGTTGGAAATGAATATGGAGCGATTTGACATTAATGCTTTAACAAAAGATGTATATGAACAGTTTGAGGTAAAGGCCAAAGAAAAGCATATTGAGTTAACTATAAAAGAGGGTTGTAATAAGCCATTTTATGTTTTGGCTGATAAGTACAGAATAAGAACAGTTTTAGTGAATTTAATTAGTAATTCTTTAAAATATGGAAAATCGAATGGGTTTACTTCGGCAGCTTATTATGTTATGGGCGATAATATTTTGATTGAGGTTGCTGATACTGGAGAAGGTATTAGTCAGGAATTTTTACCACGTATTTTTGAAAGATTTTACCGAGTAGATAAAAGCAGAACAAGAAATGATGAAGTAGGAGGAACAGGTTTGGGTTTGGCTATTGTTAAACACATTATCGAGGCGCATCATCAAGCTGTGAATGTAAGAAGCACTGCAGGACAAGGAACAACATTTGGATTTACTTTGAAAGCTGCATTATAAAAATACTAACACTTTATACATACAGCTAATTTTGTAGCTATTTAAAGTAAAAATAAATTATAATTGCAAGTATGAGTAATGAACCTATAAACGAATCGAATCAATTAAATATTGAATTAAGCGAAGAAATGGCAGAAGGCATTTATGCTAATTTAGCTATAATCACACACAGTACTAGTGAATTTGTATTAGATTTTATAAGAATTATGCCAGGAGTACCTAAGGCTAAAGTAAAATCTCGTCTTGTACTAACTCCCGAACACGCTAAACGTTTGTTATTAGCACTGAGTGATAATATCAGAAAATATGAAGACCAAGTTGGTGAAATAAATTTGCCAGATATGATGCCTCCTTTTCCAATGAATTTTGGTGGACCAACTGGACAAGCATAAATAATTTATCGATTTAGAGATTTTTGATTTAATAATTGATAAATTGTTTAATTTATAATTTTATTCAATAATTAATTTCCTATCATTTTAACCAATAGTTGCTAATACTAAACTGCTAACAGCAAATAGCCAAAAGCATTTTTATGAAAGAACAGTTTATTGAACAAATAAAAGCTGGATATACATTCAAAGGTGAATGTATTCAATTAGGTGCAGCCATGCTTAACGGTGAAGTAATAGCTGACTGTGCTATCAATTTACCATTAAAAACATTAAATAGGCATGGCTTAATAGCAGGTGCTACAGGAACAGGTAAAACTAAAACATTGCAAACAATAGCCGAAGGCTTAAGCGATGCAAGTGTTCCAGTTTTGTTAATGGATATCAAAGGTGATTTAAGTGGAATAGCTGCCAAAGGTGGTGTAAATGAAAAAATTACCGAAAGGTATCAAAAAATTGGATTAGAATATAATCCACAATCATATCCTGTTGAATTACTTTCGCTTAGCAAACAAAAAGGTGTTAAATTAAAAGCTACTGTTAGTGAGTTTGGCCCAATATTATTATCAAAAATTTTAGATTTAAACGAAACCCAAGCGGGTTTTGTTGCCATGATTTTTAAATTTTGTGATGATGCTCAATTGCCTTTATTGGATTTAAAAGATTTTATAAAAGTATTGCAGTACATAAGTAATGAAGGCAAGGCTGAAATGGAGAAAGATTATGGTAAAATTTCAACTACTTCTACAGGTACTATATTACGAAAAATAATAGAGCTACAACAGCAAGGAGCCGATAGTTTTTTTGGCGAAAAAAGTTTTGAGGTTGATGATTTAATGCGCATTAGTGATGATGGGAGAGGTGTAATTTCAATTTTACGAGTTACCGATATTCAAGATAAGCCCAAACTTTTCTCAACCTTTATGCTGAGTTTGTTGGCTGAACTATATGCTACATTGCCCGAAGAAGGCGATATGGATAAACCTAAATTAGTTCTGTTTATTGATGAAGCGCATTTAATTTTTCAAGAAGCAAGCGAAGCGCTTTTACAACAAATTGAAACGATTATTAAATTAATACGCTCCAAGGGTGTGGGCATTTTCTTTTGTACTCAAAATCCGGCCGATGTACCTGCTTCGGTGCTTGGTCAGTTGGGTTTAAAGGTACAACATGCCTTGCGCGCTTTTACGGCTAATGATAGAAAAACAATTAAACAAACAGCAGAAAATTATCCTTTATCAGATTTTTATAAAACGGATGAGTTAATTACCCAATTAGGAATGGGTGAGGCTTTAATTACTTGTTTAAATGAAAAAGGAATTCCAACACCATTGGCAGCTACCATGCTTTGTGCACCTAAATCAAGAATGGATATATTAACCGATGAAGAAATTGATGCTTTGGTTTCAAAGTCTCGCATTGCGGCTAAATACAATCAAAATATTGATAGTGAAAGCGCTTATGAAATATTAAATGCTAAGTTGGAGCAAGCCGCTAAAATGGAAGAACAAGCTGAGGAGCAAAGAGAAGTAAAGGTAAATAGAAACGAAAAATCAACTTTAGAACAAATTTTAAGTAGCCCTGTAACCAAACAAGTGGGCCGAACAGCAGCACAAATTATTACACGTAGTTTGTTAGGAGCATTAGGTTTGGGTGGAAAATCTACTAAAAAGTCAAGTTCTTGGTTTTAAAATATTAATAAAATTATGCAAATTACAACTACCCCAATTGAAGGATTGTTAGTTATTCAACCTCAGGTTTTTAAAGACCCTAGAGGTTATTTTTACGAAAGTTACAATAAAGATAAATTTTTTGCTGCAGGCATTAACTTAGAATTTGTGCAAGACAATCAAAGTCTTTCGCAAAAAGGAATTGTTCGTGGATTACATTTCCAAGCCCCACCTTTCGATCAAGGTAAATTGGTACGTGTAATTCAAGGTGCAGTTATAGATGTGGCAGTTGACATTAGAAAAAATTCGCCAACTTATGGACAACACTTTTCAATAAAGTTATCTGCCGAAAACCAAACGATGTTTTTTATTCCCCCAGGCTTTGCTCATGGATTTGAAACACTAGAAGACAATACTATATTTTTATATAAATGTACCAATACTTATAATAAAGAAAGTGAAGGGGGATTACTTTGGAATGATAGTGATTTAAATATAAAATGGGAGTGCGACACTCCTATTATTAGCGACAAAGATCAAATATTACCCACTCTTAAAAACTTAGTAAGTCCTTTTTAAATGATGGAAAATATGGATAATGAAGTAGTAGATTTAATTAATAAAATTAAAGATAAATATGCTGCACAAGGACAAAACTTCAAAAGCTATTTAGAGGGTTTATTGTACCAAGATTATACCCACTATTGGGATTATATAGCAGTTGATAGTTTGCTCACACTGCAAAAACCAAAAACCTTAATTCCTGACGAGATGATATTTATAATTTATCATCAAATTACAGAATTATATTTTAAGCTTTCGTTGCACGAATTGGAACAAATTGCTGAAGCAAAAAACAATATTTCAATTCAATTTTTTACTGACAGAGTAAGACGTATTAATGCTTATTTTAAAAACTTGGCAAACAGTTTTGAAATAATGGTAGATGGCATGGAGCCTGAGCAATTTTTAAAATTCAGAATGAGTTTATTGCCTGCAAGTGGTTTTCAAAGCGCTCAATACCGTATGATTGAAATGTATGCTACTAGTTTTGATAGATTAGTAGCCAAAGATAAACGCGAAGAGTTAAAAGATAAAAGTATTGAAGAACAGTTTAAATACATTTATTGGCAAGCAGGCGCTACTGAAACTGATTCTGGAAATAAAACCTTAACCTTAACCAAATTTGAACAAAAATATGGTGAAGAGTTATTACGTTTAGCTAATTCAAATAAGGAATGTAACCTTTGGGCTATTTATAAATCTTTAAACGAAACTGATAAACAAAACCAGGAATTAATTGCTGAACTACGTAATTTAGATTTAAATGTAAATGTAAATTGGCCTTTAATGCATTATAAATCAGCAGTGAAATATTTGCAAAAACCCAAAGAAGATGTTGCTGCTACAGGCGGAACCAATTGGCAAAAATACTTGCCTCCACGTTTTCAATTACGAATATTTTATCCTGAACTTTTTACTCAAGATGAATTAGCCAATTGGGGTAAATTTTAAAATCAATCACGCACTTTTAAAAGTAAAATTGTTTTACACTACTATATTTTGTTAGAAACTGTTTTTTACCTTTATTTGAGCAATTAACTATAAAAACTTATGCGTAAAATATTTATATCATTATCAATTATTGCATTGATAGCAAGTTGTACAAATGATGCACCTTTAAATACACAAGAACAAAAATCAGTTGATAGCCTTGTAAACAATGAACAAGTAGCTAGTGATTCATTAATGAAAGCTATTCAGGCTGAAATTGGTGCTGATAGTTTGGCTGAAGATAGCCTCAACTAATTTTAAAGTTGATAATTGATTTTGAAAGTAAATTTATTAGTTAACTAGCATAATTCTAAGCTATTTAACCTTTCTAATTGGTTATTAAATTTAAAAAACTATAATTTTTGAATTAAAAACATAAACTAATTAATGTTATCGGTAATAATTCCAGTATATAACGAAGTTAATAATATAGATTTATTAATAGAGAGGGTTCTTGCAGTAAATTTAACTAAAGAAATTATTATTGTTGATGATGGCTCAACTGATGGTACACGTGCAAAACTTGAAAAATATGCCTCAATGCCATATTTTAAGGTTGTGTTGCATGAAACAAACAAAGGAAAAGGAGCTGCTATAAGGACTGGTATTTTAGAGGTATCTGGATCGGTTACAATTATTCAAGATGCAGATTTGGAATATAATCCGGAAGAATATTTATTAATTGTTCCCCCTGTAATGAATGGTGAAACCAAAGTAATGTATGGTTCAAGATTTTTAAAAACTAATAATGTTCATTCTTATTGGTATTTTTATGCTGGAGGGCAAGTGGTTACTTGGTTTACCAATGTTTTGTTTGGTCAAAAATTAACAGATGAACCAACTTGTTATAAAGTGTTTGATAGTGAATTGTTAAAATCGATACCTTTACAATGTACAGGTTTTGAGTTTTGCCCAGAAATTACTGCAAAAGTGGCTAAGCTAGGTCATAAAATCCCCGAAATTCCTATCAGTTATTCGCCAAGAACCTTAGACGAAGGAAAAAAAATAAATTGGAAAGATGGTGTGATTGCTATCTGGACATTAATTAAGTATAGAATTGTGTAATGGAAACTAAAAGTTTTAATAAATTAGATGAATTTATAGCCAATTGGAGGCTATCAAAAGTTAAAAAATATGTAAGCAAAGGAGATACTGTTTTAGATTTTGGCTGCGGTTATCAAGCATATTTTTTAAATAATATAAAAAATGAAATTTTAAAAGGAGTAGGTATTGATTCAGATATTGAGGCGCATTCAATAAATGAAAATATTGAGCTTGTTCAATTTAATTATCAAGCTAGACTGCCTTTTGAAGATAATACCTTCGATAAAATATTTTTATTGGCTGTATATGAACATATACCTTTAGATAAAACCATTCCATTACTTTTAGAATTGAAAAGAATTTTAAAACCTAATGGTAAAATTATTTTAACCATTCCAACTCCAAATGGGAAGCCAGTTTTAGAGTTTATGGCATATAAATTACGTGTTATTTCGATAGTGCAAATATCTGATCATGTAAAATATTACGCTAAGGAAGATATGTTAGAAGACTCGAAAAAAGCTGGACTTAAACTTACCTTTCATGAATATTTTCAATTAGGATGGAATAGTCTTCAGGTATTAGAAAAATAAATTTACATAGAATTTAACGAAGTTATAAATGGAAAACATTGCTAAAATTGATACTAGGATTTCAATTATATTAAAGTTAGAAAAAAAAAGTACACCGCATTTCGAAAACTTTTTTTCTCAAATTGCTAAATCAAAAAGTGATTTAGAGTGTATAATCGTAAATAATAACGGAACTGAAGATTTTATTTCGAATAATAAAGCTTTTGCTGAACTAATTAGTAAAAATAAAGGTATTATAATTAATGAAAAAACTTCATTAGGTAATGCATACTCATTGGCATTAAACAAAGCTACTGGTGCATTTAGTATAATTATTAGCGACATTTCGAACGTTAACCTTAGTAGTGTTTTATCATGGATTACCTCTAATAAAAAAAGTCTTCAAAACAATGAACTTTATGTTGGCTCACATGGAATTAAGACTAGCAGTGGTAAAGTAGGTATTAATTTTGTTTCTAAACTTTATAACTCAGCTTTAAGGTTTTTTACCCCATTAAATTTAAAAGATCATTCAGCAAATGTGTTAATTGTGAACACAGCAAATGCTCAAGATGTTTTTAATAACAAAATGACTTCTGCTAATTCGCAATTAGATATTTTAAGTTTAGCTACTTACAATGGAATTGCATTGAATGAATTTGCATTAAGTGCTGAAAAAAATGTTTTAAATAAGCAAATTTTCAATGTTTTGGCAGTGCCATTTATTGCTATTGCATTGCGTTTTAAATATTTTGTTACTGGTGCTATTACTGAGTTAAAATCAGGAAATAATCCATCATTAGCAAGTGGAAATCATCCTATATACAGGCTTTTATTTTTCAGCTTAATTATACTTGCCACCTTTGCAATGCCATACTTAAGTAAAGATTTTGGGATGACTTGGGATGAAAAGCAACATAACGATTATTCGATGTTATCTTCTAATTGGATGCTAACTATGGGAGCAGATTCTTCGGCAATTATTGATTCGAAGAGCAGTGCAGATTTTATTCGTCAGTGTTATAGATACTATGGTGAACAGAGTAATTTGGTGGCTGCAATGGTTTACCGTACTTTTAATTTGCCACCCTTCGAAACACGACATTTTATTATTTCATTATATGGTTTATTAGGTTTAATAGGCATTGCGCTTGCTTCAAAAGAATTAGGAGGCTGGAGAGCTGGTGTTTTAGGTATTTTATTTACCTTTTTTAATCCAGGATGGTTAGGGAATTCTATGAATAACCCAACTGATATTCCTTTTGCTACTGGTTTTGCATTGTCGTTATACTTTTTCTTTAAAATTTTAAAAGCGCTTCCTAAGCCTAAATTTAGCCATTTAGTTTGGCTTGGTATTGCCATAGGAATAGGAATTGGAGGTCGTATTGGTGCATTTTTATTAATAGCTTATTTTGCTCTGTTCTTAGGTGTAAATTGGCTTTCACTATTTAAAAATAAAACAAATAATAACTTTAAACTAATTTGGCCTTATGCTAAAATATTATTAGCTGTGGCCGTATTTGGTTATTTATTTGGTGTTTTGCTTTGGCCATATGCATTAGAAAATCCATTCAAAAATCCATTCATAGCTTTTTCTAAAGCTTCAGACAATGTTTCTTTTTATACCAATAATGTGGAGATTTTTGAAGGAAAACGTCTATACATGAGAGACCAGGCACCATGGTATTACGTTATACGATTTTTAACAATGGGTAATCCATTGTATTTGTTATTAGGTTTTGTTTTGGGTGTAGTTTTAATAAAATGGATGAATAGTAAAATCAAATTTGGTTATATTGGATTATTGATTTTTATGATTATTTTTCCAATTGCCTATGCGGAATATGCTAATTTAAATTACTATAATGGATGGAGACATTATCTATTTATATTACCGAGTTTAATTACACTGTCAGCTATTACTTTTGATTTTTTACTTGGTCAAAGCAATAAAATTATTCGCATAGTAACAGCAGTTGTTATTATAGCATTATTTGCAAAGCCAACCTATTGGATTATAAAAAACCATCCAAATGAGTATGTTTATTTCAATGAATTAGTTGGAGGAATAGATGGTGCTTATGGGAATTATGAAACAGATTATTATTCAAATTCTTGTCGCGAAGCAGGGGAGTGGATTGCAAAGCAACATCCAAATGAAAAACTAGTAGTTTGTATAAATAATGAACCATTAACAGCTTCTTATTATGCTAATAAGATCAATCCAAACTTACAGTTCCAGTGGGTGCGAGAGTATGAAGAGCAAAAGCCTAATTGGGATTATTTAATTCTAACATCAAGAACATATTCGAAAAATGAGTTGTTAAATGGTGCATTTCCTCCTAAAGGAACTGTTTATACAGTATTGGCAGATAATGTTCCTTTGGCTTGTGTTGTAAAGCGTGAAGTTTCTTATATGCCTTTAGGATATAAGGCAATGGATGCTCAAAAATATGATTCTGCTGTTTATTACTTCAAAAAGGCAGTTGAATGGGAGCCAAAAAGCGAAGAAGCTCACAGAATGTACGGATTTGCTTGCATGGTTAGTAATAATTTTGAAGAGGCTCTAAAACAATACGATGAAGCAATAAGCATTTTTCCTGAAAATTATTCTGCATACTCAAACAAAGGATTATTGTATTTTAATAAAAAAGAATATCAAAAATGTATTGAGGCTTGTGTTAAAGCTACTACTTATAAAAACAATACTACTGAAGCATATTATTATTCTGCCTTAGCTTATTTAAACATGAATGATTATAATGGAGCAATTGATAGGTTAGAAACTGCTTTGAAATTTAATGGACAGTCACCTGAAATATTTTATTATTTAGGTAAATCGTATGAGGCCGTTAAAAATAATACGCTTGCCGCGACTAACTTTGAATATTGTTTGGGTATGAATCCTAATTTTAAACAAGCATGGTTTGATTTAGCAAATCAATATAAAATTTTAGGCAATGAAAATGGTTATGAACAATGTATGCAGCGATACAACTCTTTACAATAACATTGTTCAAATCCTGCTGATGGTCAATTAAATATTTTAGGATTGGATAATTCAGACTTTATGATAAAATATACAATACTATTGGGCAATTACAATTAGCAGTTTTAATTTAAATAGAATAGATGTTTCTGCTTTAGAAAAAGGTATTTACTTTTTTAAAATTCAGGTAAAGAATAGTTCAAAAATCATCAAGTTTGTGAGGGAATAAGTGGTTAAATAATGAATGAAACTTTAAAGGAAAATTTTGTAAAATTAGTTTCAAAATTCACCCAAAATAATTCATTGATAAATGAACTTTGGAGTGAAATAGAACAGCATTATACTGAACCTACAAGGCACTACCATAATTTAATACATATTGCTACGGTTTATAATAAACTATCAGTAGTTAAAGGACTTTTGGTTGATTGGGACATGATTCAGTTTTCGGTATTTTACCACGATATTTATTACAACACCAACAAAAAAGACAATGAACTAAACAGTGCGTTATTAGCAAAAAGCAACTTGCAAAAGTTGGGTATTGAGGAAACAAAAATTGACATAGTTTTTAACCAAATTTTAGCTACGCAATCTCACCAAAATACCAACTATACCGATACCAATTATTTTACTGATGCCGATTTAAGTATATTGGGTGAAAGTTGGGATAATTACCAAGTTTACTCACAACAAATTAGAGCAGAATACATTCAATATGCTGATGATATTTACATTCTAGGACGAATAAAAGTATTGAACCATTTTATAGCAATGGAGCGAATTTTTAAAACACCACATTTTTATAATTTATACGAAACTAAAGCGAAGCAAAACTTAGAAAATGAAATAAAATTACTGAAACAATATTTATAGCCTTTAATTTATTACTTTTGGCTTTTATTTTATGATTTTATTAGAAAATACAATTGTTTCGGAAGATATTTTAGAGAAAAATTTCATTTGCAATTTGTCTGCATGTAAAGGTGCATGTTGCATTGAAGGCGATTCAGGCGCACCTATTACCCACGATGAGCAAGAAATTTTAGAAGCAGAATTAGAAAACATAAAACCATATTTAACTGCTGTTTCGCTTAAAGCTATTAAAACGCAAAACTTTTGGGAAAAAGATACGGATGGCGATTTGGTTACTACTTGTTTGCCAACAGGTGAATGCAATTTTTCGTTACGTGATGAAACAGGTATGTTAAAATGCGGCATTGAGCAAGCTTATCGTGATGGAAAAGTAAGCATTCAAAAACCTTTATCGTGCCATCTATACCCCATTAGAATTAGCAATGTTGGCGAATTTGAAGCTTTGAATTACCATCGTTGGGATATTTGTAAACCAGCATGCAAGCTAGGCGAAGAACACCAAGTGGCAGTTTATCAGTTTTTAAAAGAGCCTCTTATACGTAAGTTTGGAGCTGATTGGTATAACGAGTTAGATGAAATTGCAAAGCAATGGAAAGCCGAAACTAAATCATAAATTGCATGCAAGTAGTTTTAAAAAGTTTAGCCAAAAAATATAATAAGCAAGTTATTTTTACTAACCTCGATTACACTTTTGAGGCCAATGAAACTTATGCTTTGGTGGGGCATAATGGAAGTGGAAAATCAACTTTAATACAAATAATTTACAACTATAATACCATAAGCAAAGGCGAAATAAACTACTATTTGAACAATGAATTGGTAGAAGAAAATGCGCAACGTTTTATGGCTTTTGCTGCTCCTTATGTTGATTTGCCTGAAGAATTAACTTTGCAGGAAATAATTGATTTTCATTTTAGCATCAAACAAAAACGAACCAATTTAGACATTGAACAATTACTAACAGATGCCAATTTAAGCGAGCATACTGATAAAATGATTAAGCATTTTTCAAGCGGAATGAAGCAACGTGCTAAGCTGATTTTAGCTTTTGCTACTCAAGCCGATTTATTACTTTTAGATGAACCATGTAGTAATTTTGATAATGCAGGAATAGCTTGGTATCAACAATGTATAAATTTGCTTTTAAGCAAATGCACCATAATAGTGGCTAGCAATCAACTATACGAATACGAGTTTTGCCAACACACTTTAGATATTTTAAAATATAAATGACAGCAATAAAACTTACACAATTTAGCCATGGTGCTGGGTGTGGTTGTAAAATAGCTCCCGATAAATTGGAGCAAATATTAAGCAATAATAAATCAACAGATGTGTTTGCAAATTTATTAGTTGGTAACCAAACCAACGATGATGCAGCAGTGTGGGATTTGGAAAATGGACAAGCACTAATAAGCACAGTCGATTTTTTTATGCCTATAGTTGATGATGCTTTTAACTTTGGAAGAATTGCTGCTACCAATGCCTTAAGCGATGTTTATGCTATGGGAGGCAAGCCCATTTTTGCCAATGCTATTTTGGGTTGGCCTATTGATAAATTGCCATTAGAGTTAGCATCTAAAGTAATTGAAGGTGCGCAATCAGTTTGTAAACAAGCCAATATTCCAATTGCCGGTGGACATAGTATTGATAGTTTAGAACCTATGTTTGGACTAGCTGTTAATGGACTAATTAATAAACAAAATATCAAACAAAACAGCGGAGCAAAAGCTGGCGATTTATTGTTTTTAACCAAACATTTAGGAACGGGAATAATTGGAACTGCTATTAAACGCGGTTTGATTGAAGCAGAAGAACATGCCGAAATTTGCATTGAAAGTATGTGTACTTTAAACAGCATTGGTTATGATTTAGCAAAACTAAATGG
>JAAFJM010000010.1 GCA_013298895.1 Bacteroidota bacterium | reverse complement strand
GAACGCATGGCAGTGGTCCACTTTTCTAAAATGTTATCCAATTGCTCTTCTAACTGATGGATGTTAAATGCTGGTTTACCATAATATTCACGAGGATTGAAATTGTGGTAAGGTTCTAACAATACTCTTGCCTTGGTTAATGAAGCATCGGCTTCATGCAGCGAAGTGATGCTGTTTACCCAATTTTGGTATTCGGTAGCTGTGATAAATTCAGAATCCTTAATGATGTCGCAAATGCGTTTTTTCTCACTTCCTAATACCCTCACTTTAGACAAATCATCTTGTTTAGATAATCTGCATTTGGTGTATTGGTTTAAGTAATAATCGGCATAGCGGTCAATTAATGAATTAAGCAGTGCTTCATATTTTTTTATGTCTGCTTCTTTGTTACTTGCCAAAACTTCGGGTAATTGGTCAATGGCAGTTTTCATTTCATCAAACAATGGTTTTTCTTGCTCCACCACATAAGATTGTGCAGTGTAGAGATAGCCTATCATTTTCTCAAATTTCTCGGCTTTTGCTTGCAGTTTATCTACTAAATCACAATTAGGCCATGCCTTGAAAGTTGTAGATAACTCTTCCTCAGTGAATTTAAGTGCCTTTAGTTTCCCATAAGAATTGTAAGATTGAATACTATCAAGCATATTGCCTAATGCTTCCAATTCAGTTTTCATAGTCGAACTATCCGAATCACTTAGCAATGATACATTACGGCATTTTAAACCTTTTGCCACAGAAGCTTTTGTTTTTACTACTCGTTCCGCTTTTGTTTTGGCTTCGGTAATAATCCTGCTAATAGTTTCAGGCTTCTCCAGTTCAGAAGTATAATCGGGCAAGCCCAAACAAGTAAATAATGCCTTTAGGTTTTTTATTGGAATACCTTGTGGCTGCTTAATGTGTTGGAAGGTGAAGTAATCTTCCTCTGTAAGTGAAAGCACTGTTTCGATATTGGTTGCAGCAAGGTTTTTGCTTCCTGACCAGTTGATTTCAATATCGCCTTTGTATGCCAAAGCTGCCAATACAATAAACTCCAACTGGTAGTCAATATCATAAACTACAGAATACCACAGATTAGCTGGTGCATAATGAGGGTATAAAATTTCAGACCTATTCAAAACGGACCCTTCGCCAGCTTCTTTCAGTTTTGTCTTAATACTTTCAGCATATTTGCTATTGTCACTTACAATGTTTTGACCACTCCACAAACCAAGCCCACTTAAAATGGCTTCTCCATTTTTATTAGGACTAGATGGATTTGTAATTTTCTTAAATGCTGCATTTATTGTGCCATTGTAATTATCTTTCGATAGTGGTAGAGGTAAATCGGTAAATGCTGGGTAGTGAGGAAACTTGTCATTAAATGCTTTGTTCAACACTTTAGCAGCAACAGTTCGGAAAATCATTTCTTTGGTAGAACCTTCACCAGGTAGCGGGAAAGATTTTAGTGTTTTACTATCGCCTTTGTAAATCACTTTTGTTTTATCGGCATATTCTTTATCGAATAAAGCAATGGCTTTACGTTGGTATTCTTCAATTTGACTGCTGAATAAAGCTTTTTGATTGGTAGGTGCAGAACCATATTTTGCTTTTGCAGCACCATATAAACAAATAACATCTTTAAATTCATCTGATAAACCTGCTACATCAAAATACACTTCGTCTGATTCATCATTTCTGTTGATGGTATTGAATAAAGGACAGAAGAAAATATAGTATTGCTGTATAGGTTCTGTGGTACTTCTTTCATTAGGATTGCCAAAAAAGATATATCCTAATCGGAAACTCTTTTTATCTAACCACTCTAAAGAATGCTGCCAAATTTTGAATCCAGAACGGTAAGAATCTTGCTGAATTTCTAACACATATTGCAGGAAGTCGAAATAGTATTGGTCTGCTTGATCAATATCTTTTTTAATAACTTCATCTGCATAGTCACGAATTAATTGAGGAATGTTTATACCGCCTTCTGTACGAATATAAAAATCGGAACTTACTGTGTCTTGGTCAACATATTGTCCTGCTGTGGCTGTAACCAATTGTTTTGCTGTGCTATCTATTGCAGCTAAAAGCAATTCTGGTTCATCTACATTGGGAATGCTTACACATAAATCTTCCTTTAAGCTGTGAGCACTTGCACCATTACGTTTATCTAAATCATCACATAAAATACGAATTGCCAATGCCTGAGCAATGCTTTGAGCAATATCTTTTCTGTTAGCCCTTGCACCTGAAAAGTGGTTTGTAATTCTACCTGCAATAATTTCTACCTTATCACGAACCATTCTGATGTCAGGTATGGCAAGCATGGCAGGATTGCTGGCTAAGTCTGTCCAATAGGTATCGTATGTAATTAAACCAGGGTTATTAATAGGAACTTCTTTTTCTAAAATATCTTTAAACTTTACTGAAAGCACTTTCAAGATTTCACGCTGGCTTTTGCCATGCTTAATTTTCTCAAAGTAGCTCACATAATTAGGGTGAACTGGAAAGAGATCAATAAATTCGTTGAGGTTTGTATTGATGCCTTCAAAGAGGTGAGCAAATTTTAGTAGATGCTCTTGAATTTTAGCCTTTTGATGTAAATCCTTTTTAAGCAAACGTTCCTTAACAACAAAGGATACATCCTCTTTAGTAATTGTCAAATCGGAATAGCGGTCTTCAACCCGATTCAACATTTCTACCTGAAACTGAAACTCAGGTGCTCTGTATAATAATTCCTGCACACCAAATATTAACTTGAAACGCGAATTATCACATACCTCACCTAATTGTCTTAACAACATTAAATCGTTGTTCAATGCTGTTGGATTTCTACCTTTTAAATACTCCAACATTTCATCTATGACCACTAAAAAATGGTGTTTGGGATAATTCTCTTCAAAAACAGCCATCATTTCTTGAATCAATGATTTCCAACTTTCATTTGAATCTTCTTTGAACTTAAAGTCAATCCCTTCCTTTTTAAGGAATCTCTCAATTTGAGAAAACACAACATCTTTTAACGGTCTATCAGTACCAATTTCAAAACGAAGAACCTTGTATTTGCCTGCAATGGGTTTGAATGCTTTTTTTAACTCATCGTTCTGAATGAGTTTTATTAAATCAGCATTTTCAGCAATGGCTGAAACCAGTGACATTAAATGGGATTTACCTGTGCCGTAACTACCAACTACCTGAATACCTTTTGTTTCATAGGTTGGTTCTGTTATAAGGTTTTTAATTATAATTTCCTGCAAATCCTCTTGCATTTTCTTAGAGAAAACAAATGTTTTCACAAGATTTTCTGCTACATTTAATTCACTAGCATTTACCAATTTTACTACCGTAGTAATTGGTTCAAATTGTATGAGTTCTTTATATTGCATATTGCAGTTTTTTTAATTGCGATTCTGA
Source organism: Bacteroidota bacterium (assembly GCA_013298895.1). GTDB lineage: Bacteria > Bacteroidota > Bacteroidia > UKL13-3 > UKL13-3 > JAAFJM01. The sequence continues at coordinate 93,305 of JAAFJM010000010.1, read as the reverse complement.
AAAATCTAAGAAGAAATTTTGTTTTTGTGTGAGCCATTCTAATCTATCAGGAATGTCGGATTGATTATCCCATAAAATAATTAGTGAGGTTGATTTTGAAAATTCTTTGAATAAATGTACAGCATTTAATTCAAGAGCAGGTTCCATCAAAATACCAAGATTATAAATAGCAATAACATCGTTACCTTTACTATTTATTTTAGATTTATGCTTGTCTAATAGCTTTTTGGTGTAATCGTACACATCAATGTTTAAATAACTGAAATCGTCCAAACCATCAATGTAATTTGCCAGTTCTTTACCAATGTTGATGATATTAATATTTTGAGATTTTAAATAAGCAATCTTATCCGGCAATTCGTTGACATTATATACCAAAGCATAAAGCTTGAAGCGGTCGGATGTTGATGATGTATCTTCAATTGAATAGGTGCTCATTCTACTTACTATTTACGTTTTTTAAGTTTATTTTTTTGTCTGCTACTTGCATAGCTTCATTGACAAATTTTTTATCTTTTACCACAGTATACATTTGGTCGGCAAGCCCATAGGGTCTGCAATTCGTTAGTATTTACATTTAGAACTTCTGCTAGTACTTGAAACTGCTCTCGTTTGAGTTGTAGTACACCCTTGGGGATTTTAAACAGTTATTTAATATCTATTATGTGGATGGGTTCTACTAGATGCAGACATATTTGATTTTCCTAAAATGGTATTTTAATTAGTTTAATTAATTTGTTATTCATTTATTTATGATCGAAGAGTTAAATATTGGCAAATATATAGATATGTATTAAAGTTAGGATGCAAAACTTGCAAAACATACAAAGTACTATATAACTTTTTCGTAGGTTCCTGATTTTAATTTATTTAACATCTTCATATCCACTAGTTTTTTTAAATATCCGTCAGCAGTGCGTTCTTTAATGCTAAAATTATTCATAGCTATAAAGATTGCCTCTTTACGGTCGAAACTATTGGGAAGTTTTTCGAATAATAATTGCAAGTTTTTATCTGTAACGGTCCCACTTTTTGGCAATTCGCCAAACATAAAAACAGCGTGTTCTTGGTAAACTTTAATCATTTGTAATGCAATTTCAAAATCTTCATCAGTACAAATAAAATCTGATGTGCTTTCTGCATTATCGAAGTAGCGTAAAGCGGTTAAAACCATACTTATTCTATACAGAATTAAGCCTAGTCGTTTGGATGTGCTGCTTAAATCTTCGCTGATAAATGTTGCTAATTTATTAATACATTCTTCACCAAATTCGTTCACTTTTTGCCATTGTTCGGTTGTTAAATTGAAGGATATTTCGGGTGTTGAGGTAAGGTAATTAACAAAGTCATAAATGTTGTTAGAAAGGTTTTCGTAGTGTTGTGTATAGTTGATGTTATTGCTATTAGGAGCAACATTTTGCCATTTTATTTCGGATTTAAAGGTGTAGAAAATAAAACGACTGAAAAGTCCATCTTCGGCCGAAGTAATTAAATTAATAACCTGACCTGGTGTTCCGGCTAATGCAACTGATAAACGTGGTTTTTTTATTTCAACCCATTCTTTATCTGCTTTACGGCTGTAGGATATTAATTCGTGGTGGTATGCTTTACGAAGCATGTCGGAGTAGCTTCCCCAATCTTGCTTAAATACATTGCCCATTGTATCTGCTTCTGTTTCGCAAAATATGCCTTGTTCATCGCCATCTTGTAATTGTTGAATTACTCTTGCACTGCTGTTATTAGCAGGAATAAAAAGAACTTTAAATGGAGGTGCTTGGGGTATTTCAAGTGAAGAAATATCGGTTTTCTTTTCTTTAAATTTCTGCTTGTATTCGTTTAATTCTATTTCATAGTTTTTCTTTTTTTCTCTGCTATCGTTTACTAAGTAATCATGGTATTTATCGCCTAATTGCTTGGCGTATGTTAATGAGCCTTTGCCACTGGCAGCAGGTGCAATTACAAAAACATATAAGTTGCTATAAACTTCTTTGCTATTATACAATCCTTTAACGTTGGGCATACATCCACTAATAATAGCTAAAGAACTGGTTAGGAAAATATCTCTTTCTCTTTTGTCGTTTAGCACAGTACTGCCATTTTTAAGTATGTTGGGTAATTTGTCAAAAATATGGTCGGGTAAATAAGGCATATTTAAAAGTTGTTCGTTTTTATTGATTGAAATTGGTTGGTGAGTATTTGCAGAGTTTGCAAAGTTTGCAAAGCTTGCAAATTCGTGTGTTTGGTTTTTATAAGCACTTTTAACAGTTGTATGTATTTCTTGTGGACTTAAATCGAAATTTGATTTAATCAATTGTTGGGCTTCTATTTCTGGAATACCAATTCTATTACAATTGCAGGCTAAAATATGTATGTAGTTGTTTCTATTGCCATTGTTATAAGTTGTAATTCTATTGGTGAAATTAATACTTGCGTTAAAGGGTTCGTTCCAATCATTTTCACTGTTTTCAAAGTTTAGATTATCAGTGTTTTTTTTATGGTTGGCTGTTTGAGATTCTTTAAATTCTTTGTTTTTATTTATATCAACTTGAAAAGGGGTAGGGTTAAGGTTTTTATACAATTCATGGTCGTATGACATAAAGCAAAGTCTAGCAAGGTCCTTACCTGACGAATCAATCTCTATATTTAGCGCCTTTGAATAATAATCAGCAATTTGAAAATAAGCTGTTTCGTGATGTTCAACAGGGCTGTTAACTTCTACTATTATTTTTAAACCATTTCCGCTTGGACTTATAAAGGCGCAAAATGTGTGAGGAATGCTAGCTGCTATTTGTTTTATTTCTGCTACTTTATCTTTCCCAATTTTATCAAAATCGAGTACAATGTATTGGCTGTATGTTGTAATTAATTCGGATTTGCGCCCATTATCGAAAGTGCCTGAGGTGGTGAAGCCAAGTAATTGTTTCTTGGCTTCGCTAGCTTCCTCAAGTTTTCCTAATTCTGTTAAGGTTCTAATGTTTTCGATTTCTACTTGATAGGTATCATTTTGGATTCGTTTGGTTATGTTAATAAGGGAAAGGTTTTCTACTTTCTGGGTAAAATTTTTGAATATTGTTGCTGATGCCATGTTATCTTGATTAGGTTGACTAAATAAATCGAAACTCATTTTTTGAATGCTGGTTTATGGTTTTTGTCAAGCATTGTTTGAATATCTGACATGCGGTAATAAATTTTACCACCTACTTGTGAAAAGGCTACAATACCTTCATCGCGCCAGGTTTGCGCTGTACGTTTGCTAATGTTCATGAGTTGTAGAAACTCTTGATTGTCGAGGAAAGAATCTTTAGGTTCTTTGTGGTTTTGACTGATTGAAGTGTTAATTGCTTCAATTTTTGCCAATATATCTTGATATTGGTCTTTGGTTAGGATTACTGCTTCCATTTGAATTTTTGTTGTTGATTTCTGGGAGCAAAATTGTGCAAGAAAATGGGTCGAAATTATATATAGGAATAGGGTTGGAGTGGAGTGTAGAGTGTGGAGTGGGCATAAAAAAAGCCAAGCTGATAAGCCTGGCATTTTTTATTGGTAGAAAGTTTTTTAATAATTTATTTTAGGTGTGGAGCAATCATTCTATAAATAATCATTTATTACTTTTTCTATTTCATTAGATGTAGCAGGTTTTTTCTGTCCTCTAAGTTTTGATTGTTCTAAAATGCTACCGTTAGCCATTTGGAAACAATTTACAGTTATTTCCCATAACTTTTGCTTAGTATATTTAACCTTTTTTGATGTATTATGTATTGTTTTTATAAAAAATGATAGTTCTGATAAGTTGCCGGTCCAATTAATTTTTTGTACAACTTCTTTATTAGTAAAAACACTTCTAAAGTGCTTGAGTTCTGTTACTTGGTCTACTAATTTTAATCTTTTTAGTTCTTTTAAGAGGTTGGTAATGTTTTCTGATTCAGTTTGTAAATAGATATATTCAAATGATTTGATATTATTCCTTGCTTCTTTTGGTTCATTTTCTTGCTTTTCAATTTCTATAGAACTTGATGTGTATTCAATTTTTTGTTCCTTTAAGAAATTAATTGCATTATTGATTGTTTGGCCATAATGGTAATTATAGAAAGTAAATTGATATGTTTCTGACATTTGATCAAAGCCTTCTTCGAAATGATTGTCAAATTTTGCTGGGTCTGAATGAACTGCTATATGTAGTGAATTTTTGTAATCTCTCTTTTTGAAAATATCGTATTCGCTAGTATTATGCTGTAAGTATAGTTCGTCTAATTCTTCCTTAGTTACTTGGATGCCATCTAGCATTTCCTCTAATTCAAATAAAAGTTTATTTAAAAAAGGTATTCTTCTTTCAGTAGTTAAATTGGTGATGTTATTTAGTACCTCTTTTTTAAAATGGGATAAATTAGTTTTCCATTTTTGGAAATAAACCATAGGAGCATGCTCGAAAGGGTAATTGTATTCTAAATCGGTTTTAAATTTTTCAAAATTATTGTCAGCGATAATCACTTGATTGGTATCGTTTTGTGGGGTGTTTTTTTGACTTTCATTGTTTGTATTTTCGACATCTTCAAACAATGATTTGAGTAAAAATATTCTATAGCCCATATAGAAAAAATGTTTTACGTAAATAAATAATTGTTCATATGCAAAATCTTCTCCTTCAAATTCAAAGTCATAATTTAAAAAGTCATCATTTTCTATTTCGTCAACATTTTCATAATCATCTACGAATAGTTCTCCTAAATTTTCCATATGTTCAACCATATAGTTGGTGCAGATTATAGGAAGCCTTTTATCAATATTCGGCATATGGAAATCATAAATAATTGAGCTTACATATGGAGCGAAACTTACATCACAATCAAGTATCTCATCTTGACATTTTTTTAGTTCTGCCTTTGTATAATTAATTTTCTCCTCATCGTTAAGACAAGCTCTATAAATTAGTTTGTCTTTTTCATTATCATTATAGGCAAGCATTTCTATAATATCGGCTAACCTTTTACCTAATATCTCGTATATTTTATTAATTTTTTCGTCTCTGATGTTCATTTGTAAGCTATTAATTATCAAGCACTTGTATTAATAATATTTTAACAAAATGAGGCTCTTTAGGAACCTCATTTCGTTATCATTAGTCATTAAATACATCCATTGCTTTGTCTAATTCTGAATTTACAATCTTAGCATAAATTTGGGTTTCTTTTATAGCGGAATGGCCCATAATTTTAGAAACCTTGTCAATAGACATCCCTTTTTTGAGCGCTCTTGTTGCCCATGTATGGCGAGAAATATGGAAACTTACTGGTTTTGTTATTTCTAGTTTTTTTGCAATTAGCTTTAAGTTTTTATTGATGTGTGCTGTTGCACTACCTAATGCATCATCTAATGCTCTAGGGTCATTCATTTTTAAATCATTAGGCAGTACGGGAAATATAAAACCTAAACTATCATTACTCAATTTTTTATGTTTTTCTATGATTTCTAACCCCTTATTAGGTACTTTGATAGATAGTTGACTGCCAGTTTTTTTAACAGTAAGATTGATATTGGTTCCATCAAAATTAGGCCATTTGATTTGGAGCATATCTGATACACGAAGCCCTCCGGTATATGAAGAGAATACAAACATATCTCTGTGTAAATCCATTTTAGAACCTGGCTTTAGTTCAAGGTTAATTATTGACAAAAGTTCTTCTTCGGTTAAGTAGGTACGTTCTGTTTTTTCTGTTTTTAGTTTGTATTTGTTGAAAGGAATAAGGCTGTGCTCAATCAAATCAACTCGGTATGCATCGTTAAAAAGTTTACGGATATATTTTATATCCTTGTGAATAGTGTTCACTGAGTTATTTTTCTTTTCACGAAGGTGTTTTTCATATTTGGTTAAAAAATCTGCTGTAATATCCTGAAAGTCGATATTGACATTTTTAACATATTCCTTTATTTTGGCTATAATGGCTTTGTTTTTATCGTAACTGCTTATTTTGCCTTCCTTTAAATAGTTTTCGTTTACTTCCTGAGCGAAGGTGAAAAAGTCAGTTGGTTTTTTGCCATATACATTGTCTCTGATTTGGCGCGAGGTTACAGATTTGTTTCTGTTGTCAAATTCATAAACTTGGTCTTGAATCTCGGCAAATTTATTGCTGATTTCGGAGTTAAGTCTTTTGCTATTAGGGTGTTTGCTTTTAACTCTTTTCTTTTCTGCATCCCACATGTCAGCTGGAATCATAAATCCAGTTGCTATGTATGAGATTTTTCTATCTTTTATGATACGAAAATGAATAGGAGCTTCTCCTTTTTTGTTAACCTTGTCAGTTCTGAAAACCGTTAATATACTTGCCATTACATTGATTTTTATTTGAATCAAATATAGGTAAATATATTGAAAATGGGGTAAACAATGGGGTAAACATTTTCAACATTTATATACTTTTTATTGCACTAATGTGCATTTTGGCTAATTTGTAATATATTGAAAATGTGTATATTGTATAAAATTGGTGCAATTGGGTGAGTTTAGGAAAGTCCTTGAGGGACTACCATACAGGACAACTCCAATTTATTTGAGAGTTGTCTTTTTTTTACTCATTGATTTGTTTTTATTTCTAAAAATTTTACTATTAGGTATTTGTTTATTATGAAAATTTTAATAATTATCAGAAATAAACTCTGATTATAATTATTAAAGATGTGGCATAGTTTGTTCGGTATTTTACTTTGACTCGGGAATGATACACTAGATTTCGGACACAATAAAATTTATTTGTTTTTCTTTCAATAATTTATTTGTACATATATTACAATTTTTTTGTAAACCTATCTTAATACAATTCAGAAGATGTATTTCACAAATCTTTGGATTTTTTGTCGATTCGAGGGATAAAGCAATCAAAAGTATAAAAGTCAACGGCTCATTTTAGATTCTTTCTCTACAATTGCAATTATATTTTCCACGATTAAAGTCGATAGCTTTTTATAGAGTATAAAAATTATTAAACTTTAATCATTCATTCCCGACTTGCATGATTATCATTCAAAATTCAGCATTCAAAATCCAACATTAATTTACCCTTCCATCAAAGCATCATCGTGCTTCTTATTGGCTAATTGGCCACAAGCTGCATCTATGTCTTTACCACGGCTTCTGCGCACTGTTGCTTTCACACCGTTTTTTTCTAAATAGGCACAAAATGCATCTATTTTTTTGCTATCAGCTTTTTCAAACTGACCGTCACCAGTAGGATTATATTCTATTACGTTAACTTTAGCAGGAACTTTTTTGCAGAATTTAAGCAACATTTTAGCATCTTCAATGCTTTCGTTAAAATCTTTAAAGGCTATGTATTCAAAGGTAATGCGGCTTTTGGTTTTATTGTAAAAATGTTGCAATGCCTTGCCTACAGCTTCTAAACTGTTGCTTTCGTTAATTGGCATTATTAAGTTTCGTTTTTCATCGCTTGCAGCGTGTAACGAAAGTGCCAAACGGAACTTTACATTATCATCGCCCAACTTTTCTATCATTTTAGCAATACCAGCAGTACTAACTGTAATGCGCTCATTACTCATGCCCAAACCTTCGGGCAAGGTAATTTTTTTAATGGCCGCCATTACATTGCTGTAATTTAACAATGGCTCTCCCATGCCCATAAAAACGATATTGGTAAGCGGTTTTCCGTAATGATTTTGTGCCCAATTTTTTATATGAACTACTTGGTCGTAAATTTCGGCAGGCGTTAAATTACGCTCACGTTTCATGGTGCCTGTAGCGCAAAATTTACATGTTAAACTACAACCCACTTGACTGCTAACACAAGCCGTCATTCTGTCTTCGGCCGGAATTAAAACTCCTTCTACCAAAAATCCATCATGAAGCCTAAAACTACTTTTTATAGTTCTATCTTCACTAACCTGTTTATCTTGAACTTTTATATGATTGATACAAAACTCTTCGTTCAGCAAATTACGCAGTTCGATGGAAAGATTGCTCATTTCATCAAAACTGGTAGCCGACTTTTTCCATAGCCACTCATACACTTGCTTACCCCTAAAAGCAGGCTGACCTTTTTTTACAAAAATGTCTTTTAATTCGTCAAGCGTAAGTTCGCGTATATCTATTTTGTTCAAAATTTTTTATTGATAATCAATATTTTTTACTAAAACTCCTATTCATATGGCAGACAGATTTATTTAAAAAATCTATATAACAATTTGAATTGAAAGAACCTTTAACTTATAATCAATTATGCCATTAACTAAGTGCGTTGGGTCGGCAAAAAAGCGGGCCAGCCCAAGCTTTGTGCGTGGAAGCATTTTTTTGCCTTGATTTTTTGTTTCTTTTTCATCTAAGGAAAAAGAAAGAAGAAAAAAAGTGTTTGCTTATAATTTACTAAAACCTAACCTTATTTAATCTCAGCAATTACGGTTTTACCACCTTTAACTACTTGATTTAACGTAACATTTATTTTAGCATCTAAAGGCAAATACAAATCAACCCTCGAACCAAATTTAATAAAACCCATTTCTGCGCCTTGCTCAGCTTGTTGTCCTTCTTTTACATACCAAACAATTCGTTTAGCCAAAGCTCCCGCAATTTGACGAAACAATACCGAAACACCATTTGGTTTTTCAATTACAGTTGTAGTACGCTCATTTTCGGTTGACGATTTTGGATGCCAAGCCACCAAATATAAACCCGGATGGTATTTAAAATATTTTACCAAACCACCAATTGGATTGCGGTTTACATGCACATTAAAAGGACTCATAAATACCGAAACCTGTAATCTTTTTTCGTTATAATATTCAGTTTCCATTACTTCCTCAATTACCACCACTTTTCCATCTGCAGGGCAAATAACATGGTTTTCGTTTTGAGTAACAGTAACAGTTGGGTTTCTAAAAAATTGAAGAATAATAATTAAAAATACTACCGATAAACCTAAAATGGTATTGATTAGCCAGTTAATTTCAGTAAAACTAATGGCAAAATTTAAGGCAAATAATCCTAATAGTGTAATTAATATGGTAGCTTTTCCTTCTTTATGTAGCATGTTTTGTGTTTTTAATTAATCGGCAAATATAAATAAAGCTACTAAATTGCCTACCTTTTTTTAATTAAATACATATTAGCCACTTACCTCAATTTTAAAATTTATTTTTGGACGTAACCCATTTGGCCCAATTCTAAGGCCATTGCAAGCCAAAATGGGTCGGGCTATTCGCTCCAATCTTTTTTACCAAACCCACAAAGCCAAAACAAAAAAGGATTTCCGCTGCTATCCCTTACGCAAGGTTTGATTTAAAAATTAAGAACAATGAATTATAAAAGATTAATTATGAATTATTAAAATTATAACCCGCAACTCAAAAACTAAGTACTAAAAACTAGGTACTTCAAACTAAAATAAAGAACTTAATCAGTTTGTAAAACACTTATGTACTTTTTTTGTATTTCTATTTAGACTAAATATAAATAGTTTCATTATTTAGTTTAAATTTGCCACCCTAAACTTAAACAAAAGTTAGAAAATGTCTGATACACAAGAAGTTGATATAATTGACCAAGTAGTTAGTCAAGAATACAAATACGGATTTACAACCGATATAGAAATGGATTCGGCCCCAATGGGATTAAGCGAAGAAATTGTTAGGTTTATTTCGGCTAAAAAAAATGAGCCAGAATGGATGCTAGAGTGGCGCTTAAAAGCTTACCGTTATTGGTTAACCTTAGAAGAACCTAATTGGCAAAACTTTAAACTTGCCCCTATTGATTATCAGAAAATTATATACTACGCTGCTCCTAAAGAAAAAATAAAATTAGATAGTTTAGACCAAGTTGACCCTGAATTACTAAAAACTTTCGAAAAATTAGGAATCAGCCTTACCGAACAAAAACGTTTGACAGGTGTAGCCGTAGATGCTGTTTTCGATTCAGTTTCAATTGCAACTACTTTTAAAGACCAATTAGCCGAAAAAGGTGTCATTTTTTGCGCCATCAGTGAAGCTTTACACGAGCATCCTGAATTGGTAAAAAAGTACATTGGCTCTGTTGTTCCTTATACCGATAATTACTTTTCAGCTTTAAATGCAGCAGTATTCAGCGATGGAAGTTTTGTTTATATCCCAAAAGGTGTTCGTTGCCCTATGGAATTATCTACTTATTTCCGTATTAATGCTGAAAATACCGGTCAGTTTGAGCGTACTTTAATCATTGCAGACGATAACAGTTATGTAAGTTATTTAGAAGGTTGTACCGCTCCTATGCGAGATGAAAACCAATTGCACGCAGCTGTGGTAGAATTAGTTGCCATGGAAAAAGCAGAAATTAAATACTCAACTGTTCAAAACTGGTATCCTGGCGATAAAGACGGAAAAGGTGGTATTTATAATTTTGTAACCAAACGTGGAAGTTGCGAAGGTGCGCACTCTAAAATTAGCTGGACACAAGTAGAAACAGGAAGTGCTATTACTTGGAAATACCCAAGCTGCATTTTAAAAGGCGATTACTCAAACGGAGAGTTTTTCTCGGTAGCTGTTACCAATAATATGCAACAAGCCGATACTGGAACCAAAATGATTCACATTGGTAAAAATACCAAAAGCAGAATTGTATCAAAAGGAATTTCAGCAGGAAAATCACACAACACTTACCGAGGTTTAGTAAAAGTAAATAAAAAAGCTGAAAATGCCCGTAACCACACCCAATGCGATAGTATGTTAATTGGTAGCCGCAGTGGAGCGCATACTTTTCCTTACCTAGAAATTAGCAATAATACCGCCACAGTAGAACATGAAGCAAGTACTAGTAAAATTGGTGAAGATCAAATTTTCTATTGCAACCAACGAGGCATAGGAACTGAAGAAGCAATAGGATTAATTGTAAACGGTTTCTGTAAAGAAGTATTGAACCAATTACCAATGGAATTTGCAGTAGAAGCACAAAAGTTATTAGCGGTAAGTTTGGAAGGAAGTGTAGGATAAATAGCCGCTGGCGGCTGGCTTCTAGCCTCTGGCAAAAAATAATTAATAAAAAAATATAAACGTTAACGGTGTTTGGCTAGAAGCCAGAGGCCAGTTGCCAAAAGCAAAATATGTTATCAATAAAAAATCTAAAAGCAGAAATAGAAGGTAAAAAAATTCTAAACGGATTAAACCTTGAAGTAAAGGCAGGCGAAGTGCATGCAATCATGGGTCCAAATGGTGCTGGTAAAAGTACGCTATCGGCTGTATTGGCTGGTAGAGCAGATTACGAAGTGACCGAAGGAACTGTTGACTTTGATGGCAAAGATTTATTAGAACTAAGCCCAGAAGATAGAGCACGTGAAGGTGTATTTTTAGCTTTTCAATACCCAATTGAAATTCCTGGTGTAAGCAATACCAATTTCCTGAAAACAGCCATCAACGAAAAGCGCAAATACCAAGGTTTAGAGCCAATGGAAGCTACCGACTTTTTGAAAATGATGCGCGAAAAAATGGAACTGGTTGAAATGGATAAATCATTAACCAGTCGTTCGTTAAACGAAGGTTTTAGTGGTGGTGAGAAAAAACGTAACGAAATATTCCAAATGGCTATGCTTGAACCTAAATTAGGTATTTTAGATGAAACCGATTCAGGATTAGATATTGATGCATTGCGTTTGGTATCAGAAGGTGTAAATAAATTACGCAACAAAGAACGTTCGTTTATTGTAATTACGCATTACCAACGTTTGTTGGATTATATTGTTCCTGATTTTGTACACGTATTATACAAAGGCCGCATTGTAAAAAGTGGCGATGCAAGTTTAGCCAAAGAATTAGAAGAAAAAGGCTACGATTGGATTAAACAAGAAGTAGAAGCTAATTCGTAGTAAATTGGAAGTATGAAATATGGTTTTCAACTTTGTAAATAGAATTTAACCGCAAAGAACACAAAGAAAAACCAAAAAGGACGCAAAGAAAGCCATTGCGACCTTTGCGAAAAACCTTAGCGACCTTAGCGGTTAATAAAATAATTTAGTAATAATGTTAGTAGAAAATATAAAAGCAGAGTTTAATTTATACAAAAATCAAGCGGATAAAAGTGATTTCTTTTTGAAGCGTGAGCAAGCTTTTGCTGAATTTGAAAAAGTTGGTTTTCCTACCACCAAAAACGAGGAATGGAAATATACCAACCTTAAAAACATTACCAATCAGTCGTTTCAATCAACTTGCGAAAGTACCATTGAAACAGAATTAATGTTATCGCACGCATTTTTAAAAGACCTAACAGCTAATAAATTGGTTTTTGTAAATGGAAGTTTTAGACCAGAACTTTCAACCATTATTGAAACTGATGAAAGCATTGTTATTTCTACTTTAGCCAAAGCAAAAACAGCTCATAGCGAATTGTTTAACAAGCATTTTGGCAAATATGCACCCATTGAAGGACAAGGCTTAAATGCCATGAATACTGCTTTATTAAGCGATGGAGCTTTTATATATGTTCCCAATAATAAAACAATAACTAATCCTGTTATCATTGTTAATATTGCGGATTCAACCGATGTAAATGTATTGTGCCAACCTCGCAATTTAATAATTGTAGAAAAAAGTGCTTCACTAACTTTGGTTGAAACTTTTTATGCCGTTGGCAATAATCCTTCTTTCACCAATGTGGTTAACGAAGTTTATGCTAATGAAAATGCGCATATTGAACACTATAAAATTCAAAACCAAGAAGGCGAAAGTTACCACAATAATTTTACCCAAATTTTTCAAGAGGCAAACACCAATATTAACCACGTAACTTTAACATTAAGTGGTACTTTGGTGCGTAACAACTTACATTTTTTCATGAACGGACAAAACTGCAATAGTTTATTGTATGGTTTGTACATGCCTCATGGAACAGAGTTGGTTGATAACCACACACGTGTTGACCACGCTTTCCCAAATTGCCATAGCGATGAGTTATACAAAGGCATTATGATGGATAAATCGGTGGCAGTATTTAATGGAAAAATTATGGTGCATTTAGATGCGCAAAAAACCAATGCTTACCAACGCAATCAAAACATTTTATTGAGCAATGAAGCAACTGTAAATACCAAACCACAGTTAGAAATTTTTGCCGATGATGTAAAATGTACGCATGGTGCTACTATTGGTCAATTAGATGAAGAACCTATGTTCTACTTACGAAGCAGAGGAATTCCTTCAGATGTGGCCAGAAAAATGTTATTAAACGCATTTGCAGATGACATAGCTGAAAGAATTAAAATTCCGGAATTGGTTGAATTGCTAGAACAAGAAATAGAGAAAAAGATATAAGATTAGCCACAGATTGCAAAGATTATATGATTGAAGGTAATTTAAATTTAGAAGAAATAGCTAAAAAAGTAATTGGTTGTGCAATCAAGGTTAATAAAGCATTAGGACCTGGCTTATTGGAATCTGCATACAAAGAATGCTTATATTATGAATTGATAAAAGCTGGTTTATTTGTTGAAAAAGAAAAGCCAATGCCTTTAATTTATGAAGAGGTTAAATTAGAAATTGGTTATAGAATAGATTTACTAGTAGAGAAAAAATTGGTAATAGAAATAAAGTCAAAAGAAGCCTTAAACGATGTTGATTTAGCACAAACATTAACTTATTTAAAAATAGGCGATTTTAGACTAGGTCTTTTGATAAACTTTAATGTAACTCTTTTGAAAAATGGACTTAAAAGAGTTGCTAATAAAATAGAAAACTAATAGTTAAGAAGATTAACCACAAAGAACCCGAAGAAAATACGCAAAGAACCCGAAGAAAACCTTTAAGAACTTTGCGAAAAAACTTTGTGAACTTAGCGGTTAAAGGATATAACAACAAAGAACAAAAAAACTTTGTGATCTTTGCGAAACAACTTTGCGATCTTTGCGGTTAGTAAAATAAAAAATCATTTAAATCTGTGAAATCTGTGGCTCAAAAATTAGATATTATATCAATAAGAAATCAGTTTCCAATACTTCATCAAGAGGTAAATGGAAAGCCATTGGTTTATTTTGACAATGCTGCTACCACGCAAAAACCACAAGCTGTAATTGATGCTTTGGTTAAATATTATAGTACCGATAATGCAAACATTCACCGTGCTGCGCATACACTAGCTGCTCGCTCTACAGATATGTTTGAAGATACCCGCAAAACCATTCAAACATTCATCAATGCGAAGGAAGCCGAAGAATGTATTTTTACCAAAGGAGTAACTGAGAGTATTAATTTAGTTGCTCAAACTTGGGGAAGAAAATTTTTGCAAGCAGGTGATGAAGTAATTATTACTACCATGGAGCACCACAGCAATATAGTTCCTTGGCAAATGATTTGCGAAGAAAAAGGTGCTATTTTAAAGGTAATTCCAATAAACGAAGCAGGTGAATTATTGATGGATGAGTATGATAAAATGCTTTCATCAAAAACTAAAATGGTGGCTTGCGTTTGGGTAAGCAACACATTAGGAACCATTAATCCTGTAAAAGAAATTATACAAAAAGCACATGCATTAGGCGCAAAAGTATTGTTAGATGGCGCGCAAGCATGCTCACATTTAGCGGTTAATGTACAAGATTTAGATTGCGATTTTTTAGCAGTTTCATCTCATAAATTATACGGCCCAACTGGTGTTGGAGTGCTTTATGGCAAAAGAGAATTATTAGACGCCATACCGCCATATCAAGGTGGTGGTGAAATGATAAAAGAAGTAAGTTTTGAAAAAACTACTTACAACGAAATTCCATATAAATTTGAAGCAGGAACACCCAATATTGGCGATATAATTGCCTTTAAATATGCGTTAGATTTTGTGAATGAAATTGGCAAAGAAAACATTGCCATCCATGAAAATACATTATTAAAACATTGTGTGGAAGGATTGGAACAAATCAACAAGTCAACAAATCAACAAATCATACAATTAGTTGGAACAGCAAAACAAAAGGTTTCAGTTCAATCATTTGTAATTAATGGAATGCATCATTTTGATGCAGGAATGATGTTGGATGCCAAAGGAATTGCGGTAAGAACAGGCCATCATTGCACACAACCATTAATGAACCGTTTGGGATTGGATGGAACCATTCGTGCCTCGTTTTCGGTTTATAATACCTTAGAAGAAGTAGATGTATTTTTGGAAGCAGTGCAGAGATTAGTATTATTAACCGCAAAGTACACAAAGTAAAAACGCAAAGAGCACAAAGAAAAGCTTCGCGAACTTTGCGAAAAAACATAGCGACCTTAGCGGTTTAACTTAGGAAAATGAAAGTAAATGAAAACCATAACAGACATACAAAACGAAATCATCGAAAACTTTGAGTTATTTGATGGCGATATGGAAAGCATATTATTTTACTTAATGGATTTAGGTAAAAAATTACCTGCCATGCCCGAAGCTCATAAAACAGAAGATTTTATAGTAAAAGGCTGTCAAAGTAAAGTTTGGGTTTATCCAAGTTTTATGGATGGTAAGGTAATTTTTGAAGCAGATAGCAATACCGAAATAACAAAAGGTTTGGTGAGTTTATTGGTACAAGTTTGGGGCAACCAAACACCTGACGAGATATTAAACAGTGAATTGTTTTTTATAGAAAAAATAGGAATGAGCCGTATGATTGGAAGCCAACGAAGCAATGGATTTACCAACATGATTAAACAAATAAAAATGTATGCTTTAGCTTATAAGGCTGCTGGCAACTAGCCACTAGCTTCTAGCTGATAAATAGTAATAATAAAGAGTTTTAAAACGCCAGTGGCTAACAGCCAGAGGCCAGAAGCAAAACAATATGGAAGAAACCAACATAGAACATAAACCACTTCGCACTTTTGTAGATGTACAAAACGAAGCTATACAAGTTATTCAAACTGTGTACGATCCTGAGATTCCTGTAAACATTTACGAATTGGGGTTAATTTACGAAGTAAATGTTTCAAACGAGTTGAATATTGAAATTGTAATGAGTTTAACCTCTCCATTTTGCCCTGCAGCGCAAAGTATGCCTGCTGAAATAAAAGAAAAACTAAGCACTATTGAAGGTGTAAATGAAGTAGAAGTTCGTGTAACTTTTGATCCACCTTGGAGCCAAGACTTAATGAGCGAAGCCGCCAAATTGCAATTGGGTTTTTTGTAAGCTGCATTACAGCTTAAAAAAAACACTTATGTTAGCACCTAAATTCCATGGATATAAATCTGTTTTGGGACTAATGTCAAATATTTTACCATTGAAGGTAGGCTCAAATCTATATATATACTTTTTATAACTGTATTCGGTACCAAATCCCAAAATGCCAAAAACAGTAACAGCATCATTTCCTGCTTTTGTAAGTTGATTTGAACTAGAAGAAGAATTGCTCCTATCCAGAAAATAAAGATGACTAGTAATCTCTTGCTTTGTTGAAATATTACAAGCAAATCCTGTTGTTAAACCAAATTTCCATTTATTTCCCCAATAAAAAGATGCCAACAAAGGCAATTGAACGTAATCTTTTCTGTAGCTTAAAGTGAAATAATTAGGTATCAGAGCGTCATTAGGATCAATAGGTGTTAAATATATATCGCTGGTGTAAAAATTATTTTGTAAATAACTTACTCCTCCAATTAAGGAAATAACTTTATTGACGTCAAATTTAATTTTTATCCCTCCATTAAAGCCAATTGAGCCATTTTCAAAATCGTTTATGGTTTTATCACTTGAAAAAAAAAATCGTTCATTTCCTTTTTCGTTAAATCTATAGCTATAATCAATAGATGCACTCCCTCCGAGGCTCCATTTACTTTGGGCAAATAACTGATTTACATTTAGCAATAAAATTAATACAATCGGATATTTAAAAGTTTTGTTTAGCATGTACAATTAAAAAGGTATTGCAATATAAAATCATCTTTTTAAATTTTTGTTTAAAAGTACATTTGTAATATAAAATAATTAAAAATGGAAGCTTTAGTATTATTGGTTTTTTATGCGCCTATTATGGGTTATTTAGCTATTTGTAAAGGACTCAGTTTTTGGTTGTGGTTTACTATTGGTTTATTTTTACCTATTGTATCTTTATTCATCTTATTTTTCTTAAAGGATAAACCCGTGGTTATTAATCCTGAAAATGTGGTATTGCACCAACATAACGACAAAGTGCTTTATACAAAGGAAATAGAAACTGCTTAATACTTTCGTTTTACCAATCTTTCCGTTTTCTTTGCAGTAAACAAATTACATCATGAGCAACACCACACTTCCGTTAATGGAACATTTTTATACACTGCAAGGTGAAGGTTTTCATACAGGAAGAGCGGCCTACTTTTTACGTTTAGGCGGTTGCGATGTAGGCTGTGTTTGGTGTGATGTAAAAGAAAGTTGGGATTCTAATAGCCATCCAAAAGTTGGATTAAACACTATGCTTCAGTACATAAAAGAAGCTAAAGCCGAAATGGCTGTAATAACTGGAGGAGAGCCTCTTTTGCATAACCTAAATGAGCTAACTGAATTACTACAATCAAATCATATTGAAACCAATATTGAAACAAGTGGTTCTAGCCCGTTAAGTGGCAGTTGGGATTGGATTTGCCTTTCGCCAAAAAAGTTTAAAGAACCTTTATTAGAAGTGATTGAAAAAGCCAACGAATTAAAAATAGTGGTTTTTAATAAATCTGACTTTGATTGGGCCGAAAAATATGCTGCTTTGGTAAATCCTAATTGTAAGCTTTATTTACAACCAGAGTGGGATAAATCTAGCCAAATGCTTCCACAAATTATTGAATATGTAAAACAAAATCCTAAATGGAAAATTAGCTTGCAAACTCACAAGTTTTTGCAAATACCTTAAACAATATTAATTTTAAAAAACAATTTCCCCATTATTTTTTTATATACTATAAATAGAAATCATTATGGCAAAGGTAAATTTATTGTTAATTGAAGCATTTAGAATTACAGCTAAAAATTTGCGAAATGGCAAACCCTACGAATGGGGACACATGGGAAATTGTAATTGTGGAAACTTAGCTCAAACTTTATTGAATATTGATAAAAAAACCATCCATGAATATGCAATGGTTGGTGTTGGTGATTGGACTGAACAAGTTAATGATTATTGCCCAACAAGTGGTATGCAGATGGATAAAATGATTTTCGGATTGCTAGAAAAAGGATTAAGTACCAACGATTTAAAGCATTTAGAATATCTTTCAGATCCATTAATTTTATCTAATTTACCTGAAAACACACCCATATTAAAAAATAACAAGAGGGAAGACGTAGCTTTATATCTTGAGACATGGGCAAACGTATTAGAAAATAATTTGATCGACAATATCAAAATTGTAAATAACGAAGAAGTATTACTTTATATGTAATAATAGTAAACTATTTTCCTTTACACCTATTACTACAATATTTTACCTCTGTCCATACTTTTTCCCATTTTTTGCGCCAAACAAATGGTTTATTACAAACCAAACATATTTTGGTGGGTAGGTTTTCTTTTTTTACCCCTTTCATATTATAGTTAAAAAACTTTACTAGCTATTTGTTTGGTTGTTTCTGCCAATCCCATGGTGTAATAATGTAGTACAGGAGTGCCCGCATTCTTCAGTTCAATTGATTGTTGTATAGCCCACTCAATTCCAACTTGTTTTACGGCCTTATCGTCTTTACATTTTTCAATTTCATTGGTTAACTCTACAGGGATGTCAATATGAAATATTTTAGGAAGGATGCTAAGTTGTTTTTTTGTTGTAATTGGTTTTATACCAGGAATAATAGGCACATCAATTCCCATATCTTTTACAGTTTTAACAAAATTCAAAAATTTTTGATTATCAAAAAACATTTGAGTAACAATATATTCAGCACCTGCATCTATTTTGGCTTTTAACCATTTTAGATCGCTATTCATATTTGGAGCTTCATAGTGTTTTTCTGGATATCCTGAAACTGAAATACAAAAATTAGAAGGCGTAGCGTTTTCTAGGTCTGGGTCAAGATAAATGCCATTGTTCATATTTTTGACTTGTTTGAGAAGTTCTATAGAGTCCTTGTTTCCATCTGGCTCAGGTATAAAATTCGACTCGTTTTTAACATTGTCACCTCGCAAAACCAATACATTATCTACACCTAAAAAGTTTAATTCAATAAGCGCATTTTCTGTTTCCTCTTTACTAAATCCGCCACAAATTAAATGAGGTACTGTATCAATTTTATAGTGATTCATCAATGCTGCACAAATGGCAACGGTGCCTGGTCGTTTACGAGTATAAACTTTGTCAAAACCACCATCATTACGTTTACGCAAAACAAATTCTTCACGATGATAAGTTACATCAATAAATGCTGGTTTAAATTCAATCAAAGGATCAATTCCACTATATACAGATTTAATATCCTTGCCTTTTAATGGGGGTAAAATTTCAATAGAAAATAAGGTGTCTTTGGCATTTTTAATTATATCTGTTACTTTCATTTGTATATTTAATTCCAGGTTTGAATATTTTGCAATTATAAGTTATTATTGTTTATACGTCAATTTTTAAAATTTGTTTTGTTAGTTTTAAAAAATATGCTGCATGGTTTGTCTATTTGTTTATTAAAAACACATGAATGTGCTAATAAATTAAATTATTTAATGGTAATTTATTTGAAATAATTACCACATTTGTTGAAAAAACTTAAATACATGAAAAATACAACATTCTTAATAGTAGAAGATGATGAGTTAACTAGAGAAGTTTTACGTAAAACACTTAATGGTTTAAATTATAAGAATATTATTTCTTGCACAAATGGTTTTGAAGCCATAGATATTATTAGGCGCGAAACAATAGATATTTGTATCATGGATATTGAGTTAAATAACAAGCTTGATGGAGTAGATACAGCCAAAATAGTAGGGGATAAGACCAAAGTTATTTTTACATCTAGTCATAAAGAAAGCGAAACTTTTAAAAGAATTAGCGAAGCAAATAGCCATGGTTTTTTATCAAAACCAATTACATCGCAAATGGTTGAATTAGCCATTGATTTGGCTTTAAATGCCAAAAGTTAAACCACTAAAGTTCCTTTATCAATTTCAAAATACTTAATATTGGCTTGAAGATTTTTAAACATTTCTTCAAGCCTTTTTTTGTCGGTATCGCTAATAAAAATTTGCCCAAAATTATCGTTGGCAATCATCGAGAGAATAATAGCCAATCGGTTATTATCCAGTTTTTCAAAAATATCATCAAGTAAAAGAATTGGCTTAATGCCTGTTTTTAACAATAAGTATTCATATTGAGCCAGTTTTAAAGCTATGATATACGACTTTTGCTGACCTTGACTTCCCATTTTTTTTAAAGGCAGATCATTGAGTTCAAATAAAATATCATCTTTATGAATGCCTTTTGTGGTCCTTTGTGATGCCTTATCTATTGCAATTGAATTGGTGAGTAATGTATCGAGGTTATTATTGAATAATTGACTTTCATATTTTATAGCTATTATGTCGCTTTTATTACTAATGAGGTTATAATATTTTGAAAATAAAACTTCAAAATCAAGCATAAATAATTTTCTTTTTTCAAAAATGATACTGCCTGTTAGTGTTAATTTTGAATTGTAGGTTTCAATCAAACTTTCATTAAAATATTGGTTATCGAAAAAGCTTTTTAATAGCGCATTTCTTTGCTCTAAAGTTTTATTATATTGTATTAACTGAAATAAGTATTCTTTATCAAATTGAGAAATAAAAGAATCGATGAATTTACGTCTTTCTTCGCTTCCTTCATGGATTAAGTAAATATCGTTTGGTGCGATAATAACAAGTGGATAAATCCCTATGTGGTCAGATAGTTTTGGGTATTCGTTATTATTTAATTTTAATTTTTTACTTCCTTTTTTAATAATCAATTGAACATTCTCTATGTTGCTATTCTTATTAAAAACACCAGAAATACTCATTTCTACTTCGCCTTGATTTATGTTAATAAAATCTTGGTTTTGAAAATAGCTTTTTGTGAAACACAGATAATAAATTGCATCTAAAACATTTGTTTTACCACTTCCATTTAATCCAGTAAAACAGTTAATCTGATTACAAAAATCAAAATTTATGGTTTTGTAGTTTTTAAAATTGTAAAGTCTTATTGTATTTAAGTTCAAAAGCATTCGTCTTCAAAAGTAAGTTGAAATTGAAAATATTGCTATTTTTTATTTTCGCCAAAAAGTGACAAAAAGCAAGTAAAATTTCTAAAAAAAACCTTAATATTGATATTTTAAAATACAAATTAATTATATGAAAAAATTATTACTTGCAGGTTTATGCTTTGCCGCAATTCACGCCTCAGCACAACAGTGGGTTGCTACAACTCCACAGAAAAGAAATGTAGTTTTAGAGGAGTTTACTGGAATTAACTGTACTTGGTGTCCTGCTGGACATGTTATTGCTAATCAAATTGAAGCATCTAATCCTGGAAAAGTTTTTTTAATTAACATTCACTCTGGCTCATTTGCAGCGCCTTCTGCAGGTCAGCTTGATTTAAGAACACCTGCTGGTAATGCAATTGATGCAGCAGCAGGTATTACAGGATACCCAAGTGGTTCAGTCAATAGAAATACATCACCTTGGGGACAAGGTAGAAATTTATGGTCATCGCAAGCATCAGCAATTTTAAATGAGTCGTCTCCAGTAAATGTTTATGTTAAAGCGTTTGTTGATTTTAAAACAAGAGTTTTAACTACTGAAGTTGAAGTATATTATACAAGCGCTAGTTCACAACCTAAAAATTACCTAACTGTTGCCTTAACTCAAGATGGTATATTAGGATCTCAAATAGACGGTAGCAATGCTAATCCATCAAATTTCGTTAATGGACAATACAAGCATAATCACGCTTTACGTCAATTATTAACAGCTGGAAATTTTGGTGAGGTAATTGACACCACCACGAAAGACTATTACATGTACAAAAAAATTACGACTACCATTCCTGCAAGCTATAATAATATTGAAGCAGTTTTAAACAAATTAAATGTCGTTGCTTTTGTAACTGAGTCAGCTGGTGGTTCAAAAATATTATCAGGTTCAGGAGCAAAAGTAGATTTTGATCCAACTTTAAAAACAGATTTAGCATTAAAAGATATCACTGTAATGCCTTCAGGCTATTGTTTTAGCTCAATTAATCCCAAAGTTGAAGTTACAAATAATTTAGATGCAGAAGTTACTTCTTTTGATGTTACTGCTACTGTAAATGGCACTGCAACTACTAAAACATTTACTGGTTCACTTGCTAAGGGAGCAAAAACAATAGTTGATTGGGGAACAATAAATTTAAATAATACTGGTACTTTTAAATTAGCTTTTGCTGGCTTTAAAAATATCAATGCAAATAATTTGTATGATACAGATAATAGTAATGATTTAGCTAGCACTTCTACATTTGGATTTAAACAAGCTGCATTTACAACGTTCAAGGCTGGCTTCGAATCAGGTATTCCTGCTAATATGGCTTTTGATTTAAGCGAAAATCCTAATATGCAAATTTTAACTGGTTCTACTACAAAATATGGTCAATTTGGTTCAGCAAGTGCAGTAGTTTTAAAACTTCATAACTCTTGGAATACAGCAAATAAACCAGCTAGTATTATATTTGGTGAAGTAGATTATTCAGCTAACACTGATCCTGGCGTTTCTTATTATTACGCTTATTCTGATGGTGAATTGGGTGGAACTGCACCTACAATTGATTTATATGTATCAATTGATTGTGGTGCAACTTGGACTAAAGTTAACACTGTTAATTGTGTTGAAACTGGTCAACCTACTACTGCAAATACCTTTTACGATCCTAAAGGTGGAGAATACAAATATGTTAGAGTTTCTTTAAGTGAATACAAAAACAAAAAAGTTTTAGTTAAACTTACTGCAACATCTGGTACTCATGGTAATTCATTATTCATTGATGAAATCAATGTAAATTCTTATACTAAATTAGCTGTTGAAGAGAATTCAAAAGGAGTTTCTTTTGAAATTTTCCCTAATCCTGCTACTAATAATTTTACTATAGTTACACCAACTAATGTGAAGAATTTATCTATCAGTGTTAAAGATTTAACAGGTAAAGAAGTTATCAGAACAACTGAATCTACTATTGATTGTTCATCTTTAAACAATGGTTTATACATTGTTCAAATTGAAGCAAATGGTATTGTTTCTAGCAAAAAATTAAATATTGCTAAATAATAATATTTATTAAATTCTATACAGAAAACCGCACTTAATTGGTGCGGTTTTTTTATGTAATACAATGAATAGTAAATAAAAAAGACCCATTAGAAAATTTTCCAATGGGTCTTTTTTATTTACTATAATTAGAACTATTATAATCTAGCTTCACTAACTATTAGATCTTTTGTATTAACACTAAGTACAGGGAAATTAGCTAATTTAATAAATTGTTCTGAGAATTTGCCTGTAAAAAAAGATTTAAAGTTAACCTCTTGTTCTGTCATAATAACTACCAAGTCTGCAGCAATTTCATTAGCATAACTAAGTGTTTGTTCTGTAATATTGCCTCCTAATCGTATTTCAATTTCATTATCAATTCCATTTTCTGCTACCTTATTACTAACTTGTCTGCAGTAATTAGAAACTGTTACCTCGCTATCCTTACTTTTATCTGTACTTACCCCTAAAATATTTACGTAAGCATCATATTTTTGAGCCATTACAATGGTTGCAGGTCCTTTTTGACGAGTTTCAAAACTTGTATCAATTGGAATTAATATTTTGCTAAACTGTTCAAAATGGTAATTTCCCGGAATTGTTAAAACGGGTTTGTCAGCGTGTTCAATAATCTTGCAAGAATCATTTACTGAAAATAAGCCCTCATTACTATCTTTAGTTTTGTTACTTAATATAAGTAAATCAGGCAAAAGATTATTTAGTCTTGATGCCAAATCTTTTGGACTTGCATTATTTCTGTACTCTGTTTCGAAACTTATACCTGCTAATTGAGATGACAAATCAACTTCAGGCATATCATAAAATAAAAAATGCAATTTGGCATTAAATTTATTCGCCATTGAAGCGCTCAATTTAATGATTGAATCAAAATTTGTAGAGTTACCACAGGTTACAGTAATATTTGAAATAGAGAGTTTCATAAGTTTATTGATTTAAATTCAGAAATACATTTACAATTAAACATTTTAAATGATTAAAGTCAAATTTTATTTTATTAATGACTATTTTCCACCAGTCATTAGGCGTTTATAATATTCTTTAGCCACAATAAAATCAGGGAATTCGCGAATTGCAGCTTCAAAATATTTTTTTGCGCTTAGCATATCTCTATCCTTTTGTGCAGCCATTATAGCACGCATATTTAATAAGGCAGCTTTTAAAGGAACTTTTTGTTTTTCGGTTTCACTTAGCATAAAATCAATACTGTCTTTGGTGGTTAAAGCTAATTGATCTAGTTCTTTTAAATTGTTTTCAACAGCTTTAAAATTTCCAGTTCCAAATTCAGCAGCAGTGATTCTATACAAATACTCAGGCTTTTTATTTATAGCATAAAGTTGATTGTATAAACTCATTTGTTCATCTACTTTTCCTAATTGTTCAGCACAAAGCGCTTTTAATAATAAGAATCTTTCACTTTTTGGATTACGCTTTAGTGCAGTTGTTACTGCATCATCGCAAGCCATAATATTACTTGTTGCAGCATAAAGTTCTGGTAATGTATCTCCATATAAGGTTAAAGAACTATCTTCAGTCAGAATTAATTGTGCTGCAACAATAGCAGTATTAAAATCTTTACTATTCATGCTTTTATCAAATAACTTTTTATAGTTATCTAAATTCCCATTTGAGCCACTTTTGTTGTTACACGATGTTAAAGCTGCAATTGTGCAAAATGCTAAAATTGTTTTTTTCATTTATTTATTTTTCTGTAAGTATTAATTATAAAAATTTGGGGAAGTATCCTGGTTCGTAATCACTCATCATATTACAAACTTCTTCAAATATTTCTTCTGCATTTGGTTTACTCCAGTAGTCGCCATCGGTTCCATAAGGAGGGCGGTGGGCTTTAGCCGAGATAGTTAAGGGTTTGTAATCAAGATATTGGTAGGCACCTTGATTTTCCAAAACTTGCTGCATCATATAAGCTGTTGCTCCACCTGGTACATCTTCATCTAAGAAAATTACTTTATTGGTTTTCTTTATTGATTCAACAATACTATGGTTTATGTCA
Organism: Bacteroidota bacterium; assembly: GCA_013298895.1. Lineage (GTDB taxonomy): Bacteria > Bacteroidota > Bacteroidia > UKL13-3 > UKL13-3 > JAAFJM01. Next base: position 68,104 of record JAAFJM010000010.1, on the reverse strand, counting down.
AATGGTAACAATGTTTGCACATCAATTAGTTCCACACTTATTCCAATTTCGGCTAATTGTTTGATAGCTTCTTCGGCTACACGAGTAGTACTGCCATAAGTTACTATAGTTACATCAGAACCTTGCATTAACACTTCTGGTTTACCTAAAGCTACTGTAAATTCAGGTAAATTATCTGGCATTTTTTCTTTTAAACGATAACCGTTCAAACATTCAATTACCAATGCAGGCTCATCGCTTTTCATTAATGTATTATACATACCTGCTGCTTGTGTCATATTACGAGGAACGCATACATACATTCCTCTTAGCGAATTTATGATCATTCCAATTGGAGAGCCAGAGTGCCAAATTCCTTCTAACCTGTGTCCGCGTGTACGAACTATTAAAGGAGCTTTTTGGCCGCCTTTGGTTCTGTATTGTAAAGTGGCTAAATCATCACTTAAAGGTTGTAAACCATACAACAAATAATCTAAATATTGAATTTCAGCAATTGGACGTAAACCACGTAAAGCGGTTCCAATTCCTTGGCCAATAATGGTTAATTCTCTAATTCCAGTATCACTTACACGGCTTTCCCCATGTTTTTCTTGCAATCCTGCAAATCCTTGGTTCACATCCCCAATTTTTCCTACATCTTCACCAAAAGCCAAAACGCGCGGGTCGGTCGATAGTAAATTATCAAAGCAAGCTACCATAATTTCTCTTCCATCTACCACTTTCGAGTCATCTGAGTAAATTGCAGCTACTTCATTTACCAATAAAGCATTTTGTTTTGATTGGCTGTGTAAGTAGGAATTATAACGTTCTTCGTTGCTTTTTAAATAAAGGTTTTTAAAGCTTATCAAACGCTCACGCTCCATACTTTGGATTTTATAGGTAAGGCGTAACGCTTTATTTATTGCTACAGCAATATCTTTTCTAATTGGATCATTGATACTTTTTAGTTCGGTAACTAAATCGTTTATAGCACTAATTTGTGAGGCATTGGCTAAATCAGTTAATAATTCTGAAGCCTCAGCAATTTCAGTTTTTATTGGGTTTAAATAAGCTTCCCATGCAGCTTTTTTGCTTACGTTCACATGAATTTGAGCTTCGTTTTCAATGGTGCTTAATTCTTCTTCAGAAGCTAAACCATTTTCAATAATCCATTTTTTAAATTGTGCGTTGCAATCAAATTCTGCTTCCCAAGCCAAACGCTCTTTCGATTTGTAACGTTCGTGCGAACCACTTGTACTGTGTCCTTGCGGTTGTGTTAATTCGTTTACATGTATTAAACATGGAACATGTTCTTGCCTTGAAATGTTTGCAGCTTTCTCGTAAGCACTACATAATGCTACATAATCCCAACCTTTTACATTGAAAATTTGATAGCCTGCATTTTCAGAATCGCGTTGGAAACCTTTTAAAATTTCACTTATATTTTCCTTGGTTGTTTGGTATTTGGCTGGAACTGAAATTCCATAACCATCGTCCCAAACAGAAACCACCATCGGTATTTGTAAAACGCCTCCAGCATTAATGGCTTCAAAGAAATGACCTTCGCTGCTACTAGCATTACCAATAGTTCCCCAAGCTACTTCGTTTCCGTTGTTACTAAAATTATTTTGGCCAATTTCGTTGGCATGGGTTCTGTAGTATTTGCTGGCTTGTGCTAAGCCAACTAAGCGAATCATTTGCCCGGCTGTTGGAGATATATCGCTCGATGAATTTTTTAAATTTTTTAAATCTTTCCAATTTCCTTCTGCATCAATGCTGCGTGTTCCGTAATGACCATTCATCATACGACCAGCACTTGCAGGTTCAGCATCAGCATCTGTATGAGCATATAATTGTGCAAAAAATTCTTGAACGGTAAGTAAACCTGCAGCCATCATAAAAGTTTGGTCGCGGTAGTAACCACTTCTAAAGTCCCCGTTTTTAAATGCCTTAGCCATAGCTATTTGTGGCAATTCTTTACCATCGCCAAAAATACCAAATTTGGCTTTTCCTGTTAAAACTTCTTTTCTTCCAAGCAAACTTGCTGCTCTACTTGTAAATGCTATTTTATAATCTTCTAAAACTACTGCTTTAAAATCTGAAAATGAAAGGTTGGCTTGCATGCTGTTCATGAGTCAATAAATTTATAATGCTCAAACGTAACTTTTTTTAACAATTTAATCAAATATGTTGAATTATTCGGGATAAATACTTTGTTTTCTGTTATCTAATTTAATCTGTTTTGAATGTGTTACATCAATAAGCAATAAAATACTGATATCAATTCAAATTTTAAGTGCTGGATATCCTTGTTATATTGTTTAAAATAATTTGCAATAAGTAAAAACTTATTATATTGCCCAATAAAATTATTATAAATATTTATGAGTCTATTTAGAAAAAAATCTTTAAATGATATGTTGGCAAATGCTGCAGATTCAGAGAAGGGTTTAAAACGAACTTTATCATCTGCAAATCTTGTTGCTTTGGGAATTGGTGCAATTATTGGTGCTGGCTTATTTGTTAGAACTGCAGCAGGTGCGGCTGAAGCATCAGGTGCAGCTATTACACTATCTTTTGTTATTGCTGCAGTTGGTTGTGCGTTTGCTGGCTTATGTTATGCAGAGTTTGCAGCCATGATTCCTATTTCAGGAAGTGCTTATGCTTATTCATATGTAACTATGGGAGAATTGGTTGCATGGATTATTGGTTGGGCTTTAGTGATGGAATATGCTTTGGGGGCTGCAACTGTTTCAATTGCGTGGAGTGAATATTTAAATAATTTGTTAGGGGGGGCCATACCTTATGAATGGTGTCATTCACCATTTGAAAGTATAAAAAAAGTTGTAGGGCAAGCTAATATTGATCAAATTGGGGTTTTTAATGCTGAATTTGTAAAAACTGCTAAAAATGGAATTCTAATCTTAAATGACAAACAATTTGATTTATTACCAACAAATTTAATGGGGTTGGTGCAAGTTACAAGTGGAATAATTAATGCACCTGCATTAATCATTTTACTTTTAATTACTTTGGTTTTAATCAAAGGAACTAAAGAATCTGCAATGGTTAATAGTATTATTGTTTTTGTTAAAGTTGCTATTGTTCTTTTATTTATTGGCATAGGCTGGCAATTTATTAACCCAGCCAACTACACGCCTTATATGATTCCAGATAATACCATTGGTCATGAAGGTTTTTTTAAACATGGTTGGGGTGGTGTATTGGGAGGAGCTGGTATTGTATTTTTTGCATTTATTGGTTTTGACGCAGTAAGCACAGCTGCACAAGAAGCTAAAAATCCTAAAAGAGATATGCCCATTGGAATTTTAGGTTCATTAGTTGTTTGTACTATATTATACATATTATTTGGTCATGTTTTAACAGGAGTTGCTAATTGGGCTGAATTTAATTCAGCAGGTAAAGAGGCTTCTGTTTCTTATGTTATTCAAACCTATATGAAAGGTTATGAATGGCTTGGTACAAGCGTAACTGTGGCAATTTTAGCAGGATTTTCATCTGTTATTCTTGTTATGTTAATGGGTCAAAGTAGGGTTTTCTATAGTATGAGTAATGATGGTTTAATTCCAAAAGCTTTTGGCGAGTTACATCCAAAATATAAAACACCTTATAAATCGAATTTAATTTTATTTGTTTTTGTAGGATTGTTCGCTGCATTTGTTCCTGGAAGTGTTGCTGGTGATTTGACTTCATTTGGAACCTTATTTGCTTTTGTTTTGGTGAGCTTGGGCGTTTTATTGCTGAGAAGAAAATCACCAGAATTGGTTAGACCTTTTAAAACACCTTTGGTTCCATTGGTACCAATATTAGGCATTATTATTTGTACTGGTATGATCATTGCTTTAGATATTCATACTTTAACAGTTGCTTCATTGTGGATGGTTTTCGGATTGTTTATTTATTTTCTTTACAGTAGAAAAAATAGTAAACTACACAAGTAATCTGACGAATCGCTTTAAGGTTAAAGAAAATATACAATGAGTGAATTGTGTTTTAAGATAAACAAAAAAGGTATTGTTACTGAATGCTTAAGTCAACTTATTGAAGGTGACTTAAGCGTTTTAGTTAATAAGCATTTATCTGAACAAAATTTACCAAATGTGTTTACCGATTTAATAAGTAAGTATTTGCAAGAAAATAACTACCACTGCTTTAGAAATGTAGAAAATGGTCAGCAATTCTATAATTTTCGACTTCTTGGTGGAATAAATGAATGTACTTGCATAATCAACAATATTACCTCAAGAGTAAAACGATTCTCTGAGTTTGATAATAATAGTAATCAATTCAAGGCATTAGTTGATAGCACCTTTGAAATTATTTGGTCGTTTGATAAAAACTTTATTTTAACTGCCGCCAACAAAGCTTTTTTTGATTTAAGAAAAAGGGTATTTAATTCCGATATTCAATTAGGTGATAGTTTTTTTAGAGATGTTCCTGAAAATAATATAAAAAAATGGAAACCGATTTATGAGCAGGTTTTAACAGGGAAAAAACTTCATTTTGAAGATGAAAGAAAGATAGATAATGAGGTTGATTATGCTGAAATTAACTTAAATCCTGTTCTTAATGGTAAAAATGAAATAGTTGGTTGTATGGGTATTACGCGTGATATTAATGCTCGTAAAAAAAACGAATTTGAACTAAAAAGGTATAATAATCAATTAGAAAAATTTGCTTTTAAAACTTCACATGAACTCAGAAGACCTTTGGCTAATATTCTAGCTATTATTCCATTACTAAAAGAAGAGAATGATTTAGAAACTAATAACAAATTCTTGGAGTTACTTCGAATATCTGCTCTTCAACTTGACGAAGAGGTTCGTTTAATGAATGAAACCATCAATTTAAATAATCAAAATTAATTTTAGCGTTTACTCATCTTATTACTTGTAATTTGTCGTTGCAAAGTGCATTTAAAACGATTAATTTCAGGATTACGCTTTTTAGCATGTTTTTGCGAAACACCTTGATTAACCCTTTTACGCCAAAGTCTCCAACTGCTTGGTTTTAATTGATTACGCATCAGCTTTATAACTTCAGCTTCGCTTACACCAAACTGAAATTTAATGGCATCAAACGGAGTTCTGTCTTCCCAAGCCATTTCTATAATTCTATCAATTTCTATTTCGGTTAAATTATTCATACTAAAATTGAAACACAAAACAGCCGTTGTTGTTTAAAAAATAGTAAACAAAAAAAATTGAGCAAAAAAACAATCAATATAGTTTGGCTAAAACGTGATTTACGTTTAAGCGATCATGAACCACTAGCACTGGCCAATGCTAATGGATTAGAAACTATTTTGCTTTATATTTTTGAACCTACTTTAATGCAATATGCCGATAGCAGCTTACGTCATCATCAGTTTGTGTGGCAAAGTTTAACTGATATGAATAAAAAACTGCAAACATTTTCGGGCATGGAAAACAATATTTTTATTGCTTACCAAGAGGCCAATGAAGTTTTCAGTTTGCTTGGCAATGAGTTTGATGTAAAATATGTATTTAGCCATCAAGAAATTGGAAATAACCTGAGCTTCAAGCGCGATAAGCTAATGGCAAATTTATTTAAGCAAAACAATATTACTTGGACCGAATGTAAGCGAGATGGCATTATTAGAGGTTTGAAATACCGCCCAAATGATTGGAATAAAAAATGGATAAAGACCATGAATTCATCACAATATGGTTTTGACCTTAATTTACTCATTCCAAACGAAAGATTACTCAAGGAACTTCATTTTTATAATTTTGATGAAACAGTAAAAACGTATAATAAAAATTTTCAACCTGGGGGCGAAAGTTATGCTTTACAATATTTGCAGTCGTTTGTAGAAACAAGGCATATCAATTATGCCAAACATATTTCAAAACCGGCTTTGGCACGTAAAAGTTGTAGCCGCCTTTCACCTTACTTAGCGTGGGGAAATTTAAGTATGCGCATGGTTTACCAAGCAGTAATGGCAACTAAAAATAAACCTAATGCTAACAAAAGAGCTATTAACTTTTTTATAGCTCGATTGCATTGGCATTGCCATTTTATTCAAAAGTTTGAAACCGATTGTAGTATGGAGTTTAATAATGTAAACTCAGCTTACAATTCAATTAGAACCGAAAAAAATGAGGCTTTTGTTACCGCATGGAAAACAGGAAATACGGGTTATCCGCTTATTGATGCTTGTATGCGTTCGGTTATTGCTACTGGTTATTTGAACTTTAGAATGCGAGCCATGTTAGTTAGTTTTTTAACGCATAATTTATGGCAAGATTGGCGCTTTGGCGTGCATCATTTAGCACAACAATTTTTGGATTTTGAACCTGGCATACATTACCCACAGTTTCAAATGCAAGCTGCCACCATGGGCGTTCATATTATTAGAACCTATAACCCCATTAAACAATCGTACGACCACGATGAAAATGGAGAATTTATTAAACAATGGATTCCTGAGTTATCTTATGTTCCCAAAGAATTTATACATGAGCCTTGGTTAATGAATTTGGAACAGCAACAAACATTTAATTGTATAATCGGTAAAGATTATCCAGCACCAAAAGTTGATTTAAAAACAAGCACCAAAATTGCTAGCAATAATTTGTGGGCACTCAAAAAATCAAAAGCTTCAAAGGTTGAGGTAAATGAAATTTTGAACAAATTATCACACCGTAATACGGAAGAAGAAGTTAAACTTGGCGATGGTGTAGTGGATAGAGAATCAACATTTAAACGCAAGAAAAAAGCTACAAAAAAGGTTAGTAAAAAGGTTGTTGAACAAGTTAAAATGGACTTGTAGTTCAATAAATTTATTCTATTTTTGAACTATAAAAATCAATCATTCTATGGAAGTAAATGAGCCTGACTTATCGTATGTTAACTACTCGTATGCCGATTACCTTAAATGGACCATGGATGAAATGGTTGAAATTATTAAAGGAAGAGTTTATAAACTAAGTGCTCCAAAAAGAGTGCATCAAACTATTTCTATAAGAATTAGTAGTAAAATATTCAATCTTTTAGAAGGACAAAAATGTAAAGTTTATTCTGCACCTTTTGATGTGAGATTACCGGTAAAATCTAGAAAAAACGAAGATATATTTACAGTAGTTCAACCCGATATTTGTGTAATTTGCGACCCAACTAAATTAGACGATGCTGGCTGCATTGGAGCTCCTGATTTAATTATTGAAATTTTATCGAAAGGAAATAATAAAAAGGAACTTCAAAACAAATATGAAGTTTATGAAGAGTCTGCTGTGAAAGAATATTGGATAATTGAGCCTGAAAGCCAAACCATGTTGGTTTATACTCTGGTAAATGGAAAATACCAACCTTCTAAACTACTCACGCTTGGCGATAAAATTATCACCCCTATTTTACCCGGTTTTGTTTTAAATTTAGACGAGGTTTTTGCCAATTTAGATTAGTTCTGTTGAGCTATAATTCTTTGAACCTTTAACTAATTTCAATTGCAAAAGTTTTTAAAATTTCTTTCAGATTTAGAATTGAATAGCGTATTTATATAGAAAATATTAGCAAAAATTATTCTACTATTATTTTTTTAGTTTCTAACACTTGTTCTTCTTTTTTTAATTGAACAAAATAAAGTCCTTGCTTTAAACTTTGATTATTTAAAATAGCCTGTTGATCAATAATATCAATATTTTTAACAGTTTGCCCTAAGCTGTTTAAAAGAGTAATGTTGTAATTAGATCCAATAGTTCCAATTAAATTGATTTTAGTATTTTCATTTATTGGGTTGGGCGATATTTCTAAATAAGTTGCACGTTTCGAAATGTTATTTACTCCACTACCTTGATCAACATATGAAATCATGAAATCATCAATTATCCAACCTGCTTTATTAGTTTGAATTGAATCACTCATAAAATTAAATCGTAAAATAATGGTATCAGAATATTGTTTCATAACAAAAACCCAAACCCACTGAATACGAGAATAAATCCAACCTTTTGATTTTCCAGAAAACCCTACTTTTCCATTGAATAAAGAATCATTACTTGAGTACATATTTTCTGTTGCAAAAAATGCAGGTTTACGATCACCGTTTTGATAGATAACATTGTTCCAAGTATTTCCATTATCATAAGATACTTCAATATAACCGCCATCTTTTAAACTATCAGTATCAAATTTGTGTTTAAAACTTATAATTCTATTGCCATAAGGGGCATTATTTTTTGAAACAATTCTTACATCAAAATATGAATGATTATTTACCGGATAAGAATTAGTTGTATCAGTAACTATTGCATTATTTCCACTATAAGCACTATCAAAAAGCACTTTATTGGGCTTACCTAATTGCCAAACATTATTGCTATCATTTGTAAAACTAACATATTGACAAGCAACACTTTCAAAATCACAACTATCTAAATTATAAATGCCTTGAAAAGGTCTAATCTGTGCACTTATTTCGCTAAAACCTAAAAATAGGATAAACAATAATTGGAGAGTCAATTTCATAATAAGCTATTTTATTGAGTAACGAAAATACGTTTTAAATTAAATAATTTATGTAAACTTAATAATATTTATACCAATTTCACCTCACTATTATCGCTACAATTTTCTAAAAGTGCTGTATTGGTTTTATTAAAAACAGGATGCAAAAACTCGGGAGCAATTTGAACCAATGGTGCTAAAGTAAACCTCCGAACATGCAAATAAGGATGCGGAACTTTTAAATTTTCAGTATCAATTATTTCATGGTTATAATATAAAATATCCAAATCAATTATCCTCGCTTCCCATTTCTGATTGCGCACTCTTCCCATTTGGATTTCTATTTGCAAAAGCGTTTGCAACAAATCATTAGCAGATAATTCAGTTTTTACCTCAATTACTTGGTTGTAAAAATTATCTTGATTGGTATTACCCCAAGCCGCAGTTTCATATATGCTCGATTGTTTTGTTAATAAAGAATGATTTTTTATAAGTTCAACAGCTTTTAGTAAATTGGCCCTTTTATCACCTAAATTGGTTCCTAATAAAATATAAGTTCTATTCATTATTTTATTTAAAGATTTTTTGATTTAGAGATTTAGAGATCACAAGGTGTAGAAGGTTACAAGGTTTGAAAGATTACAAGGTTAATGTTCTCAGCACTCATTTTTCTCAATTCTCAACGCTCATCTCTCACATCTCATCTCACATTTCTCAACCTCTATCTCATATTTCACACATCAAAAATCACAATTCTCCTAAATCAACTCTAATAACGTAACACACTCTACATGATGCGTATGCGGAAACATATCTACCGCTTGCACTTTGGTTACTTTATAAACTTCTTGCATCATAGCTATGTCACGCGCTTGGCTAGCAGGATTACAGCTTACATACACAATTTTAGGAGCACGTAATTCCAACATTTTATTGATTACATCAGGATGCATTCCTGCACGAGGTGGATCAGTAATTATTACATCAGGTTTGCCATGCTTTGCAATCAATTCATCATTCAACACATCTTTCATATCGCCTGCATAAAAGTGTGTATTGTTTATTTGATTGATGGCTGAGTTTTCTTTAGCATCAATAATTGCTTGCTCCACATACTCAATACCCACAACTGTTAACGCTTGTTTAGCTACAAAATTAGCTATTGAACCCACACCAGTATATAAATCGTAAACTGTTTCATGGCTTTGGATATTGGCCATTTTACGCGCTTCGTTGTATAAATTAAAAGTTTGCTCAGTATTGGTTTGGAAAAACGATTTAGGTTGAATATTAAATTTCAAATCTTCTAATTGCTCCACCATGTATGATTTTCCTGCATAAACATGCACATCCAAATCGTGAATGGTGTCGTTCATTTTATCGTTTACCACATATAACAATGAGGTTATTTGAGGGAAAGTATTTTTTAAATATTCCATCAACACATTTATTTTTTCTTCATCGTTTTGTTTAAAAACAACTATTAACATCCACTCGTTTAAGCTGGTATTACGCAAAATCATATTGCGCATAAATCCTTCTTGGCTGCGGGCATTGAAGAAATCAAATCCTTGATTTACACAAAATTCTTTAATGGTATTTCTTATTTGATTATGGAAATCGTCCATCAAATAACATTTTTGAACATCCAAAATTTTATCAAATTTTCCAGGAATATGAAAACCTAAACCTTTATGTTCGGCCACGCTTAATTCGTCTTTGTTATCAAGTGTTTCAAGCCATTTTTTATCTGTAAATGTAAACTCTAATTTATTTCTGTAATACTGAGTTTGAGCTGAACCAATTATATTTTCAGGAGTTGGAAAAGGAAATTTACCAATGCGTTCAAAAGCATCAATTACTTGTTGCTGTTTGTATTTTAATTGAATTGGGTAACTCATGTGCTGCCATTTACAGCCACCACAAGTTCCAAAATGAGCACAAAAAGGTTCTATACGTTCATCTGAAGGTTTTACAATTTTATGAATTCGTGCAAAACAAAAACTTTTCTTTTTATTATGAACATATAAATCTACTATATCTCCAGGAACAGCAAAATCAACAAAAATTACTTGTCCTTCGTGCTTTGCAATAGCTTTTCCCTCACTACCAGCATTGATTATTTCAATATTTTCTAAAACGTATGGTTTAAATTTTCTCTTGCTCAATGTTGTATTATTTTTTTTTGGTTCCTCGCATCCCGATAGCTATCGGGACTCGCTTATAAACGCAGATTATTCTGTTTGCAAATAACAGTATTTTAAAGGTATTTATTATAAAAAAAGTTCAACCAAATAAATGATTGAACTTTTTTGAAGGTTGGTAAGGAATCCACCTTGGTTAAAAATTGTTATTGTAGTAATTAAAACTTTTTCTCACCAAATTTCAATTTTTATTCAATGTAAAACATTGATATTAATATACCTCCTCCACAAATTGCCCAATAATATTTTTCGTAATCTATACCTTGTAAATTACACATAATTGAAACAGTAAATAATATTGAAAAAAGATATACTAAAAATTTAGCTGACAATTTATTGGCATAAATCAAGTTTTCTCTCGAACTCATTGATTGAAAAGTTCTATAACCGAAAAATTAATTTCTTTCATTAGGTTAAAAACCATGAATATGATGCTTACAGTTAACAAAATGATTGAACCATAAAATGTTTATCCATGTTTAACAAATGTTTATTATTTAAAAAATTACAACTTTTTAAGGTTTACTTCTTTATATTAAAAACTAATAACTTCTTTTTTTAAATAAATCTTTTATGCCATCAAATTCTTTGCGATAGTACAATCCAATACCTTGAGTGGTTATGTTTCTATTAAAAATTGGATCTGTTGTAAAGCGGTTAAATGCTCTTGCTTTAAAATTTCCATTTTGTGAAATATTGTATTGTGCTAAAATATTATTTTGTGAATTATCGGTAGCAAAACTTCCACGTACTTCCAATTTATTATTAAGTAATTTCTTACTAGCGGATATAATAATATTTCTTCTAGTTTGGTCTGTACTGTTTATAAGATCAACATTTAAGTCAAAATTAGGTATATACTTATTTACTATATTGGTAACTTGAGCTGACGCTATTTGAGAAAGGGTATTAATTCCAATATTATTATTTATTCCTGCAGTGGCTGAATTAGCCGAATTAATTGCCGTAAATCTTCCAAAAACTATTAAACTAATAATTTGCTGAGTCATATTTTCTGGCTCTTTACGTAAATTACTGACTGCTAAATTTAAATCAGAAATACTGCTGCTGTTCATTGAATTATCAATATCAGGGAAATTTAAATCAAATACATATTGAGGTTGTAATAATGATCCTTTAATATTCATAACTGCTTCAACTGTAGTTTTGGGGTCACTTGTTGCTGTTCCGTTCGTATTTTGAGCGGCAGCTGCATTATTACCTGTAAGTTCGCTTGTTGTAGTTCTTAACTTATAAATACCAACAATATTTAGCTGAGCATTCAATGGGTCGCCACTCCAATTTATGTTACTTTTCTGTAATTTAAATTTTTTTGGTACAATATTTAATGCAGTAAAAATATAGTCGCCCTCAATTACATTATACTCGCCATACATATTAAATGCGCCTTGTCGCGTAAGTTCAAGTTTTATATCACCTAAGCCAGTAGCTCTAATTTTATCGTCAGTTTGTTCATTTAACAAAATTGCTACTTCAGCATTTGGCCTAGTTTTTATTAAACAATTTATTGAAAATCCACTTAAATTTTCTTGCCTTGTTATTAAAAGTTTTTTGGTGGTATCTTTTGAATTGAAGTGCATCAGTGTTTCATCTTCACCATCGCTTACACCAAATGGAGTAATAGTAACTTTGGTGCCTTTTTCGGTAGCAGCTTCTATGTTTAGTGCAATATCATTTAAGGGACCCTTAATCGACATATTTCCACTTCCAAATGCTTGTCCATGGTAAAGCGAATTATCTTTACTAGTGGTGTTCAAAACCATTAAGTTATTAAAGTCTTTGATATCTATATCAAAGTCAAATCTGTTAAAATTATGGTGATTGATACTGCCATTTACTTTGGCAATATTGTTATTTATATCCATCATTTCAAAAGGTACAAACTCTATGATACTTTTATTAAAATGAATGGTGTTGGTGCAATGGTAAGTAGTTTGTAAATAGTTAATTTTGGTATGTAAATTATTTACTTGTAAAACGCCATCAATATCTGGTTTATCTAATGTTCCACTCACCAATGCTTTTAAACTTAGTTTACCTTTATAAATGGTTATATAATCTTTACCAAACGATTGAAAGGCGCTTGCATCGGCCTCACTAAAGCTAACATTGGCATCAATTACGTTGGTATTAACTAACCAATAACCACTGGCTTCAAAATTATTTAATTTACCGTTTAAAGCAGTTGCATCAAACGAAAGTCGTTTATTTTTATCATCAAAATTACTTATTAACTCAATATCACCAATGGTGTCGTTATCCAATTTTAAGTTATTTACAACTACATTTCCATTTATTATATTCTTATCTTGGTACGATTGATATGAAAGATTACCATTACTTTTCCCCTCTATGTTAATGTATAAATTAGGATAAAGTAAATTTAGGTTGTTGAGTTCAAAATCGGTTAACGAAACCAATAAATTCTTTTTGCTAGTTTTTTGATTAACCTGCCCATTTATTGCTATCAATTGTTTGCCACTACTTAATGATACTTGTTCTATTTTAATCAATGAGTCGTATAAATTTAATTCTCCATCCGGATTTATTTTCCAGTTTGATTGACTATAGATGATGTTAGATTCGTTAAACTTAAACTGAACTTGTTTTGGTAAAAAATTGACTGCACTGTTTAGGTTAGCATAAATTAAACTGGTTGTATCTTGAACAATGACTTGTAGTAACGCTTTATTGTTTGCCCCACTAGCTTTTAATGCAAACTCCTTCATCAAAATGGTATCATTTTGGGCAAACTTTGAAATAGCAAATAAAAATTGAGCTGAATTATTGGGTTTAATTTCTGTTTTTAAGGTTAAATCATTTAACAGATAATTTTTGTATCTAAATGTTTCAACATAACCAAGCACCTCGGCTTTATCTTTATAATTATTTAAATTACCTTTTAGCTCAAGTTGCTCTATATCTAAGTCAGGAAAAAATAATACATTTAGTTTTTGAGTATTATCTAAAGCTAAATCAAAGCTAAAGTTCTGTTTGGTAATTTCTTCGTTTTTATATGGCGATAAATAATTAGGCACCACTTTACATAGCATGTTGTTAAAGGATTTGTAAAGACTTAAAAAATTATATTCTCCATTAATAGTAGCATTTAGGAAATCGCTTTTTAGCACCAAATTTCTGTTTTCAGTTCCAGCATTGCTTGATTTTACTTTAATTTGATTAATTGTATAATCAACATGGTTGTATTCTAAAGAGGTGTTACTAATATTAAGTTCACCATTATTTCTATCAATATCTTTTACAGCAAAATCACCCTTAATTTTGGTTGTTAAAATTATGTCTTTATCGTATAAATTGAGTGTTTTTAAATGAGCTTGGTTTATATTTGTTTCAAATAAAAATTCTGGAATTTTTTTGTTTAAATCTGCTTTACCAACTAAATTAAAACCAATATTCTCATCATTTATTTCAAGCTTACCGTTAAAATACTTTCGGTCAAAATCACCAATTATGCTAATATTTTTATAATCGTAATTATTATAAGTAAAGTTTTTAATTGTGGTAGTGGTATTTGCTTTTAACGTTTTTAAGTTGAATCCTTTTCCATTTAACTCACTTGTTAGACTTACCATTCCAAACTGTTTGGTATCGTTTAACAATGCACCTAAATTAAATTCAGTTAAGTTTAAGTTTCCTGAATAAATTGATTGCAAAGCATCATCTGTAAGTTTCATATTTAAATCTGAACTGATATTTCCAAAAGGAGTTTCTAAATTTCCATAAGCCACAAAATCGTTATAGAAACCAGTATAACTGCCTTTAAATTTTAGCAAACCAAAGCGTTCTAATTCGGCTGGTAATAACATGCCCGCAAGTTTATCTAATTCCTTTTTAGTTGAAGTGGCATAATCAGCTTTAATTTCAAAAAACGTTTGGTCTATATCGGGTAAGCCACTTAAACTAGCACTGCCATTAAATTCGGTATTATTTGCATAACGTAAATGGCCATTTTTCATGCTCAAATTATCAATAGTACCTTTAATTTTTGCAGTTATGGTAGCATCGTAATCATATTGATTTAAAAGCGGTGCAAAAAATGCTATGTCGGATATGTGCACGTAACTTTGTTTTAAATTGGCTTCAAGCTTAACATTGCTTATAAAATTATTGGCCATACTATCGTAATTAGCATAGCGCATACAAGCATAATCCTTAATTTTACTTTTGTTTAGCTGTAAATCAAGGTTGGCAAACTCCATGGTGGTAGGCGAAATGATAGTTTTGCAAGCCATCTTTTTTATTTGCAAACCACCTTTTTCCATTCCACTTAAGTTTTGTAAAAAAAAATGAAGCGAGTCTTCAATAATTTTAAAATGCGAAGCTTTGATGTCAATATTGTAAAAATCTTCATCAAAAGGATTAAACCCAGGCTGATCCCATTTTGCAGTATAATCAATCATTTTAAACCTACAGTTTTTTCCATTTACCTCATCAAAAATAAGTTTAAATTTTTGAGCATTGGGGTCGGGTGGCATGGTATCATTTGGATCCAAAATATTGAATAAAACATCAATATTAAAAGTTTTATCGGGGTAAGTAATTATTTTACACATACCTCCATTAATATTTACTTTGGAAAGTGTAAACTTACTTGAGTCAAGTTCAACTCCACCTAAATCAAACTGTAAGTTTTTTACAAAAAATAAAGTGTCCTTTTTTTGATCGCCCCAATAAATATTATCCAAACTAAAAGTTGTCCAACCATCGTAATTAAATCTACCAATTGAAATTTCGCATTTAAAGGCTTTACTTAAGTAGTTATCAGCTTTTTGGATTATAAAATTTTGAAAAGTTCCACTGTTAAAAATAAGGTAGCCCAATAGCAATAGGGAAAAGAAAATTCCTATAATTGTGTACGATATTTTAATTAATAGCTTTTTCAATGTAGTTTTGCCAAATATATAATAATTTATTCTGATTGGAATAAATTACACCTGTCAAATTTTGAACCATAAAATGTCATTAACCAATATTACTATACTTGCCATCGAATCAAGCTGCGATGATACTGCTGTTTCTATTATAAAAAATGGAAAAATATTAAGCAATGTAGTTGCAGGACAACAGGTACATGAACAATATGGTGGTGTAGTTCCAGAATTGGCCAGCAGGGCGCATCAAGCCAATATAGTACCTGTTTTAGATGTGGCCATAAAACAAGCTAATATTCAATTATCTGAATTGAACGCAATAGCATTTACACAAAACCCAGGTTTAATTGGTTCATTAATGGTTGGTTGTAGTTTCGCAAAATCCTTAGCACAAACATTAAATATTCCGCTTATAGCAGTTAACCATATGCAGGCGCATGTTCTAGCTCATTTTATTGACGAGCCTAAACCTCTTTTTCCATTTTTATGCTTAACCGTAAGTGGTGGTCACACACAAATTGCAGTTTTTAAAAATTATTTTGAAAGTGAAATTATAGGAAAAACCATTGATGATGCGGCAGGCGAAGCTTTTGATAAAGCAGCAAAAATGTTGAGTTTACCTTATCCTGGTGGGCCATTAATTGATAAATATGCCCAACAAGGAAATGTGGTTTATGAATTTGCTAAACCCAATATTCCTGAACTTGACTACAGTTTTAGCGGTTTAAAAACTTCGTTTTTATATTTCTTAAAAAATGAAATGGCTAAAAACGAAAATTTTATTAAGGAGAATAGGGATAATTTATGTGCATCTATACAACATAGTATTGTTACTCATCTGATGAAAAAATTGGTTTTAGCTAGTAAACAAACAGGCATAAAAAATATTGCATTAGCAGGTGGGGTCTCGGCTAATAGTGGCTTACGAAAAGCGATAGAAGATGCTGGAAAAAAATACCAATGGAAAACCTTTATTCCTGCTTTTGAATATTGTACTGATAATGCTGCAATGATTGCTATGACAGCGCATTACAAATACTTTAATAATGAATTTGAAAGTTTGGAAGTGGCTCCAAGTGCTAGGTAATAAAATTTATTATATTACATTTAGTTTATTTGTTGAAATGTTTTTTTCATGTTGTTTGTTTTATTAAATGCAATATTTAATTTGCAAAATTATTTAAATATATGAAAAAAATCTTAAGAATTTTTAGTGCTTTAGCAGTAATGGTTATTGCTGGCACAACTTCAGTAAAAGCTGAAAACTATGTAATCAACGACAATGCTGTAGAAGCTGTTTTTGCATCTTGCGATGTTGCATCTGGTACCTTAGATTATGCTAACTCAATTTTACCTCATATTCCAAATGAAAAAGCTAAACTTACAGGAAATGCTAATGGTTGGGTTGCTTTTGCGTTGTGTACCTTTCTGGGTCCACTTGGAATACATAGGTTTTATATGGGAACAGATCCTTTTACAGGGTTCGCTTATATATTAACTTGTGGAGGATGCTTTGGAGTTATTCCCACAATAGATTGGTTTGTGTTGTTAATAGCGAATGCAGTTAATAATGATATAAGTAAATATGAAGACAATTCAAAATTTATGATGTGGTAAGTTAATTATTTTTTTGTTTTTTCAATTTCAATTTATATTTTGCAAATTCATTTATAAAAAAGAATATGAAAAAAATCTTAACTATTTTTAGTGTTTTAGCAGTAATGGTTATTGCTGGCACAACTTCAGTAAAAGCTGAAAATTATGTAATTAACGACAATGCTGTAGAGGCTGTTTTTGCTTCTTGCGATGCTGCCCCAGTTACATTAGATTATGTAAATTCAATTTTACCTAATGTTCCAACTGAACAAGCTAAAGTTACAGGTGGTGCCAATGCTTGGGTTGCATTTGCTTTATGTACCATAATTGGTCAATTAGGTATTCACCGTTTTTACTTAGGTACAGCTACTTTAACTGGTATTGGTTACATTTTAACATGTGGTGGAATTTTTGGAATTGTTCCTTTTGTTGATTGGGTTGTTTTATTAGTAGGAGCAATTAAAAACGACATTGGAAAATACGAGGATAATACTAAATTCTTTATGTGGTAGTTTTAATTAACTACAAAATAAAAAAGCCCAATCAAATTTATTGATTGGGCTTTTTTATGGTTCTAAAATTTCAATAATTTTTTTATTTAAATCACTGTTAATCTGATTAATCTTCATTGTATTATATTTCCCAACGTTATTTATGGCATAAGCAATACCACCTGAATAAAAAACATACGAAATAAAGAAACCTGTAAAAACTCCTGTTACATAATAACCATAATAAAAGTTGTAAGCTCCCCAAGTTAAACCCGATAAAATTAAACCTGCATTTATAATTCCATGTGTAGTTTTTCCAACATAAACATGGCCAGTTCCTGGTAAAAAGGTTTGTAATGTTTGGGCAGTTTTTACTTTTTTTAATTTCAAGCTTAATGCTTGTTTATACCATTCATTTATTATGTTACTATCACTTTTATTTTTTAACTCAGAAATTAGTAGAACTTTACTTTCCCCCCATCTTTGTAAATTGTTTAAATTAAGTATTTCTAGTAAAGTTAGTTTATTATGAAAAGTAGTATCACTAATGAAGTATTTGGTTTTATTTAAATTTAATTCAACTTCATTGTAATTATTGGTTAAATAATTCAATATGGCTTGCTCATAGTAAAGTCTAAATTTACTTGAATCTGATAAATCGTTTTCATTAATTCTATTCAATGTTTGTATGGCTTTACCATATTTTTTTTGCTCCTTTAGATAAATAGCTTTTTTGAAAAAAAGTATATTTAAACTGTCTAAGTTATTTATGTTCTTAAAAATTTTTTGCTCATATGCTAGTTCAGTTTGTAAATTGTTTAAATTATTGCTTTGTGCATTAATTAAAATAGTTGCGCAGCATAATATTACACTGAAGCAGTACTTCATTTTTCCTTTCAAAATCAACCTCCTTTCTACTTAATTTTACATCATGATAACTTGTTAAAATATTTCCAATATAAAATAAGGATGTTATAGATGCGAATGTTATAAATCTACCAGAGTTTACACCTGAATTTTGTAAACTTTCATTAAGTATAAATACCAAAGGTACATGTGTAAAAAACGTACTAAGGCCATCAAAACCTTTACCTGCATAAACTTTTCCTAAACCAGGTACAACTGCCGAAAATATTCCTGCCACAAAACCACTTTTCACTTTTTGAGTTCTTTTTTTACTCCATTTGTTTAAAGTAGTTTGTAATGAGTTATAAATATACAATGAATCATTTATTTGTAAAATTAAAGAATCATAACTTGAATAGTTTTTATGAATAATTGCATTTGAAGCAAGTAATAATATTTTTATTTGTTTAATCACGGTATCGCTATTTGAAACAGCATTTAAACTTTTAGAAATAGCTAATTCGGGCTGGTTTAAAAAGCTTAAAGCAATAACTTGAACCAACTTAGCGTGATTAAAAGTTGGGGATGAATTACTTATTTTTTGAAAATTTATTTCTGAGGAATCAAATTGTTTTTTTTCATAAAATTGAATTCCCTTTAAATAATGAATGCTATCTTTTTGTATAAGGCTATTTACGGATAATGCATTATTTAAATAAAGAAGAGCTAAATCTTGTTCCTTTTGATTGATTAAATTTTTATAAAAAGTATAATCAAATTGGCTTTGGGCTTTGGAATATAAACCCGCGATAAATAGCAAGAAAAATATTTTGAATCTAATGTTCATCAGTGTTTACAACTATATTCTTCTGGATTGTCAGGAAACTTAAATTGAGAATTTAAATTTTTAATATTCAATCCTAAGGCTGTTATTCTATTGCATCTTTGAACCCTATCGGCTGATAAAAAAATGCCTTTAACAAGTCCATGTTTTTTTATACATTGTTTTGAAAATTCGCTGCATGAGGGC
The DNA here is from genome assembly GCA_013298895.1 of Bacteroidota bacterium. GTDB lineage: Bacteria > Bacteroidota > Bacteroidia > UKL13-3 > UKL13-3 > JAAFJM01. The sequence continues at coordinate 48,555 of JAAFJM010000010.1, read as the reverse complement.
GAATAAATACAACCGGCATTTACTTGACTTGAAAGTACATTTTGATAAAAAAACATAAGTCCTGAAAATGTTAAATTTATTGGGTTATATACTTGCCATTTATTCTTACTTAAATTGGTATATTCTCTGATATTTTTTTTAATTATTATACTTTCGTTTTTTTCTTTAATTAAAAACAAATCTGATTTAGCTATTTGCCCAAATACAGTAGTTTTTATAAAAATCATCAAGCATGTAAGTAGTAAAAATTTCATTTTTTCTCAATTTTTATCAATTTTGCATTAGATGGAATAGTAAAATCTAGATACGAACTACTTACATTTCCATTTACTTTAACATTTGAAAAAACTGTTTTTTCTACTGTTGAATCGCCATTTTCAAAATAATTTATATGAGTAATTGCCAATGGAAAATTGATATTGAACACTTTTGAATAATTGTAATAATAGCTGCGTTTAATAACTTGATTTTTATTGTTTATGAACTTAGTGAAAACTGGTTTTCCTTGCTGGTAAACTAATTCAACTGCACTAAAAAGTTTCATATAATTAGTGGAAGGCATCCAAGTTGTAATCATATAACCATTTTCAAATTTGGTGCCTTTTAATGTAAAACCTAAACTACGAAGTCCCAATTCATTGTTTTTATCTTTTAAAAAATAGTATAGAGTTGATGTTTCTGTACTTTGCATATAGTTAAAATCTTTATAAACAGAATTTTCTGATGGATTATAAATACTTAAATCGCCTTTAGAGTTATTAATTACTATTGTTTCAATTGGTGATAAAACATGTGTAACCATTTTGCCATCTACATTGTAAAAAATATCGGCATTTGTTACAATTAGTTTGCCTTTAGCCGATTTTTTACTTTGCATAGTAACACTAATTTTTTCAAAGTTTTCGTTAGCTGTTTTAAAACTAAATAGCATCAAAACTAAAAAAACTGTAAGCAGTTTTAAGTGCTTACAGTTTTTGAAAATTATTAGTTGTATTTTATTATTTAGCATAATTTACTGCTCTTCTTTCGCGTATAACAGTTACTTTAATCTGACCTGGATAAGTCATTTCAGTTTGAATACGGTTAGATAATTGTAATGAAATCATTTCTGATTCTTCATCAGTAACTTTTTCGCTTTCAACCATTACACGTAATTCGCGTCCTGCTTGAATTGCAAATGCTTTTTCTACACCTTTGAAACTTAAAGCCATATCTTCTAAGGTTTTTAAGCGCTTCATGTAGTTTTCAGTATCTTCACGTCTTGCACCTGGTCTTGCGCCACTTATGGCATCACAAGCTTGAACAATTGGCGATAACATACTTGTCATCTCTATTTCATCATGATGGGCTCCAATAGCGTTTACTACTTCGGGATGTTCTTTATATTTTTCGGCTAGTTTCATACCCAATAATGCATGTGGAGTTTCTGCATCGTCATCTGGCACTTTACCAATATCGTGTAATAAACCGGCACGTTTAGCTAATTTTACATTTAAGCCTAATTCGGCTGCCATGGTAGCACATAAGTTTGCTACTTCTCTACTGTGCATTAATAGATTTTGGCCATAACTACTTCTGTATTTCATTCTACCAACCATTCTTATCAATTCAGGGTGTAAACCATGAATTCCTAAATCAATACAAGTACGTTCACCTATTTCTACAATTTCGTCTTCAATTTGTTTTTTAGTTTTAGCAACTACTTCTTCGATACGTGCAGGGTGAATACGTCCATCGGTAACCAAGCGGTGAATCGCCAAACGAGCAATTTCACGTCTGATGGGATCAAAACATGAAAGAATAATTGCTTCAGGGGTATCATCAACAATAAATTCAACACCTGTTGCTGCTTCCAATGCTCTGATATTTCTTCCTTCTCTACCGATAATACGGCCTTTTAATTCATCGCTTTCAATATTAAATACAGAGATTGCATTTTCAATAGCATGTTCCGCTGCAGTACGTTGAATAGTTCCTAAAATAATTTTTTTAGCTTCTTTATTAGCTGTTAATTTAGCCTCGTCAACAATATCTTTAACCCTACTTAAGGCTTCAGTTCTTGCTTGATCTGTTAAAGTTTCAACCAATTGTTTTTTAGCTTCTTCGGCAGTTAAACCAGCAATTTTCTCTAATTGCTTTTGTTGGTTTAATAATGCTTTTTCGGCTTCTTGTTGTTTTAACTTTACTGTTTCTTGTTGTTTTGTTAAAGTTTGCTTGATTTGTTCTAATTCAGCATCTTTTTTTGTTGCAGCTTCCGTTTTTTGCTTTAAACTGTTTTCAACTTGCTTTAGTCTGTTCTCGTTTTGAGCAATTTCGCTGTTGCGTTTGTTTACTTCTTTTTCATGTTCCGATTTTAACTGAATAAATCGTTCTTTGGCTTCAAGCTCTTTTTTCTTTTTGTTAATTTCGGCTTGTGCTTCTGCGTCTTTAATTAGGGTGTTAGCTTTGTTTTTTAGCAAATTATTATTTACAATAAATGCAATAACAGCTCCTCCACCAAATGTAAGCATAGCAATAATTACTACTAAATAAATTTCCATTTGTTTTTGGTTTAACTTTTTGTTTTAATTCATAACATCAACAGTAACAATTAGTTACAATTAATAAAGTTAAACAGCTAAAACTAGCTTTTACAGTTGAACAGAAGCCAATAGTTGCTTTATTTCAAGCAATTCTTTGTTTGTTTGCTCCGTGTTTGCTTCCAATTGCAAACTTATTTTTTGATACTCGGCAGCTATTTCTAAAGCGAACATGGCCAATGCATCTTGGTTATCTTTTAACGAAAACTGTTCGCCATAGGCTTGCACTTTTTCGTTTATCATTTTGCTTATAGCCCTAATATTTTGCTCATCGCTTGCGGCAATGGTTAGCGGATATTTACGCCCAGCTATACTGATATTTATTGATATTTCGTTCAAACTGTTAAGTAATTTAAGTGCTTAACATTTTTATACATTCATCTATTAGTTTTATTTTTTCAGTTAATTCTGTTTTCAACTGTTTTTTTTCTAAATCCGATAAATGCATTTCACTCGCAAGTTTAATAATTTTATTGTTATCTTCTAACTGTTCTATACTATTTTTTTGATTTTGTATAAATTTTTTTAATTCCTCGTTTTCATTTTTTAACTCCATATTGCTAATGCTCAATTTTTTATTTTGCGCTAGCAGCTTTAAAACTTTCAGTTTTATTTCAGTTGTTAACAATGAATTTTGATTCATTTTTCAGTTTTCAATAAATTTTATGCTCTTAAACTAGCTCCAACTTCTTTTTCAAAGTTCTTAATTAATTTTTTCATAACCGAATCAATTTCATCTTCGGTTAAGGTTTTGTTTTCATCTTGCAGCATAAAACTTAAAGCGTAACTTTTTTTACCGCTTTCTATTTTATCACCTTTGTATACATCAAAAACATTTACTTGCTTGATTAAATTACTATCTGTTTTTACTGCGATTTTTTCTAATTGAGCATAATTAATTGCATCATCAATCAACAAAGCTAAATCGCGCCTAACGGCTGGAAACGCTGGAACTAACTTAATGGTAGTTTTTTCGTTTTTGTTTAATTCTACTAATAAATCTACATTGATATCAGCATAAAAAACAGGTGCATTTAAATCAAATTTATCAGCTAATTTTTGATTTACAGTTCCCATTACAGCAATTTGTTTTTGCTTGTAATTTACCGCTACAGCATAATCAAAATTGACATTTTCAGTTAACACCAACTCCAATTTAGTTAATTTACTTTTAGCTAAAATATTTTGAACAAATCCTTTAATAATATAATAGTTAGCTTGCTTGTTATTTTGATTCCAATTTTCGTTTTCAGTAGAACCTGTCATGGCTAAAACTAGGTGCGATTGCTCCACATAATTTTCTAGTAAATTAATTCCACCAGCTTCGGTTTTATTGCCTTTAAAGTAAGTTTTGCCAAACTCATAAAACTTTAAATTGCTTAATTTACGGTTATTATTGTATTGCAAAGCCTCTAAAACACTTGGCAACATATTTAAACGCATAATGTCTAAATCGCTGCTTAACGGATTCAACATTTTAACTGCATTTTGCAATTCATCCTCGCTGTAATAAGCCGATTTTGTTAGGGTATTGGTAGCAATTTCGTTAAAACCATTTGCGCTTAAATAATCAGCTAAATTATTTTTAAGTTTAACTTTTTGTTCAGTTTCGTTGTACGAAATAGTTGATTTAATATCATTCCCAATTTCAATATTGTTTAAACCATAAATACGCAAAATTTCTTCAGTAACATCGGCAGGTCTAGTAACATCAGAACGATAAGGAGGAATTGAAATAGTTAATACATCACCTTTATCAGCTACTATTTCAATATCTAAAGCAGTTAAAATCTGTGTGACTCTCTCTTTTTCAATTTCTTTTCCAATTAATTGATTTGATTTGGTCAAAGAAAATTCAATAACTGTATTTTCAATTTTGGTTGGATAAATATCAATAATTGCTGAACTAATATTACCACCAGCTATTTCAATAATTAAATTAGCAACGCGTTTTAAGGCTATTTCGGTTATATTAGGGTCAGTTCCTCTTTCATATCTAAAACTTGCATCGGTACTCAAACCATGTGCTTTTGCAGCTTTTCTAATGGTTGCTGCATCAAAATAGGCGCTTTCTAAAAATATATTTTTGGTTGTATCCGAAATTCCAGAATCTAATCCACCAAAAACACCCGCTAATGCCAAAGGTTTTTCTGAATCACAAATCATGCATTCGTGTCCTTTTAAGGTACGTTCTGTTTTATCTAAAGTAGTAAATTTACCGCCAGCTACGGCTTTTTTCACTATTATTTGATTGCCTTTAATTTTATCAGCATCAAAAGCATGTAAAGGTTGTCCTAATTCATGTAAAACATAATTGGTAGCATCCACAATATTGTTAATAGGGCTAATACCAATGGCGCGCAATCTGTTTTGCATCCATTCAGGCGAAGGTTTAACTTCAATATTTGAAATGCTCAATCCAGTGTAACGTTTGCAACCTTTGGTATCTTCTATGGTCACGGCTACTGGCTGCTGGCTGCTATTTATGGACGGCACTTCGAAATCCACACTTCTCACTTCGCACTTTGTAATTGCCCTTAAGTCTCTAGCTGTACCTAAATGACTAGCAGCATCGCCTCTATTGGCTGTTAAGCCTATTTCAAAAACAAAATCGTTATAAACTTTAAAATATTCAGATGCAGGTTTTCCTACTTCGTAGTTTTCGGGTAAAATTAAAATACCATCATGACTTTCGCCTAAACCAATTTCATCCTCAGCACAAATCATTCCTTCGCTTACTTCGCCTCTAATTTTTGATTTACTGATTTTGAATGGTTCGCCTTTGCTTGGGTATAAAGTTGCTCCAACTGTTGCCACCAATACTTTTTGACCAGCGGCCACATTGGGTGCTCCACAAACAATTTGTTTATCTTCGCCTGTGCCAATATCAACTTTACAAACACTTAATTTGTCGGCATTTGGATGTTTTTCTCTTTCTCTAACAAAGCCAATAACAATGCCGTCTAAACCACCTTTAATGCTTTGGTAATTTTCAACATGTTCTACCTCTAATCCGCAACCAGTAAGCATTTGGCTCACTTCGTTAGGAGTTGAATTTATATCAATAATATCTTTTAACCAGTTATAACTTATTTTCATTAATGAATAATTGTAATTGTTTTATAAAAATTTGTGTGCGAAAATAACAAAATGAAGGATAGGATTGCTATTTTTGAATATGAAAAAAACTTTAGTAATAGGAGCAAGCCCTAATCCTGATAGATATGCCTACTTGGCAACTGAAATGCTCAAGGAATACAAACATCCTGTTTTTGCATTTGGCTTAAAAAAAGGAAAGATTAATGAAACCGAAATACAAACTGAATGGCCTATTAATGAAGAATTTGATACTGTAACTTTGTATGTTGGGCCTCAAAATCAAGCCGATTATTTTAATAAGGTAGTGAGTTTAAAACCTAAGCGAGTAATTTTTAATCCCGGAACTGAGAATAAGGAATTTGAAAATTTATTAATTCAAAATAATATTGAACCAATTGAGGCTTGTACTTTGGTTCTGTTAAGAACTAACCAGTTTTAATAAAAAAACACCTTGCAACTGATTAAAAGTGCAAGGTGTTTTTGGATATTATCTATGATTTTTGAATCTATCACTAACCACTAACTCTTTACTACCAGCGGTATGAACATAAAAACCTTCCCCAGATTTAACTCCTAAATTACCAGCAGTAACCATATTTACCAATAATGGAGATGGTGCATATCTGTGATCGCCTAAACCTTCGTGTAGTACATTCATAATAGCTAAACAAACATCTAAGCCAATAAAATCAGCTAATTGTAATGGACCCATTGGATGAGCCATACCAAGTTTCATAACAGTATCAATTGATTCAACCGAACCAACTCCTTGTTGTAAACAGAAAATAGCTTCGTTAATCATTGGCATCAAAATACGATTTGCAATAAAACCTGCGTAATCATTTGCCAAAGCAGGAATTTTACCTACTGCTTTAGATAATTCGATAATTGTGGTAGTAACTTCTTCGCTTGTTTTAAAACCATTAATTACTTCAACCAATTTCATTACTGGAACCGGATTCATAAAGTGCATACCTATTACTTTATCAGCGCGTTTAGTAACACTTGCTATTTTAGTTATTGATATAGACGAAGTGTTAGATGCTAAAATAGTATGAGCTGGACAAATTTCATCCAATTGTTTGAATATATCTAATTTAATAGCAATATTTTCACTTGCGGCTTCAACTACTAAATCTGCATTGCTTGCAGCATCTTTTAAATTGGTATATGTAGTAATATTGGCAAAAGTAGCCGTTTTATCAGCTTCTGTTATGGAGCCTTTTGCAACCTGACGATCAAGATTTTTAGCAATGGTAGCCAATGCTTTTTGCAAAGCAGCTTCATTAACATCAATTAAATTTACTTGGTAGCCAAATTGAGCAAATGTATGCGCTATGCCATTTCCCATTGTTCCAGAACCAATTACTGTAATATTTTTCATTATTATTTTATCTGTTTAGTTTTTTTATCAGGCAAATCTATTAAACACTTGCGCTTTAACAAATGTAAAATTTATGATGTTTACTATTTTTATAAATCGAAAAGTATAAAGGCTAAACTTAAAAATTTATTAAACTTATTAACTTGTGTGTATAGGCTTATATTTTTATTAATTTTACCCCCAAAAAAATAACAATATATATATATGCGTATTTTAAAAATATCACTACTAATTTTATTCTCGGTATTCAATTGTGCAATATTTGCTCAAAAACCTGAAACAAAAAAAGTTCAAACAAATCAACCTCAAGGTCATTTAATTTCAATAACTTTAAAAGGATTTCCCAACAAGATGTTTTATTTAGGGTATTATTTTGGAGATAAACAGTATTTGCGAGACAGTGCTATAACAGATGCGAAAGGTAAAATGATTTTTAAGGATAACAAAACTTTAGAAGGTGGAGTTTATTTAATTGCAACCGCTGACAAATCGTTACTATTTGATTTTATAGTTACCGAACAAAATTTTTCACTAGAGACAGATACGAATGGCATCATTGAAAACATGAAAGTAACAAATTCACCTGAAAATGTGGCATTTTTTGAATATACTAAATTTACAAGTATAGTAGGTAAAAAAGCCAGTATTTTGGAACCTAAAATTAAAGATGCTAAAGAAAGTAAAAATAAAGAAGAGGAAGATAAATTAATGTCGGAATATAAATTATTAATGGCTGATTTAAATGCTGAACGAAAAAGAATTTTAGAAACTAATCCAACCTTTTTAATTAGTAAAATTTTTAAAATGATGCAGGAAATTGATGTACCTGAAGCACCTAAAAATGCAAAAGGTGATTTAATTGATTCTAATTTCCAATATCAATATTATAAAACTCATTATTTCGATAATTTTGATTTTTCGGATGAAAGAATCACGAGAACACCTACTTTTTTTCCAAAGTTCGAAACCTATATGTTAAAAGTAGTACCACAAATTCCTGATAGTATTATTGTTGGTTCAGATTTAATGCTAAAGCAAGCGAGTAGAGGAAAAGAAAATTTCAAGTTTTGCTTGTTTTGGACCACAAACCATTACGAAGCATCTCAATACATGGGAATGGATGCTGTATTTGTGCACTTAATTGACAATTACTACGCTAAAGGAAAAGCTTATTGGGTTGATAGTTTATTGATTTGGAAAATGAAAGATAAATGTGATAAATTACGTAATAACTTAATTGGTGTTAAGGCTAAGAATTTAAATATGCTTGACACTAACAATCGTTATCATGCACTTTATAATATGGATGCTAAATATACACTTGTTATGTTCTGGAATGCTACATGCGGACATTGTAAAGAAGAAATGCCTAAGGTAGTAGAAGCATACAATGAAATAAATAAGGATGTAATTGAAAAAAATTTAGCTCTTTCGAAAATTAAAACCAAAGATAAAATTGGACCCAATCTACTGCCTTTAAAGTTTGATGTATTTTCGGTTAGTTTAACCGAAAGTGTAGATGACTGGAAAAAGTATTTAATTGAACAAAAATTACCTTGGAAATTAAATGTTTATGACCCATTGAATGAAACTAATTTTAGACAATATTATGATGTTTACAGCACACCAGTGCTTTATATATTAGATAGCAATAAAAAAGTGATAGCAAAGCGAATAGCAGCAAACCAAATTAAAGAATTTGTTGAGAATGCTGAAAAGTTTGAAAAAGAAAAAACTAATAAATAATAAAAAGCCGACCCTAACAAAAAGAGGGCACTGAAAAAGTGGCTGTTTATCAAAAGAGGCTGTTTTCAACTTAGAAAACAGCCTCTTTTTCTTTAAAGTAATTGGGTCGGGACTCACAACTACTCTCGTACAGTCGATTCTCAGAGCCTTTATTTAATATTTCTAAAGTGTTTAAAATATTAAAGGACTTTTTCAGTGCCCTCTAACAAAAAAGGTTGGCTTTTTTATTTTGAATTTCGTTCAAGTTTTCTTAACTCATTATACAACATATCTCGCGTATTGATAATGGAACCATTGCTAAATTTCATTTTATAAGCATCTCCACTCATGTAGGATTTACTTGCTATTAGGTCAATAAAATCTTTAGCTGTTTTTACTTTATTACCTGCCTTTTTCCTTTTCATTCTTAAATGGTCAGCAGCTTCTTTTGCTTCATATTCATTTCCATTTCTAATAAAAACTGCATTGCTTTTTTCTATAAATAAAATAAGTTTATTAATTTTTTCTTCTTCAATATTATTTTGAAAGCATAAATTTGGTTTAGCACAAATATGTTGAACGTTTAAGGTGCTTAAAAATAAAAAAGTTAATATTACGAATAGTTTTTTCATATTTGCTGTGTTAATTTATTTGCAATTAAATAAAATATTTTTAAATCAAACATTCAATTTTTATAATGCATCAACTTCCTCCATTTTTATTGGTTTTTCCATTTATTATACTTTTACTTTTAATTGCAATTGGCCCCATATTTTTAAGTAAATTTTGGCACCATCATTTTCAAAAAGTTAGTGTTGGTTTGGGAGCAGTTGTCTTTTTATATTATGGGTTGATGATGGATAGTTTTTCGCATTCTTTAGAAACCATTGCAGAATATATTTCATTTATTAGTTTACTTACTATATTATTTGTGGCAAGTGGCGGTATTTATGCATTTATTGATGTAGAAAGTAAGCCTTTAACCAATATTTTATTTTTATTTTTGGCTGCTATTTTAACCAATTTATTAGGAACTACAGGAGCTTCTGTACTATTAATAAAACCTTTTATGCGCATTAATAGATACAGGCTTCAACCCTATCACATTGTGTTTTTTATTTTTATTGTATCTAATTTAGGTGGTTTATTAACTCCTATTGGCGATCCACCTTTATTCATGGGCTATTTGAAAGGTGTGCCATTTGAATGGACTTTTATACATTTGTTACCTAAATGGTTTCTAGCTATTTCTCTTATATTATTTGTTTTCTTTTTGGTGGATAGAAAAAACACCAAGTTAGATGATGTAGATACGAGCTCTCATTACACTAATAAAATTTTAATCAATGGAAAACGTAATTTTGTTTGGCTTGCCATTGGAATTATAAGTATTTTTATTGATCCAAATCTTATAGATGGTTTACCCCATATTGATATGGAAGGTAATAAAATATCGTATTTAAGAGAAATAATTCAATTAAGTTCAGCATTTTTTTGTTTTAAATTTAGTAACAAAAATGCCATGGAAAGTAACGAATTTTCATTTGAACCTATAAAAGAAGTGGCATGGCTTTTTATTGGTATTTTTTTAACTATGATTCCAGCTTTACAATGGTTAGAACACAGTGCACAAAATCCATTAATAAGTAATCAAATAACTGTGGGTGTAGCTTATTGGTTTAGCGGTATTTTTTCATCTGTTTTAGATAATGCGCCAACTTACTTAAATGTTTTTGCAGTAGTATTATCTAAATTTGGTTTTAGTATCGATAATTTAAATGATGTAAAGTTATTTTTAAAGTCAAATAATATTGAATTTCTCTCCGCATTATCAACCGGAGCAGTGTTTTTTGGAGCAATGACCTATATTGGAAATGGACCAAATTTTATGGTTAAATCAATTGCTGATAAAGCGGGTGTAAAAATGCCAAGTTTTGGTGAATATATTTATAAATACAGTATTCCGTATTTGTTACCTGTTTTAATTGTGGTTTGGCTTGTGTTTTATTTTTAGTTATTTAAGGAATTTATAAAACTATAAACTACCCCTTTTCTTTAACCAAATAAAAGTAAAAACAATGGTAAGAATAAAGTATAAGTAAGCTTTTCCTTCTACAAAGTTTTCGAAAATGGAAATATAAAAACCAACTAAAAGGCATATTATAGCAAGCACAAGCCAATTTCTTAAAATCCACTTATCCATCATTTTTTTAAACTAATTATTCCTTTAATTTTAAATATTTTGTATTGAGAGAATTCTGTATTACTTTCTAAACCATCTCCATAAATAATTTCATCAGGAGTAGTAATTTTAACAGCTTCATTGGTATTAATTTTATTGGTTTTTTCATCCCAAATAAGTAATTCTGTTCTAAGAGTATCACCTTTAATATTTACCACAATCACATCATTTTTAACAGTCATGGTTCTAGCTCTGTCATCGCGTATGGCATATTTTGATTTAATGTAACTGGTTATTTTTTTTTGATTGTTGTAAAAATAGGCAGTGATGCCCTTTTTCATAATGGATTGATTACTTTTATCATTATCAAAACGTTCGAGGGTTGGTGCGAATACTTTCGCTTTTACCAGGCCCGAATCGGTATAATTTAATAAAATATTTGTTCCAACCTCTATTGGTAAATTATCGGAAGCAGTTAGTACTTGTATTTTTTCTATATTATCATTTTTGCAAGCTAATATGCTGGTAATAATACTGAAGGTTAAAATAGTTCTGAATTTGAAAGAAAAATTAATCATATTTATATTTAATAAACCATTTATCAGAAAATACAATTCCAACAGTAAACTTATAGTATTCTTCGTTTATTAAATTAGTATTTGCGCCCCTAGTTAAATATTCAAAACCAACATTTACCCTAGAAAATTTTCTGTTTCTATCTCTTTCAGCAATTGGTATGCCAATTCCGCAACTGTATGCATTAATATTAACCGATTGATTGTCTAATATTATGTTTGACTGCTCAACCCTATAACCAATTCTATACTCTAAACGTTTAAAATAATTTCTAGCATCCTCTTTCACATCAGGTAACCAACATGCACCTGTTTTAAAAAACCATGAATTTTGTAATCCTCTATTTATTCCGAAACTACTAAAATTGCTCCATGCAGTGGTACCAAAATCGGCAGCAATAGTCCAATTGTAATTATTAGTAAATGCTATTCCGTATTGTAAACTCATTGGAATTGTAATATTACCTGTTTTATTGTCATCCGTTTTTATAGAATCTCTAGAATTGTCAATACCACCTCTCGAAAGAGTTCTAAATGAATATCTTTGAATAATATCAATATTTGTTTCGGTATTAATAGTAAATCCAGCATTTATTGTTATTGGATATTTTTTAGAAGTTGTGAATTTCTTTCTTTCAAAACCATTTGAATCAATGATATTCCTATAAAATGGTAAACTAATATTTACACTATCAAAATGAGCTTGTAAACCATATTCAATTACAAAACCATTGATATAATTTTTACTCTCCTGAGTCCAATTGAACATAAAATAATCTGTTGGAACAGTTTGAATAATTTTAGAATTATTCTGTCCAAAAACATATCCCAAATTCACACCAGCAGAAAAATTTTTGTTGATTTTTGCACCAACACCAATATAGGCTCTATTTAATCCTCCATCCCCTGTTTGAGTTGTAGTTGCATTGATAATTCCGGCAGTGTCGGTTTGAATAGGAGTACTGCGTTTAATATCATAACCTAATGCTGAATATGGTGCTGCACCAAAAGCTACTCCAATTCCACGTTTTGAAATGTTAGTTCCAAAATTAAAGTAAGTTAAGCCTGATAATGAGCTATTAATTTGTGAACCGCCACTTTTCAAAGTACCATTACTTAGCATGGCACCTGCTTCTAAATTAGTTTGTTTTAAAGCACTGTATGATGCGGGATTTAAATTATTTAAATCATAACCACGTCTTATACCTTGGCTTACTTGTCCCATGTTACCTAAAGTGGCCGAACCATAGTATTGTAAATCGCCTATTCCAAAGAAAGAATATGGACTTTGCGAAAGGTTTTGAGCATTAGAGTAAAAATTTTGGAATAAAAAACAGAACAATAAACCTAAGCTTATTTTGTTGTTTAATATAGTTAATTGCCTAGCAGGGGCTTTATACATTGTAGGTTAATATTTTATTAAGTCCGAATAAAGTTAAATAAGGATGCGCAAATAAGGCATTTTTTAGGTGTTTTTCAAACAAAAAACAATCGCCACCGCTTAATAGTATTTCAGTTGGTCCAAATTGGTTTTTATACCATTCTATTCTGCTGTTTATTTCGGCTAAAATGCCATAGAAAGCACCGCTTTGCATGCAGCTTTCGGTGGTATTTCCATTAAAATGAGTTGGCTCACTAAAGTTTAGCAAAGGTAGTTTTGCTGTAAAATGATTCATGGCTTGTAATCGCATATTTAATCCTGGCGAAATTGCTCCGCCCAAGTAGGTTAATTTACGGTTCAAAAACTCAAAGGTTACACAAGTGCCTAAACTTATTACTAAAATGTTTTGCTGTGCGGCAAAATTAGTTGCTGCAGCAACGAGTGCAATTCTATCCAATCCAAGTGTTTGTGGTGTTTGGTATTGGTTGGTAAAAGGTAGTTTGGTAAAATGATTAAAAGGCAAATAATTAGTTTTATCTTGCAATAACTGAGTTACAGATTCCAAATTATTGTTTACATTACTTACAATGCTGTGTGTAATTTCGTATTTGATTAAAATAGGTTCCAACAACTCTGTGGTAAGTTCAGGCAGCAAAATAGTATCGAGCAATTCTGACTTATCAAAAATGCCCAACTTAGTTTGTGTGTTTCCTATATCAATACAAATGTTTTTCACTCTTTTTTTTAGTTCACAGTTTTTAGTTCGAAGTTCGAAGTTTTAAGTTCATAGTTTTTTCGCGCCTTGTGTGATTCAGTTTTAAGTTCGAAGTTCACAGTTCGAAGTTTTTGGTTTAATTCTCATTTCTTTGTCATCTCACATTTCACAACTCACATTTCACAACTCATTTATCATAGCAATTTCTTTGTGCGCGAACTCTTGCAATTTATTATCAATTATTACTTGCAATAAACCATAATTATTTACATTTACAATGGTACCTTGGCATATTTTGTTGTTTACCATAAATTGGCAAATTTCATTTTTTCGGTATAAAAGTTGGTTGTATTGTTCAGCAATTTCGCTGTAATTACCTTGCTTAAGTGTTTGATATACAATATTTATTCTGTCAGTCAGTTGGTGTAAAATGGCTTCTATTTCCAAATCATGATTTAAAATATTTTTTAGGGAAATGGTATTTTTATTTTCAAAAACAGTTTGGTTTACATTGAGCCCAATTCCAATAATGGTTTGTTTTAAAACAGTTCCTTGAATGGCATTTTCAATTAAAATGCCGGCTATTTTTTTGTTCTCTATATAAATATCGTTTGGCCATTTTATAAAACAGTTTTTTTGTGCAATATTTTTTATAACTGTTTGTAAAGCAATGCTAATAGCCATGTTTATATATGCCTGATGTTCAATTTTTACAAAATGAAATTCAAGTAAAATACTGCATAACAAGTTTTTATTGGGTTCACTTTCCCAAGTATTGCTAGCCATGCCTCTTCCTGCCGTTTGGTGGGCAGTGTATACCAACAAACCATTTTCGGCATTCAGGTTTTTGATGTAATTGTTGGTAGAATTTACCTGATTTATGAAATGATATTTAAAATGAATTGGGAACAAATTTTTAAAACCGTTTTTAAAAGCTATTTTTGGCGCGCAATATAGATAAGATAAATAGAAGATGAGCATTGATAAAAAACCAGCAAAAAAAGTAGCTGCAAAGAAAGTAGCCAAAAAAGTAGCTGCAAAAAAAGTGAGTTCAAAAGCAGTAAGTGCTAAAAAAGAAACCGCAAAAACACCTAAAATAACTGATCCTACCGAGTTTTTAGCTTGGGCAGTAGCGCAAGGAATGTTTGAGCGCAAAGCACAAGATATTAAGATATTAGATATGCGCAATGTACGTGGTGCAAGTTCCGATTTTTTTGTAATTTGTAATGCCGATAGCGATAAGCAAGTAGAAGCTATTGCTCATAGTGTGGACGAAGAAGTGAAAAAATTAACAGGCGAAACTCCTTGGCACCGCGAAGGTTTAGAAAATAACGAATGGGTTTTATTAGATTATTTTAACGTGGTAGCGCATATTTTCCAAACTGAAAAACGCGAGTTTTATGCAGTAGAAGAACTTTGGGGCGATGCGTTAAACGTTGAGTTTATTGGTAAATAGTTTAAAATCAATTAATTAATAATTTTGCTTTGCAATGTAAATTAAGTTATTAAACAAGGTAACTTATTACATTTGCATCCTTTTAAAAAAATATGTTAGATAGAAATACGATTATTGGCTTTTCGCTAATTTTAGCCTTATTAGTAGGTTGGGCTTACTTTTTAAAACCTAGCGATGCAGAAATAGAGGCTTACAAACGTCAACAAGATAGTTTAAAAATAGCCGAAGTTCAACAAGACAGTTTAGCTAAAACAGTTATTGATTCGGCCAAAACCAATGCAGTATTAACTGCTGCCAACGATTCGAATATGGCTGTTCAAACATTTGGAACTTTTGCAGCTTATGCCAAAGGAACTGAACAATTTTCGACCATTGAAAACGAAGAATTAAAAATTACTGTAAGTAATAAAGGTGGACGTATTTACCGTGTAGAATTAAAAAAATACAAAACTTACGAAAAGAAAGATTTAGTTTTATTAGATGGTGCTGAAAACGTTCAATCGTTCGATTTTTCGACAGTTGATAATAAAGTAATCAATACCGCTGATTTGTATTTTACGCCAACATTAGCAGATGATAAAAAAAGCATCAGTATGAAGGTAAGTATTGGCAATAACCAATACATTGAACAATTATATGCTTTTGATGAAAATAATAATATGTTGAAATACAATTTAAACCTAGTAGGTTTAGAAAAAGTAATTCAACGTAATAAAACCAGTATTGATTTAAATTGGGCTGTAAACTTAAAAGTTCAAGAAAAAACACGTGAAGCTGAAGAGCGTGTATCAACCATTTTTTATAGAATAAAGGATGATGAGCCTACCAAAATTTCGGAAGGAAGCGAAAATAAAGAAAATATTACCAGCAATGTGCATTGGGTAAGTTACAAACAACAGTATTTTAACCAAACCATCATTGCTGATAAAGGCTTTACTGATGCTGTATTAGAAACTAAAAACGATCCTTACAAAACTAGCTTACGTAAATTTAGCTCTCAATTAACCATTCCTTACAACCATACTGCAAACGAAAGTTTTGCTATGAAAATTTATTATGGTCCTAACCATTATAAAACTTTAGAGAAATTAGATATTTCGTTAGAGCGCATTGTAACATTAGGTTGGGGTATTTTTAGATGGGTAAATAAGTACATTGTAATCAATGTGTTTGATTTTTTAAGTAGATATATTGGTAGCTTTGGTATTATTATTCTTTTATTAACGCTATTAATTAAAACAGCTTTATTGCCATTGGTTTACAAAAGCTATTTAAGTGCTGCTAAAATGCGTTTATTAAAACCAGAAATGGATGAAATAAAAGAGAAGAACGATGGCGATATGACTAAAATTCAGCAAGAAAACATGAAGTTGTATAAAAAAGCAGGCGTAAATCCATTTGGTGGTTGTATTCCTGTGCTATTACAATTGCCTATTTTATTTGCTATGTTCCAGTTTTTCCCTTCGGCTTTTGAGTTACGCCAACAAAGTTTCCTTTGGGCAGAAGATTTATCAACCTTTGATAATGTATTGAACTTACCATTCACCATTCCGTTTTATGGCGACCACGTAAGTTTATTTGCTTTGTTAATGACTATTTCATCGGTGGCTTATGCCATGTATAATAATCAAGCTACAGGTGTTACCGGTCAAATGAAATGGTTGGGTATGTTTATGCCAGTTATTTTCTTATTTACCTTAAATAGTTTTGCGGCAGGATTAAATTACTACTATTTTGTAAGTAACTTGGTAACCATAGCACAGCAATTGATTATTAAAGGTTTTGTAGATGAAAAGAAACTACACAGCCAATTGCAAGAAAATAAAAAGAAACCTGTTACTAAATCAAAATTCCAACAAAAATTGGAAGATATGGCTAAAAGCCGTGGTGTTGATTTAAACAATATGGGTAAAAAATAAAAGTTAGTAAGTTATAAATAGAAAAGGCTACTTTAATTTAAGGTAGCCTTTTCTATTTGTCATATTTATTTTTTTAGAATTTTATAACTCTTGCTTCGTCCTTTATCTATCAGGCTCCGCTCATCAACCTTAATTCAAATTTTCATTCGTCATAATTTAAAAAGTTTCATTTTGATACAAAGGTGTTTCAGACTGGAATTATTTATCATGAACCCCAATAATAATATATTAATTATCAGTGATTTGTATTCGTGGTTGAATGATTGCAACTAGTTAATTATAAAACAAACAGAATTATGACAACTTTAACCGTAACAATTTTAGCTAGTATTTCGTTATTCATGTTAATTAACCAAAACATGAAAACCCGCATAAATGCAAAGCCAATTTTACTTAAAATAAAATGTTAAAATATTGGCAATTAAATGGCATTTATCAATGAAAAAAAATTATTTAAATTTTTAAATAAGAAGGCTGCTTTATATTTTTAAAGTAGCCTTCGTCAATTTTGGACATGAAAAATAGCTAACTCATGGTAAAAATTATAAATGTAAACTTTTTTTTAAAAATTTAATATGAAAAAATTGATACAATTATTATACAAACAAATAGATTTTGTTTAGAAAAAACCTTTAAAAGTTACCACGTATAATCTTATTTTCGTTTAGTAAAAATGGCAAAAAAAATTAAGGAAAATAAAATATTATTTGGTGATGTAAATGATTTTACTGAGCCTGATGAACAAAAAGAAAAACCAACTAAGAACCCTACTAAAGGTTCTTTAAAGTTATTTTCGTTTTTAAATGATGAACGTTTTTTAAAATCATTGGGCATAACCATGATTTTATTTTCGTTGTTTTTATTGATTGCAGGTTTGTCGTTTTTGCTTACTTGGCAAGCCGACCAAAGCTTGGTTAAAACCATGACATTTGGTTTTTTTCAATTAGCCGATGAACAATCAGTACAAAATGCATTGGGTATTTTTGGTGCATGGCTTGGGTTTGTATTTTTTTATAAAGGATTTGGAATAGCCTCTTTTGCTTTTTGTTTAATTTTTACATCTATTGGTATTTATTTATTAACCAAACTTCAGCCTATACCTATTTTTAAAACGTTAAGGTATTCATTTTTTGCTGTTATATGGCTTTCGTTGTTATTGGGTTTTGTATTTAATCAATCATACCAAATTTTAGGTGGTGTATTTGGACATTTTGGAATAATTTATTTGCAAAATTTATTAGGAAATATTGGTACCACTTTGTTTTTATTAGCCTATATTCTAGTTTTTGCAGTTGCAATATTTAATATAGAGTTTTATCACCCCGGTGTGAAGTTAAAATCGGAGCATATTTTTGAAAATGGTTTAGCTGCAAATCAATCCGAAAAGGAGGAAGAAAAATTAAAAACCAATATAGTTGAAGGTTCCATAACCTTGGCCGATAATTTAGATTTACCACCTCTAAATGAAGAGGATTTTATTATGGTGGAACGTCCAATGGAAGATTTAAAAACTTCTGTTATTGAAGAATTTCCACAAGATGAACAAGCTCCCGAAATTCCTACATTTGTTGAGCCTCCAATCATTGCAAAGCAGACAGAACCTACAGAGCAACCTTTAAAAACCGATAGTGGTTTAATTTTAGAAGTAAAAGATTTACCTGAAGAAGAAGAGGAAGTTTTGCCCGCTCATAAAAAACACTTTGGTATAGATGAAGCTTACGATCCAACTTTAGAATTTAGCGGTTACAAGTTTCCAACCATTGATTTATTAACCGATTATGGCGAAAATAAATCGAAAATGGATACCAATGAGTTAAGTGAAAAAACTCGGATGATTGAGGAAACACTTAAAAATTATAGCATTGGTATTAAAAAAATATCGGCAACCGTTGGGCCTACGGTTACTTTATACGAAATAATTCCGCAAGATGGAGTTAGAATTGCTAAAATAAAAAATTTAGAAGACGATATTGCCTTGAGTTTAGCTGCTTTAGGAATTAGGATTATTGCACCAATTCCTGGAAAAGGAACAATTGGTATTGAAGTGCCAAATTCTAATCCGGCTATGGTGCCCATGCGCAGTTTAATTTCATCGGCTAAGTTCATCAATTCTGATATGGATTTACCAATAGCTTTCGGAAAAACCATTTCTAACGAAGTGTTTGTAGCCGATTTAGCTAAAATGCCGCATTTATTAATGGCAGGTGCTACGGGTCAGGGTAAGTCGGTTGGTTTAAATGCTATTTTGGTTTCGTTATTGTATAAAAAACATCCATCTCAAATTAAGTTTGTATTGGTCGATCCTAAAAAAGTAGAGTTAAATATATACAAAACCATAGAACGCCATTTCTTAGCTAAAATTCCTGGTGATGCAGATGCAATTATTACTGATACTAAATTGGTGGTAAATACGCTGAATTCATTATGTAAAGAAATGGATGAGCGTTATGATTTATTAAAAGATGCTCAAGTTAGAAACCTGAAAGAATACAATGCAAAATTTTTAAGTAGGCGTTTGGTGCCAACCGATAAGTTGGCGCATCGTTTCTTACCTTATATAGTAGTAGTTATTGATGAGTTAGCCGATTTAATGATGACAGCTGGTAAGGAAGTAGAGTTACCAATTGCTCGTTTGGCTCAGTTAGCGCGTGCTATTGGAATTCACTTAATTTTAGCTACTCAACGTCCTTCGGTAAATATTATTACAGGTACTATTAAAGCCAATTTCCCTGCAAGATTAGCATTTAGGGTTTCTCAAAAAATTGACTCAAGAACCATTTTAGATGCCAATGGGGCTGATCAATTAATTGGTAAAGGTGATATGTTATTTAGCAATGGAAATGATTTAGTGCGTATTCAATGTGCATTTGTTGATACACCTGAAGTGGAAAGAATTGCAGATTTTATTGGCAGTCAAAATGGAAATGAACCATACTTATTACCTTTATACAGCGTGGAAGGCGAAGATTTTGGTGGAGGTGAAATGTTTGATAGCAAAGATAAAGATGAACTATTTAATGAAGCAGCTCACTTAATCGTTTCGAGCCAACAAGGATCAACTTCATTATTACAACGTAAACTAAACTTAGGCTATAACCGTGCAGGAAGACTGATTGATCAATTAGAAAAAGCAGGTATTGTGGGTCCGTTTAAAGGCAGTAAAGCTCGTGAAGTTTTAATAGTTGATATCATTGAATTAGAGGAAAGATTGAAACATTTATAAAATAAAAATATTGATGCAAGAAAGTAAAACAATTGTTTCTATTAATCCATTGCAAGATGTAGTTTTGGTAAACAAACCATTGGGATGGACCAGTTTTCAGGTAGTTAATAAATTAAGGTATGCCATTACCAAGTTTCATATTGAAACTTTAAAAGCCAATAATGTTGGAAAAAAGAAAATAAAAGTAGGTCATGCGGGTACTTTAGATCCATTGGCTACCGGCTTATTAATTATCTGTATTGGAAAAGAAACCAAAAATATTGACCAATACATGGCTACTGAAAAGGAATATACAGGCAGCATTTATTTGGGCGCAACCACACCAAGTTACGATAAAGAAACGGAAGTAAGTGAAACCTTTGATATTAGCCGAATTACCAATGAAATGATTGAAGCCACAGCTAAAAGTTTTGTTGGTGAACAAATGCAATTACCTCCCGTATTTTCAGCCATAAAAAAAGATGGACAAAGAGCGTATGATGCAGCAAGAAAAGGTCAGGAAATAGAATTAAATCCAAGGCCAATTACCATTCATAACTTTGAGATTACAGCTATTGAATTGCCTTTGGTTTATTTTAAAATAAATTGCAGTAAAGGAACTTATATTCGTAGTATTGCTTACGATTTTGGTAAAAAACTAAATAATGGTGCACATTTAAATTCCCTTTGCCGAACCGCAAGCGGAGATTATAATTTACAAAATGCAGTTACCATCGAAGAATTTTTAGATAATAATGTATTGTAAAAAACAAACAATCCAACAATATAACAATCCAACCATCTAACAATCCAACATAAACACTTCCCAACGTCAACACTTTAAACTAAAAAAAATGAACTTATACAGCATAGAAACCGGCCGATTTAAATTAGATGGAGGAGCCATGTTTGGCGTTGTTCCTAAATCAATTTGGAATAAACTAAACCCAGCCGATGAAAACAATATGATTAGTTTAGCCATGCGCTGCTTGTTAATTGAAGATGGCAAAAGACTTATATTAATTGATAATGGAATGGGCAATAAACAAGATGATAAATTCTTTGGCCATTATTATATGCATGGCGACTTTACTTTAGAAAAATCGTTGGCTGCTCACGGTTTTAGTGTAAACGATATTACCGATATGGTTTTAACACACCTACATTTTGACCATTGTGGTGGAAGCATCAAATGGAATAATGATAGAACCAAATATGAAACTACTTTTAAAAATGCCACTTATTGGATTGCTGATGCACATTGGCAAGAAGCCATTGCTCCAAATCCGCGCGAAAAAGCCAGTTTTTTAAAAGAAAATATTTTACCAATTGAAGAAAGCGGTCAATTGAAATTACTCAAAGCAGGCGAAAAATTTCATGACGATATTGATTTACTTTATACCATTGGCCACACCAATAATATGATGCATCCAATTGTGCCATATAAAGATACTAAATTGATTTATTTAGCTGATGTAATTCCAACCATGGCGCATATACCAACACCTTATGTAATGGGTTATGATGTTCGTCCGTTAGATACCATGAAAGAAAAAGTTTCCATACTAAATACCGCTGCTGAAAACAATTATTTACTATATTTTGAACACGATCCATTTAATGAAATGTGTTCCGTACATCAAACCGAAAAAGGTATTAGGGTAAACGAAATTTTGAAACTTTAGTTCTTAGTTTTTAGTTCCTAGATTTTAGTTCTTAGTTTTGGTCGCAGAGCGAAGCCGAAGCGTTAGTACTTAGTTTATTGGTGTTGTTACTTGTTTAATTAATATAATTACATTGAATTATTAATCAAAAACCATAATTCACATATCACACCTCACAAATCACAATTCACAACTCAAAAATCAACTTGCTTTTTTCAAGTATTGATTGGCTTTGGTTTTATAATATGGTTTTAGTTCGGAAGGAACAGTTTTTAAAATTTCTGCTTCCTTATTTTTTTTATCTATGTAATTATTAAAAACAGGCGGAGGTGCATTGCGGTCCTTTTCTTTACTTTGTTCGGCCTCACGTTTTTTATCTTGGTCTTGTTTCTTTTCAGCCTTTTCGCTTTCTAACAAACGAGTTAAAATATCTTGCTGTCTATTTATCGTTTCTTGGGTCAATCTTTTATTGAACAATTCTTTTTCGGTTTGTTCCATTTGTTTTTGCATTTCTTGCAATTTGCCACTGCCTCCCAAACCTTCTTTTTCTTTGGCATCCATTTGGCTTAACATTTTTTGCAATTGTTGTCTAATAGCCATTTGTTGCGCAGCCATTCTAGCAAAACCTTCACTTCCCATTCCTTGTCCTTCGCCAGGTTTTTGTCCCGGTTTATTGCCTTTATAATTTCCATTTTTATTCAAACCTTCGCGCAATTGTTTGTTCAACTCTTCTTGCATTTTTTTAAGTTGACTCATGCTTTTTTTGCCACTGCCTTCCCCTTTTCCCTTACCTTGGCCTTTGCCTTTTTTCTTTCCGCTTTTTTCGCCTTTTCCTTCTTGTTCTTTTCCTTCCTGTTCTTGCTGCATTTGTTTCAATACATCACTCAACATTACCGCTAAGTTGTTCATGTGGGTCATAGCAGTTTGTTGGCTTGTTCTAATTTGAGGAATATTACGCGTTCCAAAATTAGTAGTAGCTTTATCCATTTGGAAATTCATTTTGGTAACTTCTTTATCAATAAACGAACTGATTTCAGCTACACGTTTACTCAAGGCTGTTAAACTATCTTCTATAATTTTGGCATTCTCTTTTAAATTTCTTTGGTCTTGCCCCAATTGTACAAACTGCGGATTATAACCATTTATATCCTTAAACTTAACCATTAAAGCCTCTTGCTGCTTACTTAACTCAACTAAATTTTCAATAATTTCGCGCAAAGCATTGATGTCGATTTCGGCCTGTTCAGCTTCTTGATCACTTTTCTTTTGCTTTATTTTTTCAGCCATTTCCTTCATCTTATCAGCCGCTTGTTTTTGTTTCTTTTTGGCTTGTTTTTGTTTGCCACTTTTCAAATCCTCGCTGCTTTCTTGCATGTCTTTTTCTATGCTTTTTTCTTCCTCTTTGGTATCGGCTAGTTCTTGTTTATCTTCCAACTCATTGTTTTGTTTTTCAATATCTTTTAGGTCTTTTTTTATTTCATCAAACTGTTTGTTCAACTCATCTTGTTGCTTTTTTAAATCCTCTGAATTACTGTTTTTATCATCAGTTTTTTGCTCCAAATCTTCTTGCTTTTTAGCTAAATCTTCCAAGTTTTTGGTAGCTTCATCCATTTTTTTCTCCAACTCCAACTCCTTGTACATTTCCAGCATTTTATCCAACTCCTTCTCCACATCTTTGTTATTCAACTGCATATTTTCCATTTGCTGTTTTAATTGATCTTTGTTTTGAAGTTTCATCATATCCTCCACTTTTTTAATCAATTGCTTCATTTCATCGTTCATCAACTCATTGTACATTTTTTCAATTTGTTGCTGCTTTTGTAAAATATTCTCTGCCTCTTTTTTATACTCTTGCTCACGCTGATTGTTCAACTTAAACTCTTTATTCAAGTCCTCAATTTTCTTTTGCAATTCTTGTTGTTGCTTTAAAATGCTTTCTGCTTTGCGTTTTTCTTCCCAAGTTAATTCGCGCTTTTCAAGCATTTTTTGTTGCAATTGTTTCAAATCTTTTTGCAGTTCTTTGGCCTCTTTCAATGCATCTTCCATTTTATCCTTCATGGCTTCCGCATTTTTGCTGCTTTGTTCTTTCATTTCCTTATTGCTTGCAGCTTTAAAAACCACTGTTTTCGATTTAATTGATTTAGCACCAAACACACCATCATTATCCCAAAGTTCAAAATAATACTCCAACTCATCGCCAGGTTCCAAACCTGTTTCGCTTAAATTTATATAATAATTAAACCTAATTGGGTTTTGGGTTTTATCAATGGCAATAGGCTTTACCACTGTTTTATTAATCTTTTCTTTGTTTTCGCTATTAATAAAATGGTAGTTAAAAGTAAGTTTGGTTAATCCATAATCATCGCTGCCATCGCCAATAAAATAGATTTGTTTGCCGGTAACCGAATCACTTTTTTCATCAATACTAATGGTTGGATATGCATCGGGAATTACGGTTAAATTATAATTCATCGAATCGCCTTTGGCCTTGGTTAAATTGCTGTTTTTTATAAAATAATTTTGGCTTAAAAACACTTTTTTGTTAAAAGAAAAATGTCCATCATCTTCCATTTTTGCGTCAGCTATTTTATTATCAAAACCTAACTCTATTTTACTTGTTTGTTTGCTGGTAAATAACCACGTTAACACCGTTCCAGCAGGTACAGTAAAATCGGTAGGATTATTCAATACTTCGCTGCGTTTACCTACATAAACTGGATAAGTACATTTAACTTGATAACCTAAAATAATGGGTTTAGCCACCACATCTAATGTATAATCTTTACTGCTAAATTCATCGGCTTGTAAGTTAAAAACAGTGGTTTTTTGAATATTTTTAAAACTATAAGTAAAATGGGTTTTATCAGATTTTTGTAACTTATAACTATTGCCATCTAGGACTATAAAAACCTCATCAGGAATTTGCTTTCCACTTACTTTAACTTGTAAATCAAAATCGGTAAACTGTTCAGCATTTAAATCAGAATTTTCAATGGTAAAAGTAAAAGGTGCCACAGGTGCAAATGCAGTATTGTATTGTAAAATGCGTTTACCGCCATCGCTTAAAATATCGGGTTTTACAAAACTAAGTAACACTATAATGGCCAAAGGCACCAAAGCAAATTTTACATATTTTAGATTAGCTTTAAAGTTAATGGCTTTTTGAAAAGGAACAGGATTTAGCTGACTGGTTTTTTGCTCAATTGCAGCTATTAACAAACTATTATCTACTTGGTTATTGGCTGTATTTTTAAGCTGTAAAGTATTTAATAAACTATCGCTTACATTAGAAAAATGGGTTCCAATAATAAGCGATGCTTGTTCATAATTAATGGTTTTGCGTAATTTAAAAATACCTGCTATGGGCACTAAAATATATTTTACCAAACAAAAAATAGTAAAAGCCAAAAAGGTAAAAAATATTACCGCTCTAATTGTGGAGTTATACCTACCAAAATACTCCAAAGTAGCAATTAATATATAGCTCGACACAAAGGCGGTTATAAAAAATATAGCCCCTTTAATCAATTGGTTTTTATAATACTTGCGTATAAACGCTTCTAATTTTTGAATTAATACTTCGTAATTGCTTTGCATATTTCAGTTGGAGCGAATTTAATCTTTAAAAGGTATTGATAAAGTAAAAAATTTTGAATGGTTTGGGGTTGGAAAGCTTTCCCGCAGATGCCATAGATTAACGCAGATTTTCCCGCATTCTGTTTGAACCTTGATTTATTTGATTATGTTGATTGACATGATTCGTTATTGTGATTCCGATTGCTATCGGAAACGAAGCAATCTCATTTGAACATAACTTTCCCGCAGATGCCACAGATAAACGCTGACTTTCCCGCACATTTGTTTTTGCTACCATAACCCAAACTTAAAGCTAAATGGGACTGACACAAACCATAAAAAACTAATTACTAAGAACTTCGAAATAAGGACTGAAAAATTAGAACTAATTGCAGAAAAGGTTAATAAATTATATCCTTCGTTTATAATAAAAGGTAAAAATTGAATTAATTTGTATGAAATAATAATTTTCATTAGAAAAGATAATTCAGCAATTAGAGGAAAAATTAATTGAGATATCTATAAAAGAAAAATTAAATGTTACTGCCTAATTCAAATAGTTTACCTGTTAATCATTTAGCAGCTTGTTTCAATAATACTTCTGCAACATACAAGTATTATTGGCTTCTCTCCATTTTGCAAGAAGTTGAAAATGGTAACTTAAATGTTCCCAAAAGAAATCTGTTTGCAAGAATGATTTCAAATGCTTGGTACACCGTAAACTACTTTCATGTTTCATTTGGCACGCAAGATTTAATACAACAAGCAATTTTAACTATAAATCAAATTGAAAAAATACCAATTGATGAAAAACAAAATATAGTTTTTCAAAAACTTTGTGCAACAACAAACAGAGATACCGAAAGACAACTTTGGCATTTTAATAAAAATGTTCCTCACTGGTTTTTAAGTCCGTGGTTTCCTAAAAAGGATAAAAATGAAATTTACCAATTGTCAAAATCATTCAATGAAAATTGTTTATATGCTTTATATGAAAACGAAATTGTAATCAATTCTAATTGGAAAAGTTATCTTACTTTAAATGCAAGAGTGCTTAAAGATTTTTGTTATTGGAATTTAGCTTTGTTTCTACAATCAAAAAATCCAAATGTTCCAGATATTCCGAACAAGCTTATTAAGCCAGCACAAAGAAGTGGTTTAACAACACAACGAAAAGGATTTTGGGATTTAGTAGTGAAAGAACTTGGTTCGGTAAATTGTATTTACACTGGTGAGAAACTCACAATTGGAAATTATGCAGTAGAACATTTTATACCTTATAATTTTGTTTCACACGATTTGATTTGGAATTTAATTCCTGCTGACAAATCATTCAACAGTTCTAAGAGTGATAAACTTCCTCCACTTGAAAAGTATTTCAATTCGTTTTTTGATATGCAAAAAACAGCCATTAAAATTGTGATGGATAAAAACCCTAAGAATAAATTTCTTGAAGATTACTTGACGATATTTCCGGACTTAGAAAAGAATTTTTCTAAAGAGAAGTTTAAAGAAAGGATTCAACCTTTAATTACTATTGCATCAAACAATGGCTTCGAATTTTTAAAATGATACAATCTAATCAATACAATCATTTAACAGCAAAAGAAAGAGAAACGCTTTCTTTTCCTGCAAAACTTTTATTGAACAAAAGTTTATTGGTAGGCAATGTGTTAGATTTTGGCTGTGGTTTTGGTAAAGATGTAGAGTTACTGAAAGCGAAAGGAATAAATGTGGTTGGCTACGACAAACATTATTTCCCTAATTATCCAACAGAAAAGTTTGACACCATCATTTGTTTTTATGTCCTAAACGTATTGATGCAAGAAGAGCAGGCAAATGTATTGATGGAAATATCACAACTCTTAAAGTCAACTGGAAAAGCATATTTTGCGGTAAGAAGAGATTTGCAATACGAAGGTTTCAGAACCCACAAAGTACATCAAAAACCAACTTATCAATGTAATGTAGTTTTAAATTACCAATCAATTTTCAAAAACGAAAATTGTGAAATATATGAATACCAACATTTCAATCAAGTAAGCAAAATAAATCATATTGATTGCCCTTTTTGTAATCCAGATGCTGAAAGAGAATTGATATTAGAATCGGCAACCGCTTATGCCATATTCGATAAATTTCCTGTTAATAATGGTCATGCATTAATTATTCCCAAAAAACATTGCTTGGATTATTTTGAACTTTCGTTTAAAGAACAAGCTGCTTGTTGGTACATGCTCAACAAAGCAAAAGAAATTTTGACAAAACAATTTAATCCTGATGGATTCAATATTGGAATAAATATCAGTGAAGCAGCAGGACAAACCGTTCCTCATGTTCACATCCATTTAATTCCAAGATACAAAGGTGATGTAACAGAACCAAGAGGTGGAGTAAGAGGAGTTATTCCTGAAAAACAGAAGTATTGATGATGTTTACAATTAAAAATTCCCAAAACGCACCTGTAAACTCCCACAATCCTTCAACGCCATAAGCTATCAACTAAATTTACTCAACAAACAAAAAAGGAGCGGAACAAGTGGTGTGGGTGGATGTCCACTAAATGCGCGAAATTTTAATTTTTCGGCTCGAGTGGCGGTGGGTAGTGCGAAAGAAAAATTGAAATTTGGATTTAGTGGTGGGCTTTTTGCTTTACTTTTTGCCCAAACAAAAAGTAAAAAGAAAGTATAAAAAAGAAATGACTTATCCATTAGCTAACTTTGTTGCCTTACAAAGGAGATTCCTACGGAATGACTTTACTTTTTTTATAAATATTGGTATTAGTAAGACAAACATAAATTGGTCGGTGAAAACACCAACCAAAGGCAAAGTTGTATACTTATCAACTCCATAAACTAATCAACTTCATTCTCTTATCGCTTGAGACTGCTTCGTTCCTCGCAGTGACGTTTGTTGTAGATTTCTAATCAACTTAATTAACCATATCAAGTCAAAAAAAAGGAGCGGAATAAGTGGTGTGGGTGGATGTCCACTAAATGTGCGAAATTTTAATTTTTCGGCCCGAGTGGCGTTGGGTAGTGCGAAAGAAAAATTGAAATTTGGATTTAGTGGTGGGCTTTTTGCTTTACTTTTTGCCCAAACAAAAAGTAAAAAGAAGTATAAAAAAGAAATGACTTATCCATTAGCTAACTTGGTTGCCATAAAGAGAGATTCCTACGGAATGACTTGATTTTTTTTGTTACAAATATTGCTATTAATAAGACTTATATAAAATGGTCGGTGAAAACACCGACCACAGGCAAAGTTATGAAATACTTATTTACTCCATTAACAACCAACCTAAACCTCGTATCGCTTGAGACTGCTTCGTTCCTCGCAGTGACGTTTGTTGTCGATTTCAAATCAACTCAAAAAAAAGGAGCGGAAAAAGTGGTGTGGGTGGATGTCCACTAAATGCGCGAAATTTTAATTTTGCGGCCCGAGTGGCGATGGGTAGTGCGAAAGAAAAATTGAAATTTGGATTTAGTGGTGGGCTTTTTGCTTTACTTTTTGCCCAAACAAAAAGTAAAAAGAAGTGACTTATCCATTAACTAACTTGGTTGCCATACAAAGAAGATTCCTTTGGAATGACTTGACTTTTTTTTATAAATATTGGTGTTAATAAGACTTACATAAAATGGTCTGTGAAAACACTGACCGAAGACAAAAAAAGGAGCGGAAAAAGTGGTGTGGGTGGATGTCCACTAAATGCGCGAAATTTTAATTTTTCGGCCCGAGTGACGTTGGGAAGTGCGAAAGAAAAATTGAAATTTGGATTTAGTGGTGGGCTTTTTGCTTTACTTTTTGCCCAAACAAAAAGTAAAAAGAAAGTGTTTGTCCATTAGCTAACTTGGTTGCCACACAAAGGAGATTCCTACGAAATGACTTAACTTTTTTTATAAATATTGGTATTAGTAATACATACATAAATTGGTCGGTGAAAACACCAACCAAAGGCAAATGGAAAAAGAAAGAAGAAAAAAAGAAATGACTTATCCATTAGCTAACTTTGTTTCCTTACAAAGGAGATTCCTAAGGAATGACTTTACTTTTTTTGTTATAAATGTTGTTATTAATAAGACTTACATAAAATGGTCTGTGAAAAACTGACCGAAGACAAATAAATCATAATTCAGACCAAGTGCAGGAAACTTTGTTAACTTGAGACTGCTTCGTTCCTCGCAGTGACGTTTGTTGTTGGTGCTTAATTTGTTCGAAGTTTAAAATCCGAAGTACTTGGTTGTTTAATACTTATCAACTCCATTAGCTTATAAAAAACATTTCTAAACATCCCCTAATACCGAAAGCTTTCGGTACCCTTCGCTTGCAAACAATTCCAATTCGCAAGGGGAATATTTCCCGCACATTTTTTGATTAACTATAAATAAAAATTCCAATGCTAATTATTTACTCCAATGATAAAAATGTGGCGTGCGTAGGGCAGACAATAAAGCGGGCCGTGCTTCTAGCCTTGCGGGTGGGTAGCTTTTTATTGTCTAGCGTTTTTGCATACTTTTTTGGCAATGCAAAAAGTATGAAGAAAAAAATGACTTATCCATTAGCTAACTTGGTTGCCTTGCAAAGGAGATTCCTACTGAATGACTTTAATTTTTTTGTTATAAATATTGCTATTAAAAAGACTTACATAAAATGGTCGGTGAAAACACTGACAAAAGGCAAAGGCAAATAGCCAAAGGCTAGCAGTCATCTGCAAGGAACCTAATTTCAAAATAAATTGTCCATTACTTCCAAAATCCATTTATTTATTCAAATTTGCAATAATATAAGAATGAATAAACTTTTACCTACTCTCATTATATTATTGTTTTTTGGATTTAACTCAAGCCAAGCCCAAACAGTATTAGTTTTTGATAAAAATACCCAATTAGCCATTAACGATGCAAATATCAATATTGTTCAAGAATATTATGATAACGAAGCTGCTATTTCTATAAAACACCCCGACTATAAACCCTATAACCAAACAGTTAATACCAACTTTAAAGATACCATTCGTATATTTTTGGTTCCTTCTGCTTTAAAAATAGAAGAGGTAGTAATTTCAGCCAATAAATTTCAAGAAGATAAAAAAGATATACCAAGGCAAATTCAAACCATTAGCAAAGGTCAAATTCAATTTCAAAACAGACAAAACACTGCTGATTTACTAGAAAATACAGGAAATGTATTTATGCAAAAAAGTCAACAAGGTGGCGGCAGTCCGGTTTTACGTGGATTTGAATCAAACCGAATTTTGTTGGTAATTGATGGGGTGCGCATGAACAATGCCATTTACCGTGGTGGGCATTTGCAAAATGTATTACGTATTGACCAAAATATTTTAAACCGAACCGAAGTTTTATTTGGTGGAGGAAGCACCATTTATGGCAGCGATGCGTTGGGTGGTGTATTGTATTTTGAAACTATTTTACCCAAACTAAAAACCAATGAATACAATGCCTATTACCGTTTTGGCAGTGTAAATAATGAATCAACAATTCATTTTGATATAAATATTGGAAAGAAAAAATGGGCACACTTAATCAGTTTTACCAATAGTAATTTTGGCGACTTACGACAAGGAACCAATAAAGAAAGTATTGATGGCGATAGTATTTACCAACGCAACTATAACGCAGCCAGAATAAATAACCGCGATACCATGCTTAAAAACAACGACCCAAGTTTACAACTAGGAACTGCTTATAACCAATACGATATAGTTTATAAAGCGTTATATGCAAGGCGTTCAACTGAACAACATGTATTTAATTTCCAAGTAAGTAATACCAATAATGTACCTCGCTACGATAGGTTAAACGAATGGAAAGGAACTAAAAATTACCGCAGTGCAGAGTGGTATTATGGCCCTGAATTACGCACCTTGGCTTCGTATCAATACCGCAGAATGACGAAGAGCGATTTTGCTGATTTTTACAAGATAACTTTAGCTCACCAATATATTGAAGAAAGCAGGTATGACAGAAATTGGCAAGCGGCCAACTTAAACCAACGCAACGAATTTTTGCATGTAACATCGTTAAACATAGATGCTACTAAACAAATTAGACATTTTCCAAATATGAAACACGAGTTTAGGTACGGTTTTGATGGACAGTTTAATTACGTGGCTTCTAATGCCAATGCTAAAAATGTTTCAAATGGTAATATCACAAATATTTCAACTCGTTATCCTGATGGTGGAAGTAACATGAGTTATTTAGCAGCATACTTAAGCCACTCGTTAGAAATTGGCAAAAAATTTATTGTAAGTGATGGTTTACGTGTAAATTATGTAGAGTTAAATTCAACCTTTAACAACAAATCGTTTTTTCCATTTTTAAATAATAGTTTAACGCAACCAAATTCAGCTATAAACGGAAATATTGGTTTGGTTTATTTGCCTATTAAAGCCATTAAATTATACACCAATGCATCTACCGCATTTAGAGCACCCAATTTAGATGATGTAAACAAAGTGTTTGATAGCAAATCAGGCGAGGCTATAATTATTCCAAATCCTGAACTAAAACCTGAATATACTTATAATTACGAGTTAGGTTTTAGTGCAGTGGCACATAAAAAAGTAAAACTAGAAGGTAATGTTTATTTTACTCAAATTGACAATGCCATCACTATAAAAGCTACTACTTTAAATGGAAGTGATTCTGCGCTTTACAATGGTGTTAACACTAAAGTTTTTAGCAATCAAAATGCGCAACAAGCATATATTTATGGGTATAACGCACAGTTGGCAGTGGATATTACTTCCAACTTCATGGCTTTTTCATCTATAAATTATACTTATGGAAGAATAAAAAACAGCGATAACGAAACGCCTTTAGACCATATTCCACCTATGTTTGGCAGAAGTGCCATTCAGTTTCATAAAAACAAATTAATGGTTGAATTTAGCTCGGTATATAATGGTTGGAAACGCATAGAAGATTTTAATTTAACTGGTGAAGACAATGCAGTTTATGCTACCCCTAAAGGTTCGCCAGCTTGGTACACTTTAAACTTAAAAGCACAATATAGTTTTGGTACTAAAGGTAAAATTCAATTACAAACAGGAATTGATAATATAACGGATACACAATACCGTGTTTTTGCATCTGGTGTAAGTGCCGCAGGCAGAAATATTTGGGCATGTTTAAGATTAAGAATGTAACAACTTATGAGCAAAAAAAGAGCCAACAGAAGCCAAGAACACATCAGTTATAAGCAAGCTAAAAATACGGTAAGGGCGGTTAATATTATTGTTTTTGCCATATTAGCTTGGTTAATATTTACATCAATAACCACTCAATTAGCCTTTTTAATTATGGCTTTGGTTCCTTTTGCTTGTATGTATTTGTTACGCGAATACAAAGGTATTATTGTTTATGATCATGAAGATGGTAATAAGCCCAATATAGGTTTGGCTTGTGTAATAGCTGTTTGTGGTATGGTTATAAGAATAGGTTCTGATTATTCTATTTACAGCTACACTTTGGTATGGATTTACGGTATAGCCGGAACAGTATTATTTATTTTTCTCTTTGAAGTAATTACAAAATTGCCACAAGAGTCTTTAGTTTTACGTTTAGTAATCAATTCTTTTTACGGATTTTTCTATTGCTTTGCAATGGTTATATTTTTTAACTGTGCTTTTAACAAAAATCCATCAAACTATTTTACTGCCAAAATAATTGATAAGTATGAAACCAAAGGTAAAAGTAGTAGTAATAATTTTGTATTGGAAAGATGGCATACTCAAACCAAAAATGAAACCGAACATGTTACACAAAAGCTATATGATTCGAAAAGTATTGGTGATTATATTGATATAGATTATTACGATGGCTTGTTAGGTATTGGATGGTATGAACTAAAGTAAATAATTATTAGACTTACTTAAAATGTTCGGTGAAAACAATTACCAAAGGCAAAGTTATAAAATACTTATCTACTCGATTAACAATCAACCTAAACCGCCTATCGCTTGAGACTGCTTCGTTCCTCGCAGTGACGTTTGTAGTGGATTTTAGTTAAAAGTTATTGCAAACCTTGCGGAATTGTTTCTTAGAAGTTCATAATGAGTCATCGCGATAATTTTCGTGAGAAGTAGTAATGCAAAAAGTATGAATAAAAAAAGAAATGATTTATCCATTAGCTAATTGGGTTGCCATGTAAATGATAACACTCGAACCTTACTAAAGAATGTCAGTTTATAAAAAATTTACTTTAACTTTAGGGTGCAGTGGTAAATGCTAATGGAAAGTTATTAGTTAAAGCCAAGGAGATGCCTGCAGCATGACTTTAAGTATTTTATTAAAGATATTGCATTTAACTCACCAACTCAGCTAATTTTTCTTCGTAAAATGTATTTTGATTGCGGTTATCTAATAATAAAGATTCTTGTTTGGCTTCATTATAAAAATAATCTTTCAAAGCTGATACAGCGTAATTATTAGCCTTGGTTGGTTGTATTTTTCCTTTCACCAAATCTGCCGATTTAAGTTTAATATCTGTTATATTATCTTGCTCTAAACATTTAAAATACACATAACAAGCACTGTAAAAATTGAACTTAAATATATTGTCATTATTATTTACTATAAATGGTAATTGTTTATCAATTAACTTTTTGCCTTGAACAAATTGATTGGTTTTGCTGTAATACAATAACAAGAAATAAGCATTGCTTTGAAAAATATTAAACTTTAGTTTTTTGTTAGCTATTTGAGCACGATGCTCAGCCTCTGGCAATTTATTTAACAACAAATAAACATAACTTACTAAAGGATATGTAATATTGGGTACTTCTACACAGTTTTGTTTTTGAGAAAATAACTTTTCACTTTCTGCTAGTAAAGCCTTGTAATTTTTCTTTGCAAAATGATATTCAATAATGCCATGTTTTTGGCAAGCACCACAATCATCTAATTCACCTTTCTTCGATTTTTTAAAAATGTCGTACATCTCATCGGCTAAGTTTAAGTTGCCTGTATGTAAGTAAAAATGAAACTTTTTATATGCTACAATTTTTTTTGTTTCCCCATAAGCAGTATATTCTTTTTCAAATAATTCGAATAGCTCATTAATTTTTGATAATGGTATTTTATGAAAATTGGCCAAATGGCCAACTACCCATTTAAAAGCCCACAATATTTGCATGTGTTCCTCATCGTAGGTTTTCATATAATTTAATAACCAAGGATACATTGGAATTGCCTCCTCGTACATATTACTAAAAACCAACTGCGATAAATGTTCATACCTGGCCCTAAATTCTAAATACTTATTGTTTAAAGCGGCTGCTTTTTTTACACATTCAAAAGCAATGTCCTTATTGTGTGAGCTGTATTCACCATCTATGCTGTAAAGTATGTATTCAATATCTTCTTCTGTTTCAAAATTCATCATTATAATGTATTGTTTAAATTGTCAATCATCAATATCAAATTTTTATTCATGGTTTCAAGCTCCACGCTGCTTAATGGGTAATGACCAATCATTAAAGAATTGATGTATAAGGTTTCTATGATTAACTGATCATTTTTTGTATTGGTGTTTTTAAATAGTTTTTCAATAACAGGATTGTTAAAGTTTAAAAATAATTTTGAAAATAAACTTTCATCAATCTCATGCACCGCATCAGAAATAAAGTTCCATAAATCATCACTCGATTTTTTTATTTCTTCCACTTCTCTATCATACACAGTTTGGTTAGAAATATAAAATAAAGCAGGAATACTTTCAGGTAAAAATCGCTTCACTTCTAAATTGCATTTATAAGGTTTTAAATGTTTTTGAAGCATTTCTAACCTATACTCATTTGCCTGATAATCAATTAAATTTAAATCGTTTAGAATATTACCAAAATACTCCGCATTTATTCTGGCATAAGTTGTTTTATTATCAAAATCAGCAATAGATTCAAGCAAATCGGCTTCATAAATATAAGCAGCATTTACTACTAAAGTATTATTGGCATTGGCAATAGGAACCACTTGCCTGAACTCATCAATACTGGTTATGTATAAAATTTGTTTGGTCTTCAATTTAATTTCTTCCAAGTTCATTTCACCTTGACTGGTAGTAAATTTAAACCACTTATAAATAAATTTCAAAAAATCATCATCGGTTAAAGCCAACGATTTTAAAGCAATATGATGAATGCTAATAATATGTTCTAATACCTTTGGCGATTTTTGACTTAAGTTTTTAAGATACTTTTTTATACAAAAACCTAACTCCTCTCTAACTTCTTCCAAAGTATTGTTTTCATAAATATCCTCGCGCGAGGCTGTTGGTGAAAGGTTTTCAGAGTTGATAACTGCATTTACAAAAAAGGCCCAATCAGGTAAAATGTTATTGCTTTTATCTGTAATAAACATCCTTTTTAAATATACTCTATTGGCTTTCAAAGCCGATTGGTGCAATGGATGTGATAAAATATAAGCTATCCCTTTATTTTTGCCATCACTAGTTTCTAAATCAAAATAATACTGAAACTCTTCCTTAAAACATTGTTTTCCAAATTCTAAAATTTCGTGGTTCACTCCATTTATCCAAGGAAACTGTTCGTTGTACTCGTATTTTAAAACACCATCAATTTCAACCTCAATTGGAATTCCAACATACTTACCATAATCTTCTACCAAAGTTACTAGTAGCTCTTCATCAAACTCAATATCA
Organism: Bacteroidota bacterium; assembly: GCA_013298895.1. Lineage (GTDB taxonomy): Bacteria > Bacteroidota > Bacteroidia > UKL13-3 > UKL13-3 > JAAFJM01. The sequence continues at coordinate 12,415 of JAAFJM010000010.1, read as the reverse complement.
TTGCGCAATTGTAAAACACATTTGGTTCCAACTTGGGTTAAAGCATCTAACTGCTCACTTTTATAAGTTCCGTTAATATTGCCAGTCCACCTAATGCTGTAATCAGCTTTGGCTGATTGTGATACCACCACAATTTCGTTACTCACCATAAAACACGAGAGTAAACCAATTCCGAATTGACCAATAAAATCGTTTGTTTGATTTAATAAAGTTGATTTAGAACTAGCACCTATTTTTGATAAAAACTCCTCTACTTCTTCTATGGTTAAACCAACGCCATTATCAGAAAATACCAATGCTTTGCTTTCACCTTGATTATAAAATTCAATCAGTATTTGGGGTTTAACCTTTTCAATTTGGTTTCTAGCCTTAATGGCATCTACAGCATTTTGAATTAATTCCCTTAAAAAAACTTCTTTTTTACTATATAAACTTTCGGATAATATTTTTAAAACACCACCTAAATTTACTTGAAATATGGAACTATCTGAATCGTTACTATTGTTTACTTTTTTACTCATGCTTTGCTGTAATTAGCTAAAAACAACAATACAAAAAACTATCAAATATTTGAACAGCGAATAAAATTTTACAAATTCATTTTACTGTTAATTGTGCTTTGATATAAGCATACTAATTACACTGTCTTTTTGCTTAATAACTGGCTTAGGTACCACTTTTCTATCGCGCTTAAATTTAATAGTAACGCACGATGAACCACCAATCATTAATATCAATAAGCTAGATAACATGAAAGTATTTGCCTTAACTTTTTCACCTTTTTTATATTGATGCAAAGCTGCCAATAAGTTTATAACTGTAATAACAAAAACAGGAATTAGTAAAACCTGACTATCAAAATTGAAAAGTGTTAAAGTAATAACCGCTAAAATAAGCATCAAAAAACTGAACCCTATGATTGATTTAAAATGTTTCATATTCTATTTTGCAAATTGACTACCAATACTTGAAAAACCCCAACACGAAGGAAAACCGATTAATAATACTAAAAATGCGGATAGCAAATAAGTATAAGCAAGCGACCTATCTTTTTTAAATTGCTGTACACACAAACCCAAATTAATAAGTATTTGACCCGCAATTGGAATAATGCTCATAATTAAAACCATATCATTAAAAATGATTGTTAATAATACCATATAACCAAAAAGAACCAACAAATTTGTTAGATGTATTTTACTGTTTTTCATTACTTAATTTCCTTTTCGCAATTCATTTAATATTTCAATTTTATCATCGCGGTAAAACATGTTCATGGTTTCAAATGGAATAATTTTCCCATCTTTATTTACTATGTGTACACACGATTTTTTGATGGCTCTTACATCAAAATTGTAAGCATCAATAAACGACATGATAATTACCCTAAACACATTTTCATAAGTTAAATTGGGTGCATTAATAGCTGGCAAACAACACAATAAAGATTGAATTTCTTTAGTAGCAGTATCAACAGTATTGCCAGTTGTAAATACATTTAACAAGTGCGATTTTAGTTTTTCATCTTGCTCGTACACAATGGTATTTCCTGAATTATTTAACAAAACAGATGGGTCAATCATGCGTGTTAATGGAAAAACTTGTCCTTCTAATTTTAAAGCATAACCCATTACCAATGCATCAGGATTGCAAGGGACAGGAATTAAATCTTTTTCAGAAAACATAGGAAACTGATTGATGATATCGGTTCTGCATTCTGTTAACGTATATCTTTCGGTTGCAGGGTCAAAACTTTCTAATCTACCAGCTACTTGAATTGGCTGGAAAGTAACGCCTCTTACACATTTTTGTTTAAGTGCAAATTCTATAATTTCGCCTAGTTCATCATTATTCAAACCTTTCTGAATAGTTACAACTAAAGTGGTTGATAGGTTGTATTTATTTAAGTTTTCAATGGCTTTTAAACGCGTTTCTCTTAAATCCTTACCACGTAATTTTACCAATGCTTCTTCTTTAAATGAGTCAAATTGTAAATAAATTTCGAAACTAGGCATATAGGTAGCAAGCTTGGCCACAAACTCTTCATCTTTTGCTATTCGTACACCATTGGTATTAATCATTATATGTTTAATAGGTTTGGTTTTAGCAATATCTAATATAGTAAAAAAATCAGGGTGAATAGTTGGTTCACCTCCACTTATTTGAACCACATCAGGCTCACCTTCATTGGCCACAATAATATCAAGCATTTTTTCTACTTCTTCTACCGTTCTGTGTCGGCCATGGTGTGGCGATGATTCGGCATAACAAGTAGGGCAAGTTAAATTACACCTATCGGTTATTTCAATAACTGTTAAACATGAATGCTGCTCATGGTCAGGACATAAACCACAATCGTAAGGGCAACCATAATGAGTAGCTGTATTAAACTTCATTGGCATTTCACTCGGTTTCATGTAGTTTCTACAGTTTTTATAATACTCTTTATCGGTGGCTATTAAAACCTTTTGTCTTCCATGTTCATTGCATCTTTTAAGCATATAAACATTATCGCCTTCAAATACAATTTTGGTGTCAACTCTTTTTAAGCAAATGTGACAAAGACTTAAAGTAAAGTCGTAATAAGTATAATTTCTTTCAGGCATAGTTGCGTTTTTCTATTAATGATTTTGGAAATAAAATAATTTTATAATAATAAATAATACCAAGCAAAGCTGTAATTTGAATGGCTGATAAACCGAATGAAAATGTATTGACAGGCTTAATAAATTCAACTAAAAATCGGAATAAAAAATAGCTAAGTAAAAACAATTTAAACTTGGTTCCATTAGCTAGTATAAATTGATGTTCGGCCAAGTAAATAATTATCCAAACCAATGCTAAAAATAAAATTTCATATAAATTAGTTGGATGCCTAAAAACACCATCACCAAAGTTGATAGCCCAAGGCAATGTTGTTTCCACACCATAAGTGCCATCTTCAAGCCCAGATAAAAAACAACCCATTCTACCAATAATCATAGCTAACAAAATTGGATAAGTCATCAAATCGCCTGATGATTGTGTAACACCAATTATTTTTTTACAAATTTCAACTGCCAATAAACCGCCAAGTAATCCACCCAAAATGGTTTTGTTTCCATACATGCCAGCAAACGAAACTTGACCATTGAAAAACTCGGCTGTTTCCATAAAACCAACCAATCGCGAAAATACAAACGAACCTAAAGTAGCCGCTATCAAAATTAATGTTCTTTGTTCAGTGCTTATGGTATCAATGGTATTTTTACGCAAATACAAAAAATACCTAAAGCCAATGCTATAAGCCAATAACTCGCATACCAAATGCGATGAAATTTCTATTTTACCTATATGAATATTTACTGGAAATGTCATCGCTTTTTCTTTTCCATAAAGGGTGGTAATACTTAATAGTAATTGATTGATTGCTTAAATTTTCAATATCATTGCCATTTAGGAAAAAGTTGTAGCCCCACATAAGTCCAACTCTATAACTCGAAATTCCAATCATTGGTTTTATTCCATAAGTTTCATTTTTATAATCAGAATACCTATTTACATTTAACCCAAATGCAATTAAGCCACTTAAATACCATGCATTTAAACTGGTTCCATACAATTTCCTACTTGGATCAAACTCATACAAAGCTAAAAAACCAGCAAAAGGATATTCAACAAATAATCCTTCAACTTGCCAAGGTTGATAACCAATTCCAACTTCAAGTATGTTATAACCAGAACCCGTATATCCAGCCACTAAACCTAAACTAGGCTCTTCTGTTACCGTCTCCTCGGTAAATTTTTGATTGGATGTTTGCGCTTTGGTTTTATCAGAAACAATCAAAAAGCTAACTAAAAACAAACTGTATAAAAAAGGTATTTTTTTCACTTATCTTAATTATTTGCTCTGCATGATATGAAATTAATAAGGCACTTTGTGTAAAAATTTTTATTTGACTATATTTTACTAATCTAGTTCATCATTTTACTATTGCTACTACATAATTATTTTCGCATTTTTATAATGCACTTTTTAGGGAAGTTAAGACAGTAGAATTTTAAATTGTTTACCAATATTTTTTAGTATAAAATGGCAAATATTTTTATTTGAATAATTATTTTTAAGTAGAACAATTATCTTGATTTTAAAAAACATTATTTTAAATTATTTTATTTATAAAGTTGAAATATGTCTATTCAAATTTTAAATTTATTTGCTACATTATTATTGATATACTCTAAAAATATTTATTAATAAATTTACAATTTAAAATTGGAAATCTTCGGTTTATTATTGATCAAGAATCTAAACAATTATAGTTTCCTAAATCTCCATCCTAAGGCAAATTCCATAAAATCGGATTCTAATGATTTGTATTTATTGATACTTCCTTTGAAATAACATCCCACAAATAATTTTTTATAAGGGTAAAAGGTAAGCCCAAAACGTATATAATATTTTTGTTTAACTACATTTAAGTCATACACATAATGGTAAAAATCTAATGGAACAGCTATTTTACCAATATTTAATTCATTGCAAAAACCTAATGCTGCATTCCATTTGTCACTCTCTTTTACATCACTCACCAATAAATCAGGCTCATCAATTAATCTTTGTGTTGCATCATAAAATAAGTCAAACCCTAAACCATAATTATAAACTTTATTAAATTGTCTCATGATGGCATTGTGAAATATGAAAATTGGAAATTGTCGTCTGTAGGCAAAAGTGCCCTGTTCTCTATATGCCCCTGCCATATATGTTGTGTAATAAGTAGTTTTATTTTTTAGGGTAAAGTTATTTTTTAACGTTTTATTTAGTGGAGTTTGGTTAAAAAAATAGCTAAGTCCTGTTTTTAAATAATAAATATTGAACCCTCCATTAGGCATTCGAAAACTTCCGTTTGATAAATGAAAATAGCCCAATTCAAAATTGAATTCTAATTGATTGGTTATTTTTTTATTTAAAACTGCCCCAACTTCTAATGCAAAATTTAAAGGTAAACTAACCGCCCGGTTATCAAAATTACTGCTAAATTTAAATGACTCCGATGCATATGCACCACCAATTCCAATTTTGCCACTTATGTTTGAGTTTTTTGATTGTAATATATTTATTTGAATAAATGGAATCAATGAAACATGAAACCCAAAAGTATCGGGTTTATTCATAAAGATGGTTTGCAAATTCAACCCAATTCTTGGATTTCCGTATGTTTGATGCCAATCTTTATTACCATTTACTTGTTTGTGGATGCCAATATTGAATCCATGCACTAAACCATCCAAACTTTGCTGAGATTTTTCTATTTTATTTGGAGCAAAGCTGTAGCCGTTGAAATAATTAATATTTATGCCAAAATTTGAAAAGTTTATTTGAGAAAATAAGTTGACTGAATTTACAATAAGAATACTTAATAACAGTATATATTTTTTCATATTTTCAAATGCAAGATCAAACCACAAATTTATAAGTTAATCAACAAGAAATGTAATAATAATATTGACAATTTCATTTAAAAAGGTTTATTTGTAAAATATTTCAAAGTATTTAATCAATATGAAAATTTTAGATGAAATAGTGGCAAGCTATAATTATATGCTAATTGGTTTATTAATTTTGCTTTCCATCTATATTGTTAAATTATTTATTTCTAAGTTAACACGAAGTAATATATGCCCTAGGTGTCAAGCCAAAGACGCAGAACGAGTTCCAAAAGGAGTTTTTACACAAATACTATTTTATGGTAAAGGAGTAAAAAAATTCAAGTGTTTGAAATGTTGGAATATGTATTTTGTATTTAATTCCGCCAATGAATAACTTGTTTTGTTATAGCTTTGAATAAAAATCCAAAGTATCAGTTACAATTTTTTTATTGTCATATTTGTCTTTTACTAACCTAAGTGCATTTTTTCCAATTCTAATTATTTCACTTGGGTTATTTATAAGGTTTCTAATTTCATATTTAAACTCTTCAGCAGTCTCAGCTATGATAATATGTTCTCCATTTTTAGCCTCAATTCCTTGGGCACCTAATGAGGTTGAAATGATACACTTTCCTAATCCCATTCCTTCCAAAATTTTTACCCTGATGCCACTGCCAGAAAATAAAGGTACAACCATTATTGCCTTTTCATTCATAAACCTAATGGCATCATCTATTTCGCCTAATACACCTATGTGATTTTGGTTATTATAGTCAAAAAATGAATTGGGAATATTCCTACCGGCCAAATAAAATTTTAGTTCAGGAAACTCGTGGTTCATATCGTACCAAACATTTTGAATAAACCATTTCATTGCCTCTTGGTTTGGCATCCAGTCCATTGAACCTATATGAAACAAACTAGGCATTTCTAAATTGGTATTATCAACAATTAGTTTTTCTAAATTTATACCAAATGGCGATACATGTATAGGTTTAGTACAACCACTTTCTTTAAAAGCTAATGCATCATTTTTAGTAATGGCAGCTATTCCGTCAAAATTATTTAATTGTTGTTTTTCGAATTTTTTCAAACGTTTAGCCAATAAATTTAAGTACCATTTTTTTAAAGGATTTCCTTCATTACAAGCTAATGTTTCCCATATTTGATATTCTACATTATGCTGTCTTAGAATACACTTTGCTTTGCTATGTTTTCTGATAATGTCTAAATATGGAGCTACAAAAACAGTTTCAAATACAACCACATCAAATTGTTTTTCATTGCAAATATCAGTCAACTGCTGTTCAAAATTTTTATTGATGAATCGCTTTACATGGTATGATTCATCAGAGAATAAATTTAAAAAGGCGTCAATTGGTTTAATATGGTTATCGATAAATGTTAAATGAATATCACCAAGGGCTTTCACATGATTTGGCAATTCTTGGTAATCTATGAAGTGCTTTGAAGTGTTTAAGGAAGCAATAGTTAACGAACAACCAGTATCGCCATAACCTTTTGCATAATTAAAGTAGCAAAGCGCTCCTCCATCTTTTAGTGGCCAAGGAAAACGTGGTGTTATTTGTAAAATATTCATTTTGTAGTTTTATTTTTCGGAATTATTTTTTTGAAAATATTGGTCCAAGCGGTCTTGTTAAATAAGGAACTATCGTTACTAGCTTGATAAGTTAAGAAAAAGCCAAGCGGGGTAAGCACCAAAACACCAATCCAAATACCAAACATAGGCGACCATGCCATTGTTTTTGCGGCCTTTTCGCCTGATAGCGAAATAATATGATATATGAGGTAAAGTAAAATTGAAACAACAACAGGTAAACCAAATCCACCTTTTCTTATAATGGAACCTAGTGGAGCTCCAATAAAGAACATAATAATACATGCAACGGCCAGAACAAATTTTTTGTGCCATTCAATATCATATCTAGCCCCACTTTTTTTTATATCATAACGTTCTGTGATAGCATAAGAAATAACATTTTTTACAGTTCTTGTATTGCTTTCTGCATTGCTTAAAATTACATCTTTGTATTGTGAATTGAATAAATTGATGACGTTTTTAATAGTATCACTCACCATTAAATTAGAAGTATTTTTAAGGGTAGAGTCTTTTCTTAAAAAGAAATAGTATGGTTTAACGTATCCTTTTAACTCTAGTGCTTTTTTATACTTTACCACTTTCATGGAATCGCTGTAAAATTGCAATTGAAACACATTTAACATTTCATAATTATGTTTAAATAAATCTTCATCAGTTCTATTAAAATTTAACACTGATAAGTCAAACATAATTTTTTCTTCGCTAAAATAGGTACTAGAATGAGGAAAGGTATTATAGTAATTTCTTTGGGTTTCCATTTCTTCGTATCGAGCACCATCAAACAAGGTGAAAAATAGAAACCTTCCATCATTACTTAATGTCATGGTACCTTTTTTTGCCGAAATAACAGTTGAGTGAGAAGTGTTAGAGCGTTTATCATAAATAATGATATCCTGCATCTCTTGAGTAGTTTTATTTTTTTTACCAACTCTAAGTGTTATTCCTTGAATACCACTATAAAATACACCTTCAGTTATGGCTAAAGCTGGTTTTTTTTCACGTACATCGTACAATAAAGCCCTACTTTTTAAATTTGCAACAGGTATAAGAATATTAGATACAAAAATTCCAAAAATGGAAATACATAACATTACTAAATACATCGGTTTAAACATTTTCCAAATGGAAATTCCTGCAGCTTTGGCCGCTACTAATTCATAGGTTTCACCTAAATTTCCAAATGTCATGATAGAAGCTAATAAAACAGCTAAAGGCATGGCTTGCGGAATTAAGGATGCTGACCAGTAAAAAAGCAATTCAGCAATTACTTGCCATTCAAGTCCTTTTCCAATAAGCTCATCTACATAAAGCCAAATAAATTGCATTAATAAGATAAACATTACTACCACTATGGTTGGTAAAAATGTTCTAAAAAAGCTGCCTATAATTAGTTGATGAAGTTTCTTCATTTTAAAATGATTGCGCAAGTTAATAAATTTTATGATGTTGTATCTTACTTTTCAATAACTATACCAATTAATCATTTATTTTGTTGAAACAGTGTTTAAATCGTTTGTCTTTAAAGTGCTAAAATCGTACAATAATAATAATACAATAATATGCATTTAGCAATAGCAGGAAATATTGGGTCGGGCAAAACTACATTAACTACTCTTTTAAGTAAACATTATAATTTTGAACCTCATTACGAAGATGTTGAAGATAATCCTTATATATCTGATTTTTATGAAGATATGCAACGTTGGAGTTTTAATCTGCAAATCTATTTTTTAAATAGTCGCTATAATTCTATTTTACAATTTCAAAAAAATAAAAAAAGTATAATTCAAGATAGAACAATTTATGAAGATGCAAATATTTTTGCACCTAATCTTCATTCTATGGGTTTAATGAGTACACGCGATTTTGATACTTATCAAAAAATGTTTGAATCGTTAAACCAAACAATTAAAGCACCCGATTTAATGATTTACTTACGTGCTTCCATTCCAACTTTGGTTAATAATATTCAAAAACGTGGAAGAGATTATGAGGATAGCATACGTTTGGATTATTTAAAACGCTTAAACGAACGCTACGAAGCATGGATAAGTTCTTACAAACATCGCCACATCATAATTGAGGTTGATGATTTAAACTATGCTGAACGTCCTGAAGATTTAGGTAAAGTAATTGACAGGATTCAAACAGAACTTAACGGTTTATTTTAGTAGAAATTGTCAATAGGAATAGATATACAGCTTGCAATTGAGCTTTTAAATAGCAATAAATTAGTTGCCATTCCAACCGAAACTGTTTACGGTTTGGCAGCTAATGCCTTTAACGAAAATGCTGTTTTAAGTATTTATAAAACTAAAAATAGACCCCAATTTAATCCCCTTATTATTCATAGCAATAGCATTGAACGATTTGAGCAATGGGGTTTAGAAATACCAAATGACGTAAGGTTACTTGCCAATAAGTTTTGGCCAGGTCCATTAACATTTATTATTCCTGCCAATGATAAAGTTCCTGATATTGTTACCGCAGGTACCGGTGCTGTGGCTATTCGTGTTCCTAATCATCCGCTTACATTGGAGTTGCTTTCAAAGTTAAATTTTCCACTTGCGGCACCAAGTGCTAATCCAAGTGGATTTATTAGCCCAACTTCCGCTTTACATGTAGATAGACAATTGGGTAACAAAATTGATTATATTTTAGATGGAGGCATTTGTAATGTTGGTGTGGAATCTACAATTATTTCGTTTTTAGAAAATGAACCAAAAATACTACGTTTTGGAGGTTTAGCTATTGAGGAAATTGAGGAGGTTATAGGTCATCAATTATTAGTAAATAATACTTCAGAAAAAATAGTAGCCCCGGGAATGCTTACTAAACATTATGCCCCAAATCATCCAATGTTTTTAGTGGATGATATTGTTAAGGCTTTAGAAGGAAAAAATAGAGATAGGGTAGGAGTGATAACTTTTTCCAATTCAATAATAAATATTCCTGCTAAGAACCAATTTATATTATCAAAAAGTAAAGACTTAAACGAAGCCGCTAGCAATTTATTTGCCGTTATGCGCAATATTGATGAATTAGATATTGATGAAATTTATGCTGAAAAATTCCCTAATCAAGGATTGGGTTATGCCATAAATGATAGGTTAAAGCGTGCAAGTATTCAAGAGTAAAAAAAATTAACCTTTTCAGTTTATGTTGGTAAGGTTGTAGAATTTTTTTGTAGGTATAAAAACAAAAAAACCTAGTTGATACTAGGTTTTTAAGGTGTTTATTAAGTAGTTCTTATATTTCAATTGAATTGTTTAGCAATTAAACACATCAATTAGTTTTAATAAACCAGGGTTCAATTCTTTTTTGCTAAAAATAGCCTCATGAAAACTGGTAAAAGCAATTTGGTTATTAATTAAGCCTGTCATTTCATTTTTTCTACCCTCAAGTAAAGCCTCTACTGCACCATTGCCAATTCGAGAAGCCAATACTCTATCGTAAGCTGTAGGTGAACCACCACGTTGTATATGCCCTAAAATTACAATTCTTGGATCAAAATCAGGGATTTGTTTCTTAATATTCTCAACAATTGCAGTTGAACCTCCTTCTGAGTTCCCTTCCGCAACAATGGCAATTGTAAATGATTTTTTACTATTAGTTCTGCCTTTAAAAAAGTCAATAAGTGCTGTGTAATCTTCTCTTACTTCAGGTAATAGTGCTATTTCAGCACCTCCAGCTATGCTTGATGCTAAAGCAATAAATCCAGCTTCTCTTCCCATTACCTCCACAAAAAATATACGACCATGTGAGTCCGCTGTATCTCTTATTTTATCAATTGCATCCACTGCGGTGTTAATAGCAGTATCAAAACCAATGGTTAAATCAGTTCCAAATAAATCATTATCTATGGTGCCAGGACATCCAATTGAAGGGATTTTATATTCATTATAAAAAATTTCCGCACCTGTAAAAGTGCCATTTCCACCGATACAAACTATGCCTTCAATTCCATTAGCAACTAAATTATCATAAGCTTTTTTACGACCTTCGGGGGTCATAAATTCTTTGCTACGCGATGTTTTTAAAATAGTACCACCTCTTTGAATAATATTTCCAACTGAACGAGATGTTAAAGGTACAAAATTTTCACCACCTTCAATCATTCCTTTATAGCCTTGCATTATTCCAACCACTTCTACATTTTTAAAAATGGCTGTTCTAACTACAGCTCTTATACATGCATTCATTCCAGGAGAATCGCCACCTGAGGTAAAAACAGCTATTTTTTTCATTTATTAATTTTTTTACTAATTATTTTGTTGTTGTTACAGTTTGTAAATTTATCAATCTATTTGGCTAAATCAAAAAAAAACCGCTTCGAATTTGAAGCGGTTTTTTTTTGATAATTTTTTAATTTACTTTTTCCATTTAATTGAAAATTGAGCAAAACTTTTTGCATCAGTAGCTGTGTTTTCAACTAAAATTAAACCTTTAGCACCACTTTCTGTTTTAAAAGCAACAACTTGACCTTTAACTAAAGTTTTTACAAAACTTACATTTCCAGTTGTAAAATCAACTTCATTGATTAATTGTTCTACATTGAAATTAGCTGCTGAAAACTGAGAACTAGTATATGCAGTGGCTTTAAATGTTGTAATATTTCTTTTAGCCCAAAAACCTAATTCAGTTGCCCAAGGAGCCACATCATTACCTGTTAAAGATGGTGAAAAAATAGTATTTAAATTAGCTGTACCGTAATAAATTCCCATATCAATATTTGATGAGTTATATCTAGCTCTTAAAGCTGAATCTGCTTTAGATGGCATATCAGGAGCAATTGGGGTACCTGCTTTGTAAAGTAATATACTATTAGGAGCATTTTCATTTAATCCAAAGAATTTAAATTCTTGAATACCTGTGTTTGAATTGCTTTGAGCACCTAATGTGAACTGACCTGTTGAATACAAATCTTTAACAGTAACATTGATTGTTTTTGTTGCTGTTTTACCTTTATCATCAATAATAAGGATCGTATATGCAATTACATCATTAACATTAGCATTTTCAGGTAAAATACTATCGTTAACAGTTCTAGTAATTGTTGATGAATCAGCTATTGTGCTTGAATCACCATAAATTTTACGTGTAATATTTGAAGTTAAATTTGTTCTAGTCACTAAAATAGATTTAAACTTTGCTCCAGCCGCTGGGCTTGCATTGAATTTGGTAGTATAAACATCGTTAAACCTTAAGTTTAAGTCTGCTGTTGGTACAGTAACTGTCAATGTAGGTGCACCTGGATCTGAAGTTACTTTATCCTCGTCCTTTGAACATGATGTAAATATAGCAGCCACTAATGATAATGCTGCTATTGATTTAATTAAATTTTTCATTCTTATATTATTGTTTTTAGTTTATTGCAAATTA
>JAAFJM010000001.1 GCA_013298895.1 Bacteroidota bacterium | reverse complement strand
GAATGAACTCAAAAAGCACAGACGAAACATATACAGAACTAATTGGCAACTTACGCCAAAAACTAAATGTATTGGCTCAAAAAATTACTCCTAAAATTTACGAATACGAATTTTTGAAACAATAAAACAAACTTGCTCGCGTCTTGCTGGCAAGCATTTTTAGCGAAAAGACACTAACAAGAACAATAGTATCAATTCAATTATTTATTTGCTTTGTTTTTTATGCTTTTATCAGCATGTTTGAGCAAAGTTAATGAATCTTTTTTCAAACTCTTCCTTTGCCGATAATCCTAAAACGACAGAATAAAAGCAAATAAACTATAAAAATAAAATGGCAAAATTTATAAACACAAGAAAAGCGGTCTCAGAAATTGAAGACCTTATTAAAAATGCGGGTGAAAGACTTATTCTTGTTTCGCCTTATCTAAAGCTTTCAAAAGATTTTAAAGAACTGTTGACTTATCGCAATAGCAAAGATAAAATCACGACTGTAATATTTGGGAAGCAAGAATTGAATCCAGACGAAATGAAGTTTTTGCAAGGACTTCGATTTGTGATACTAAAATACAACGAAGACTTACACGCAAAGTGCTATGTGAATGACGACAAAATGGTCATTACTTCATTGAATCTTTATGAGTTTTCGATGGCTAACAATAAAGAAATGGGAGTTCTAATAGACAAGAACGACCCTGCGGATAGCCAACTTTTCGAAGACGCATTTAAAGAAGTTGATTATATCAACCAAACAAGTCAAAGGTTTGAATTGAATGCACCTAAACCGACATTCATTAAGCAGTCAGATTATAAAAGTTCAAAAGAAAAATCAAACGCTATCCCGACAACCAACGGAAAAGGATTCTGTATTCGTACAGGAGTTGAAATTCCTTTCAATGTTGAAAAACCATTAAGTTATGACGCATATAAAAAATGGAACGAATTTGGAGACCCAGATTACCCTGAAAGATTTTGCCATTACTCTGGAGAGCCAGCAAACGGTGAAACAAGTGTAAGTCGACCTATACTTAGAAAGAATTGGAAGAAGGCAAAAGAACAATTTGACCTATAATATTATAGACAAGTGTCGATACTTTCCACACTCGCCTGTATCCTGCGAGTGCGTATTTCAATAAGCCTCTGGCGTGTGTGAACTTAAATCGTTTTAGCTAAACCAAAATGGTTATTTTACATTCAAAAAGTAATTTCCACTTTGTTTTTTTATGTTTTATCAAGATGTTTACAAAAGTTAATTATCTAGCATTTTAAATATTAAATAACCTTACAACACTTAAAAATGGAAACAGAAAAAACAGTCAAGGCACAAATTTTATCAAACAAGTTTGTCCCTTTAATTTTAATGGGATTCAATATTTACTTCTTCTTTTATCTACTCCCTATTGATATTGCAGAAGCTTATTCTATTGTATTGGCTATAGTTGGTGGTGTGGTAACATTGGTTTTATCGTTTTGGATGGTTTTTACTTGGATAAAATCGGATGAATTATTAGACAAAATAGGTGTGCCATTTTATTTAGCGTCCATTGCTTCTCTTTTTGTTTTTGGGTATTTTTTCATTGTTAAAACATCCAATTTTGCTTCTGATGAATTGGCCCAAAATGGAGTTTATACCGAAGCTGTAATTACCGATAAAACCCAAATTTATGGAAAAAGAGGAAGAACTACACAAAATATAGATATTCGATTTGTTACCCAAAATAATGAACAAGTTAATGCAAACATTTTGGTAGATGTAAGGTATTATGAATATTTAAACATAGGCATGACCATTCCAATTTTATATTCGTCAAAATATCCCAAAATAGCAGCCATAGATTATAAAAAATTTAGACTTGAATAATGTGAAACAAAAATGGGATTTGAATACAAACTAAAAGTAAAACTAACCACCAAGCAAACAGAAGAAATTCAAGATTTATTGATTAAAAACATTGCTTTTGAGAAAAAATATAACTTAGAAGGTAAGGCATATTTAGATTTTAAAAAGGCTGAAAACAATAGTGAAATGCCTAATATTAATATCATGTTTGAGGAAGACGGAATTTATATTTGTCAATATAATTCGGCTAACTTATGGGCAGACATTAGCCTATTGAAAAATTATTTGGAAGGCAATAATATAAACTTTGAAATAATGGAGAATTAAGCTCTAGGTTTGTGAATAGCATACTAGATACATAGAATACTTCTGAAATAAATCTCAATAACACCAATGAACCAAATTAAAGGCATACTAGATACAAGTGATTATGAAGGCTATTGGGATTTTATCAATTTTCAAATAGATGGTTATTGGTTAGACGAAATACTTGATGAACTTTATCCAGACAATATGTACAAAGGACTTATTCCTACACTTGTTTATTGGATGGAACGAAAGGATGAAAAGGCGGTGGTATGGAAACGAATATTACCAAATGAAAACGAAACTTCTATTTGCCCAATTTTGATGTGTTCAGACGATAATGATTTTTCGTGTACAATAATAGTGGCAGAAATTAAAAACTGTGGCGATGTAATACAATGGAAGCAATTGGGTATGGATAAAACAAAGGAATGGGAAGCTGAAAAAGTTGGCTCACATGTTGTTTGGTTTGACAAATTGAAAGATTTGAATTTTGCTAAACAAGATTATTTGGACATGATTAATGTATTTAAAGAACGGTTGGCATTTGACGAAGTAAGAATAGATGAACATGTAAAAGAGTGAAAAAAAAACGAACAAGAATGTAACAAAAACCCGCCTAAAGTTAAGATAACTTGGTGGCAAAAAATTATGAGTAAAAAACTAACTGATTAAAACCAATGAACCCCAAAACCTCCATTATAAAACTAGTAATATCCTTTTTATTTTTATCTGTTTTGGCTTCGTGCACTACCATTCATTTTGCTACAAATTACAATTTGCCAAACGAAACAAACCCTAATTATATTAGCACTTATGAGGTTTCGTTAAGAGATTGGATTACTTACCTGGCATCAACAAGTGTAGCCGAAAACGATCATGCTATTTTCTTAGGCGACCATTTGGAAAAAATCAATTCAAAATTACCTGACCTAGAAATGGACGGATGGTGCAGTTATACCTTAAAGTCATTTTTGCGAAAAGATAAAAACATGACCGCTCAAAAACTTTATATCCATTGTAAAGATAAATATATTGAAATTCAGCTACCAAAAAGTGCTTGGGATTCTATCAAAAAATTCTCATTGCTTGACCTACCCATAGTTGGCATTACTTACGAGCAAGCCCTTCAATATTTGGCATACAAGCAAAATATTGCCAATGCTTGCCATTTTTCTTCTAACAAAAACAAATACCGCTATGCCTGTTTTCTTCCTACACCTCAACAATTTGATTCCATTCAAACCGTTATTGACAGTATGAACATTAAAGGTTGCAATTTATTTAATTATAAAAATAGTATTTGCCCCGATTGTCCAAATGGAAAAACTTATAAAAACCACCCTGTACTAAGCAAAACGGGTAAGGAACCAACTTATGTAAATGACTATTTTACAGACAATTACGGCTTAATGAATTTTAAAGGTAATGTAGCCGAAATGACTTCCATTAAAGGCATAGCTAAAGGAGGTAGTTGTTGTCATTATGCATCAGAAGCATTTGGAGGCAAAAGCCAAACCTATGTAAAACCAACTATATGGCTTGGGTTTAGGGTTTGGTATAAAGTATATGCTCCATAAAAAATTTAGGGAAAAATCAGCATGCACGCCCATCTTGCGAGTGAGCGTTTCAATAAGCTTAAAGCTTTTTCGCCATTATCTGGTGTCCTCACAATCATAACACAAAAAGCAAAAACACCTAAATGGTTTTTACCTTCATAGTTGTTTTTGAATAAATAATTTAATTGCGCTACATTTGAACTGAACAATTTTTAAACTTCACCTTCGGTAAATGCTACCGTTGGTGGCAACTTGAATAATTAATTAGTTTTGATAAAAACATATACCATACAAGACTTTTTTGAAGCTCCTATTAAATTAGATAAGTTTCATATAAACAGATTGGAGGAAATGCCTCCATTGCCAAAAATGATAAAGAGTCCACATAAACATAAGTTTGTAGAAATTTTTTTATTGCTTAATGGTTCAATGGAACACAATGTAGATTTTAAACAATTTGCTATAGAAAAATTAAACTTATTTTTTATTTCTGAGGGCCAATATCATTTTTGGTTTAAAACTCATAGTAAAATTTTAAGTGGATATAGGTTAATGTTTGAAGAAAGTTTTATTCAAAATGCATTGATACCACACAATTTTTTATTTGAATTGGTATATCTTAATAATGTTTATCAAAACCCATTATTAAGTATTACCACTGATATGAGACAAAAGCTGGTGCAATTTTTCGACTTATTACATGAAGAGTATTCGAGAGAAGATTTTAACTCCAAAGCACTGCAAGCAAATTTATTTTTATTATTACTCGAAATCCAAAGAAGCTATAATTATACCAATACAAACACTTCAAATACTTACCATTTAACTATCTATAAAAACTTTAATTCTCTTGTTGAGAGCCATTTTTCGGAAATTAGAAGTGTTTCGTGGTATGCGAATCAACTAAATATTTCGCAAGTTCAACTCAACAGAATAGTTAGTAAATTTTCAAATACACCCATTATTCAATTTATTCAAAACAGGCGAATATTGGAAGCAAAAAGACTATTGGCTACTACCACCAGAACTATTCAAGAAATATCGCTTGACATTGGATTTGAAGATTACTCCTACTTTATACGAGTTTTTAAAAAAAATGAGCAAACCACCCCACTTGAATTTAGGAATAAATTGTAAAAATTGTCCTATTATAGTATTCAAATATCCTATAAATGTTTGAGCAATAGGTTTATTTTTGTTATTAAAATTTACAAAAATGAACAAAATTAGAAAAACATTAGGACTAGTATTATTACTAATTCTTGTCCAGCAAAAGTTAGCTGCTTGCCCAGGTACTAATGGCAGTGTAGCAAAAATTGTTTGCTTAGCCGATTCGTTAAAAGCAACCTTAACTACTGATCAAATAGCAACTTTGGAATTACCATACTCCTACGCAAATTCGCAAGTATGGAGTAATTTACCAGTAACTATGCAAGCGCGCATTGGAATAAAACTTGGTACACTTAGTGCTTCGCAATTAGCTATTGCCAAATTAATTGTAAAAGAAATTTCGGGTACTACCCCAAACGAAGGTTATGATGAAGCAGAACAGCTTTTACTAGCTGATGCTTATTTATCGGCAAATGGCGGTGGAACAGCTTATGGAAATGGTCAGTATTATTTATGTTTTAATGGCACACCATCGCTTTTAGGTTTGTTTTCTGTAAAATTTGGTGGGCATCATTTACAAGTTGAAAATACTTATAACAATGGCGTAATGGTGGGTGGCACTCCCCATTTTGAAGCAATTGAACCATTAACTTTTACCAGTGGTACTAATACATACAGCACCATCACTCAAGAAAAAAATGCATTAGCAGCCATGTTTACTACATTGAGTACAGCTGAATTAGCTTCAGCAAAATTATCGGCTACTTTTACAGATATTTTAATGGGTGCAAAAAATAGTGGCACATCAAAAGATTGGACTTTTCCTGCAACCAAACAAGGCTTAAAGGTTGGCACCTTAACAAGTGTACAAAAAAATTTAGTGCTTGATGCCATCAAAACTTATGTAATGGATATTGATGATGATAATGCAGCTGCTATCATTAAACAATACACACAAGAATTAGATGAAACCTATATTTCATTTTCGGGCAATTCGACCTTGGAAACAAAAAACGATTATGCAAGAATAGATGGACCAGGAGTTTGGATAGAATTTACTGTTCAAGGAGGCATTGTGATTTCGGGAGTTCATTACCATTCAATTTGGAGAGACCATACCAGAGATTACGGTGGAGCGGGCAGTACAGCTGGTGTTCAAAAAACTGCTGTTGGCTCTAATAATTCAACAGGAATAAAAGAAATAAATACTGTTAAAAATTTAAAGTGTTATCCAAACCCAAGTGTTGAACATTTAAATGTTCAGTTTTCGTTGAACCATTCAAGTTCTGTTAGGGTTACGTTATTTGATATACTTGGTAAAGCTGTTTTAAACAAAGAATACCAAGAAATGGAAATGGGTGATCAAACCATGCTTATTGATTTATCAAACCTCGAAGGTGGCAGTTATCAATTGGTAGTAGAAACCGATAAAAATAAATATACCACTAAAATTATCAAACAATAACTAATTTGTTATTCAAAACACTCACTTTATAAAAATAAATAAACAAAGGCTGTTTTCTAATGTGAAAACAGCCTTTGTTTTATTTTTTAGCATCTCACCAAAGTACAAATTGAAATGAAAAATTGTAAATACTTATTTGCATTTGTTGTAAGCCTATTTTGTTTAAACAATTTAGTTGCACACCCCATGCCAAACTCGTTGGTATTACTTAACATATATGATGAAAAAGTAAAAATAGAACTGCAATTACCCGTACAAGAGTTTGAATTAGCTTGTGGCAAAAACTTACAAAACATTAACCAACAATATATAAAAGATAACCAATCAGATTTAGTAAACTATATATTATTACATACTAAAATTTATTCAAACCAAAACGACTATTGGGCTTTATCGGTTTCAAATATCAGGTATGATAGTTTACAAAGCGAGCTAAATGGCGTTTATAAAGAACTAATTTTTGAAATTACTTGTTTGCCAAGAACCAAAGCTAATCTGAGACAATTTACATTACAGTACGATGCCATTATTCACCAAGTAGTAACACACTTTGCCATTATAAAAGTGAATCAAGACTTTAATAATGGCATAGTACCTTCGGAACCAGCCGAAATTGGCACTATTCAATTGGATATTGAATCAAATACCGTAAAACCATTTAGCATTAACTTAGATGAAGGAAGCCGTTGGCATGGATTTACAAAAATGATTTCATTAGGGATGCATCATATTAAAGTTGGCATTGACCATTTGATGTTTTTATTGGTAATTTTACTCATTGCTCCAATAATAGTATCTGATGGCCAATGGAGCGGGTTTGGTGGTATAAAATACGCATCGGTAAGAGTTATAAAAATTGTAACTGCATTTACAATTGGGCATTCATTAACATTGTTACTTATCTCTTTATTTCCAATTCCAAATTTCTCACAAAGCATTGAAATAGCAATAGCCATTACCATTTTAATATCTGCCATACATGCCATCATACCTATTTTCCCTGACAAAGAAACTGTTATTACCTTTATATTTGGATTAATTCATGGTTCTGCATTTGCCTCTACTTTATTCAATCTAAATATAGGCATATCATTAAAATTACTTACGGTATTAGGCTTTAATTTAGGCATTGAATTGATGCAAATTATTTTTATTTTATCATTCCTACCCATCATATTCTTAAGTAAATTTTCAATATATAAATATGTTAGAATTATTGGAGCTATATTAGCCATTATAGCTTCATTAGCTTGGATTTTAGAAAGATTATTGAATCACGAAAATGTAATTTCAAGTTTTCTAAACCATTTGGTTCAGTAAAAACAATCAAACACAACTACTTTTGAAAGAGCAAAATATTTAGATGTTGCTAAACTAAGTAAAAAAATTTCCTAACTCGCTCCCATCTTGCTGGCGAGTATTTAACTAATTATATGGCACTGATAAACTTTAACCGCTTTAGCTAAAACTGAAGTGGTTTTTTTTATATTTAAAAAAGTAATTTCACTTTGTTTTTTTTATCCTTTTATTTGCATGTGTACAACTGATTTGTGACAAGTCCCGACACATTCGGACATACGCTGACTTTAGGCGTAACCATAAAAAACTCACAACTAAAAGTAGTTCTTAAATATTCAAAAATTGAATAAAAATGTTTACAGCCTTACAAAGTGATACAGTAACCATTACATTACAAAAAATGGAAATTAAATTTGAAGAATTTAGCTATAATATGTTCAATTTTGTTTTATATTTCAATTTTAAATGAAACGATTTTATTTAATTGCTATCCTGTTTTTTAATGTTTTGTGTAATTCTTTTGCACAAAATGTAGTAGCTCCTGATAGTGTTATCCATAAAGCCTTGGAGTGCTTTCAACCCAATAGAAAATTACCCGTTTTTTATTATGATAAAGGTAAAAGTACAAAGGCTGTTACCGATACTTTCTGGATTTGGAATACCACCAAAAGAGATATTTCTGTTTATTTAAACCCATATTATCACAAAGATTGGAATATGCCTTGCATAGTAAAAGCCAATAGCAAAGCGCCATTGGTGTACTACCAAGTATTTGAAAATTTTGAAGGTTATTATTCTCCTATTAACCAAATGGCAAGAATAGAATATGGCAATGAACATTTAACGGTTACTTTATACACGCAACTTGTAAATAAAAATGCTGCTAAGCATAAAATGCCAGATGGTAGTTTGCAATTTACCCTTCCGTTAGACAGTTTAAAGCACAATTATTTATATACTTTTCCAAATGGTATAATGAAAGAAGCTGGCTGCAAACTAAATGCTGATAGCAGTAAAATTGGAGGAATTGTCACAAAAGCAAGATTTGGCGATGGCTATGATGTAGCATATCATGGTAAAGAATTTAGCTTTGAATTAATGAATGCAGACATCAAAGATTGTAAAGTATATTATAAAAATGAGTTGCACGCAAAAGACTATCCTATTTATATAACAAGCAATAAGTTCAAATACCTATTTCCTGAAAAAGCCAGCGAACTAAAAATAGTAAAAGATAGTAGCAGTGTTACTTACCCTTTGGTAGATGGGGCAAATAATAGAACTTTTCAATTGTACCTTATTAAACCTAACGAACCTTATATGATTATAAATAATATAAAGCGACCTGTAGATTACAAACACCATCAATATTGTGTATTTTATAATGCGCTGCCTAGTATAGAAAAGAATAAAACCACTTTTCGTGATTATCAAAAAGATTACCCCAATTTAAAAATATACAATATCCATTATAAAACCGTTTTTGACTTAGAAAATTTAAGTGAGAACAGCAGAATACAAATCTTGCAAGAGTTGCAAAATGATAGTTCTGTGCGATGTGTAATTAAACTAATTACTAAAACAGATGGCAAAAATAATTTTCAAATTTTTGATAATAGCATATACTGTTTTTTTCCAGCCACTGTGCAAAAAGAAAATTTAATAGAAAAAGTAAAACGGTTTAATTTTGATTATGTATCAACCGAATTCATAACTGAATATAAACACTGCTTTAAATACGGTAGTAAATTGTGGGACGAAAAAGCCATGCAGCAATTTGATAAACTTTACGAAAGTTATCCCTATTACGATTTTAAAATTAACTATTATCTAATTGCTGAACCTGACATAAACAATGCAGAAAGATAGTGAACATATTTGGCACTCAATATCAGCACAGTTAGCAAAGTTTTATAAAAAGGGCTTGAAATATAATTTTACTTTGTATTAGATTGAAATGCATAAATTAGCGGTTAATTAATTTCAAAAGTTTAATTTCCTGAAATACTGAAAAATATAATTTAGTAATAATGAAAAGAACAATTTCAAAATGGTTTATGGCGATAATTTTAATGCTTTCATTATCGCAATGCAAAAAGGACGGATGCATTGAAAACAACAAGAATTGCAACTGTACCAAACAATATGATCCTGTTTGTGGCTGCAACGATAAAACGTATGGCAATTCGTGTGAAGCTGAATGCAAAGGAATAACTAATTATACAAAAGGAGCCTGCAAATAAAAATACTTAACCTATCAATTCAATCTGCACCCCTTCGCATCTTGGGAGTTCGAACCTTTACCACTAATAACTCAACAAACAGATGCAGTCATTGATAAATAAAATTACCATGAAAAAATATTTCTCCATACAAATTTTTACTTTTTGTGCTTTATTAGTTTTTGCAACAGCATGTAACGGACCAGTTAAAAAGAATCTGTATCAAGAAAGTGAACATCCTAAATTGATAAAAACCATTGGTGACCCAGAATATGGCAGTGTTCAATGTATTTTAGAAGATAATACATGTAACCTTTGGTTTGGTACTACAGAAAATGGCCTTTATAAATTTGATGGGAAAATATTTAGTAGGTATTTAATGGATGATGGCCTTAACAGCAATAATATTTCGTGTATGTTAGAGGATAAAGAAGGCAAAATTTGGATAGGTACACACGTAGGACTTTGTATTTACAATCCTTCTGCTTCCATAAAAAAAGGTGATAAACTATTTACTGAAATAAAAATCCCTTTACCCAAAGACCAGCCAATTAACAAGAATGAATTGTATCGCAACTCGCATTGGGTATTTAATATGATGCAAGCAAAAAATGGAAAAATTTGGTTTACAACCATCGATGGCGTTTTTATATACGATGGCAAAACTTTTATTCCATTTAACATTAGTAAAATATCGGGTGGCTTTTTAAGCAGTAATAACAATGCAGAACGCATATTGGAAGATAATGCAGGTAATATTTGGTTTGGTGGCCGAGGTACTGAAGGTGTATTTTGTTACGATGGTAAAACCATCACCAACTTTAAACTAGATACTTTATTTCAAGATGGGCCAAAGCCAAAACCGAATACTTGGGCTTGGCCTCAATTGCAAGATAAAAATGGCAATATTTGGTTCAGCAATTGGGGTGGTGTTTACCGCTATATTCCTTCGTTTTCGGTGAATAACGAATCTAAACCATTTACCAGTTTTACTAAAAAAGATGGATTACCTGGTGGCGTTACCAAAATAATGGAAGACAAAAACGGAAACCTTTGGCTTGGTGGAGATGCAGGCTCTGGCCTTAGCCGATTTGATGGAAAATCTTTTACTCAGTTTACTGAAAAAGAGGGTTTGCTTAATAACAGCATTTGGTCTATTTTGGAAGATAAAAACGGAAATATTTGGGTGGGTACAAGAGAAACGGGTTTATACCTTTTTGATGGAAAATCATTTATTACTTATTCTGAATATAAACGGTAAGGATTGACATCTTAACTTTTAAGGTAAAAATTTCGAACTAACATATATTTAAAATTCACTTGTTGTACAAACAAACATTTAAATAAATAGCTATGAAATTTCCAGCAGCAAATGTTTCCATAAGCAATTGGAACAAAGATGAAGACTATTTACTTTATGTTCTCGAAAAGGAATTTATATATAACCCCGATAACGAATTATATCAAAAATATTTTTTAAACAATTTATTTGTTGACTCAAATGGCCATATTTACAAACTAATTGATAGAAAATTGCCTTCAAAAATTATTCAACTATTTAGTTTTATACCAACCTTTTGTAAGGTGGAATTTATTTTTAAAAAGACCGAACAAAAAATGACACTTGAACAAGTAAGACAACACATGCTTAACCAAATTATGATGTTAGCGGATGACCAAAATAAAGTTGATTGGCTGAACAACATAAAAAATGCCACCTCATTTGAAGAAATAATTTTTGGGTAAATAAAACCCGTAAAACAGTTGCTAGGAGACTGAGTTCGGTTAATAATCCAATAAGTTCAGTGATGATGAATTATGAAGTATGAATGATAATGTATGAATGATAAAGTATGAATGATAAAATTATCAAAATTTAATGAGTTAAAATTATCAAAATAGCCTCGTAGAGGCGAACTTATGGTAGCTTCATAGACAACCAAGGCATATTAAAGTCCCATCGGGACGAGCCAATTTGTTTGACCGTAAACAGGTTGAATCTAGTTAAATGACAGCGTTTTTATCCAGAATTCAGGTTGGTAATTCTATTTAATAAATTTAATTGGTTAATTTAGATCAACCAACTAAATACAATAAAAGGCATTTTCTTAATTAAAGTTATTATCTATTTGCTTTATTCTTAACCATTCATTTTTATCTATTTCATTAGTATCAATTGGAGTTGCATACCTAAAATAAGGCGTAAAGTTATTTACTTTAAAAATACCTGGAGTTGAAGGACTGCTATCGGTAGCACCGCAACCATAACTGCGTTTTTCAATTTTAATGGTTGATTGCTGTTTATGTTCAAACAAAACTTTATCGGTAGTCCAAGCACACATTCCTCCAAACAACATTATAGTCATAATAACTACAGAACCCAAACAAGCAAAAATGGTAAGGACTATTTTTGAAATTATCTCACCCCAAGATTCTTTCTTTTTTATAGTTCCAGTTAAAGTAAAAACTATGGCAATTGGTACCCCATAAAACCTAATGGAATAATACGAATGTTCAACATTTTGCGAAGCAAATTCTAAAGGAACAAAATTGCTTAATACAGCAACACCAAGCCAAAATATTAGCATAAATAAGGCTGTTTTATAAATTACTTTTAACAATAATTGCATAAGCTTTACTACCAGTTTTTATTGCCCCAAATACCAAATCCAAATCCAGCTTGATATAAAAATCCGCTCAAATCAGTTCCTATATTTGATTGATGGTTTACATACGAAACATTGGTATTAAATGTAAAATAAAGCATAGGATTTAACCTATAACTAATGGTATGCCCTAATTTAAATATTGGAGAAGTATTTGAAACTAAAACTTGATTTTCTTTTTTTAATTCACCAATTCCAAATTGATTTAACTTGGAAGAACCTATTCCCCCATTTATGAAACAACTCCAACTTTTATGGTTATGATATTTATAACTAGTTTCAAAACCAAACACGCCAGATGATGAATAATTGGCATTAAAGATACTATCGTTATAGACTACTTTATAGGAAGGATTAGTGCCTGCTAAAAAACCTCCATACACTTTAAAAGTAAACTTTTTATAACAATAGCCCAATCCAATACTCAAATTATCGAAATGATTAAACCCAACCTTAGATAAATTACCAGAAGTAAAATTAAAGCTTGGCAAATCAAAAAAAATTATAAAATTGACTTTTTTGTTTAAGTAACCTGCATCATACTTTTGGGTATAAGCATCGTTCATATACCAATTATTATAAGTTGGATGAAACTGCATACTCGACCTCCAAAAACCACCTAAACGTTGAAACCTATCAATGCACTTTAACTCTCTAGCTATAAAAAGCTCAAACTTATTAAATGACTCATTTATTGCGGAATCGTTCAAACATGAATTTGAATCGTTCAGTATATTTTTTATAGAATCAATTTGTGTTTTTTTATTGGTAAAATAAATTTTATGCGTGCTCAAAAATTCATCGCTATTTAAAATAGTTATTTTATCTTGGTCGGCAAACATATTATTTTGTGTATTACCAAAAATTTCATAATTGTAAAACTCATTGTTTGTTTGTGCCACAAATTGCTTTATTGAATTTCTTTTGCGTTCACTTTCTGAAATTTCTGGCGCTATTTTAATTGGTTTATGGGTATTGGCTAAAATATATTGTGGTTCATCGTCTAAAATTCTTTCTGGTGTGCAAACCAAAGGAAGAGTAAAATAAACAGCAACAGCCTTACCTGCTTGTCGCCCTGGAATCCATCTTGGCATTGATTTTACCACACGAATATATTCCTCACTGATTAATGGATGAGGCGATTCGAGAATAAATGCAGTATCTACATAACCAGAACTAGCTACCCTAAATTTTATAACCGCCTTCCCTCCTATATTATTTTTATTACAATATTCAGGGTATACAAAATTATAGGCTAAAAATCTATTCATGGCGGCTTCGCCACCAATGTATTCTGGATTTACTTCTGCTTCTAATAATATTTCACCTTTCTTTTGTGCCAATAATATATTGTTCCACAAAACCAAAAGCGTTAAGCACAGCAAACATTTGTATATTGATAAATAAAATTTCATTTTTATAGTAACTAAATTAATTGGGGTAAATTTTAAACTGCTTTCACAACCTGAATAAACATTTTTTACTGTTAAATTCTTGAGTTATTACTTAATCTAAAACGCTGATTCTTTCCTTTGATTAATTAAGATAATTCAAGCATATTTTTCACTTATTTTATCTAAAGTAATAATTATTTACACAACTTGTTTCATTAATCATTCAATAATATAAAACCTAACCAATTTTGGTTTGTAAACATATATACCACATTGTTTTATGGTACTTTATGTTAATTGCTTTAAAAATAGACTAACGAACTGGCTGTTTTATGGCATTCATTTTTATTTTGATAGACTCATATAACTCCATTGTTTTAGTATCCATTTTACTTTTTACTGAATCCAAATGTTGCTCCATTGAATTGTATTGATTTAATGTTTGTAATGAATTGTTATTCCAATGGTTTGTAGTATCTAATAAATTTGAGTGTTTTTCAATAATGGTATCAACAACAACTTCATCGGGCTCTGTTGGCGATTTAGGCACTTCCATAAATAGGGTATCAACTCCTATTAAATACTCAGTATTAGCAGCCAATATGGAGTCAGTATATGCCTTGAAAGAATTTACTTCATCAATAATTTCATTTTTTTCGGTTCCACAAGCAAAAATTAAAGTAATAACTGCAATTGCTAAATGATTTGTATTTTTCATAGTTTGTATTTTTTAACTAATTGCAAATAAGTCAAAATAAATTTTAGGGCAAGCAAAAAATTATTTTCAACACTCGTTCGCATCTTGCAAGTGAGCATTTCATCAAGCCTCTGGCTTAAAACGGCTTCAGCTAAAACTTAATCGGTTTTTATCAATCAAAAACTCTTCCTGCTATCAATAAATTAAGCAATTAATCAATAGACTTTTTAGGCAGCATTTTATCTAACAACAATTAAACAATTTCAATATCAACAATTTAACAATATAACCATTCAACAATATAACCATCCAATCGCGCCTTGCGTGATAACAATACAAAAGTTCAACCATCCAACAATTAAAACTTCAACACCTCGAATTTCCAAACATCAACACATCTAACATCAACACTTAACACTTCGAACTTTAACACACCAAAATTCATTAACAATTTGATTAAACTATATTAATGTATTAGTTACTTAGTGTTAACCATTCGATTTTATTAAAACCCTCTTTTTGCAATTCATAATTAACATAAAATATGAACAACTCTATTTACAAATTATTGGGTTTAATGCTGTTTTCGTTATGCAGTATTTTAACCAAAGCGCAAATCAATGCGCAATTTTTAGGGCGATATTCTATTGGAACCTATAATTCCAATGGAGGTGTAGCCGAAATCTCTGCTTTCGATCCTGTTTCCAAACGTATGTTTGTGATTAACGGACCCGACACCACTGTTAAAATTGTAAACATTGCAAATCCTGCAAATCCAGTTTTAATAGCTACTCTTTCTATTAAACCTTATGGTATTGATATCAATTCAATAGCTTGTAATAAAAAGGGTTTAATAGCCATGGCGGTAGTTGATTCGAACGGAAAAACCAATCCAAGCAGCATAGTATTTGCCGATATTAACGGAAACTTTATAAGCAAGGTTAAAGCAGGCGCCAATACTGATCATATCATTTTTACTCCTGACGGAAAAAAATTATTATGTGCCAACGAAGGCGAACCAAATAATGGTTACACCATTGACCCAGAAGGTTCAATCTCTATCATTGATGTTTCAGGTGGAGCTGCTTCATTAACTCAAGCCAATGTACAAAATGCTGGTTTCACAGCTTTTAATGCTCCAGCAACCATTGATTCTAAAATAAAAATTACTGGTAGAATCCAATCTGGTGGCAGTTTTTTACGCAACTCTACCGTAGCTGAAGATTTAGAACCCGAATATATTGCTATATCTGAAGATAATTCAACTGCCTGGGTTACTTGCCAAGAAAACAATGCCTTAGCTGTAGTTAATATTAACACTGCAACCGTTACTTCATTATTACCTTTAGGATTTAAAAACCATAATTTATCAGGCAATGGATTAGACCCTTCAGACCAATCAGGTGCAGGTAATACCGCTTCAATTAGTATTGCTAATTGGCCAGTATTTGGCATGTACCAACCAGATGGAATTTCTAGCTACAGAGTTGGTGGTCAAACTTTTTTAGTTACTGCCAATGAAGGTGATGCCCGCGCAGATTGGGGAGCAGCCAATAATGAAGAAGTACGTGTTAACAATGCTTCTTTTGTATTAGATACCGTTAAATTTGGTGGAGCTGCAAATGTAACTGCTTTAAAAGCAAATGCTGGTTTAGGCAGACTAAATGTTACAAACCGCTATGGCGATTTTAACAACGATGGTAAAATTGATAGTATCTTCACTTTTGGTGCCCGTTCATTTTCTATTTGGGATGGTGCTACTGGTGCGTTGGTTTGGGACAGTAAAGACGATTTTGAACAACGCACTGCTGCTTTGTTTCCAAGTAATTTTAATGCTGGACATACCACTAATTCATTAGATGATAGAAGTGATAACAAAGGACCTGAACCAGAAAGTGTAACAATTGGTAAAATATTAGATAGTACTTATGCATTTGTAGGTCTAGAGCGTATTGGAGGTTTTTTTGTATATAACATAACTAACCCAAATGCTCCTTACTTTGTTCAATATATAAATACACGTAATTTTAGTGTAAATCCTAGCCAAGCTAATTTAGCTACTGTTGGCGATTTAGGCCCTGAAGGAATTGTATTCATTCCAAGAAACGAAAGTCCAAATGGAAAAGATTTAATCTTGTTATCAAATGAAGTTTCAGGTACAGTAGCTATTTACCAAATTAACTCGCGCAGCGCTTTCCAAATGCAAGTATTACATGCATCTGATATGGAAAGTGGATTAGATGCACCAATTGATGCACCTAACTTTGCTGCTGTTTTAGATACTTTAGAAGGTACATACCAAAATACAGTAAAACTAGCATCAGGCGATTGCTTTATTCCTAGTCCATTTTTAAGTGCTGGTGAGGATCCAAGCATGCAAACTCCTTTGCGCAATACTGCATCGTTTTATTATAGCGGTTCGCAAGCTGTTAGAGCTGCCATTGGAAGAACAGATGTTGCCATGATGAACATTATGGGTTTTCAAGGTTCGGCCTTTGGTAACCATGAATTTGATTTAGGTACTTCGGAAGTAAACAGCATTATTGGCGTTGACATAAGAAGTAATGGTGCCGACAAACGTTGGATTGGTGCTCAATTCCCTTACTTAAGTGCTAACTTAAACTTTAGTAACGATGTTAATTTAAGCTATTTAACTACTACACAACGTTTATCGGTTGATAGTTTTAAAACTTCTCCAACCATTACAAATAATAACCAAAAGAAAGGTATTGCGCCTTCTGCAATTATTGAAATGAATGGCGAAAGAGTAGGTATAGTTGGTGCTACTACACAAGTATTAGCCTCTATTTCATCTCCAGGTGCTACTACTGTTACAAGCGGTGGAAGCGATAATATGCCTGCATTGGCAGCGGTATTACAACCAGTGATTGATTCATTAAGAGCAATGGGTATCAATAAAATTATTTTGATGAGTCATTTACAACAATTGGCCAATGAAAAAGCTTTAGCTCCATTATTAAAAGGTGTTGATATTATCATTGCTGGTGGTTCACATTCATTGTGCGCTGATGGTAACGACAGATTAAGAGCTGGAATTCCAGTTGCTGATAGATATCCAATTTTAACAGTTAACAACGATAACGAACCATTAGCCATTTTAAATACTACAAGTGAGTGGAAATACATTGGCCGTTTTGTTTGCGATTTTGATTCATTAGGAAGATTATTACCCAATTTATTAGATTCAAACATAAATGGTGCTTATGCTGCCGATACAGCTATGGTTACTAGCTTATGGGGAACTTATGGCGCTGCTTTTGCAAATGGAACCAAAGCAGGTGCAGTAAGAACATTAACTACTGCTATTTCGGCTGTAATTAACTCAAAAGATGGTAACAAATTTGGTAAATCAAATGTGTTTTTAGAAGGTAGAAGAAACTTAGTAAGAACAGAAGAAACCAATTTTGGAAACTTAACTGCTGATGCCAACTTATGGTATGCTCGTCAATACGATAATCAAGTAAGAATTTCTATAAAAAATGGTGGCGGTATTCGTTCTGCAATTGGAAACGTAAATGCAGTTGGAACAAACACTATTTTAGAAAATACAGTTGCTAATCCTTCGGCAGGCAAATTACGTGGCGATATTTCACAATTAGATATTGAAAACTCATTACGCTTTAATAATGGTTTAGTAATTGGTTCGGTTAATGCAGCAGGTTTAAAAAGAATATTTGAACATGCTATTTCAGCAACCGCTCCAAATGCTACTCCAGGACAATTTCCTCAAGTTGGTGGTGTAATGTTCAGTTACGACACCACAAAAGCGAGAGGCAGTGAAATCATATCATTAGTTGTTACCGATTCAGCTTTAAACCGCTTAGATACAGTTGTAAGAAACGGATTATTAGTAGGTGATACTTCAAGGATATTTAAATTTGTTACCCTTGACTTTTTATTTACAGGTGGTGATAGTTATCCTTTCCCTACCAATGCATTTAATAGAGTTAATTTAGATACAGCTATTAAAACTACTGGTATTGCTACCTTTACTACTACTGGTAAAGAGCAAGATGCTTTTGCTGAATATATGGGAACATTCCATAATACAAACCCATACAACATTAGAGATACCTCACTATTGGGTGATAGAAGAATTCAATTAAGAAATACCCGTAATGAAAATATTTTCCCAGAGACAAACCCAGCCATTACCATTGCGCAGGCAAGGGCTATAGCTGCTCCAAATCTGGTTAGAATAAGAGGAATTGTTACCCGCGCGTGGGGTAGGTTTATTTACATCCAGGATGACAATGCAGGTCTAGGCATTCGTCAGGCAGCTGGTGCCATGGTTGACTCAATTGCCGCTGGCAGATTAAAAGAAGGTGATAGTGTGGAAGTAGTAGGCCCACGCAATGATTTTAGCAATTATGCACAAGTGCAATTGACTAGTGGTGCTTATAACAATACCAACAACGTAATTGTAATGGCATCAAATAGAACAACAACGCCAATTACTTTAACCGTAAAACAAATTAACCAAAATGGCGAACAGTTTGAAAGCCGCTTAGTAAGGGTAGTTGGCTTAAGAACCAATGCAACAGGAACTTTTGCAGCTAGCAGCAACAATACCGTATGGGATGGCACCACCATAGGCGACACCACCATATTGCGTGTAATTGCCGCAGCCGATACTGAAATTGATGATGCTCCCGCAACTGCTGTTCCGCAAAGTACATTTATTTTTGAAGGAATTTTAGCCCAATTCTGCTCATCGCCAACTAATGGTTGTACTTCTGGTTACAATTTGTATGCTGTTCGTAAAAAAGATATTGTAGAAATGCCTCTATCTGCATTTAACTTATTAAATCCAACAAACAATGCTAGAGTTGTAACGGATAGTGCAAGTAATAACGCAATAAATATTAACTGGAACAGCTCGTTTAACGCTGCTAAATACAAATGGATGCTAACTACCGAAACAGGTAATTTTACTACTCCATTATTAACTTTATTATCTAACAATGCAGGAGTTGATACTATATTAACTTTAACATCGGGAGGAATTGATGCTATTTTAGCTAGCTTAAATATTGCCAAAGGTGATTCAGTAAAAACCAAATGGACTGTATTTGCTTACAAAGGCACTAGCGACTCGTTACAAGCTATTCAAGTATTTAATTTAACATTGGTAAGAAACAAACCAACTTTAAGTGCATTCAGTTTAATTGCCCCTGCTAATAATGCAAGAGTAGAAGTTACCGAAGCAAGCAATGCTTTGGTTAATGTAAATTGGAATAAATCTACCAATGCAACCAACTACAAATGGTTTGTTACTACTCCAAATGGTAGTTTTTCAGCTCCTTTATTACGTTTAAATTCTAATAACAATGGAACTGATTCTATATTAACTTTAACAAGCGGTTCTATTGATAATGTATTAAGCACTTTAGGTATTAAACGTACTGATTCAATTGCTTTAAAATGGACCGTTTATGCTTACTTAAATAACGACTCGTTAAAAGCAAATCAAGATTGGAATATTACTTTAATACGCAAACGCATATTAGGTGCATTCAACTTAACAGCTCCAAGCAATAATACAAGATTGGAAGTTGTTCAAAACAGTGCTTCTACAGTAACCATTTCATGGTCGGGAGCAAATGCTGCTACTAAATATGTTTGGAAAGCAACTACTTTAAATGGCAACTTTAGTAATCCATTATTGAATTTAAATTCAGATAATTCAGGAACTAATAATAACCTAACTTTAACCAGTGGCGCTATTGATGCTATTTTAGCTACAAATGGCATAAAACGTGGCGATTCAATTACTTTACAATGGACAGTTTATGCTTTTGAAACAACAGATTCGTTAAAAGCTACTGAAACATTTAATATTACTTTGATACGCAAACGTATTTTAGGTTCATTTAATTTATCTAACCCAATTAACAATGCACGATTGGTAGTAACACCTAACAGCACATCTCCTATTATTATTAATTGGACAGCAGCTGCAAATGCAGTTACTTACAAATGGAAAGCAGCAACTTTAACTGGTAATTTTACCAATCCTTTATTAAACTTAGCTTCAGATAATGCTGGTGCTGATGCAAAATTAACTTTAACTCACAATGCGTTAGACGCAGTTTTGGCTAGCAATGGTATTGCCAAAGGCGATTCAATAAAATTACAATGGACAGTGTATGCTTTTGAAACAACAGATTCATTAAAAGCTAACGAAACATTTAACATTACTTTGGTTCGTGGCGCAGGAGTGGGTGTAAACAATATTGATTTTAAAAATAATTTCAATGTTTATCCAAATCCAACTCAAACTGAGTTAAATATTAAGAGCAATGACTTAATTGGTACTTTGGATGTTAAGTTGTATTCAATTACAGGCAAATTATTAATAAATGAAAACATGGAAGCTTCAACCAATAACAAAATTGATGTAAGCCATTTACAAGATGGAGTTTATATGTTATCAATTGAAGGTAAAAATGGTAAAACCGCTACTATAAAAGTAGTAGTGGCTCACTAAAATTCTATTAATTAATCAAACAAAACGGGTAGGTATTTTAAATGCCTATCCGTTTTTTTTATCTTTAAATAATAGAAAATGAGGCTTAATGAATTTATATCTAAAAATAATAATGTGCTCAATTTAAAAAGCTTAATGGTAAAAATTATTTTGGAGAATTAGATGATAAAGGAAATTTAAACAATAACGTTTAAGTTCTTTACATACTTATTCAATAAAAATACTAAATAACCACAAATAAGATTTTAATAGATTACATACAGAAACTTTATTTAGCTGTATTAAACAAAAAAAGCCAAGACATTTATAAATTGTCTTGGCTTTCTTAATTACTATATTAGGTTAACTAGTTAACTGCTGGTAAAAAACCATACTTTTTCCCTAATTCCAATTGGTTTTTCAAGAAATTATTTGGATAAGTTACTGTTACATTTACTACTTTTCCATCTTTAATAACTGGCACTAAACTAGGTTGAATAAATCCTTTATAAGGCGCTACATTTAATTTAGTAAAACGTTCCTTTACTTCTCTTAATAAATCTTGGTCAACCTTTACACCATAATCCTCTACAAGTTTGGCACCTGCAGCAAAGTCACCTTCCGATTTTATCCTTTGTATTTCTTTCAATAATTGTCCAAACAAATCACGTAACTTGTTATAATCATTTACTCTTACATAAGTTTTTCCATCGCGCTTAACAAACTCTATAACATTGTCTTTTTTACCCATTTCGTAAGCCCATTTTGCATTTAATTGGCGGTTACGCATGTGTGCTTCTTCTAAATTTTCGCCTATATTCAAACGAGTTAATTGCGTAATTAATCCATTCATTATATAACCATCGTATTCTGCCATGCCCACTTCTAAACTTGGCATAACACCCATATCAATTAATTTTTGATCAAGCACATAATATAACGCTACCAAATCCGCACGTGCCTCTTCTAAGGTACTTGCATAATTTTTCAATGTTTGGTCTGGATCGCCTACACCTTTATTTATTTGTCCGCTAGCATGTCCAATTACTTCATGCATATCAGTATGTAAATCACCCGCTAATGAACCATATAATTTAGCTCTTTCAATTTGTTTAGCATTTTCGGCAAACTCTTTTAACATAGGGCTTTTGGCTCCTACTATATTATAACTATGAACTATATTTCCTAAAGAGACAGACTTACTTCCATGTTTTTGGCGAATCCAATTAGCATTAGGTAAATTAATACCTATTGGCGTAGATTGAGCACTAGCACCAGACTCTTGAACCACAGTGATAACTTTGGCTGTAATGCCTTTTACTTCCGCTTTCTTATGATGAGGTTCAATAGGAGAATTATCTTCAAACCATTGAGCCTCTTTAGCTATTTTAGCAATCATTTTTGTAGCTTCCATATCTTTAATAGAAACCACACTTTCAAAACTAGCACGCTTGCCAATAGCATCATCGTACACCTCAATAAAACCATTTACAACATCAATTCTTGAATTAACATCGGCAACCCAAGCAATATTGTATTCATCCCACTTTTTCAAATCACCAGTTTTATAATACTCCACTAGCAACTTTAAAGCAGTCTTTTGATTTTCATTTTCGGCTACATTAACAGCCTTTTCCAACCAATAAACAATTTTTGAAATAGCCTGACCATACATACCTCCTACTTTCCAAACCTTTTCCACTATCTCGCCATTTACCTTAGTCATTTTACTATTTAAACCCCAAGATATAGGCTCTTCATCATCTTTTTTCATTCTGGCCTCGTAGTAATTTTCAACTTCTTTTTGAGTTACGCCTTCATAAAAATTATTAGCTGATGCTTTTACATTATCAATTCCCGAACCTAAATCAACCGTTTTATTTTCAAAATTGGGATCAAATATAATAGGTCTTAATTTTGATAAAAACCCTTCTACCGACAAACCATTTAATGGCAATAATTTAGCATTACTTGTATTAACTAATTCTGAAAAATATTCAAAACTAAATTCAGGAATAAATTTAATATTAGAGTAATGATGATGAATTCCATTCGAGAAAAAAACTCGTTTTGCATAAGTTTCAAACTTTTTAAACTCTTCATTATCCCTAACTCCAGTGTAACTTTCAAAAATAGCTTCAATTGTTTTACGTATGGTTAAATTGTGTTTGTACTTTTGATCATAAATGATATCTCGGCCGGCATTTGCGGCTTCAAACAAATAATAAGCCAACTCTTTTTGCTTAGGTGTTAATTCATTAAATCCTTCTATTTCATAACGAAGTACCTGTATATCAGCAAAATTATCGCACTCTACTTCAAACTTTTTCTCCATGTGCTTATTTGTTTTAGGTGCAGCTTTTTTATTACTTTTTTGAGCATAGGTGGTCAAAACCATACTTGAACCTGCTATTACAGTTAAAATAAATTTATTAATTTTCATTACCTTAATTTTCAATGATTAATTTTTGAGTGAATATTAAATCTGTATTTGTAATTAATTTTAAAAAATAGATTCCATTTCTTAAATTAGAAACATCAACAATATTATTTTCGTTTATTAATTCATTTTTCACTAACGCCCCTTTTAAATCAAATATTTCTAAATGCGTATTATTAGTTAGTCCATTAATTTTTATTTCCCCTTTTGATGGATTTGGATAAACTTGGAATGAAGGATTGTTGTTTAAAGAAGAAGTAGAAGTAGTTTCAACTTTTGCTTCATTACCAGTAGCTAAAGGTGTATTCGGCTCATTTTCAAAACCGCATTTGATAATGTTTAAATCTGTTCCTGCAGCATTTAGTTCTATTAAAACCCAGTAATACAAAGTATCAGGTGAACCTGTGAAATTCATTTTCCCGCCAATATATTGCTTTCCTTTACCTTTAAAATCAGTATAACCTAAACCCAAACTATGAATAAAAATTCCTGATGATTTCCAAGTAGTTTGATTTTCAAAAGTGCTACTATTCTTTAACTTAATGGGATAATTATTACTTCCATTAATTGGTCCAGTAGCCATGTAAAATGAGTTTCCATTTCCAATTCTCGGAGTGATACTTATCGCGCCATTTGCTTCAAAAAAATTAAATGTTAAATCAAATGCCTCATCACCTGTTACGTCTAATTTAACTACCGAATTTGCTGCATTCAGTGTATAGTTCAAATCGGTAATAACTACAGTGGCAAAACTTAGTTTGGCTGTCATTAATAAGCTAATAATTGTAAAAATCTTTTTTTTCATTGGTTTGTGTATTTTTGTCTTGCGAATTAAGTTTAAATATTCAATATTAAAAACATGACAACTAGAAATAACCAAAAGCTGTACCGCTTGGTTTTTAAAATCACAGTAAATTTGAATTAGCTAATCCATACAAAAATAAACATAAAAAAAGCTCGGTGTAAATTCCGAGCTTTTATTTAAAATTGATATTATTGTTTTAAAAAATAACTATTGAATTAATTCAAATTGATTTTTTTGACTAAAAATTACAATACGCCAATTTCGCTTAATACATTGTTCATATTGCGAACAGCATCTGCACTTTTGTTGAATAAATCTTGCTCTTCAGCAGTTAATTTATAATCAACTATAGTTTCCCAACCGTTTTTACCAATAGTAACAGGAACACCTAAACAAATATCTTTTTGTCCGTATTCACCATCTAAAGCTACGCAGCAAGGCATTACGCGTTTTTGATCACGTACTATACTTTCAACCAATAAAGCACTAGCAGCACCTGGAGCATACCAAGCCGAAGTACCTAATAATTTAGTTAAAGTAGCTCCACCAACCATAGTAGCATCGCTAATTTCTTTTAATTTCTCAGCACTTAAAGTATTTGAAACTGGCACACCATTTAAAGTAGCTAAACGGGTTAAAGGAATCATAGTAGTATCGCCATGACCACCAATAACTGTTCCTTGAATATCGGCAGTTGGTTGGTTTAAAGCTAAACCTAAATAACCTTTAAAACGAGCGCTATCTAATAAACCACCCATACCAATAATTCTGTTTTTAGGTAAACCTGTAGCTTTTAAAGCTAAATAAGTCATAGTATCCATTGGGTTAGATACTACCACAATAATTGCATTTGGCGAATGTTTTAATACATTTTCAGCAACTGTTTTTACAATATTAGCATTGGTACCAATTAACTCTTCGCGGGTCATACCTGGTTTACGAGGAATACCTGAAGTAATAACTACTACATCTGAATTAGCAGTTTTGCTGTAATCGTTTGTAGTTCCGCTTACGCGTGTTTTCATGCCTAATAACGAAGTAGTTTGGTAAATGTCTAAAGCTTTACCTTCAGCAAAACCTTCTTTAACATCTAATAAAACTACCTCATCGGCCAATTGGCGATAAGCAATAACATCGGCTGTGGTTGCACCCACTGCACCTGCTCCAATAACTGATACTTTTGTCATGTTGTGTATGTATGAATTTAAATTTTTGAAAATTAATCAGTTTTAAAAACTGCACTGCGAAAATAAAACGATAACACACCAATAAAAATGATTGTTTGCAGTTTTCAAAATAGTAAATTAATATGAACTTTTAAAAATGAACTTTTATTTTAAATCCCAACCGAAATATTTCGGTTAGGATTTTTTATGGATTATCGATTCAAAACTATAGTACACTCCTATTGCCCTTGTCGAGCGCAACCACCTCGGGTTATATTTCCTTCCTGCAATACTATATCCGAATGTAAAAACTGCGCTGCAGCTCTCGAATCTTTCACTTTTCCGGCACTGCGCGTCATCATTTCTGTTTCAAAATTTTCTAATACACGATTACGTAATCCATCCTCTCTCCAATTAATGGATGGTTTGCAACCTTCAGTTATGGCTCTAGCCAATGCCAATGCATCGAGCAAAGCCTGATTAGCACCTTGGCCTTTAAATGGACTCATAGGATGCGCAGCATCACCAATTAAGGTGACCGAACCTGCATGAGTAAGCATTTCAGGTTGTAATAATTCCCTATCGTAAACTGGATAGCCCGAAACTTGCGAAGCTTTAGTGACCACAACTATTTGCGGCACGGGAGAATGCCATTGTGTAATTCTAACTGCTTCCTCTTTTAATGCTTGCGCACCTTTAGCACTTAATGTTTTGGCCTCTTCTTCATCCATAGGAAAACTCAATTGCCACATCACAGAATCAGCAGTGTAAGGCATCATGTAAATGCGTTCACTGCCATTAGCAGTTTGAAAAACCGTGGCAGAGTCTAGCAAAGTACTTTCAATTCCTTTAAGCGCACTGAGGGGACATATACCCAATATAACCATACAGCCTAAATATTGTAATGGCGTTGCTTCATCGCCAATCATAAATTTACGAACTGTGCTTCTAATGCCATCGGCACCCACAACCAAATCGGCTGTTACACTTTTTTCAGTTCCATTTTCATTAAAAGTTAGGTTTACTTTATTATTATCTAATGTTTTTATTGCAGTAAGTTGATGTCCCCATTTTATCATTTCAGGGCCACCTAGTTGGTTTATCAAAGCGTGGCGCAACTCTTGGCGAGCAATATGAATATTGTGTATATTACTTTTGCGTGGCAATGCATCAGGATTTAACTCCAACCACTTACGCATGCCCCACTCTCCAATAATTTTTCCTTCTGTATTAAAAACTACATGTTTGGTAGAAACTACACCTTGGTTTAAAGATAAAATTCCAAGTCCCGCAATGGCTTTACTTGCTTGTTGTAACGTAAGTCCATAACCTTGCGAACGGGCATCAAAACTATTATCACGCTCAAAAATGGTAAACGGAATACCACGATGTAAACAAGCTATGGCTAATGCCACACCACCAATACCTCCGCCAATAATGGCCACATGAGGATAATCAATTTCATTAGGTTTAGGCGGATGTGCAGATTGTAACAATCCTTTTCCTTGGCATTTGGGGCAGTTTTCTAAATGCGATTTATAAATAACAGCAAAGTCAATTTCAGCTAGTTTTGAAGTTGAGTAATGGTCTTTTTTGGGAGTTACTTTAACAAGTCGGTTTTGTTTTCCTTTACCTTCACATTCATTACAAATTGTCCAATTACTTGTTTGTACTTCCTCCATTGCTGTTTAACCTTATTTATTGCTATTAGAATTTGCAAATATAAAAGTTGTTAGAAGTTATTTGCCATTAGGACTTGGTTTAGTAAAAAAATCAGTTCAAATCAAAATGTTAATCAGCTCCAAAATAGATCACAATAAGTTAAAAATATTGGTATTCGTAAACCTGATTAGTTATAACTTTACCTTTTGCATTTGTAATTTTATAGCTTTCAGTTAAACCGTTAATTTTATATGTTAGATCGTAAGTTCTTTTCAATTTCCCCTTGAAAAAATATTGGCATGTTAAGACTTTTCTATCATTATAAACTGAAACATAACGTACAGTTTCTTTATCATTTTTATTATAATATACCATTTCAAGTTGTAAACTATCTTTAGAATATTTACCTATTCGTCTTGATGAATGTCCTTTATTATCGTAACCTTCAAAAACTTCAAAATAGGAGCTGTCAGGATTATATGTTCTTTTTTTACAAATATTTTGTTGGGTAACTTTTTTCTCAATCACACCTATTGGCTCACATGCATAGCTGTATATTTTTACTAATTTGTTCTTTTTATTGTAATGGCGAGTCTCTTTCTTACTTCCATTGTCGAAATAATCAAATTCGTATTTAAAATATTGTTTTCCTTTTTTATTAAGACTAACGGAAGATGCTATTTTGTTCTTATCGTTATAGGTATATTTATATGACCAATACATTTTGTTGGGATTTCTTAAGTATTGTTTTTCCGAAATTTTATTATTGTTGTTAAAAATATTTACAATAGTAAAAGTATCTTTTCTGTAAGCGGATTCCATTTTATCAAATCTAAAAGTGTCAATTAAATGATAAGTTCTACTTAATTTAATTTTGCCTTTTTTGTCGATACTTTGGTAAAAATATCCTATTCCATTTTTATCTAGTTTGTAAATTCCTTTTGTTTTTAATTGTCTATTTTTTTTGTCAAAATTAATAGTAACAACCTCTTTTACATTTTGATTTTTGTAGTCATTATCTATTGATAATGTTCCCAAATTATTTTCATAATTATTGTAATCATTAAAATCAATATAAGAACGGAATTGTGCGTTTGCCATATTACTTAGCAAAGCCAAGCAAATAATTACGGTTAGTTTTTTACCAAAGGATTGTTTTGATATTTTCATATTATTTTTAACTTATAGTTCAAACGATAGTTTAAACATTTTGTTACATTTTTATTATAATATATCACCCAACTGAGGACGAATAACTAATTCTTCAACCACTGCGCTTTTCGATAAAGTAAAAATATTCCAAATAGCTTCAGCAATATCTTTAGATTTTACAAACCTACTTTCAGGTAAATCAGTACCATTCCAACTGTCAGTTAAAGTGGCTCCGGGTAATACAGCAGTTACTTTTACATCATGTTCTTTAAGCTCCTCGCGCAATACTTTAGTCATACCAAGCATTGCAAATTTACTAATACAATAACTACCGCCATTAGGATAGGCAGTAATGCTTGCAGTGCTACAAATATTGAAAATATATCCATACTTTCTTTTTTTCATGGTTGGCACTATTTCCCTAGTTAAATGGTAAGCACTTGCCAAATTTGTATTTATTTGTGTTTCAAAAGCACCATCATTTTCCTCTAAAATAGTTCCAGGTACAAAAACTCCAGCATTATTTATTAATATATCTATGGTTTCAAATTCGGTTAATACATCGCTGGCAAAAGCTTGCACGGCTACCTTATCACTAACATCAACCGATGCTAATAAAAAACGTTGATTTTCATATTTATTCCAAAGCTCAGCCTTGAAAGTATTGAGCTCTTTTTCATTACGCGCACAACCAGCTACATTAAATCCTTCTTC
Organism: Bacteroidota bacterium; assembly: GCA_013298895.1. Taxonomy (GTDB): domain Bacteria; phylum Bacteroidota; class Bacteroidia; order UKL13-3; family UKL13-3; genus JAAFJM01. Next base: position 259,343 of record JAAFJM010000001.1, on the reverse strand, counting down.
GGCAAATAATTCGGCCAAAGCACGTCCTATTCCCTTTGTAATTCCTGTAATTAAAACCGTTTTTCTCACTCTTTTAATTGTTTAGTATTTTATAATTTTATAATTAAAATTCTTATTTCCAATTGATATATTTAAAATATATAACCCTCGATTAAATCCGATAGGACTTATATTAGTTGATTCAAATTGATTATCAAAAAACATAATTTCCTTACCCTGAATATCAGTAACTGAAACTTTATATTTTTGACTACTTGGTATTTGAATAGTTAAAAGCTCGTTGTCCTGAGCAAAACCAATTGTATTTGTAATCTTTATAAAATTTCCATTTAATAACTCTTCAGCTGAAAGCCCATTAATTATTTTTCTGTTTACAAATGAATTTTTAATTGAGCCATAATGGTATTTATTAAATAATATACTGTCGGCCTGTATAAACATATTTGCAAATTGAGGAATTGTCATATTAGTTTGTAAAGATGCCATAGCGGTAAGTAATAACTTTACGGTTGTATCAATTCCAATTTCTTCAGCAATATCAGTAACTGCCCCACTCCAAATATTTCCCAGAGAGTATCTTTGCAAAACAAAATCATTCAAATAATTTTTGGTATTTAATGTGTTTCTTCCATTCCATGATTCATTTCCATCCCAATTAAAAACTTTTCGCCAATTATAGTCACTTAGTTTTCTAGAATACAACACTGCCATAATATCTGCGTTACCTTCATCTATACCTATTCTTTCCTCTCCATCAATAGTATTAGGTGCTATGTAAAAAGCTACAGCGTGTGAATACTCATGTGTAATTACATCAGCATCTTCAGCATCGGGAATACCACCTATTCCTAACAAAATATACGGATTTTCAGTTGAAAACTCAAATCTTGAATCTTCTCCAAAATCACCTAAAGGATCAACCCACAATTGATTTTTCAAATTAGTAAAACCTAAACTTTGAATATACTTTTGATATTGGTTGATATGGTATAAAGCCATTTCTTGTTTAAAGATATCGGTGTTCCTTGTAACTATTAAACTGTCTTTCTTGCCAACAGAAAAGGGTTCAGCAATTGGACCCATTATATCTTTAACTAATACATAGTCATTTTCTGCTAAAAAATTTCCGTTTTCATCAATTTTCAAATTTAAAAGCAAACTTTTTCGTTCATTATTTAATGCCGGAGTATCTTGTTTATTATAATTTAAATAAGGTGCCACATATTGGCTTCGTGCCGTTGTTAAGGGATCTGGATTAAATATTTTCACCAAAGCATTGGTATCTTTTCCAGCACTTAAACTTTTTACATTTTCAAAAAGCAATTGATTATCAATATCAAAATACTGCTCTTTATTTCCTACAATTTGTTTATTAGCTACAACTAATTTAGCGCCATTAAATGCCCAAATTTGATTAGTACTAATTGCTGATGTAGGTAAATTAATATTATGCAAATCAACTAAATCGTTCACTATATTAATTACTTGTCCATAACTATTTACAGCAATTTTCACATTTGCTTGATAAACTTTTGTGCCTAAGTAGGTTTGTGTAAATTGATAATGCGTTCCAACTAAACTTTGATAGGTATGAATCAATTCTAAATCAACATTACTTAGTTTTAGTTCAGTTAAATTATCTAATAAATATTGTTTAGCTAATTGGCTTAAATCTGTGCTTTGTTTTGCTAATGCAGAATTGCTATTAGGCAAAACCGATGTAGTATTAGCCATTATCAATTTGGCCTTTTTATTTTTAAAGTAATTAACAAACTCAGTATTTTGAGCCTGCACCAATTGACCAATTAATAAACCTAAAATAATGGCTAATTTTCTCATAGGGTTTGTATAAATTTTATTTCTGTAATGCCAGCATCTTTTAGTTGCTTCTTTACATCATCTGCTTTTAGTTTTCTAACTTCAAATATAAAGCTGTTTGTATTTAAATAATCATTAGGGTACACCTTAATGCTATTATTTTTACCAACCTTGTACAATTGATTGTGCAAAATAAATTCAGCTTCTACTTGATATTGCTCAATCACTTGTTTTTCAACTACATTTGAATTTAACAAAGCAGCAACTCCAGCTTCATGATAAGCATTTATTAAACCAGGAACACCTAAAAGCTTTCCTCCAAAATACCTAACCACTACTACCATTACATTGGTTATATCTTTTTGCAAAATGGCTCTTAAAATAGGTTTTCCAGCAGTATTTGCAGGCTCTCTGTCATCGGTACTTTTTTGAAACTCTTTAGCTGCGCCTAATACCATAGCCCAACAATGATGATTAGCTTGTGGATGTTCCTTTTTAAGTTGTTTTACAATCTCTTTTCCTTCATCCTCGGTTTTTATTGGATAAACAAAACCCAAAAACTTACTACCTTTGTCCTTAAACTCGCCTGTAGCAGGTTGGGTTATGGTTAAATAAGTATCGGTAAATAACATAAATGATTTTTAAAATTGTATAGAAATTAAAGCAATGGCAATTAACGATAATGTTAAGCCAATTATGTTTTTAGTATTGAGTTTTTCTTTAAAAAACAATACCGAAACCAAAGTACTTGCCGCTACAATAACAATATTATTGATTGGAAAAATAGTAGCACTAGCAGTAGGAAAATAGCTCAAAGTTTTTACTAAAAACAACATGCTAAAATAATTAGGAATACCTAAAAACATACCCCAATACACATTTTTAAAAGCCACTTTTTCATTTTTAAAAACAACTAAATAAGTTAAAAACAAAGCACCTAATACAAATGCAATACTAAAAACTGTAGTGATAACATAGGCCTCGCTAACTGCTGGAATAAAACGTTTTTGAATTAAATTTAGAGTAGTATCAATAATGCCACTACCAATAAATACAATGGCTGGCAATATCCAAATATTTTTTGTTTTGGTTGAACCGTCATTATGTTTTTGACTGATGAAATAAACAGCTAATAATGACAATGCAATACCCGCAATTTGAAAAACAGTTAAACTTTCGCTAAAAAACAACAATGCAAAAACTATTGGAACTACTACCGAAAGTTTGGCCGAAACCATACTTACTGAAACTCCCATTTTCTGGCTAGTTTCGCCAATGGCAAAAAATATGCTTATAAATAAAAAACCTAACAAAAGCGTGTATGGAAACCAAGGTTGATTATAAAAATCGGTAGTAATTACGGGCGTTTCGTTTGTAATTAAATTACCTAAAACAGCACAGGTTATATAATTAAAAATAATACCTTGTAATGTATTTACACCTACACGTTCAAAAATTTTAAAAAAACTAACCGTAATGGTAGAAGCTATGATGCTTAAAATTAAAAATATCATTTAGTAATTTGAATAATTAGTGAGCAGCTAAAAGTACTTGCATGTTAATGCCATCTATATCTTCTTGCTGTATTTTATTACCATAAATTAAAGGTGCTTTTATACCATCGTTTATAGTTTTAGGCGATGAAAATACGATGGCTTCATCCCAAATTTTACTTTCTATTATTACATTTAAAAACTGTGAACCACCTTCTATAATTAGGCTTTGAATGTTTAGTTTATATAAATGAGTTAACATTTCATCTAGCCAATTTTTACTAAAATCAAGCTGAATAAAAGTTAAATTCTCTTCATTTGGTTTTTGTTCTTGTGTAAAAACGACAGTTGGCGTGCTTTTATCAAATAATTTTAAATCAGCTGGCAAACGCAAATTTTTATCTAATAAAACCCTTACTGGATTTCGGCCCGGCCATTCTCGAGCGTTTAAAGCTGGGTTATCAAATAAAGCGGTATTGGTAGCCACCATAATGGCATCTTCTTGTGTACGCCATTTATGCACCAATTTTTGAACAATCCTGTCAGTAATATGCCTTTGATTTTCGAAATCCTCAGCACTTAGCTTAGTAGCATCAGGAGCAATATATCCGTTCCAAGTTTGGGCCCATTTTAAAATTACATAAGGCTTTTGCTGGGTAACAAATTTTATAAAACGTCTGTTTATAAATTTACATTCATTTTCTAATACACCTAATGTAACTTCAATTCCCGCATCTTGTAGTTTTTTTATACCATTGCCCGCCACCTTTTCGTAAGGGTCAACCATGCCAACTACCACACTTTTTAACTGATGGGTTACCAATAAATCGGCACAAGGCGGTGTTTTTCCAAAATGATTGCAAGGTTCTAAGTTTACATATAAAGTAGCTTCTTTTAACAAACTTTTATTTTTAACCGACTCAATAGCATTTACTTCGGCATGAGCTTGCCCAAATTGTTGGTGCCAACCTTCGCCAATAATGGTTTGATTATGAACAATTACGCAGCCCACCAAAGGATTGGGCGATACAGAACCAGCTCCATTTAGCGCTAATTCAATACAACGCTGCATATACATTTCGTGTGTTTTCAAATTAGGTGCAAAATAACTAAATTTTTTAGGATTGTTGGAATATGAATTATGAAAACAAACTTAATAAGATCAATAAGTAAAGACTAAAATTTGACCACTTTTTATTTATGATATTCCTTCTAAATTATTTTAATTACAATCAATTTACCTATCGTACTCTCTGCGAGCCATATTTAATCTAATTCCCAAATTTAAAAAGATATTTTCTGATTTTAGTGCGGCTAATTCACTATTACAATAGCGATAAGTAAAACCACAATCAATGAATAAGTTATGTTTAAGCATAAAACTTGACATAAAATCAATAAACAATACTTTAGAAAGCTGACCTTGTGTTATGTAATTTCCATAAATATCAGTTGTAGTGGTTCTATAACTTTTCTGAATATTTTGGCCCACATTGCCACCCAAAGTATCGTAACCAATGGCATAATAAACTCCTTTAAGCTGCATGGTTAATTGATTAACTGGCTGGTATCTTAAAATTCCAATTGTTTCATAAAAATTAGCGCCTAAAGGATGCGCCAATGGCTGGTTGTAATTGGTATAAGTTTGTAAAGCTGAAAAAGAAGTGTACATAAATGGTCGACAAACATTTAACTCAGCTTGTGCGTCTAAATTATTTATGCCAAACACATCGATGTATTTTAAACCAAGTTGGTAAGCCCATTTATTACCCCACCAACCTCTATTATTAATAATTTCTTTGAGCACCAATTCGCTCAATACCAATTGTCCATAAGCTGAAAAACGGTTAGCAAAGTTATATTTAAAATTTGCCCCTAACACTGCTTTATCTGTGCTATTCAATCCATTCTCAATTGATTTATACATAATAATTGGATTAATGTAATTGATTTCGAAACCAGTGTTTACATAACCGCTATCGCGTTGAAAAATAATGGTTTCAAAAATACCTACATTTAATTTTTTACCAATATTCACCGATAAATGATGAGTGGCAGAATAATGGCGTGATTGAATTGCGTACGCTCCAGTAGTAAAATCGCGGTATTCACTAAAAATATTGGTATAATTAATTTTCCAAATACGTGTATTTAATCGAACATAAAAATTATCAACTGCGTTATTCGATAAAATAAAAGTACGTTCACCATCTCCTATAAACTGACGGCCATGACCTAGCTGAAAATCAATGTATTTGTTTGGAGAAACGCTAATATAACCACTGGAAAGAAAATGATTATATTCTCCTTTTTCATACTTTGTAAAACCTACACCTTGTAAAGTTCCAATGCGTTTAGATTCTTCATAATATTGAGGTACTGGTCTTAAAATTTCATCACTTATCTGAGTATAAAACCCAATTTTATTGGTAATATTTCCTCTAATTTCAAGCCCTCGGTTATTTATTAAGGCTTTTTTTCCTTCAAAATCAACAGTGCTCATTTGATAATTTAAAATTGGATTCATTACCAAGTTAAAATCAGGAATTTGAACTGAGTATAACGCGGCTTTTTGTTTGTAAAATTCTTTTAATACGGGCCTTTTAGCAAGAGTTTGTGCTGAATTTGCCCATTCAAAATTATCGTTTAACAAGTATTGTAAATTAAATAAATCTTGCTTTGAATAATTGGAATCCTTTAACAATAATTCATTGGCATAATCGGCCAAAGCTTGTCGCCTATAACTTTTGGTGCTGGTATGAAAATACTTATTATTTAATTGGCTATTCTTTATTTCAAACCTATCAATTAGATGGGTTGTAAAAGTATTATAAGGCAAATAGGTATGTTGTCCAAAAGCAACAAAACTTGCCAAAAACAAAATACAAAACTGAGTATATTTTTTAAAATTCATTTTGAGCAAAAATGCATCTTTTATAGTACATTTTAAAACAAAAATGGCCACCATTATTTAGCAGCCATTTTTGAATATATTAATTAAAAGTTATTGCTTTAAGAATTTACGTGTATTAACTTTTTCACCATTTAAACTTAAAGTGTAAAAATACAGCCCGCTGGCAATTGAAGATAAATCAAATACATTTTCTTGCTGACCACTGCTAGCTATAAACGTTTGTTCTGCTAATACTTTTCCTGTAATATCGGTAATTTTAATTGCAACTTCGCCTTTTTCTAATAATTGGAAAGGTATGTGAATTTTATTTTGAGTTGGATTTGGATAAGCCGCAAATAAGTAATTTTTAGGTATTACTTTTAATTCGTTTATATTGGTACCGTTTTCAAATTGAATACGGTAATAGCTAAAATCATTGTAAATATTAATTCCTGGTTTACGAACTTTCTTACCATTTACTGCCTCAGCAGTAATATAATATTCTACAAAATCAGAGCTAGTTAAACCAGGAACAGTTAATGTTCCAATATGATATTCAGAACTATCTGTTAAATTAAGTGTTTGCCATGCCTCATTATTTTTGCGCCAAATACAACTTACTGTTTTAATACCACTAAAGTTTTGACACTTGGTAATAATTTTGAAATTGTTCTGAAACACCTTGTCTGTTTGTACTTTTGGATGCCAAATTCGCAATGGATTCTCAGCAGGAATTTGCATGGTAATACAATGAATAGCACCTCCAAGTGGGCTCATTTCGCGAGAATCAATTGGAATTATTCTATAACCTGGCATGATTGATTTAAATAATTCAACTACAGAATCAGTTTGTGATTTATTGCCATCAATTTCATCTGAATAGGATGGAAACAAAAAAGTATTATTTACGGTTATGCCATTAATAAAATTACGGGCATCATTATTAATTTGATCGCAAGTTAAACTATCATGCTTGCCATCATCACCAGTTGGATGAGGAATACGGTAAATAGTATAAGGTCTTCCATAGGTTGATTTCCATCCAGTCATTTTCTGATAATTGTCTTCAATTGTTTGTTTATCGGAAGCAGTTACTTCATCTGGATATTTTGAAACTAAAATTGTCTCTTCATCAATAAATTTGGTATACAAATCTATGTGTCCAGTTCCTCCATCACAATTTAAAGTAGGCAAATCTTGCAAATCAGGAGTAGCTAAAAAGGATTTCATGGTAGAATATGTTTTTGTGGTAGTCCAATTTTGAATTTCATTATTAGCTGAGCGCACAATAGAACTAAAAACCATTCTTCCATATCCATCTGTCATTAAATTTCCACCTTCCGCATTTAATGATGTTACATAATTTTTATAACCCATTTTAGTGGCTAACAAAGCAGGAAAAACATTATCAGAATCTCTTCCATCATAATATTTCATGTCAGTAAAACCAATACTATCTTTTGAACCATAATAAAACGCCATTGGACCAAAATCTCTTACCCAAAAGTCATCTCCATGCTGATAAATAAATTTATAATTACTCAAAGGCCAGCCTAGGCTTTCCATAAAAGTTAATACTTTTATACTATCATTTTTATCCCAAAGTCTTATCCAAACTTCACATTCTTCTGAAATATAATGGGCTAACTGTGCCGAAATCCAACCGTAACTAGTGCTAGTATCAATTCCTAAAATTTGAGTGAAATCTGCATCATACTCGTAAGCCCAACTAATTACTACTGCCTTACTTTCTTCAAATTCTCCAGGCATACGCATATTACTTGGAAGTACCTCTGCTTTACTTAAAAAAGTATTTGATTTTTTGCTATTATCAATCATTAACTGATACTCAGCTTTGGTTCTAGCAACAGGCAAATGACCATTTCTTTTTTGTTGAGCAATAGCAATATTGCTAATTAAAACGCTTAAGGCGAGTACATAAAAATGCTTTATCATAAATAAAATTATTGGTTGCAAGTATATGAAATTTATGCACTAAGAAGGATGATTACAAATTAAATATTACTTAAATAGAACAAAAGACTAATATTGCAACTCGATATATGAAACACATACACAGTCTAAAGGAAATTATAATTTACGAAGACGAACATTTTATTTTCATCAATAAACCTGCGTTTTATTCTAGTTTAGATGATAGGCATGATGATAACTTAAGCATTATTAGATTAGCGAAAAAATATAATGAAGAACTAAGGCTTTGTCATAGATTAGATAAGGAAACTAGCGGTATTTTACTATTAGCCAAAAGTGATGAGGCATACCGAGAAATGGCAATAAAATTCGAAAAACGCGAAGTAAACAAAACTTATCATGCCATTGTAGCGGGACAATTAATGGTACAAAATCAAGAGATTGTTTTACCTTTAAGTCAAACCAGAAAAGGATTAGCATTTGTAGATAAAAAAGATGGTAAACCTTCAACCACCATTGTTTCTACCTTAAAATTATACAAGCATTTTACCTTATTGGCATGTAAACCTATTACAGGCCGCTTGCATCAGATAAGGATACATTTAGCTTCGCAAAATTTCCCAATTGTAGCTGATGAAAGTTACGGTGGTAAAAATGTTTTTTTATCTCAATTTAAACCTAAGTTTAAAGAAGGAAAATGGGAAAATGAAGAGCCAATAATAAAACGAGTTGTACTTCATGCGCGCGAGTTAAGTTTTATTGCCTTTGATAAGCCTTACGATATTGTAGCGGAATACCATAAAGATTATGCTGTATTTATAAAGCAACTTGAGAAATACGACAATTAAATAATAAAGTTATCGAAGGAGTTTATGTTAGGAAAATAAATACTCATTTTGGTTCCTTTACCAATTTCAGATGTTGCAATGATTTTACCTTGATGGGTTTCTACAATTTTTTTAACCAAACTTAATCCAATTCCATGACCTTGAATATGCCTAATATTGTTTGAGCGATAAAAGGATTCGAAAATATGTGAAATATCTTCTTTGCTAATGCCCAAACCCTGATCAATAACAGTAATAGTCATAAACTCATTATTACAATTAAAATTCACATTGCAAGTTGGATTTTTGTTGAATTTACAAGCATTATCCATCACATTCATTAATGCAGAGCGAAGTAAAACATAATTACCCCTAAGAAATAAGGTACTTTCATTCTCTAAAATATCATTAATATTAAGAATTACATTGTACTTTTTGTTTTTTGCCAATTCAGTAACACAATCATCTAGCAAGTCAATTATATTAATATTTTCATAACTAGTATTTGGGAAATTGGCATTTGCACTTGCTAAATTGGCTAGACCGTTAATTAAATTAATTTGATTATTGATATCATCTAGAAGTGATGCAAATGTTTTTATATACGTTTCTGTTGTTCTAGGTTGTAATAACAAAACTTCTATCTGACCTTTCATAACAGTTAATGGTGTTCTAAACTCATGTGAGGCATTTGATACAAAGGTTTTTTGGAGTTTAAAAGAGTTTTCCAATCTATCTAAAACTTGATTAAACGTAATAGCCAATTTGGCAATTTCATCTTTCCCGTTTCCTTCATCTACCCTTTCAAACAAATTAGTTTCTGATATTTTTTCAACTTGGTTGATTACTTCTTTAATAGGATTTAGTGCTTGTTCAGCAAAATACCTGCCTAAAAAAATAGTAATAGCAATTCCAAGTATTACTAAGGTTACTAAACTAATTTCTAAAGCTTCCATTTTAAGGCTTCCAACCTCATCAATTGCCGATGTAATTACAGTGAAAGTCCTACCTTTGTGCAAATAATTGTATGCCACATAAACATTGTCTGATTTTACAAAGTTTATCTCATTTTTTAACTTAAGTTCTTCTTTGAGAAATGTATCAATTGCTGGTTCAATATCCTTAGATTTAAAAAAAATAGAGCCATTTTCTTCATAAATTAGCAGTATTTGTTTGGGGAATATATTTAGATTGTGTTCAAAACATAATTGCACAAGTTCTTTATTTACTTTATTAGAGTCTAAAATCTTAAATAATATATTTTCTGTTGAAGCTTTTAACCTTTCATTAAATGTTGTTTCCCTGTATGAGTTGGAAAATTTAAAAATAAATATTGAAAACAATACCAATAAAACAGATATTATTCCTGTAAACTTTAATGTAAGTACATTTTTTATATTCATAAATATCTTTTGGGTAAAAATAATAAAAGCTACTTAGAATCTAAGCAGCTTTTATTATTTTAATGACTTTTAATCAGGCTCTTTCATTATATAACCCATACCTACCATTGTATAAATGAGTTTTAATGAAAATTCTTTATCTACTTTTTTACGTAGAAAATTAATATAAACATCAATAATATTTGTACCTGTATCAAAGTTCACATCCCAAACTTTTTCTGCAATTTCAGCACGAGATATAACACGGTTTTTATTGCGTAATAAATACTCTAATAAACTAAATTCTTTGGCCGTTAAATCAATACTTTTTCCACCTCTGCGAACCACTTTTTTGTATAAATCTAATTCCAGGTCAGCTAATTTCAAAACTTTTTGGTCTTGTAAATTATCCGTGTATCTATTGCAAAGTGCCCTTAATCTCGCTACAAGTTCTCTAAATTCAAATGGCTTAACCAAATAATCATCGGCACCAGCCTCAAGTCCAAGCACCTTATCATCTGTACTTCCAAGAGCTGTTAGCATCAAAATAGGTGCTTTTAACCCTTCTGTTCTCAACTGTTTACATAAGTCAATTCCGTTAATGTATGGAATTAATAAATCAAGTACAATTACATCGTAGTAATTATCAAGTGCCATTTTTTTACCAAAAAATCCATCATAAGCTATTGTTACATCAAAAGCTTGCTCTTCTAATCCTTGTTTTAAAAACGAGGCAACTTTAGGTTCGTCTTCTACTATTAATACTTTCATTTTATTTTTTAATCTGATTGCTATATCAACACGTTGCATTATAACAGAATTAATAAAGAATTATTTTGACGTTATTTTTAATCTGCTGTTTGGGTCAATGTTTTTAAATATTCTTCTGGTGTAATACCATATTTGATTACTTTTCTTCGTTTGCCCACCAAAAGTGTTTGAGGCAAACCTCTAATTCCAAGTTTTTTATTTAATATTTTATGCCCTAAAGCTATTGTATAATTAGCTTTGCTTTGGCTACCAAATATTCTTACAGTATAACTTTTATTGGCGTATAAAAACATTATGACCCTTATACTACATGAATCAATGGCTGCTATTTTTCGTAAAATGGCTGTATCCTTTTCAAAGTTTTTTGAAGTTAAGGAGGTAAAATACATGAATACTTGATGCTTTCTTAATTTTTTTAAATTCTTTTTTTCTCCTCTGTGTGTTGTAATATTTACTTTGGGTATCTTCTTTCCAACAGCTATTTTACCAAATAATAAATCACTATTTGATAATTTTATTTTCACATAATTCCCCAATGGGTCTGCTTCAATTATTTCAAATATTTTACCATTTTTTTCAAAGTAGTTATTCTTTTTATCTGAGCTTAATTTACTTGAAAACAAGTCGTTTGTTGTATCAAAAATAGAGTCGTTATAATTAATTACAATCAATCTATCGGTATCATTATCATTAAATCTACCATTAGAGTTACCATCATGTAGCGCAATTCTAAAACTATCATCATTTAGTTTTACTATTCCACTTTTGGCCAAATATCGCTGTTCTCTGTAAGTGTAATCAAGGCCTATAAATGTTCTGTCCTTGTAATAATAATTATAGTATTCATCTTTGTATTTTCTTAAATCAAGTTTTCCAAACAGCATTGTTCTTGTTAATGCTATTCTGTTTTTGCCATTCTTATCATCACCTATTTCTATTTCAATTCCTTTGTTAGAAAAATAGGGAAGAGTCCTTTTTTCATCATCCGTAAAATCAAAATTTTGGTTATTATCAACCCAAAGTGTTGCTGCTACAGTATTGTAATCAGCTACTAACACAGTTACAAAACCTGGATTTAGTAAATTTGAAGAACCTGTAAAGAACAAATAACCATATGCATAATTTCTGTAACCTTGAGGTTTTTTTATAATTATGTCAACAGCAGGTCTTAGGTCTTCAAAATCTAAACTTTTTATGGTATCGCCTTGCACTTTAAACAAGGCCAAAGTGTTTTCGTATTTATGAAACCTATCGTCTTTTCCCCAAGTATCTAATTTTACTGTAATCACATCGTTTTGCGCTAATAAGCCAAACGTTTTAAACAATAATAATGTTAAAAATATACGTTTCATTTTTGCTTAATTAATCATGTTTAAAAAATCTTGCTCACTGATGATTGCAATATTTAAATCGGTAGCTTTTTTCAATTTTTCTGGCCCCATTTTATCGCCTGCAATTAAATAATTTAAGTTTTTTGAAACACCTGCAATATTTCTACCGCCATTTAATTCAATCAGCTTTTTCAAATCATCGCGACTCATTGCAAATGTACCACTTACCAAGAACGTTTTACCATCTAATTTATTGCTGCGCTCCACGCCAACCTCTTCTTCAATAGCCAATTTTAAGCCATGTGCTTTCAACTTTTCAATCATTTTCACATTGTCGTTATCAGCAAAAAATTGAGTTAAATGTTCAGCTATTTTGTCACCAATTTCATAAATATCTGCTATCTGTTCTTTAGTAGCAGCCATAATATTATCAATGTTTTGGAAATGTTTAGCTAGTTTTTTAGCCACAGTTTCGCCAATCATTCTGATACCTAACGCAAACAAAACTCTTTCAAAAGGAACAGCCTTCGAAGCCGTAATTCCCTCAATTATATTTAACGCAGATTTTTCTTTGATGGAACGTTTTTTACTTTTCGAATCATCCAAATCATCATTGGTTTCAATACTTAAATTTAAAATTTGCTCATATTTCAAATCGTACAAATCGGCATAGGTTTTAATTAAACCAATTTTATAAAATGCAGCCACCGTTTCGCCTCCTAAGCTATCAATGTTCATGGCTTTACGACTCACAAAATGTTCCATAGCACCAATTATTTGTGGCGGACAATGGCTTGCATTTGGGCAGTAATGAATGGCTTCGCCTTCTTTTCTTATCAGTTCGGTATTACATTCAGGGCAATGGGTTTGGTAAATAATTTTAATAGCATTTGGTTCTCTATTATCAGTATCAACACCTACTATTTTCGGAATAATTTCTCCTCCTTTTTCTACAAAAACGGTATCGTTTTCGTGCAAATCCAATCTTTCCAACTCATCGGCATTATACAAACTAGCACGTTTTACGGTAGTTCCCGCCAATTGAACAGGCGTTAAATTAGCTACAGGAGTTATGGCACCTGTTCTTCCCACTTGGTAAGTTACTTTTTCTAATTTGGTAACAGCAGTTGCTGCCTTGTATTTATACGAAATAGCCCAACGTGGATTTTTAGCCGTAAAGCCCAAATCTTCTTGTTGCAAATAACTATTTACTTTAATTACAATTCCATCTATTTCGTAACTCAAGTCGTGGCGAGCAGTTTCATAATATTTTATAAAAGCCAACACATCGTCTATATTATTACAAAGTTTATAATGGTCGCTTACCTGAAAGCCCCAACTTTCGGCTAATTTTAAACTTTCAAAATGGGTTTCGCTTACTTTATTATCGGCATATAAAAAGTATAAAAATGCATCAAGCGGACGTTTGGCCACTTCCCTACTATCTTGCATTTTTAAGGTTCCACTAGCAAAATTACGTGGGTTTTTATACAACCTTTCTAATATTTGAGTTTCGGTATAAACTTCTTTATCTTCAAGCTCTTTACGGTATTCAGCATTCAGTTTTTCAAAGGTTTTTTTATGCATAAAAACCTCTCCACGTATTTCAAAACTAGCAGGATAATCGTTTCCTTTTAATTGATGTGGAATTGATTTAATGGTTTTTACATTATTGGTTACATCATCGCCTTGCGTACCATCGCCACGGGTAACAGCGCGAACCAACTTGCCATTTTCGTAACTTAAGCTAATGGCCAATCCATCAAATTTAAGCTCGCAAACGTATTCAAAATTATTGCCAATGGCTTTTTTTATTCTATCATCAAAATCGCGTAAGTCGGCTTCGTTATAAGTGTTTCCCAAACTTAACATGGGATATTTATGCTTTACCGTTTCAAAATCTTTGGTAATACTTCCACCTACTTTTAAAGTTGGCGAATTGGAATTTTGTAAATGAGGAAATTGTTTTTCTAAATCAATTAATCGATTCAAAAGTTGATCAAACTCCAAGTCGGAAATACTAGGATTTGACAAGGTATAATAGTTATAATTATGCTTTTCTATTTGGCTGCATAAATCATCAATCAATATTTTAGCCTCTAATTCATTCATGCTGCTAAATAAATGCATTAAAGTTTTAGTACAATGGTATATTTTAAATTTATTTTATCAATTAAATAATGTTAAACAATTTACCTTTGAGCCAAAATTAGCGGCATGCAAAAGCTCCTCCAAAAATTTAAAACCAAATTTATTCAAATTTTCACTTACGGATTAACACCTTTTCAGCTAGCGCTAACAATAAGTTTTGGAGTAACTTTAGGCTTGTTTCCTTTTATTGGATTAACCTCTGTTTTGTGTTTTATTTTTGCCTTTATTTTTAAATTAAATATTGTTGTAATTCAATTGGTCAATTGGTTAGTTGCGCCTTTACAATTAATATTGTTGGTGCCGTTTTACCAATTAGGCAACTATTTTAGTATCAACTTATTTAAAACTGAAGTAATTAAATTAGAAATTGAATTATTTGCCCAAAGTGCCTTTTTACAAAAAATAATTTCATTGCTAAATTCACAAATTTCAGCCATTTTAGGTTGGCTAGTTATTTGTATTCCAATTGGTTTGGTGGTTTATTTTATAAGTTTATTTGCTTATAAACAATTTTTAACCCGTAGAAAGAAGATTTAATAGCAATAATTCCCCCCATTCAAACAATTTTCTGTTTCGTTTATTTGATATTTTATAATATTGAATTTTAATTACTAAAAAATGGATGTACAAGCGCTTTTAGGTTTTCTAAATAATTTACAAAAAAACAATAACAAAGATTGGTTTGATTTAAACCGACCTGAATATGAAAAATTGCGTAAAGATTGGCTTGAGTTGGTATCGAATTTAATAACCCAAACAGCAGCCTTTGACCCTGAAATGGCCGATTTAGATCCTAAAAAATGTATTTTTAGAATTAATAGAGATGTGCGTTTTTCCGCTAATAAAAATCCATATAAAAATAACTTTGGAATTAGTTTAAGCAAAGGTGGCAAAGCAGCCGACTTTTGCGGATACTATGTTCACATACAACCAGGCGAATGCTTTATAGCTGGAGGTTCTTACCAACCTATGCCAGATAAATTGGCCGCCATTAGACAAGAGATTGATTATAATTTTGAAGAATTTAAAGGCATTATTGAACACAAAAATTTTGTAAAACATTTTGGTACTTTAACTGGCGATAAATTACAACGTCCACCAAAAGGTTATGATGCCGAAAACCTTGCCATTGAATTTATCAAGCACAAAGGTTTTTTAGCCTATTTGCCCATTAAAGACAAAGGATTAACCGAAAAAGAATTATTGAGCCAATGCCAAAGCGCATTTAAGGCCATGAAACCTTTGAACGATTTTTTAAATAGAGCTATTTTAGGTTAATTTAGCCAACGGAAATTTTACTAAAAACATTAACTCCAAAATTAAGTTTAAATCTGTGTGAAAACACTTAAACTGATACTTGGCGATCAATTAAATTTGGACCATTCGTGGTTTAAAATTGTAAATGATAATACCATTTTTTGCCTTTTTGAAATGAGGCAAGAAACCGATTATGTAACACATCATATTCAAAAAATAGTTGGCTTTTTTGCAGCTATGCGCCACTTTGCCCAAAGTTTAGAAAAGGCAGGGCATACAGTAGTTTATTATAAAATAAATGATGCTAAAAACACCCAATCGCTTACCAATAATATTTTACAAATTATCCATGAAAATAATATTGAACAATTTGAATACCAACTACCTGACGAATACCGATTAGATGAACAATTAAAGGACTTTTGTAGCAAATTAAACATTCCATATTCTGTGGCCAATACCGAACATTTTTTAAGTGAACGAGACACGGTAGCAAAACTTTTTGAAGGTAAAAAACAAATTTTAATGGAAACTTTTTACCGCCAAATGCGCAAGCAATACAATATTTTATTAGAGCCTGATGGAAAACCAATTGGTGGCAAATGGAATTATGACGCAGATAACCGCAATAAATGGAAAGGCACTCCAATCGAACCAAAACACAACGCCATTTCGAACAATTTAGAAAGTATTTTTGAGGAAGTTAAAGTTAGCGGAGCCAAGTATTTTGGCAATATAAACGCGAAGGAATTTAACTGGCCAATAAACTTAGAACAAGCCAATACCATTTTAGATTATTTTATCCAACATTCGCTGCCTTATTTTGGTCAATTTCAAGATGCAATGAGCCAAAAAGCGCAATTGCTTTTTCATTCAAGGTTGTCGTTTGCTTTAAATATCAAACTCATTTCGCCATTATATGTGGTTCAAAAATGTATTGCAGCTTGGTTGGCCAAACCCGCATTGATTTCATTATCGCAAATTGAAGGATTTGTGAGGCAAATAATTGGTTGGCGCGAGTACATGCGCGGAATTTATTGGTGGAAAATGCCTGAATACGAAACCCTCAATTATTTTAACCACCAAACCAAACTTCCCGAATATTTTTGGACAGGCAATTCCAAAATGAATTGTGTGAAAAATGCTGTTCAAAACAGTTTGGATAATGCTTATGCGCATCACATTCAGCGTTTGATGGTAACTGGCAATTTTACACTTTTGGCAGGCATTGATCCAAGTGAGGTAGATAATTGGTATTTAGGTATTTATATTGATGCCATTCAATGGGTTGAAATTACCAATACGCGCGGTATGAGTCAGTTTGCCGATGGAGGAATTGTGGGTAGCAAACCTTATATTTCATCTGCCAATTATATTGATAAAATGAGCGATTACTGTGGTAATTGCCACTATGACAAAAAACTAAAATATGCCAAAAATGCTTGTCCGTTTAATAGTTTGTATTGGCATTTTTATGAACGCAATCGTCCATTGCTCGAAAAAAACAACCGCATTGGTATGATGTACAATGTGTTAAACCGAATGGCAACCGATGAAAAACAAAAAACATTAGCCCAAGCTGATTATTATTTAAACCATTTGGAGGAATTGTAAATTTTGCTTTCACTGCGAGCCTGAAAACAAATAATTAAAGTCGAAATTAATATTTTGATTTTTCCATTAGCGATGTGCGTGAGGTCGGTAATCCCAATGCATCAAAAGCAGGCCACTCTAAGCCCAAAAGCATTCGCATTGTCTTCAACTTAATTTATGGTTTATTCATGTAAACATCTATATAACTTATAGTTCCGTAGGAACGATACTTTTGTAACAACAGTCCCGATTGCAATCGGGATTAACCCGTTGAAAAATGAACGCAACCTGTTTTAAAAAATCCCTCAAAATTTGCGCAAAGCCTTCAGCTTTGCGCAAATTTTGAGGGATTTTTGGTGTGTTTATCCATACTTGTTACCACCAGTTTCACTGGTGGCTATTAATATTAAACTCCTTTGGAGTTTTCCTTAGCTTAATGCAAAAGCATTAGGGGACATGGATTAAGATTTTTTTGCCTTGTCCCTGTGTTAACTAATTTCAAAACCCTTCATTCAAAATAAACTTTCAAGCTAAATTCCTTATTTTTTGGCATATCAATTAAATTGATTTAGCTTTGCGCCAGAATTATTGCTATGCAAATACAATTATTAAAATCAAAAATACACCGCGTAAAAGTTACGCAAACAGAGTTGCATTACGTAGGCAGCATATCTATTGACGAAGATTTGATGGATGCAGCCAATATGATAGAAAACGAAAAAGTTCAAGTAGTTAATGTAAACAATGGCGAACGCTTAGAAACTTACATTATAAAAGGCGAAAGAGGTTCAGGCATGATTTGCCTTAACGGACCTGCGGCTCGCAAGGCTGCTGTTGGCGATCCTGTTATTATTATATCGTATTGCAGCATGGATTTTGAAGAGGCAAAAAAATACCAACCTATTGCCGTTTACACCGACCACAATAACAAATTAAACTAATTAAATGCTTAAAAAGGTAATTCAATATTTAGTCATTCTTTTAGTAGGTGGCGGGTTTATGTATTACGTTTTTAAGGACCAAAATTGGGCCGAACTTTGGCAAAAAATTGCAACTGCCAATTTATGGTGGTTAAGCGTTGGCCTTCTAGTTTCTATATTTAGCCATTGGTTGCGAGCATACCGCGCGGTATTGATGTACGATGCCATGAATTACAAAATAAAAACCAGTAACAGTTTTTATGCCGTATTAATTGGCTATATGATGAATTATTTTATTCCGCGTGCTGGCGAAGTTGCTCGCTGTGCCAGTTTAAACAAATCAGATAATTTACCAGTTGAAAAATCGTTGGGAAGTGTAGTTACTGAGCGCATTTTCGATGTAATCATCATGCTGTTTTTATTGGGTTTGGTTTTCCTAATTCAGTTTAATCTAATTTGGGATTTTATTCAAAAAGCTTTAGCCAATAACCAAACGCAAGCTGCCTCCAATAGCTTTCCAATCAAATGGATTTTATTGGGTTTAATTATAATTTTAGCTGCGGTAGCTTTTGTGCTTCGCAATAAAATAAAATCGCATCCTTTATTTACCAAAATATTAGGCGTCTTAAAAGGCTTTACCGATGGTTTATTGAGCATCAAAAATGTAAAAAAACCATATTTATTTGTATTTCTGTCAATTAGTATTTGGGCTTGTTACATATTAATGATGTATTTCTGCTTTTTTGCATTGCAAAGCACTGAACATTTAAACTTTGCAGCATGCTTAACAGTATTTGCAATTGGTTCTATAGGTGTGGCATTACCAGCACCGGGAGCAGGAGCAGGAACTTACCATTATTTTATTAGCCAAAGTTTATTACTTTTTGGTGTGGCCTCAGCCGATGGGGTAGCATATGCCACCATGGTGCATGGAGCACAAATGGTTTTATTAATTGCCTTAGGTTTAATAAGTAGCTTGATTTTATTTGTGAAAAAAAAGTAAACTATTTGGCAATAGGCAATAAGCAAAAAAATAAAAAGGCGTTTAAGGTTAATAAACTAGTATAAACATGAATCTTAAATATAAATAACCAAATTATGAAAAGAGTTGCAGTTTTTTTTAGTGCGTTTTTTTTAACACTCAATCTTCTTGCTCAGAAATCAGAGGTTGTTTATAGTAATCCAAAAGATACAAATACAAATTACTACATTGCTTACAAACCGTCAATTGAACCAACAGGATTATTATTACTTTTAACCAGTTTTGGAGAAACACCACAAAATGCAGCCAAGGAAACAACTATTCAAACTGTAGCTGCTAAAAACGGATTAATTACTGTTTTTGCATCATTGCAATATGGAACACAAACTTTTTTTATTGATTCATTATCTCAATTAAACTTAGATGCATTAATTCCAACTATTCAAAAAAAATATAATTTAACCGATAAGCCACTTTATTTAGGTGGATTTTCTCTGGGTGGTTCGGGTATTATAAAATATGCTGAAAGGGCTCATAGTTCAAAAACTTTAGTAAAACCAAAAGCAATTTTTGCCATTGATGCACCGATAGATTTTGAAAAAATGTATTACAGTTTGGAGTATGCCGCAAAGTACAGCACGGTTAATATTGCAAAAATGGAAGCTGATTATTTTATAAAACGATTACAATACGAATTTCAAAGTACTCCCTACATTGACAAAACGCCTTTTCATATCATTTCTCCTTATTCATTTTCAGACACCAATCAAACAAACATTCAGCATTTAAAAGATTGCCCAATTTTGCTTATTTCTGAACCAGATATTATATGGCAAATGGAAGAAAGAAACAGAAGTATGTATGATTTGAATACACTTGATGCTTCAATGGTTATTAATGCACTGAGGTTAATGGGTAATAAAAAAGCTAAATTGGTTTTGACTAATAACAAAGGTTATCGCAAACTAACAGGGAGAAAAAATCCACATTCTTGGTCAATTGCAGATGCTGAGGAAACTGTAAGTTGGCTTATTAATTTCAAATAGGCAATAAGCAATTGACAATAGGCAAAATAATCAACCCGAAATAAACAAACTCGCAATAAATAACCCGCAATAATCAAATGACTCATATTGAAAGTATTCACAGCAAAATTCATACTTGGGAAACTTTAAAAACTCAGGTAGCAACTTGGCAAGCACAAGGTAAAAAAATTGTGTTTAGCAATGGTTGTTTCGATTTGGTTCATAAAGGGCATATTGATTACCTTAACCGTGCTGCCGACCTTGGCGATGTATTGGTAATGGGATTAAACACCGATGCTTCGGTAAGCAAACTAAAAGGGCCTCACAGGCCCATACAAGATGAGCAATCGCGATTATTAATTATGGCTGCTTTGCAATGCGTAAGTGCTGTAGTATTATTTAACGAAGAAACTCCTTACGATTTAATAAAATTGGTTCAACCAGATGTGTTGGTAAAAGGAAGCGATTACCAACCTGAAAACATTGTTGGTTACGACATAGTTACATCCAAAGGCGGCATGGTTAAAACCATCGATTTTTTGCCAGGTTATTCAACCAGCGCTATAGAAAAAAGAATAAAGGAAATTTAATTAATTATATAAAGAGTCATTTAATCCTTCACCGCCATTTAAAATATTAATTTTATTTTTTAAAAAAATATCTTTTTCGCGCAATGACTTTTCAATTGAATCAGTTTTATAAAGTAATTCCTGCAAATTTTGCTTTGTATCATTATCACCGTAACCTGGCAGTAATTCGCGAAAAGGTGTGGAAAATACTAGTAAAATAATGGCTAGTCCAAATAAAACCACAAACGAACTTGCGCCTACAAAAACATTCATAGGTGTTAATTTAAACGAAAACTTTTCTTCAAACGTTTCGTCATTGATGATAACTAATCGCAGCGGTAATTGTAACTTGCGTAAAAACTTTTTTCTTTTTGATTCCAATTTAACTGAATATGCTTAAAATTGTGAACTCATATTTTTTCCAAAAATATAAAAATAGATTGCTTTTGAAATATAAATATAATAGAAATTTTGTAAAGGGCTTGACAATACTGCTTTTAAGTATGTTAATTGCATATGCTTGTAATCCCAACAAAGAAAAATGGCTGAATAAAAAATGGCACAGTTTGGTGGGGCATTATAATATTTACTTCAATGGAGAACAAAAATTAAATGATGCTATTGAGGTATTAAACAAAGGCCATGTAAACGATTTTAACAACATACTAGCTATTTTCCCTTATGGCAATGATGCAGCAGCAAAAGGAGTATTAAATATTTTAGACGAAGCAATGAAAAAGTTCTCAGGAACAATTCAGTTGCATAAAGTAGGATCTTATACTGACGAAGCTTGGTTTGCTATAGCAAAAACACATTTTTTTAAACGCGATTATTATGCATGTCAAGAAGCAATGCAGTACATGATTAGCAAATACCCACTTGAATATAAAAATTTAAGTACAGCTTGGATTGCTAAATCATATATGGGATTAGGAAAACCAATGGAAGCCGAGGCTGTAATTGGTTTAGTATTATCATCTAAGAATATTAATAAAAAAGATGTAACAGAAGTATATTTAACAGCAGCTGATGTAAATATAAAACTTGAAAAATATAAATCGGCAATTGAAAACCTGAATAAAGTATTTGCTGAAGGAAGCTTAAACAAAGACCAAAAAATTAGGTACAGGTTTATTTTGGGTCAATTATATTCATTGGCAAATGATAATATAAATGCCATTTATAATTTTAATAAAGTAATAAGTTTAGTTCCTAGCTATGAATTTGCATTCAATGCCAATATAAACATTACAAGACTTTACAATATCAATGACAAAAAGGCTGTCAACATGGTTCGTAAGAGTTTGAAAAAAATGGCTAAGGATGATAAAAATACCGATTATTTAGGTCAAATTTATTATGAATTAGGTAAACTAGAATTATCACAAAAAAATTATCAACCTGCAATAATCTCATTTAAAAAGTCAATTCAAAACTCAACTACAGCTGCTAACCAAAAAGCCAAATCATGTTACGAATTAGCCAAATTATATTTTGATTTAAAAGAGTATAAGTTTGCCAAAGCTTACTATGATACAACAGCAAGTACATTTGACAAAAATGAAAAAAATTATCCAATAATTATTGGTACTAAAAATGTACTTAATGATTTAATTAATAATTTAACCGTATACGAAACAGAAGATAGTTTACAAATGCTTAGTAAACTAAGTAAAAAGGATTTAAGTAGGAAAGTGGAAGAATGGATTTTAGCCGACAATAAAAAGAAAGAACAAGAAATTAAAGCAGCTAGAAACCAAAAAATAATTGAAAATAGTATTGCTGCCAATCAAAATCAAACTGCCAATAATACAAATGCTCCTGTGGCTTTTGACAATTCTGCCAATGGCTCTCAATGGTATTTTTACAATACAAATTTGAGCAACTCTGGTGCCAATGAGTTTTTTAATTCGCGTAAATGGGGAAACAGATTAAATGAAGATTATTGGCGATTATCACAAAAAGAAAAACCAAGCAAACCAAATACGGAAAAGGACTCCACTGAGGAAGGTGAAAATATAAAATCAAAGGATACTGCCAAAGAAAAAAATAAGGATGAAGTAGCTTCAAATAAGGATTCTGACAAGCAAGCAGATATATTTGGTGATAAAAATAAAGATGCTTGGGTAAAAAATATACCTTACAGTAATCAAGCAATTGAAAACTCTAATTTAAATATGTTAGAGGCATTGCATAATATTGGCACTATCTATTACAGCAAAATAAAAAATTATAAGGAAGCAATTACTTATTTTAACATATTACAAAGCAAATTCCCCAATAGTGAATATGAACCCGAAACTTGGTATTATTTACATAAAAGTCATATTGAAAACAAGGAATCAAAAAATGCTGGTAAGTATAAAGATGACCTCTTAAATAATTATCCAAATAACACTTATGCGCTATTACTGCGAGGGAAACCAATAAATACAGCTAGTACGGATGCAAATAAGGAAGTTGTGGTTTTATATGATAGCGTTTTTAACGCATTTAAATTAGGTAATTATCAAACTGTATTTGATTTAAAAGCTCAAGTTGATAAGAAATATCCAGGAAATTTATTACGACCTAAATTTGAACTTATTAATGCATTAGCAATTGGCAAAACAAGTAAGATAGAAGAATATAAACTAGCCTTATTATCAGTATCAAAAGAATTTCCCAAAACTGATGTAGCTTTAAAAGCAGATGAAATTTTAGCCATTTTAAATAAAGCTAAAGAAACTACGATTGTCCAGAAAAAGGATTCCATTTTAGCTGAATTTAATATGGATGCAAATGATAAATACTATTATGTTTTTGCAGTTAAAGATGCTAAAGCTAATTATACGGAGTTTGTTGAAAAACTATATTCTTACAATGAAGCCTATGCATCTGAAGATAACCTAAAAGTTAACGCTTTAATGGGAAATGAAGGCTATCAATATATTTTGGTCAGAGAGTTTCCAAATCAGAAAAAAGCCGAAGATTACTATAAAGGAATTGTTGCCAATAATGTAATTACATCAAAACTAAAAGTTAATCAACCTTATCTAGATTTTGTTATCTCAATTACAAATTACAAAAACGTAATGCGCGACAAACAAATGGATAAATATTTCAATTTTTACAAAAAATTACAAGAGAAACATTAGAATGAGTTTAATAAATCAAATATTTGATAAGAAATATAACAAATACATTAAATGGCTTTGGATTTTTGCATTTAGTGGTATTTTTATTTTATCAATTTTAATAACAATTCTCTGGAAAGATTGGGTTCCTACCTCATACAAACTACCTCCATTGGAAGAGTTGGAAAATCCCAAAACACTACTAGCAAGTGAGGTTTATAGTAGCGATGGCATATTAATGGGAAAGTATTTTTTGCAAAATAGAAGTAATGCAAATTTTGAAGAGTTAAGTCCACAATTATTAAATGCACTAATTGCTACCGAAGATATCCGTTTTTATGAACATAGTGGAATTGATAATAACCGTTTATTTACCATTATAGCATATAATTTAATTGGCCGCAGGCAAGGAGGAAGTACAATTACCCAACAACTTGCTAAAAACTTATTTCCACGCAAGCGCTTCAAGCATATCCATCAAAAAGTAATAACAAAACTACAAGAGTGGATAACGGCTATAAGAATTGAACAGCGTTATACCAAACAAGAAATATTAACTATGTATTTTAATACGGTTGAGTTTGGAGGAAACGCCTTTGGTATTAGAAGTGCTTCAAAAGTTTTTTTTGGTAAAACTCCCAAAGAATTAAATGCACCAGAAGCAGCTCTTTTGGTTGGTATGCTAAAAGGAATTACCAAATTTAATCCCAACAGAAATCCTGCTAGCGCATTAAACAGAAGAAATACAGTTTTAAATCAAATGCTAAAAAATGGTTATTTAACCGAAAATGAGGCCAGAAAGTTTAAAAATGAGGCAATAAAATTGAACTATCAAGAAGATGACCACAATGAAGGTTTAGCAACTTATTTTAGAGAGCATTTACGCGTTGAATTAATGGAATGGGCGGAAGAAAATGGTTTTAATTTATACAAAGATGGATTGAAAATTTATACCACCATTAATGCAAAAATGCAAGCGCAAGCAGAATTAGCAGTGGAGGAACATTTGGCAACAATGCAAAAAAAATTCTACGCACATTGGAAAGGCAGAGAGCCTTGGGGCTCTCATAAAGAACTATTGGAGATGGCTATGAAACGGAGCGATAGGTACAAACTTTGTAAAGAACAAAATTTATCAAAAACCGAAATTGATGAACAATTTAACACTGTTGTGAAAATGAAAGTTTATAGTAGCGCACGTGGCGAAATTGATACAATGATGACTCCATTAGACAGTTTAAAATATTACAAGTATTTTATGCAATGTGGTATGATGAGTATGGACCCGAGAACAGGGCAGGTTAAGGCTTGGGTAGGCGGAAATAATTATAAATATTTTAAATACGACCATGTGAACCAAAATTCTAAACGCCAAGTAGGTTCTACATTTAAACCATTTGTTTATACCTTAGCAGTTGATAATGGTGTTTCACCTTGTACCATTTTTCCTAATAAACCAGTTCAGTTTGAAGGTTACCCTGATTACAAACCAGGCAATGCCGATGAACAATACACTACAGGCGATATGACAATGTTTAGAGGTTTACAATTTTCAGTAAATTTAATAGCATTGAATGTGTTAAAAAGTTTGGGCTCCGATGCCATAAAACAAGTAATTAATATTGCTAAAAAAATGGGTGTTGAAAGTCCTATGGGGCCTTATCCTGCAACAGCTTTAGGAACTGCAGATATTTCGGTTTTTGAAATGACTGGAGCTTTCAGCACTTTTGCCAATAAAGGTGTTTGGATTAAACCCAATTATTTAGTTAAAATTACCGACAAAAATGGAAATATCATATACGAACCTAAGGTAGAAAGCAGAGAAGCATTGAACGAACAAACAAGTTATGTAATGTGCAAAATGCTTGAAAAAGTTACCGCACATGGAACTGCGGCTAAGGTTAAGTATCAATATGGTGTGCAAGGGGCCGTTGGTGGTAAAACAGGAACTACACAAAATTACAGTGATGGTTGGTTCATTGGAATTACACCAACTTTAACCACGGGTATTTGGACAGGATTTGAGGATAGAGCCATTCATTTTAGAAGTATGGATTTAGGAAGCGGCTCAGCAATGGCAATGCCCATTTTTGGAAATTATATGAAAGCAGTACAAGCCCAGAAACTAGCTGAAATCGTTCCTTATTGGTCTGAGCCTAAATCTGAGTTAACCATTGAACTTGATTGCGATAAGTTTAAACCTGATTCCAAAACAACTACTGATGATTTTATGGAAGAATAATTTTAATAATTGCTAAACAAAGAATCCCGTTCAGAATTGAACGGGATTCTTTGTATGGTTATTTGGCTTTTCTAAATAAATATCGAGTAATAAAAATACCGTTACTTGTTGAGCCATTACTCATGTTTGTTTGTGCTCCTGAGGTTACTTCAGTTAATTCCCAACCACTATTGGTCCACTCATTTATTTTGTCAACTATTGCTCTATCGTTATTGGCAATATTGCCAAAATTGATTCCTACTAAACTATAAAAATTCAATAAATCTTTTTCAACCAAAGTACCTTTTTCATCGGTTGTTAAAATTCTTGAACGACCCATACCGCCTGAAATGATTGACTCAACAGTGGAAAATTGTTTGTATTCATAAACTGTTGAATTTGATTGTTTTGTTGAGTTTTTAAATGAAAGTCCTGCAAAGATTGCCACGGCAATAATGGTTGCTGGAAGTAAGTTTTTTAGAATGTTTTTCATGAATGTTTTTATTAAATTTGAAAAACAAATAAACAAAAAAAACAAAATGAAAAAACTATTTTTATTAATCTTTTTATCGTGCACTATTGGTAGTGTTTTAAAAGCCCAATATGTGAACCTCAAAATAAGCAAATTGAAGATTGTTATATCAAAAAAGGATACCTTGATGGGAAATGACAATCAAATAATATTAAAAAATAATAGAAGTAAAGAAGAAGTAGAAATTTATAATAATAATGATTTAGTTATCAAAGCCACCTATCAAGTAAGTACCAATAATGGCGTAAGAAGAAGTAATTTAAAAAAGTCAGCCGTTAATTTGGATGTAAATTATACGTTTATTTATAAAGGGAAAAAGAACAAAATTAAAACCGAACGCATATTTTACCTTGATGACGATAAAAAGTTTGAAGAGGCACAAACAGCAGTATTTAAAGAAGGAATTAACAATAAGCTGATAGGTATAACGTATGAGTGCATTTTGGAATAAAACAAAAAATCCCATTCAACTTTGAATGAGATTTTTTATGGTCTGTTCGAGCGGAGTCAAAAACTATACATTATTCTCGAATTCGCTCGAATTGACTTAAAGGAATAACTAGTAACCAGGTTTATCTTCTTTGTCTTTCAATCTTTCTTTGATGTCTAAGCGGTGTTTTCTGGCTGTATCAATAGCAATGTCGTAACCGGCATCAGCATGGCGGATAACGCCCATTGCAGGGTCGTTGTGTAATACACGTTTTAACCTGCGTGCAGCATCTTCAGTTCCATCGGCTACAATTACCATTCCTGCATGAATGCTATAACCCATTCCAACTCCACCACCATGATGGATTGAAACCCAACTAGCGCCTCCAGCAGTATTGATTAATGAATTTAAAATTGGCCAATCTGCTACCGCATCGCTGCCGTCTTTCATGGCTTCAGTTTCTCTATTTGGCGAAGCCACCGAACCTGTATCTAAATGGTCTCTTCCAATAACGATTGGTCCTTTTACTTTTCCAGTTCTTACCAATTCATTAAAAGCCAAGGCAGCTTTTTCTCTATCACCTTGTCCTATCCAACAAATACGTGCAGGCAAACCTTGGAAAGCAATACGTTCTTGCGCCATATCTAACCAACGGTGCAATGAAGTGTTTTCTGGAAATAATTCTTTCATTACTTGGTCGGTTACGTAAATATCGTTAGGGTTTCCACTTAAAGCCACCCAACGGAAAGGGCCTTTTCCTTCGCAAAACAAAGGACGAATGTAAGCAGGTACAAAACCTGGGAATGCAAATGCATTTTCTACATGGCGTTGATCTTTGGCTTGTCCGCGTAAGTTATTTCCATAATCAAAAACAATAGCACCTTTTTGTTGTAACTCAATCATTAATTTTACATGGTGTGCCATGGTATCTAACGATTTTTCTACATATTTATCTGGCTCAGCTTTGCGCATGTGGTCGGCTACTTCCTCAGCTATTCCTTCAGGATAATATCCGTTTAATGGATCGTGAGCAGAAGTTTGGTCGGTTAATAAATCAGGAGTAATATTACGTTCTATTAAACGTTCTAATAAATCAATCACATTACAAAGTACACCAATTGAAAGGCGTTTGCCTTCAGCTTTGGCTTTTAAAGCCATGTCAATAGCTTGGTCAATATCTCGGCTCATTACGTCTAAATAACGCGTTTCTATACGTTTTTTAATACGCCATTCTACCATTTCGGCAGCCAAACAAACACCATCACACATGGTAACAGAAAGTGGTTGAGCACCACCCATTCCACCTAAACCAGCTGTTACTGTTAAGGTTCCTTTTAAAGTACCTCCAAAATGTTGGCGAGCCGCTTCGGCAAATGTTTCGTAAGTTCCTTGTACAATTCCTTGCGAACCAATGTAAATCCAACTTCCGGCAGTCATTTGGCCATACATCATTAAGCCTTTTTTATCTAACTCATGAAAAGTTTCCCAATTAGCCCACTTGGGCACCAACATAGAGTTTGAAATTAAAACCCTTGGAGCATCTTTATGAGTAGGTAAAATACCAACAGGCTTACCGCTTTGTATTAAAAGGGTTTCATCTTCCTCTAAATCTTGTAAAGCTTTTACTATTAAATCAAAACTTTCCCAATTACGGGCAGCTTTTCCTATTCCACCATAAACCACTAAATCGTCTGGCTTTTCGGCCACATCAGGGTCTAGATTATTGTATAGCATGCGCAAAGCAGCCTCTTGAACCCAACCTTTGCAACTTAATGTATTGCCAGTGGCAGCGTGTAAATCTGTATGTTTTGTCATTTTATAATAAGTAGTTAATAGTAAAAAGTAATTTTCAAAAGTATTGTTTTACAACAATAAAAAATGATACAATAAATAAAATCAGTTTATT
The DNA here is from genome assembly GCA_013298895.1 of Bacteroidota bacterium. Lineage (GTDB taxonomy): Bacteria > Bacteroidota > Bacteroidia > UKL13-3 > UKL13-3 > JAAFJM01. The sequence goes on along the minus strand of JAAFJM010000001.1, from coordinate 230,191 downwards.
TTTAAAAACATAAAAAAACCCGCATTTTTAAAGTGCAGGTTTTTTTATTGAACGATATTGGAGTTAAGCGTTTACAGCATTTTCAAGCAGCATTTTCTTAACTTGTATTCTAATTGATTTGGCATCAAAACCGCATTCAGCATACAGTTCTGGTTGTTCGCCATGTTCAGTTATTTTATCAGGCATACCTAGCATTTTAACCGATGCGTGGTAATTATTTTCAGCCATAAATTCTAAAATAGCGCTACCTGCTCCACCTACTATGGTTCCGTCTTCTACAGTGATAACTTTACTGTATTTTCCAAAAACCTCATGTAGCATTTCTTTATCAATTGGTTTTACGTAACGTAAATCGTAATGGGCTACATTGATGCCTTCTTCAGTTAGTTTTTCAATGGCTTCCGAAGCTAAATTTCCTGCTGTTCCAAATGATACAATTGCAACATCATCACCATCTTTTAACTTACGGCCTTTACCAATTGGTAATTCTTGTAATGGCGTTTTCCAATTAGGAGTGGTGCCATTTCCGCGAGGATAACGTATAGAGAATGGTCCTGCATTTTTATCTAATGAAGCAGTATACATTAAGTTACGTAATTCTTCCTCGTTCATTGGTGCTGAAACCACCATATTTGGTACACAACGCATGTAAGGAATATCAATCATTCCGTGATGTGTTTGTCCATCGGCACCAGCTAAACCAGCTCTGTCCATGCAGAAAACCACATGTAAGTTTTGTAAAGCTACATCGTGCACTACTTGGTCGTAAGCACGTTGCATAAACGATGAATATATATTACAAAAAGGAACTAAACCTTGAGTAGCTAATCCTGCCGAGAATGTTACAGCATGTTGCTCTGCAATTCCCACATCAAAAGCTCTGTCAGGCATAGCTTTCATCATAATATTTAACGATGAACCCGAAGGCATAGCAGGTGTAATACCAACTATTTTTTTATTTTCTTCAGCTAGTTCAACCAGAGTATTTCCAAATACATCTTGGTATTTTGGTGGTTGTGGTTTTTCTGAAACTGTTTTAAAAATTTCGCCTGTAACTTTATCAAACAAACCTGGAGCATGCCATTTGGTTTGGTCTTTTTCAGCCAAGGCATAACCTTTTCCTTTAACTGTAACACAATGCAATAATTTGGGTCCAGGAATCTTTTTTAAATCTTCTAAAACTTTCACCAAATGATTTACATCGTGTCCATCTACTGGGCCAAAATACCTGAATCTTAACGATTCAAACATATTGCTTTGGCGCAATAAACCTGATTTTAAAGTATCGTGAATTTTTGAGATTACATCGCTCGAAAACTTGCCAACCTTATCTAATTTATTTAAAGCTTTCCAAACATCATCCTTAAATTTATTGTATGTTGGGCTTGTTGTAATATCAGTTAAATATTCTTTTAAAGCACCCACATTTGGGTCAATGCTCATGCAATTATCATTTAAAATTACAATGATATTGCTGTTTTCAACACCTGCATGATTTAATCCTTCAAAAGCCAAACCAGCTGTCATGGCACCATCACCAATTATGGCAATATGTTGTCTATCAAGCTCGCCTTTTAAGCGCGAAGCTACAGCCATGCCCAATGCAGCCGAAATAGAAGTTGATGAATGGCCTACACCAAAAGTATCATATTCACTTTCAGCACGTTTTGGAAAACCTGAAATGCCTTTATAAACCCTATTGGTGTAAAATTTATCTCTTCTACCTGTTAATATTTTATGTCCATAAGCTTGGTGACCAACGTCCCAAACCAATTGGTCGTATGGGGTGTTAAAAGCATAATGCAAAGCTACCGAAAGCTCCACTACGCCTAAACTTGCACCAAAGTGTCCACCATAAACTGAAACAGTATCAATTATATACTGACGTAAATCTGCACAAACATTAACTAAATCAGCCTCATCTACTTTACGTAAATCAGCTGGAAATTTAATGGGGTCTAAATATTGTCCGGCTTTTATTTCCATGTTGTATTAACAAACGATACTTTTTAAAATTTGTTTGCTATTATTTTTAAAATAATTATAAAAGCGCAAATTAATTGTTTATCGCAAATTTTAAAACTGCTTTATATTACTCAATTACTAGTTTTTGAGTACGTGAATAATTGCTGTTTTTAAAGTTAATTAAATGCAATCCTTTTGGCAAATCTGCTACATCAATGGTGCCATTGTTAACTTGTAAAGTTTTTGTTGTTAATACTTTACCAGCCAAATCTGTAATGGTAATAATTGTGTTTTTCTCAATTAAGTTTTGAGTTTCAATTTGTAATGTATTTTTTACTGGATTAGGGTAAAAAGTAAATTTAGGGGTAGGTGCAATGTTTTGAACGCTGTTTTTTCCACCTGTTATGTAAAAATCAATGGTGCTTGAATCAAGACGCTCTAACTGAAAGCCCAAACCTTGAACAGTAATCCATGAACGTACATAAACTTTAATTTCATAGTATTTTAAATTTGTTGAATCAGCTTTCCCTGAAAGTAAAGCACAACCTTTATCTCCACCTTTCCAAGTGCAGTTTGAAACATTACATGCCCAAGTAAATCCTGGAGGGACATTTTTTATTGTTTCAGCTCTGGCAGAATCTATGGTAGCATTGTATTGTTGACCCGAGTATACCAATGAAGTATCTTTTGGTGTTTTAAATGAAATAATGGTTGAATATTCGGTATTTACATTGCCATTCGGCAATATACTAGGACTTATTCCATTGGTATTCCAATTTGGGTCAGGTGTACATTGAGCATAGCCCAAGAAGGCAGAAAAAGTTAATAAAGTAAGTAAATAAATTTTTTTCATAATGGTATTGTTTAATTCAAATGTAAATAAGCTTTTGAAATATATTTAATTATTTTTTCAGTTGCCCCAATATTTGTAATAATTTCTTGATTTGCTTTATCACCTAATTCATTTCTCCAAAGGTCGTCTGTCAATAATTTATTAAAATAACTGTTAAACTCTTCTTGGTTTTTTACACATAAAGCACCTTTAATTTTTACAAATTCTATTGCCTCTGGGAAATACCCTATTTTATTTCCAAAAATAATGGCATTACCAAAAGTTGCAGCTTCCAAAATATTATGTAGTCCTTTGTTTTTAAAACCACCACCAATAAATGAAATATCAGCATATTTATATATTTGATTTAACATGCCTATATTGTCAATTACAAGTGATTGATAATTAGAAATATTAGTTGCATTGGCGTTGCTATATCGAATTGTTTTTTTAGGAATTATTTTTTCTATTTCTAACAATCGCTCCTCGTTAATAAAATGAGGTGCTATAATTAACTTGTAATTTTTTCCTTGATATTCATTTAAAAAACTAGTTAACATCTCCTCTTCAAATTTGTAACTACTTCCTATAACTATTAATAAATTATTACCTTTAAATAATTCAATTAATGGTAGATTTTCAGTTTGTTTTAGTGTATTGAAAACCCTATCAAATCTTGTGTCTCCCGTGGTTTTTACATGATTAATATTTATTGTTTTTAGTAACTTAGTACTTGTTTCGTTCTGAGTAAAAATAAAGCTAAAGTCACTAAGTAATTGTTTGTAAAATACAGCATATTTTTTAAAGTAAATTTGATTGGAATGAAAGCTAGCTGCAATAAGGAAAGTAGGGATATTATTATTTTTTAACTGTGTTAAATAGTGAAACCAAAAATCGTATTTAACCCAAAAAACCATAGAAGGTTTAAAAAGTTTGATTAAGGCTTGTGCATTTTTTTTAGTGTCGTTAGGTAAGTAAAAAATGTAATCTGCTATGGAATCATTTTTCCGAGGTTCGTATCCTGAAGGTGAAAAAATAGTAACAATTATTTTATGGTATGGGCAAATTAATTTTATTTGTTCAATTACAGGTCGGGCTTGCTCAAATTCTCCTAATGAAGCTACATGAAACCAAATACTTTTTCTACTATCATGAACAATTTTTTTGGTGATTAAATCAATTAAATCTTTTCGGCCTTCTACAAATAATTTTGCTCTTTTATTAAATGGTGAAATTATTTTAACTATTAAAAAATAACTATTGGTGCTTATGAGATAAAGTAAATAACCTAAATACCACATATTTACTTTGTTTCAAAATTAAACTCATCATTTTTGTTACTTAAATAAATAGGTATCATCCATGCAAATCGAAATGCAGTTATATTATCTTGTTTGCTGCCAGTGTCGTATTGTTTTGTATCGTAATTAAATTCCCTCAAATTTTTAGTGAATGCTTGTGTGAAATCAATACCTATGTAAAAGTTAATTAATCTATTTTCTGATTGGTAAAAGTAACCAATAAATTGATTGGTGGCTGGACCTGCATGCAATCTATCATAGCCTCGCTGGTTAGTTTCATTTAGCTGAACAACTGTACTTTGAGGAATATTAAAGTTTATATAATGCATTAAATAACCAGCGCCTGCCTGAACAAAAAAGCCATGATTTTTATTGAACCTTGCTATTGGAAAAACCTTACCAATTTTTACAAATCCATTAAAGCCCCTCATTGTAATATCAACAGTTGCCGGGGTTCCATTGTTTGAGTTAAAAATATAGTTATTGCTGTTGGTTAAATTAATTAAATTAACGGCTTCACTTTTAATATTTCCAGAAAGCATAAAACTGCCTTCAGTATTTAAAACCCAATTTGTTTGACTTTTATAATTTACACCAAAGCCTAAGCCATGACTTATTCCATACATCTTTGACCAATCACCACTTGGGTTTTGTCCATTGTATATAAATTGAAAATTAAAAATTTTATTACTGTAATCATCACCTTTTTTTTGTGCAAACGATAAATTACTTGTCAATAATAAAATAAATAACAACGTATGGTTGCTTTTTAACATAGGTACAAATATATCTTATAAACTAGAATTGAATAATTTTAATTGGCATTTTTTTGTCAAATTGCCTTTAAATAAAACTCCATTTGTTTGGCTAAATAGTATAAATCTTTATTATCTCCTGTATCTATTGTTATGTCAAATAATTGAGTTGCAAGGTTCATTTGAGCTCCTAGCTGATATTTGGCTTTACTCAAAACCGAAACACCTTGGAGTGATATATTTTCTTCATGGTAAACATTAAAAAGTAAATCAAAGGGGGTGTCAATGAACCTGCCAATTTTTTCAGCACTAGGTAAATTGAAAAAATTAAGTTTTTCTTTCCAATAAAATTCGCTGCTAATATGTGGTACTTTTTTGTAACTTAATTCTTTTTCATTAACAAATCCTAGTAAGTAAACTTTTTTTCCTTCATTTCTTAAGTCACTAGCAAACTGCTGGATTTTTTGCTCGTTGTTGCTTTCACTTGCATTATAAATAATTCCAATTTCTTGCGCTTTATCAAAAGGCATAAATAAATGCCTGTTTTTTTTAGCACTTACCTGATTGCTTAAAATTATTTTCCCAATAAAGTTCTTAATATTATCAAACATAAATTTTAATTTGATTAATCGTTAATAAGCAATTTTGCATAGAATAAAGGATTACGCAATTTTGCTCTCAAATCTAGGTCTTCAAACATACAACTAATGGTTTCGCGCAAGGCTCTATTTTTATTGGCTTTATTTACAACAAAATTAAATAACCATGGGTATTTACATAACTTTTGCATGGTATGGCTCAGTTTTAATTCATCCCATTGTCTGTCGTAAAAGGCAGTATCGTATTGTTGGTTAAAGCTTGCACTAAAGTTATTTTGAGTTATACAATTTTGAATATGTGCAGCAGCCAACATTCCGCTATACATGGCATTCCCAATTCCCTCGCCAGTAAATGGATCAATTAAACTTGCAGCATCGCCAGTAAGTAAAAAATTATCACCACTAATTACACGTTTTTTGCTGCCCAAAGGCAATCCCCAACCTTGAATTTTGCCCACTAAATTAGCATTGGTAAAACGGTGTTTTATTTTAGGATTATTGGCAATGGCGCGCAACATATCTTCTTTTAAATTTACTTTTTTGGCACTAACCGATGAACTTAACATGCCTGCACCTATATTAGCTTGACCGTTTGGTAATGGAAAAATCCAAAAATAACCTGGCAGCAGTTCTTCTAAAAAATGTAGTTCTATAAAATTTTGAGCATGTAATTCGGTAACACCTTCGTAATAAGCCCTAATTCCAGCGCAGTAATGGTCGTTTTCTTTTTTTATGTTAGATAGTTTTTTAGCAACAATAGAGCGATCGCCTTCAGCACCAATCAGCATTTTTACATCTTTAATTTCAAACTCTTCAGTATGGTTTTTAAGTTGAAGGTTTATACCATTATTTGTTTTTTCAACATTTATAAGTTCGGTTCCATCAAATACTTGCGCATAATTTCGGTCTAATCTGTTAAATAAACTGGCATCAAAATCAATGCGTTTACTAATAAAACCAGGCGCATGCGTTTCTTTGCTAATATCGTTTTTAAACGGAATATCAATTGATTTACCATTAGGAGCCACAAATTTTACACCCCAACTAGGCAAAAACTGATTGCTGTTTTGGTTGTAATCATAAATCATTTGCTCGTTAAGCTGTTTCATTACATACACCACTTTTCCGCTCAAGGCATCGCCACAAACTTTATCACGCGGAAACAAAGCCTTATCAATAATGGTATGTGGAATTTTATTTTTAGCTAAAAAAAGCGATGTGCTGCAACCTGCTGGTCCTGCGCCTATAATTACTATATCAGTTGGTTTCATTTAGTGGGTGCAATTTAAAAAAAACTAGCATTAAATTGCTGTTTTTAAAAATGTTGTTTTGGTTTAAAAATGTGGCAGTTATAAAATAAAAAAGGCCACCTTTAACAGGTAGCCTTAGCTATATTACGAAATTTCAGTTATTAAAATGGTAAATCGTCCGAAGCGCTATCATCGCTGCTAAACGACATATTTGCAGGTGCTTCAAAGTTATTTTGAGGCGCACTTGGTTGGAAATTATTTTGCGGAGCACCGTTACTAGCACCTGAAGCACTTACTTTCCAGGCATTTAAGTTGGTATAATATCTTCCGTTATATTCTCTGCTTTCAGCATCAAAACTTACTACTACTTCTTGTCCAACTACTACTGGGTTTTGGTCAATTTTAGCTCCCATTAAACTAAATAATACTTTTTTAGGGTATTGATCGCCTGTTTCTATAACAAACTCTTGTTTGCGCCATTGGCCATTTTTACCTTCGCCAGTAACTAATGGCATGGTTAAAATTACTTTTCCTTTCAAATCCATATGGCAAATAAAATACTTTATTTTTAAATAATAAATGTTGTGGAAAGTTTATTGATTTTAAAAGTACAATTTGTTTATTTTACTTTTAATAAAAAATATTTTAACCGCAAAGTACACAAAGACAAAAGCTAAGTTCGCAAAAATAAGTTTCGGTTTTAAATAAAATCTTTGCGTTCATTGCGAAAAACCTTAGTGACCTTTGCGGTAAAAAAGCAAAGAATTATTTTAACCAATCCCCCCCAAACTAAACAAAGGCAATCCGAAAGTTTTATCTTGGTATAAGTAAATGGTGGTTTTGTATAAATGGGGTTGATGTAATGATTCGCAGCTATAAGAAGTTGGCGATTTTCACCATCCCGATGCATCGGGATTGATGCGAAGAACCAAACTTTGATTAACTACAAATTTGTCTAGGAGCACTGAACCACCACTTTTGCCAAACCCGTATTATAAACAGCCTTTATTTCGCCTTCGATTTTATTAAACATTCGTCAAGTCGTTTTTGAGTTTCTTCGTCTAGTTTCCATTGTCCATACCCTCTTTTACTTGGTCCAAGTCTTCTAAAATGATTACCATTTAATTTAAAAGGAAGTGATTTGTGAAATTTGTAAATCAGTTCGTAACATTTATCGTTGTCAATTGGGTAAGGGATAATTAAGTGCAGTCTAACAAAAAGTCTTCCTGCTTCAATTGAACACATAATATGTCCATTAGGCTCGGGACTTTTCCCGTATTGATAAAAGGAAGAAATCCAATATCTAGATAACGGTAAATAACTATCGTCTTTTAGTTTTTCAACATAATATAAGAACTCTAGAATATTTGTATTTTCATTTTCCCAAGTAATTGTATTGTCCATATTCTCAAAACCTGCGTTGTCCCATTCTCTTTTTGAAATACCTAAGAATTCGTTAAGCTTCTCAATTGTCTTATGCGCTTTTTGCAATTCGTTATTCTTATCGTAACTTAACGTCAATTGAAGCCTGTTGTCGGTTGTCGCTTTAAAACTAGTTACAAAACTGTCAATAAGGTTTTGAGTTGCACGTCTTACGTTTTTGTCCCGCACCCCATGTCCGTGTGAATTTGATTTGGGTGGCCTATAAACAAAATATGATAGTGTTTTGTCCATGATGCAGTGTCTCTAAGGTTGCTTATAACTTGTTTATATGTGTAACAAAACTACTCAAAGCCTTCTAATTAGTATTGGCTTTTTGTAAGTTCTAACACATTTTATATTTTTTACGAATTTAATTTTTTACACTAAAAACCATCAAAAGGTCTTCTTATTTTTCTATCATTATTCTTTGGCTGCAAAAAACAAGTTCTTCTTACCTAAAAAAACGCTTTAGTTTTAGTTAAAGCGTTTAAAGTTTTTGCAAGCCAGAGGCTTATTGAAATGTTCCCTCGCAATATGCGAGCGAGTGCGAAGTATAAAAATCAAAGTAAATAAAATTGTTTTTTTAATAGTCAAAACACATGGAACTATTTATCCCACATAACCATAATACATTATTATAACATATTGCTTTGCTACAACTATGCTTAGTTTACGTTGTTGGTTGTATTTAAAAGCAAAACTACAAATCAAGATGATGGTTAATTGCTGAGAAAAAATCGCCATTTGGCCCATTATCGTCAATTAGCGCTGGGGCAAGAGCTCCAGGCAAAACTGCTTCTACAGGATGTTCGGCAAATTCACCCCCTAAGTCAGTTCGAAGCCATCCTGGGTCAAGGGTATTTATTCTAACGCCAGTGCCAACAAGTTTTATTGCGATATCTTCAGTCAATTTATTAACTGCCCATTTTGATGCTCCATAAGGTGCGAGTTCTGGTTGGTCTTTTATACTTGAAGTAAGATTAATTATTCGTCCAAAACCGTTCTCAATCATTGGTGGAATAAATGAACTACACAAACTATACATTGCAAAAACATTCACTTTCATACTCATCATCCAATCCTCCCAACTGTGCTTCCAATAATCTTGCTGATATGGTGTCATTATTGCTGCATTGTTATATAAAATATCAATCCTAATATTTAAATTTTGTACTTGCTTAATCAAATCATTGACCTGATTCTCATCAGACAAAACACCATAAACGCAATATTTTTTCACAGGATATTTTTGTAAAAGCTGAAGAGTAGTAGTGCAACTTTCTTTTGTTCGCCCATGTACAATTACGTTGCAACCTAATTTTGCTAAACCCTCTACTATCTGTTGCCCAATGCCACGGCTCGATCCTGTCACTAAAGCATTTTTGTCTTTTAATACTATCATTTTTTTTATTAGTAGCTGTTTTTTATAATGAATGGAGTTTGCTATAAAAGTTTAAATGTAAATATTTTTTGGTATTTGTATTTGTTTTGTCAATGTCTATGTCTTTCGTTTTTAAATCATGAACACTAACAACAGACTGTAAATCCGTTAGCTAAAGGAAACAAAATGAGTTTAAATATGCCTATAAAAGTATAAAAAAAAAGTAAATAAAATTGGTTTTCTATGCTATTGATAACGCTTCGGTAAAACAAATGCAAATAACTTTACTTTTTAGGCCAATGTTGGAGACACTACATTCATTATAAATCCCTTGAGCGCTTTGCTAACTTTACGGATAGTGGGGTTAATTTTATTATTTAACCACAGATGAGGTTTTCCAACCTAAACACAGGCAATCCGCAAGTTTTATCTTAGCAAATGTAAATGGTAGTTTTATATAAATGGGGTTGAGGTAACGATTTTAAGCTACAAGGAGTTGGCGGATTTAAAACCACTTAATTTCCGTTTAGCACTAATGTTTATTTGAAAACCGAATGTTCATTTAAGCACTGAACCTGCTTTTTTTCCAAACGCCTATTATCTATCGTTTTTTCTTAGTTCATTTTAAAAAGGTAAGTCATCACTTTCTTTTTCTTGAACCTTGTCAAAATCTTTAAGTTTTACTCCTTGAATATTATATAGCTTAATCAGTTCATTGAAATTTCTAATTATTTCGATGTCCTTGAGGTTGTCATTTTCTGTAAATCCAGTTTTCATTTGAATAACTCTTTCTTTAGGTAAGTCATTAATTTTCCTTATCGCATTTATTCTCTCTAACGCTTCAGTCTTATTATTTGAAAGCAAGAGCAAATCAACTAAGCAGGAAATTATTCTGTTACGAGTCTTTGGATTCTTAGAAATTATTAAAAAAATTGCTTCTCCAACTTGATCAACATTTTTCCCTACCGCTTGAAAACCTTGATATTTTCCTATGAAGCCATATGGGTCGAGTTCTTTTCTTATTGGTATTACAAGTACTCCACGTCCGACTGCAACTCCAACCTCCTGATCTGTCCAATTACTCTCTTTGAATCCAGGCATTAAAACCGCACACAAAGCATCCATTGAAAAAAGTCCTTTTTCTATTTCTTCTTGCCATTCCTTGGTTGGTTCGATGTCTTCATGTGCTACAAAAGAACTGATACCATATTTTTCTAAATCTGTCTTTAAATGTCCAATTGTTTTTTTGAATGCCGAAAGATGGCTTATAAATAATTTGAAATGGCCTGTCTTCCAAAAAGTAGTTGTCGAGTCTTTAAATGTAGGCAACTTGTTATTATAATTATGTTCTATTTGTAGCTCATTGGCAATTTGAATTACTATGTCATCATTAATTTTTGGAAGAATTTCTTTAACATAAACCCTTTTACTATTATAACTCGGCTGATGGTCAGTTGGAATTCCATAGGCACTGAAATAAGCGTCAATTTCAGAAAATGTCATACGTGATTGTAATGTAGTTCCTATGTCGTCAATTAACTTTATCTTTTCAAGTGCGTTCATATTTTTGTAGGTGTCGTTTTAAAATGCTACATAACTTGTTTATATATGTAACAAAACTATACAAAGCCTATTTATTAGTGTTGGCTTTATGTAACTTTTAACACATTTTATATTTTACGAATTTAATTTTTTACACTAAAAACCATCAAAAGGTCTCCTTATTTTTTTATCAATATTCTTTTGCTGCAACCAAACAAGTTATTATTACCTAAAGCGGTTTTGGTATTTTTTTGCCAAAGGCTTTTTAATAGGCATACTTGCGGGAAGCTAGCGATTGCGGATAATACAATTTGTATATATTACATTTAATAAGAAATAATTTAAACGCAAAGTACACAAAGGCAAAAGCAAAGTTCGCAAAAAGAAGTTTCAGTTTTAAATCAAATCTTTGCGTTCATTGCGAAAAACCTTAGTGACCTTTGCGGTATAAAATAATAAAGAATTTTTTAACCTATCCCTTCCAAACTAAACACAGGCAATCCGCAAGTTTTATCTTGGCAAATATAAATGGTGGTTTTGTTTTCTATGGGTAATTTGTCTTTTACCAAGGAAATAACCGATTGTTCTGCTGCCAATGCAAAAAGGGTATTGGGCAAATAGTTTTGGTTTAATTGCTCAAAATAATTTTTGGCTTCGGGTCCGGCTATTACTATTTGTTTTACCCCTTGTAGTTTATTTAAACTTAATTGCATCCAATTGGTATAACTGCTGGTAGTTTTGGCAAATTTTTGCTGCACCAAAAGCAGCATGTCATCCACCATTTTTTCGTAATGGTTATTGCTAAAATAAAAACTCAAGGCTTGCAAACAATGCCCAAATATGCTGTTGGCACTTGGTATTACATCATCGGTTAAATCTAACTTGCGCGCTATCAAAGCAGCATCCGTATTCGATTTAAAGTAAAACAATTTTTTTTCTTCGCTATAAAAATAAGCCTTGCTTAGTTCCATTAACTCGTTGGCTTTTATTAAATATTTTTCGTCAAAACTAATTTGGTAAAAATCAATCAAAGCTTTGGTTAAACAAGCATAATCTTCTGCAAAACCCGGAATGCTAATTTTACCATTTTTATAAATTCGATATAAAGTTTTATCTACCCAAAGGTATTGTAAAATGCTATCCAATGCCTTTTGTGCTGTGGTATAAAATGCATTTTCTCCAAATGCTTTAAAAGCTTCGCAATAGCCTGAAATTATCAATGCATTCCAGCTTGTGATTACTTTATCATCTAGTCCCGGTTTGGTTTTTTTATTGCGTTCGGTAAGCAATAAGGTATTGCATTTTTTTATGATTTGTTCTATTTCAATAATGGTTTTACCCGTTAATTTTTCTAACCCTTCGTGGCTGCGTGTTTTGTATAAAATATTAGCCCCATGTTCCCAATTTCCATATGCATCTACCGAATAATAAATGCTAAACAAAGGTTCATCATCGCCTAAAATACTTACCAATTCTTGGCGTGTCCATATATAATATTTTCCTTCTACACCTTCGCTATCGGCATCTAAGGCCGAATAAAATAAACCTGTTTCGTGGGTTAGTTCATGTTGTAAAAATTGGTGGGTTTTGTAAACAATGTCTTTGTAAAGGTTATTTTTAGTTAACTGATAAGCGTTGGCATATAAACCCACAAGCTGACCATTATCGTAAAGCATTTTTTCAAAATGAGGTGCTTTCCAATATAAATCGGTACTGTAGCGCGCAAATCCTCCTTCTATTTGATCAAAAATGCCGCCATTTGCCATGCCATCTAGTGTTTTAATAACAGCATCTAAATACAAAGGATTATTGCTTTGTTTGTAATATTGTAAATAAAACACCCAATTATTAGGCATAGGGAATTTGGGTGCCCAATTATAACCGCCATAAATTAAATCGAAGTTTTTGCTCCAGTTTTCCACTGCTTTATCAATGGTTTCAAGTTTAATTTCTGCATTTTCTACAGGAATAATATGGTCTAATTTATTGATGCCACTGGTTAATTCAGCCGCATATTGAAAAGCTTCTTCTTTTCTATCTCTATAAAAATCGGCAATGGATTGCAATGTTTTTTTCCATTGCTCAATAGGAAAATAAGTACCACCATGCAGGGGTCTTCCATCGGGCAATGCAAAACAGTTTAACGGCCAACCTCCTCTGCCTGTTAGCAATTGCACTGCATCCATATAAATTTGGTCAATATCGGGGCGTTCTTCTCTATCTACTTTTATGCAAATAAAGTGTTGGTTCATCAGTTCGGCCACTTCTTCGTTTTCAAAACTTTCGTGTTCCATTACATGGCACCAATGGCAAGCCGAATAACCTATACTTACCAATATCATTTTGTCTTCGTTTTTGGCCCTTTGCAGCGTTTCTTCGCTCCACTCTACCCAATTTACTGGATTGTGTGCGTGTTGCAATAAATAAGGACTTGAAGCATGAATTAATGCATTGGTATATTTAGGTGATGTGGTCATGTTGTTTGTTTATAGAAAGAGCTTTATGAAAGTAATTTAGCATTAAGTTGAAGACAATATTAAATTATTTAAATAAACGTATTTTTTTTCTAGTGTTACTTTTTATTATTTAACCAGCAGTTTTATGAAAAAATATGCTTTAAAATACTTAAAATATTATATTTAATATAAATTATATGTTTGATAATAAACAATTTGATTTTGATTTTAAAAAATCACTTGCAATTAAAAAAAAATATTTTGAAGTTTGTTAAAAGACAAGGCTTACCAAAGCGGCAACTAAGGTAAGCCTTTAATAAAGTGCTTGTTATGCTAATAAAACTTCACCCTATCTAGCTGCGAAAGTAGCTAAAAAATTATAAAATGCAATACTGCGTGTATGGCCTAGGTTGCTTGCGCTTTGGCACCAATTGAAAGTAAAAGCACTCAATTTTAATTTCAACGAATTTCAAATATTAATCAAACAAAATGAAAAAAATAAATATAGTTATTGTAATATTTTGTTTTATGCAAACATTTGCGTTTGGGCAGAATATTATTTACAAACAAACTAATAAAATTGTAGAGTATAATTATGGAATAATTGATACTGCTGATTTAAAGATTGTAACAGAGACAGAAAAGATAAAGCATGAATTAAAAGTTGTTGAAAAAACATATTCTCAATCTATTAATAGTGCTTTTGAAACAGAATTTAAAGTAAAAGTTGACAATAATGAATACAAAAAAAACTGGATGAAACTAGCCAAAGAATTCAGATATACTTCTAATAACATAGAATTATATGATGAATCCGGCAATTTAATGAAAAGCATTGCTTATTCACCTGAACAAATAATAGATAGAAATAAAAGGAAGCTTTTTATTCAAAGCAATGGCTATCACCCTGGTTTAACTGCCTTCCCTGAGTTCACCGAAAATGCGATTGCTCAATTAACAACCCAAAATATTATAGTTAAAAATGTGGCTAATGGTATTACAAAAATGATATTACCTACAAAAAGTATAACGTTCAATAAAAACAATTATACTATTTTAACAGAATATACGGATAATGATGGGGTAAAAACTAAGGAAACTAAAGGCTATGAGCCATATTTAGACAATAAAGGTTTTTTACTAAAAATTGATAAAACAGAAAGGTTCCTATATTCGATTAAAGGGCCATGCATTACTGATGTAAAACTTATTTACTATAATGAATATGATATTCAGGATAATGGAAAACTAATTAGTAAATCTTTAGAAAAAACTGAAAGTATAAATATTTACCCAAATCCTAACGAGGGAGTATTTACTGCGGCTGTTCAACTTAACGAAGCAAATAGTATTTCCAGTGTTAAAGTTATCAATGTATTAAATGGAAATACTATCAATATTGATAACAATAACCAAAATACTTTTTTGGTGAATTTACCAAATATACCCCCTGGTCAATATGTTTTACAAGTAATAACTAATAATCAAATTTCCTTAACTGCAAATTTTTTTAAACACTAATAAATATTAACACAATGAAAAAATATACAAAACATTTAGTTATAATCTTTAGTATTTTGATTCATATCAATTTAACTAAAGCACAAGAAAATCAAGTTAAGCTTAATAATTTTAAGCACGAGGATTCATTAAAATTGCAATTGCAAAAACATGGATTGGATTTGTATGCAATGCCTGAATTTGATCCTTGCTTCCGACTTTCCAAACCACCTTTATTGAGAGATTTGCCATTTGAACCAAGCGACTCTATGCACTTTGATTCTGCGGCCATTGATACCACTACTTTGGTAATTGGAAGTGGTGGTTTAGGGAAATCACCAGGCGATGTTAATATTTTTTGGATACATGGATTAAATGGCACTACCGGATCTTGGGCTGTAGCTGCACAAGCTACTGAGTATGGTGTTATGAAAAATAATGAAGTAGTATTTCCCGCGCGAAAAGCAAACTCATATCGTGGTATACCTTCTTCTGGCTCTCATCCTATCCAACTATATAGTGAAGATTTAGGAATACTATCTGCTACACAAGATGTTGAAGATTATATGGACAATGAAGTACCAATAACAGAAAGAACCTCAAAGGACTTTATTATAGCTCACAGTCAAGGTGGCATTGTGGGTAGAGAATGGCTAAGGCAAAGTGCCATTAATCCTAACACTTTCAAAAACCTTCCTCATGGGCTTGTCACTTTTGGTACTCCTCATGACGGTGCTGAAATATTAAATAATACAAGGCCTGATTTAAGTAATAAAGTCCCTAATTTTATGCTTGAGGCTTGCAAAAGTTTGACTGGAGCTTATGTTATTCCTAAAATCAACAGTAATTTTGGCACAAAGCTATTAATATCTAGTGACATGCAGGAAAAAATAGTCAATTCAAGTTGTGGTTTGGTCTCAAAATCAATTATTCCATTTGCATTAGATAATTATTACAAAAGAACAACCTTAGATTATTACAATGGATCAAAATATTTAACTGGATATAATTCACCAAATGGTCATGTTCAAGGTCTTTCAGAATATGAACTAGAAGCACCTGTTGTTCAGTTTTATGGAGTAGAAAAGGCACCAGTATTATGGAAGTTTATGAGTAGTGTACTTGCTTTAGGGGAAGATGAACTAAAAGATCAAGAAATTATTTTTGGATATGATAAGGATGAACAATTAGAAGTAAGTGTTTATGGCATGATTAATGAATTTGATGCCCTCAGTAATTATGAGCAAATCATGGCCAACCATTATGGCAACCAAGAAGCGTTATTTTATACATCTAGTTTTCTCCTTGGATTTAATTGGGGTTTAGGATTACTAGGATACAATGCCACTTCTAACAAAAATGCATGCATTGAAAATTATCGTTCTTATGACAAAGCTAAAGTTTGGCTTACCAATGCCAATGATTATTATTTAACGGATATAGTAGGTGCAAGGGTTTCACATACAACTTTAAACTGTCGTGTTGTTGGCAATTTAGATTGTAGAGACAATAGGTATAATCCAATTAATTCTGGCGTACCTCCAGTAAATATTAATATCGATTACAACTTTAATACTACTAATAGCGCTTGCAGTATTCAACCTGTAAATGTTGCTTATGCTAATTATCGTTTTAGAGGTCATAACGGTTCAGAGTGGCAAGGTCCATGTACTGGAAATCTAACTGTAATTCCTGAATTTAGAACAACTCACTCATACAAACCTAATGACGGGGTGGTATTAGCAGAATCGGCAGCAAAAGAAATAAAAGTTTCTTCTGGTTTTTCCCATGAAATTATACCTTTAGACAAAACCAATCATGATCAAATGAAAAACAGTCCTATTACTAAAGAAGTATTGAACCTTTTATATGAAGGGGAATACGGCACATTTTTCGCAATTCCAAAAAAATAATTATGAAAGGGTATAATGTAGTTATTTATTTGCTATTTATTTTTTTAAGTAGCAGTAAGTGTAAAGAAGAGGCTATAAAGCCTCTTCCTTATAAAAATCTTTGGGGACATCCTACTCCAGCATTAGATACTTTATGGACAGCACCTATTGGATTTGGTATTACGCCCAAATTCACCATCAATAAGGATGTATTAATGAGTTCAAGATATACTAATCCTGCAGGAGAAATTTTTAAGCTATTTGACGGAAATACTGGAAAATTAAAATGGCAATGGGCTGATTATTTTAAAGTAGAAGAAAATTTTGGAGGTGGAAAAAACATTGAAATAAATAGTGCTTTAATTCTATGTAGTGGTAATTGTACATATGCACTAAATATGCACACAGGGCAAACCCTTTGGAAACACCAAATGGATAGCATGATTGGTTCCCCACAAATATATAAGGATGAAGAAGGATATATTTATCATGGGTTTGGTAGTAAAACAGAAAATTCTACTTATTATATTTACAGAACCAAATATATTGAACCCAAATGGGAATTGGTTTGCACTTTTAACGATACGTTACTCGTTGATAGGGTACTAGGTACCTCCATTGCAAGCTCTAGAAATGCTAAAGGAGAAAAAATAATGGTTTTCACTTTGTACATGGATTATACCTTAAATGGGAGGCTTAAAACCGTTTCGAAAGTTTGTGGATTTAATCTAAATACCAAACAATTTGAATGGAAAAGAGATTACACAAATAAATATTCAGAATTTAGGGTTTGTAAAATGTTAAACATGGAGAATAAGGTTTATACATTTGCTATCAATTCAAAAAATGGAGGTTTTGCTGAATTAATCGCCATGGATGTAAATGATGGGAGTATAATATGGAATAAGGAATTGCCAGAATATGGATCAAGTTTGTTCCTTTACAAAAACAATATTATTGTTTTAAGTGATAATGCTTCAAATACAAGTGAATGTACCGCACTTAGTTTGAATCAAAACACAGGAATTAGTGTTTGGGAATCAAAATTTGCTAGTTTAAATAATTTAGGTCTAACTCCTATCAACTTTACTTCTTTCGATGCATCAGTATTTAAAAACTACCTCTTCTCTACTCAATGTGATAATTTATTGATTTTGAATTTAGACAATGGAGCCATTGTTTTTAACAAGCCTGTTTCATTACCAAATGGTTGCTTACAATATGGGGTAGCTATAAATGAACAAAAACGTTGTTTTTATGTGCAAGATAGAAACAAAGCTATTTGTTATAAACTGCCAGAAGAAGTAAAATATTAATATGAAAAATACAGTCTTAATCATTAGTTTGCTATTGGCTAATACTTTATTAGCTCAAGATTCAAGTAAGTTTATCCTCTTTATAAACCCCTATTTTACCAGCGATAAAAACGACAATAACTATAGAATAACAAACATTAATTCCAATACCAGTATTCCAGGATACCCTGTAATAGAAGAACCAATGAAATATTCCTATTATAGTGCTGGCATTGATGTTAAAGGTTATATTGTTTTACCCCATCGTTTTCTAGCCATTTTCCAGGTTGGAATAGGAAAAGACAAATACTATTCCTCTTTGCCTTATCAAAAATATATAGATAAAGATAATTGGGAGAAAAGAGAAAAAACTGAAGAAATTACTGGATTGAGATTTAATTACCAAAAGGGAATAGGTAAACTATTCTTTATAGATAAGAAAAAAAAGGTAAGTTTGACCGTAGAAGGATTGGCTAATCTTAATGTTAACTTTTTCGAAAAAAAAATAGCTGATAATAAAGTAGGACAAGCAAACTATAATACTAGAGAATATGGCGGTTCTCGTTTAAATTATGGTGTTAATTGCAATCTTGCCCTCAATTATCAAATGTTTAAACATTTTGGTGTTGGAATTGCACTTAATAATTTGATTAATATTTATGGGTCAAAAATCTATGATAATGAACTCATTTATATTGATGAAACGGAAACTATTACTAAAATAGCTGAAATGTCAAGGCCTGTGTTTTCGTTGGTTTTATTTTTTTAATTATTGTTCCATAAAAAGTCATGTACATTTAACTAATTTAAGTACATAAATAAAAATATTAAAAAATAAATTTGTTAACGAAAAAGTAAGTAAGATAATCGCAAAAAATTAAAATTTTGGGGGTATAAAACCAATAATTTAAATTCATTTTATAAAAGTAAAACAACGTAATTTATGAAAAAAACAATAATAACAGCATTCACCCTATTATCAGTTTTAATGGCTAACGCCCAAATAAATAAAGGTGCAAAAGCCTTAGGGTTTAACCTAGCTGCAAATTATAACCTAAACAAATCGAGTAATGAAAGAAACTCAAATACCTCAGCTACCGAAACAACCAGAAATACCTTAGGTTTTGCCGTTCAACCAGTTTTCGAGTATTTTATAGGTAAAAATTTAAGTTTTGGAGTTGGCCTCAATTATGGTATTAATACTATCAACGAAAAAACTACATTAGCCTCTAATACTTACGACTACAATTACAACTTTAAGAACTATGGTTTGCAGGTTCAATTTAAAAAGTATTGGTTTGCTACTAATAAGGTTGCCTTTACTTTTACGCCAGCTATTGCTGCCTCATACATTGAAAATTCTTATGTCCAATCAAATAATTTTGGTTCTCCTGAATATAAAGGGAATTCTGATTATTGGGCATTTAGTTTGGGTGGCAATTTGGGTGCAGCTTATTTAATCAAACCAAACCTAATGATAGAAGGGCAAACCAACTTTTTTAGTTATTCGCATTCTCCTGAAACAAGCAATACTAATATTACAAATAATATTGCAGTTTCATTTATACCAACCAATTTATCTTTAGGGTTAAAATTTATTTTTGGTAATGAAACTAATAATGTAAATTAAATTCTCACTTCCGTCAGACGCTTAAAAAGCCATTGCGCTGCCAAGGCGTTAGACGGATAATTACCAAAGGCCTATTTAACTAAAAAATCCCAATTGCAAATTAATACAATTTGGATTTCACTTTCGTCAGACGCTTAAAAAGCCATTGCGCTGCTAAGGCGTCAGACGTATAATTACCAAAGTTCCATTAAAAAGGTGTTGAATTTTTTATTTCAAATTGCTCTTGCAATTAAATTCAATTACATATTATAAATGGTTTGTTGTACTTAAATAAAATTTCGCATAAAAAAGTTTTATTAGAACTTTATGCAGAACGTAATTTTTTATGTTTTGCAACCAAATGAAAAATAAATTTTACATATTAAAAAATATTACTTGTGAAAAAATATGATTAATAATTCGGGTAAGAGTTTAGTTCTATGTTCTTAAAAAGTTTTTTTGATAGGATCACATTCATGTAAAAAAATTAAATTGCGATACCATCAATCAACTACATTATTTTTATTCTGGGTATAGATATGAAACAATTTAAATTAACCTTAATTACTGTCATCATATTTACGTTTTCAAATTGCGTTAAAGATTCAATACCATACGATGGATATTATATAGCTACATTTAAAGGAATTGAAAAGGATGGTACTATATCAGATAGTATTTCAAGGCAATACGATGATATTAGGATAAAAAATTTAGGAAATAAATTTGAAATTAGATATAAAGAAAGTACAGATTTTACTTCTTTAATAAGTAAAAATAATAATACTTTTAATGGAACATTAAACTTTAAAAACACTTATCCTAATTTATGGAGACTTGATGCAGGGGGGTATATTTTATTTGATAAAATTTATGTAACAGGTAGCTTTAATAATAATAATGAAAGGTACATATTAAAAGGAAATTGTAGTTGGAACTATATAGTGAAAGATAGTGCATTTACCTCAAAAGTTGATACTACACCTATAAATGGAACCTTCGAAATTATTCCAATAAATTAATCATGCAAAAATTAATTATCTTAATTACTCTTTGCCTAATTTTTGGTTGCACCAAAGAACCTGTTGATTATCGTAAAAAATATACGGGCAGTTGGTTTTTTAAGGTGGAGAGGGAAGAACATAATACAAAGTATATTGGTTATCACTTGTCAGATTCTTTAGAATTTGTTGGCCTCATTGAATTGGCAAGTAATACAAAAGAAATAAGAATAAAATATACTCCAGACGATGAAATTACGGCAGAAATAGATGAAAAAGGTAACTTTATTTTCCCAAAAGATACTCGCATGAGTTCAGGAGTATTTGAAAGTGCTTTAAAAGTAAATATAATTCGTAATTCTGGCGGACAAGGAGGAGGAATATACCATGAAATTAGTGGGTCTAAGTAGTAACTTTAATATTTATCCTTCGAATAGATTTATATAAAAAATCCCAATTGCAAATTAATACAATTGGGATTTATTTATTGTTTCTAAAAAAATTATCCTAAATAAGATTTTAAAATTTTGCTCTTAGATGATTTACGTAATCTGCGAAGTGCTTTTTCTTTAATTTGGCGCACACGCTCGCGTGTTAAACCAATTTTTTCACTGATATCTTCTAGTGTATGCGCTGGTCCACCATCTAAACCATAATAGAATTTCAACACATCTTTTTCTTTTTCGCTTAATGTTGAAATAACACGGTTAATTTCTTTTTGTAACGATTCGTTGATTAACTGAACATCTGGTCTTGGCTCATCATTGCTATCCAAAATACCTAATAAAGTATTGTCCTCTCCTTCCGTTAAAGGCGCATCAATTGATAAATGACGACCAGTGCTACGTAATGCATTCTCTACTTCTAAAATTGGAATATCCATAGATAAGGCAATTTCTTCTACAGTTGGTTCACGCTCTAATTCTTGCTCTAACTTAGCAGCAGCATTTCCAATTCTACCTATTGAACCAACCTTATTTAAAGGTAAACGAACAATACGACTTTGGTCCGCTAAAGCCTGTAAAATTGATTGACGAATCCACCAAACAGCATAAGAAATGAATTTAAAACCACGGGTTTCATCAAATCTTTTGGCTGCTTTTATTAATCCTAAATTTCCTTCGTTTATTAAATCACCAAGTGTTAAACCTTGGTTTTGGTATTGCTTTGATACAGAAACCACAAAACGTAAATTTGCATTTACCAAACGCTCCAAAGCTACTTGATCTCCCTCTCTAATTCTACGTGCAAGCTCTACTTCTTCTTGCGCATCAATCATGGAAACCTTGCTAATTTCGTTTAGATATTTATCTAACGATTTACTCTCACGGTTGGTAAACTGTTTACTGATTTTTAGTTGCCTCATGGCTATTTATTTTTCCTCTCTACTTTTATTGGTTGTAAAATTGACTTGCAAATGTCGGATAATTTTACAGCCTTTTAATCATTTTTCATAACAAAATTTCATTTCAAAATAAAAAGAAAACGCTATATACTGAAAAACAGCTACTTAAATAAATTAAATTTTTATATGTTTTTTTTCATATCAAAACATAAATATTGCAACAATCAAATTATCAGCGCATTGAATTTTTATAAAATAAAAATGCAAGCACATATTATAGCTTGCATTTCTATTAATATTGGTTAATGTACTTAATTATCGGTTTTCACTATTTTTATAACACTTGTTTTATTGTTTACTACCAACTTAATAAAATAAATACCATTAACCCATAAATCATCTTTATTGGTAAAAATAAAACTATTTACTCCCTTTTTTACATCAATATTAGCATTATATGTTTGTTGACCAAAAACATTTAGTACCTCCATACTGCCATTACATGCATCTTCCGCATTAAAACTTAAAGAAATTTCATGGCTAAATGGATTAGGAAAACAATTCAAATTCTCAATAAAATTGTTTTTTTCTAATCCTGTTGTCCAAATATCTACTTCCGATTTAAAAGTATCGGTACAACTTGATTTATAGGCAAGTAATGTAATAGGGATTTTACCAAGGGATTTAAATTTATATCCAAATGGATCAATTGAATTATTTGAACTTGTACCTAATCGCCAAATCATAAAGTCATAATTGCTACAATTATTTACAAAGTAAAATGAATCTGCACTTAATCGGGTTATTGTACCTGATGCTTTTGGACTATCTTTAATTATATAAGTGGCAGAAGTTGAATCGATTGGATTATTGACCGAATCCAACACATAAAGTTTAGCAATGAAAGTCCCAACTTTTTTATAGGTATAAGAAGGATTTTCGTCCATTACCTCTGCAGAACCATCACCAAAATTCCATTTATATTTATTAGCAAAAAGGGAGCTATTTACAAAATTAACTTTGTAAGGCATACAACCACTGGTTGGTCCACTTGTGAATGAGGCTGTTGATTTTGTTCCTAAATTAAAGGTAATTGAACTATCAGCATTTAGGGTAATATTTGTTATTGTAATATTAGAAGGTGTTCTAACTCCTTGCGAAGTAGGATGCAAATAGCTAGAAGGGTTGGTAGTATTACTGAAATTCTTATTATTCGCAGTACCCGGAAATAAATCGCCTCCATCTCCTCTATTTGTCCCTCTTTCTAATTGTCTAAGCCCGTCTGCTTGCATTAGTCCTGTTCCGTATCGAGCAGTATCATTGTTTACATTATTGCCTCCACCTGCCGAAAGCAGCTTGGCATAGTTGGTATTAATGTGCCAAATAGCTAAGCCTTTTCCAGGTATATACTTATCATTTCCTTTTAACTGTCTGTTTTCTAATAAAAAATATTCATTATTTCTTGACGTGTTTATTCTATAGCTAAAATTACTATCGGCCAATGCTTTTGGTATGGTGTAAGTGCCATTTTTAGCTATTACAGTAGGTGTGTGCCATTCCATTACCATTCTACTCCATGCGTCAAAAAGACAAGGTGTTCTTTCCCCATTAAGCCATGGCCCGCCTGCCATATTTGTAAAACTTCCTGCTCCCTCGCCTTTGCTTTGCGTACTGTATAAATCAGGCAAATCTAATATGTGTCCAAATTCGTGGGTCATTACACCAATTCCAACTGTACTGTATGATCCATTATTGTATCTTTTTTCAGGAAAAAAGCAAAAAGAACCAATACTTTTACCATCATCAGTGGTTAATCCACCCCAATATGTACTTCTAAAACTCCAAATATAATTATTGGCATTTGGTGCACTTTGTTCTTCAGCTCCAATACCTGCATGTAAAAGTACCAAACCATCTACTTCTCCATCATTGTCATTGTCGTAAATCGAAAAATCAACACCTGCAGAATCCGCTGCCACAACGGCATCTCTCACCAAATCTTGCGTATTGCTGCTATAGTTTTCATTTCCTTTACCATAATTAATATAATTCATGTCGGCCATATACCAACCAAAAACATCACTGTTTAATGTTAATTGACCAAATGATGTCCTTAAATAATAATCTTTAAAACTACCGGTAACATTGTAATTTGTTTGATTGAATAAATTTTCAACGATGCTTTTCTGAACAGTAGCTCTTAAATCAGGATATTCAATTAAAAGTACACAAACTTTATGAGTGCCTTTTGTTGGAAAACCTTGTGGTCCAGCTTTTTTAAGAGTGGTGTTTTCAAATTTAGTAAGTTGCGAAAAAGTTTCAGCTAAAATGGCTTGTTGGGTTTTACTGTAACGTAAGTGTTTTGAAAAACTGTTTTTGCCAGCAAATGTATTTGCATTTGTAGCCTTAATTCCGCTTGGACTTAAGTTTCCGTTTGCATCAATATAGGCATATTCGAAAATACCATTTCCATTAACCAATACAGTGTAACCTTCAATTGTTTCTATGTAACTTTCTTGCTCATTTCCATAAGCCACCAACGTTATTTTTGAACCATCGGTTTGTGTTATTGTATTGGCTTCGGGCGATACAGGACAATTGCTTCTTTGTGCAAATACTTGTAAGCCGATAAAATAAGAAATACCTAGTAAAATTATTTTCTTCATTTTTTAATATTTAATCATGCAAAATAGCAATCAAAAGATTTAAAAAAAATAATTGGGAAAATATGACCAAATTCAAATAATTGATTTTCTATTTCTTAAACCCGTAAGGACAATGTTTGCAACCGCTATTGCAGCAATAGCCACGTAGTTTATGGTACAGTTCGGTAAACACCATGTAGCCATTTTCATTGTAATAAAAGTGAGTGCCTTCTTTTAAATCACTCCTTTTAGGAATATTACTTTTGGTGATTAATGTTTTAATTTTCGAGTCCATTAATTGTAGTAAAAATAAAAATCGCTGGTAATTTTTCCACCTGTAAATTTGCCTTGTAATTGCCCATTAAAATCATATCGGTAAACATCGCTGTTAGAGTTAAAATCTTTGGCATCGCTTACCATAATTTCATGGTATTTTGGGTCAATGGCTAAGCCGTAAAAAATGCGTTGTTGTTTATCTATGATTGGATTTGGTGGTAAAATACTATCATTGGTTGACATTTTAAAAACTCCTTCATCAATCCAAAATAAGGTATTTCCTATTGCATTTATGCGCAGTTTATTGGCATTAGTTTGAGGCGTTTTTATTTCAAATTGTTTTGTAATTTGTTTGGTTTCTAAATCTATTTTTACAATAAAATGCTTTTTATTACTGGCATTGGCATCACCACAAAGAACCCATAAATGATTACTGGAATCTTTTAGGATATTTTTTGGAGCAAATGGTGTTTCAATGCTATCAATTATTTGGTCGGTATTTTCATCAATAATATTTATATAACTACCACGCAGATTGGTAGCATATGTTTTTCCATTTATCGAAATCATTTCTTCTACCCAACCCCAAAGCGGAATTTTCTTTAAAATTTGATTGTAGCTTAAGTCAACCACAAAAATATGGTTGTCATAAATATCGCTTACATAAGCTTTATTGGTACTTGTTTTTATAATATATCGTGGAGAGCGCAAACCATTAATGGTGCCTATACTTTTAAATGTTTTTGGATTGATAATTTCAATTTTACTTGAATTATTTACAACCAAATATGCTTTGCCATTGATGATGTTCATAGATTGAAAAACATCGCCTAGTTTCCTATTATTAGCTTGTGAGAAAACATTATCAAACTTTTGGTTTAGGCCTAAATCTAAAAAACTTAACTCTGCATTGCCTTGTGTATAATTACCTTCATTTATTATAAAAACACCTCCTAAGGTGGAGTCGGGAAGGGCAGTTTTTTCAGGCAGGTTCGGTGCTTTATCGCAACTGCTTATTGCAAACAAAGCAATGGTGAAAATGATAAATATTTTTTTCAAAGCAATTGTTTAATTAACACTAATTTTTTGATGATAAACTTTGTTTTGTTGAGCAATACTCAGGACATAAATTCCTGTTAAAAGTTTATTGGTTTCAATTTCAATTTTTGTATTAGCATTTATAGTAAATAATGTTTGGCCTTGTAAACTGCTGATGCTTACCTCTGCATTGTTTAGGTTATCAATAATTAAATTTTCTCCGTTATTTACTGGATTTGGAAATAATGTAAATGGAAAATCTTTGGCTTGAAAAATATTGGTATTGTATAATTGATTAATAACACCAACTGCATCTAAATCAAAGCCGCTTGCTGCAAATGGAGTTGGCCAAGGATCAATAATTTTTCTTCCATTTTTATCGCGAGCAGGAAAGGCGGCATCTTTGTTCCCAACTACATCAATTAAGCGAACATGGGTAATTTTTCCAATATTAATAGATGACAAAGGCGCAAAAATATTGAGGTCGAAAGGAGTGCCATAACCGCCAATATACTTACCCGCTAAACCATCAATTAAACTTACATCGGAGCCTTCAAAATTTCCCTTTTGAATGTTAGAGTCTAACAAACATTGTGAAGGAAAACGTACATAATTTATTCCATCGCTACTTACTTCTACAAATGCCATTTCAGTATGGCTTTCGCCTTTGGTATTGTTAACAATAAACCCATTTTCAAATATACAAAAATCGGGGCCTTCTTTGTCTGAAATTGGATTTTCAAATTGTAAAACTGCTATACCCGAGTCACCTAAACTAATTACTTGTCCATCGGCCGCTAAAGTTCCGTAAAACTCGCTACCAACTGTGGCTTTACCTAATGTGGTATCTAAGTAATTTTGCCAACCGCGTGTAACTTTACAACTAGTAGCCCAACCTTTAATTATGCTACTGTCCTTGCTTATAGCCTTGGTGCTTCCAAAGCCAACTTGCGGGTCAAACTGAGCAAATGCGAATTTGCAAATAATTATAGCTAAAACTAATAATTTATTTTTCATTATATTTTATTTTTTGTTCGTCATTGCGAGGCACGAAGAAATCTGGCTGTGAGATTGCTATCCCACCTCATCGGGACAGGCTGTTCCTCGCAATGACGAGTATATCCTATCAACTGACAACCGACAACTATCAACTAACTTATTGTTTTACAAACTTACTATTTAACACGCCATTTTCTGTCATAATTTGTGCAATGTAAATACCGTTTTCTAAACCACTAATGTCAATATTTTTATTTTTGCTTTGCAATACATTTTTACCTTGTAAATTAATGATATTAATAACACTAAAATCGCTTTCATAGTTTACATAAATATTTTCAGTACTTGGATTTGGATAAATTTTTACAGCATTATTTTTGGCAACTTCGTTAACACTTGTAATAACATTATATTCAAAATTATCTATACAAAAAAATGAGGGTGTATTCATTCCAAATTGCCCTACATCGCTCGATTCTAATTTGAAAAATATTGTATCAAAAACACCCAATTTACTTAAATCAACATAAGCCCAATCTTTTATAATATAATCTTTACTATTATCAGTATTTCTAAAATCAGCTAAATAAAAAACAACACTATCTTTATTCATAATTGCTCTTCTTTTTGATTTAATGATAACTCTAAAAAAATCAGAATCATTACCCGATTGACCGCCAAATTTTTTACCAAATCCATCTCCTTTAAGCATACTAAAATATGGATAAGTTCCATTGTTTATCCAAATACCTTTTGCCTCTAAATCAGCGTCTAAACCGCTTAGAACAATTGTTTTAAAAAAACTATTTCCCTTGCTTACAGCATAATTTTTCGAATTCAATGCACCTTTACCATTAGCTGAACTGTATAAATTGGTAAAACCTTCAGTAGTAGAATCAGAACTATTTGAAATAGCATATCCTGAACTCCAGTAATTATAAGAAGGGCTTACAGTAAATTCACTTAGAAGTTTAATACCACCACTGCGATATTCTTCAGTAAAAACTTTACTACCTCTGTTCCAATAATCTTGGCCAAATGGTAAATTTAAGTTTTCGAAAGTGGCTGTATCGGCATTGGTTATTATATGATCAACACAAAAAAATGCAGGTGTTTTTAGTCCAAATTGGTTGGTATCGCTGCTAGTTAAAGTAAATTTTAAACTATCTAAACCGCCTAAAGAAGTAAGGTTTACAAAGGTCCAATCTTTTACTATATAATCTTGTAAATTATCGTTAAATCTATAATCAGCTAAGTAAAACTCTACTTTTTCTGTTTTTAAATTTCCGTTTTGGTATGCGTTAATGGTTAGTTTAAACCAATCGCTATCATTGCCATTGGTGCCACCAAATTTTTTAGCAAATGCATCACCATTTTTCATGCTTAAAGCCGCATAAGTAGTATTGGTTACATATAAACCTGTTAAAGTATTTTGGTTTATTTTTATAAATGTTTCGTTTTGAGAAACAGCATAATTGTTGCTGTTATTAAATCCTTTATTGGCATAACTTCCATATAAATTAGTAAAGCCCGCAGTGGTGGTATCATTTACTTTTGAATAAGCCCAACCGCTGTTCCAATAGCCACCAAACGAAATGGTATAGCTGTTTGAAAAAGTACAAGAACCACTGGTAAAATTGCTAGTTACAGTTCCAGTATTCGGAATTTTTACACTGTTAGTACCTTGTAATTGAATGTCTTCAAAAGTGGCGGTTTGTGCCTGAACATTTAGGCTAAATAAGGCAGCAAAACTTAAAACGCTTGCTATTTTTATAAATTTATTTTTCATAATAGTTTTATTGTTTTGTAAGTGAATATTGTAAAGTTATTTGATAATTTCTTAGTGGCATTGGTCTATCGGGCATTACTTGAAAGCTCTTGTTCCAAATATTATTCACACCTAATTGAATATTTAAATCGTTCTGATTTTTGAAATTAGTGGTTTTTGAAATTGACAGATTCCCTAATTCAAAATCATTATTCCATTCGCTTAAATCACTTTTGGTAAAGCTTACACCGGTATAAGTATGGTTGTATTTGATGGTTAAATTTTGATAATTATAAATTACATTAAATACATGTTTTATTCTTGGTGTAAATATCAATTGCAGCTCTGTTTTGGTATCAATTGCTTGTAAAAAACTTCCAATATAGTTAAGCTGAAACAAGTTGTTTTTATTGAAACTCACAGCATTTTTTGCCAATATTTCTATTCCTCTAGCATTAACATTTCCAATATTGATGGGCGAAAAAATAGCTGAGTTAATAGGAATCCATTGTATATAATTTTCGGTGGTTTTATAAAACAACGAAAAGGTATAGTCAAACGCAAATGCTTTGATTTTTTTGATGTGATTGATGGCCAAATCTGTTCCCCAACCATATTCTGATTGTAGGTTTAAATTGCCACCGTTTTTCCAATATAAATCGTTAAAAGTAGGCAAGCGATAAGTTGCAGCTACATTCACTTTTAACAATATATTTTTAAGTATTTTTTGTTGTAAATAATAACTGGGCATAAAGGGAATAAAATCTGCGTTTACCAATTCTTTTCTTAAGCCAATTTGTTGTTGAGTATTTTTGTTTTTACTGGTGTTTTTAAAATACACAAATGCTGCTAATCTATTCTGATTTACCTGCTCGTTATAACCGTCAACATTGGCAAAAGCTAACCAGTTTATGATTCCCAAATGGATTGAATTATTGGTGTTTATAGAATAATTTTTTTCAGCAGAAATATTGTAGGTATAACTCTTATTATTTGATGCACTTATATCGTTACTCTTAAAGTATATTTCATCATAAAAATAGGCCAATTTTATTTCGTTATTACTTCTTAAAGTTTTGTTTTGCCAGGTAATAGCAGTGCGTAAATTTTTATCTTTTTGTACAGCATCATTATTGGCTGCATTGATGTTTGGGGCTATCTGTTTTTCACTTTCATTGTACCAAATTAATCCTGTAAAATTGGTTTTATTATTTTTGGTAAATGCCAATACTTGCTGAAAACCATTATTGGTTAAATGGGCATTTTTTTGAGTAAAATTCTGACCTTTATAGTCATATTCAAAATTATTATTACCAAAACTGTTAAATACCTTAGTGCTTGAAAATAGTTTTTTGTAATTAAAGCTAATTTTAAAACCATTTTGAAAAATACCATAATCAAAAACGCTTGTAAAAAGTTCAATTTTGGGTTTTTGGTGCGAAGCAATTTGGCTATTAATAAATAATAATCCAGCCATAGAGCCACTTCCCCAAACTCCACCATTACCGCCATATTGCAAGCTAATTTCATCGCTTAAAAAAACTGGAATGCTGCTAAAATCAATTTGCCCATTCATGGGGTTTTGAATATTAATTCCGTTCCAAATTACAGGGGTGTGGTAAGCATTACTTCCTCTAAAACTTGCGGTAGCCAATCCGCCCGAACCGTAATTGCGAATAAAAACAGGTGTGTTTTCTTGCAATACTTCAGCCATGCTGCTTCCTTGTCGGCTTTGTAATTCTATTGGAGTTATGTTTTGAATTACGGTGCTTTTATTTAGACTTTCTAGTCTTAAACTTTTAATAAATACTGTTTGTAATTTTTGGGCAGAATCATTGGTTTCTGTTTGAGCAAAAGCCCAAAAGAACACGCAATTCATTACCAATGTACAATAGTATTTTATCATTTTTTATAAAATTAAACTGTAGCAAACGGAAATTAATACATGCAACAAAGCATACATCAATTTATCGTTGAAGTAATGATGCCGAAAAAAGAAACTTTTTAAAAGTTAAAATAAATCGAAACCACTGCAAGCCTTTATTCCCGAAAGCTACAATATGTTTTTGCAATTGGCAGGTCTTCTGACTCGTATCACTTTTGTTTGGTCTTCCCGTTTCGCTTGGCGCAACAGTGACAAAGATTTGAAACAAAAATTGACTTTAACTTTTTATGGTTAAAATATGATACTCACAGCAGCGGGTACTGTTCAGGTTTTTCACCTGATTCCCTTTTAATTTTTGAAATAGCCAAACAGCTTCTTTAAAAACCAAATGCGCAGCAAATATAATTTGAATGTTTAAACGAACAAGTAAAAAATAATTTTGGTGGTTATTATAGATACCTAATCCATCTCTTTAAGCGATGGCTTTGGTTGGAAGACAAGTACTTTTGAACATTCCTTAACTAAATTTCATAATCTGCTAAAATTTACGGTTTTTTGTAGTTCCTAATTATGTCAGATATCATCAAGCTTTTACCCGAACATGTGGCTAACCAAATAGCTGCAGGCGAGGTAATTCAAAGGCCAGCAAGTATAGTTAAAGAGTTGTTAGATAACAGCATAGATGCTGGCGCTACACATATAAAACTAATTTTAAAAGATGCTGGAAAAGCTTTAGTTCAGGTTATTGACAATGGAAAAGGAATGAGTGAAACCGATGCACGTATGTGTTGGGAACGTCACGCTACCTCAAAAATAAAAACCATTGAAGATGTTTTTAAAATAAAAACAATGGGTTTTAGGGGTGAGGCATTGGCTTCTGTAGCTTCGGTGGCTCAAGTAGAACTTAAAACCAAACGAAATGAAGATACCATTGGTACTTATATTTTAATTGAAGGTAGCAATATCATAAAGCACGAAGCCATTTCATGGCAAACAGGAACCAGTATTTCTGTTAAAAATTTATTCTTTAATATACCAGCTCGTAGAAATTTTTTAAAGTCAAATCCTGTGGAGTTGCGCCATATTATTGATGAATTTACTCGAGCAGCTTTAGCTAATCCACATATAGGTTTTGAGTTATGGCATAACGATGATCAAATGCACAACCTAAAACCAGCCGATTTGGCTTTTAGAATAAGCGATTTGTTTGACGATAAAAAGCCAGATGATTTATTACTTTTTGAGGAACAAACTACCATTATCAATGCAAGTGGTTTTATTGGCAAACCTCAAATTGCTAAAAAAACCAGAGGCGACCAATATATTTTTGTAAATAACCGATTTATTAAAGATGCTTATTTGAATCACGCCATTGTGAGTGGGTTTGAAAACATCATTGCCAAAGATCAATATCCATTTTATTGTATCAATATTGAAATTGACCCAAGTAAGGTAGATGTAAATATTCACCCAACCAAAACAGAGGTAAAGTTTGAAGATGAGCGCAATATTTACCAAATATTACGTGCAGTTACTCGCAAAGTGTTAGGCGAAAATTTTGAAACACCCACTTTAGATAAAAGCTATGAAGACAATCAGTTTTTAAACCGCGATTTATACAATAACCAAGCTACACATTTCAACAATATCCAAAGTAGTGAAACGCAGCTAGTAGGCAAAGTAAGTGGAGGCAAAAACGATTGGTTGAAAAATGAATATGCCAGTTCGCGTAATTTTAAAAAGCAACAAACTACCAATTGGGAAGATTTATTTAAAATAGCTGCACCTGATGTTCCATCTGAAATTCCGAAATCGGAAAATAACGTTGCACAGCAAACCTTAATTGAGAATAATAAGCAAACCAGTCAGCAGTTTTTACAAATACAGCAAACTTATATTGCTACCCAAATTAAAAGTGGGTTATTACTTATCAGTCAGCAGGCGGCACACGAACGTATTTTGTTCGAAAAATATTTGGCAGCTATTAAACAGCAACCTATTGCTAGCCAACAAAAATTATTTCCTAAAGCCATTACTTTAAATGCCATTGACGAAAGTATTTTATTGGAAATTTTACCCGAAATAAAAACCTTAGGTTTTGATGTAAACGAGTTTGGCAAAGGCACTTTTGTGGTGAATGGCGTACCTGCTGAAATGCAATATAGCAATGAGCATGAGTTAATTTTAGATTTGATAAGTAATTATAAAAACAATAAAAACTTAGCTGATAGCAAACATGAGTTAATTGCCAAAATTTTAGCCAAAAAGGCAGCAATTAAGGCTGGCACTGTGCTTGCAACCGATGAAATGAACCGAATGGTAGATGAACTTTTTGCATGTAGCGAACCCAAATACTCGCCAGATGGAAAAGCTTGTTTACTTACTCTAAGCATGGCCGATTTGGCCAATATGTTTAAATAAAATTTAAAAAATATGTATCAACAATATCGTCCGCCAAGTTTGTATGGAATTCCTCCAGTTGTAAAAAACTTAGTTATTATCAATGTGCTTTTTTTTATTGCTACTTATGCATTGGCAAATAGAGGCATTGATTTGTATTATTACTTAGGGCTATATTCTCCTTTGAGTGATAATTTTAAACCATACCAACTGATTACACACATGTTTATGCATGTTGATTTTTCCCATTTAGGATTTAATATGTTGGGTTTGATTTTTTTAGGTTCATCTATTGAGATACTTTGGGGTTGGAAAAGATTTTTAGTTTATTATTTTTTTACTGGATTTGGAGCTGCATTGTTTTATGTTTTGGTGAAATATTTAATGATTTATCGATTGTCTCATCAAATAAGTGTTGATGAGTTTAACTTTATTTTGACTAACGGTACTGATCTTTATAATAATAGTAAAAATTATGTTGATACTACTTACGCTCAAATAAATACCCTAATTAACACTTGCACAGTAGGTGCAAGTGGTGCTGGTTTTGGTATTCTTTTGGCATTCGGGATGTTTTTTCCTAATACAGAACTTATGATGTTTATTATTCCATTTCCTGTAAAAGCCAAATATTTAGTGGTAGGATTGGCTGCTTTAGAAATTTTTCTAGAATTTGGAAAGTTTAAAGGTGATAATGTTGGGCATTTGGCGCATTTGGGTGGTATGTTGTTTGGTTATATTTTGATCAAATATTGGAATAAAACCAATCGTAAAACATTATATTAATATATTCGTTTTTTTATTAAAGTAATCTATGTCTTTTTTCGATGATATAAAATATAAGCTTGCACAGAATAATGCAGTGGTAAAACTCATTGCGCTAAATGTGGCTGTATATTTAGTTTTTGCTATTGCTCATTTATTATTTTGGTTATTTCAAGCCACAGATATTTTGGATTCTGTTCAAAAACTTTTTGTGTTATACGCTTCTCCAACTAATTTTATCACTCATCCATGGGGTTTGGTAACTTATATGTTTTTGCATTCTGGCTTTTTTCATATACTATTTAATATGTTATGGATGTATTGGCTAGGAATGTTGTTACACGAATATTTGGGTAATGCGCGTGTGTATCAAATATATTTTTTGGGTGGTATTGGAGGAGGTTTGTTATACTTACTTTTTTACAACGTTTTTCCTGTATTTAAAGATGCTTTACCTGATTCTTATGCCTTGGGAGCATCAGCTGGGGTTTTAGCCATGGTTACTGCTGCAGCCACTTTATTACCCCAATATACTGTCATGTTATTTGGCGTTTTTGCTGTTCAGTTAAGATACATAGCTATTTTTAGTGTTTTAATTGATTTACTCAATATTCCAAGCAGTAATGCAGGTGGAAGAATTGCACATTTAGGAGGTGCATTGGCTGGCTATTTATTTATTAAATATTTATATACCAATAATGCTTTTACCAATGCAGTACATTCAGTTAGTTCGTTCTTTGGTAATATATTTAAACCTAAATCTAAACTTACTATTCATCATAAAGGAGAGAGTAAAAATAGGCCAATCACAGCCAACAATATAAACAAGCCAAATCAAGCCGATATAGATGCTATTCTTGATAAAATAAGTAAAAGTGGCTATGAAAGCTTAAGTAAGTCGGAAAAAGAACTTCTATTTAAAGCAAGTAAAGATTAATTTATTTAATACATTTTCAGTATTTATAGTGGCTTTTTCTATATTCCATACTTAACCAATATAGCCATTTGACCTGCATGGTAAGCAGTATGCGATACAATTCTACCAAAGGCTTCAGCTTTAGTTTTGGTTCCAAATTCTTTAGTGGTAATTATGCTATTCCAATCAGCATCAGTTTGGGTTTTAACAATGGTTTCTAATACAGAAAATGAATGTGCTACATAACTTAATAGCTCTTCTAAATGAATCCATTCGCCAGTATCCTTTTGCGCAATTACTGTTTGAGCCGACACCTTTATGCTGCTATCGCCAAATACATTTTTAGCAAAAAGCATTCTACATCACCAATATGCCTTATTAAAAACCCAACTGAATTTGGCGAAGGCGGTAATCTTTTCTGCAAATTGGCCTCGATTAATTTAGTTAATTGATTGGTAAATCTTGTTCTAGCCTCTATCCATAGCGCTAAAAGTGTTTCGGTTTGTGGTTGCATTATTTCCTGTTTTTGAACTCCATTTTATAAATAACCCAACCAAAACCTGCAACCAAATGCAGCAATACAATTCCAAAAATTATCTTATCCATTTGTTAAAGTTGTTATTTTATAAGTAGCTAATTGATTGATCATATTGGGCTGATTATGGAATAATTCCATGTAATAATGAATTCCACTTTCTAAGTTTTTGGCCATATTATTGAGCTGTTTTTTCATTGCATCGGTTGGTTTGGCTAAATAACTTTTAAGTTGGTTATGGTAAAAATCTAAATTTAGTTCCAATTCTTTTAAAAACACATGAGGTCTGTTAGGATTATCTACCAAATTTTCTTTACCATAAATATGGCCACACATGGTTTGTAGCGAAACAATTTTAGAGTAATAAGCCATATTTGGACCAGGGCAAACTGCTACTCCAGGGCCTTCGGTACGAGTATTCAAATCATTTACCAATAAAGCCGAAGTACCTAAACCCACACATAAACAAGTTTTTTGCATGGCTAAATCGTTGGCCGCTTCTAACTCCTCAGTTGGTAAATCTTGTGCTTGTAATGCTTGTAACTTTAGGTTTTGATATTGGCGCGATGCCGTACAAATTACCTCTTCGGTAAAATCGTTATTAAGTTTAGCAAACTCGCGCGGACAGCTGCTTCCCGGTCTTCCTTTAGCTATCCATTCTAATCTTTCAGAATCTTTGGTGTTGCCTTTTAACGAGTTAAATGGAACCCCTAATGGCGAAATACTGCTTAAATACAAATCAGTTTCTTTTGCCTTGCAAAGCAAATCTAATGTTTCGTTATCTACAGTGGTGGCTTCAGGAACCAATAAAAATGGCGTTCCCCAGCCAATTGAATCTAACTCATATTTTTCTAATAAAAACTGATGCTCTTCTGCTGTGCCAACTCCACCTTGAGTAGTAAATTTAACGGGCAAAGGTTCAGCAGGCACAAACTTGTTTTTTTCGGCCAAAGCAGCTATATACACTTGGTGAATGGCATTTATTAACTCTTGTTTGTTTTGTTTAAATTCTTCTAAAATAGGCCCCATTAGCGAAGCATCACTTCCAAAAGCATGTCCACCACAATTTAAACCCGATTCAACCCTGTATTCCGAAATCCAAATACCTTTCTTAGCTAAAAATTTTCCTTGAATTAAAGCAGAACGGTAATCACTAATTTTTAAAATCACCTTTTTTTCTAAATTACCATTTTGGTCTAGAAAAAAGTTGTCTAATTGCTCAAAATAAGCGTAAAGTCTTGGGTTCATACCTGCCGAAAGTACAATAGACGAATGTAAATTACTGTTAGCAAAACCACGCAAAGCTGCATGGGCATCGTTGTAAATTACAGGAAGTTTTTCGTTATTAAACTTATTTTCCTTGTCTAATTTGGTCATTATATTTACATCAATGCTACCCATTTGTAAATGGGTATTAGCCCAATTTTTAAGGTCGTCAATGGTTTTATTATTATCAATAAAACTGTTGAATTGCTTTTTTATTTCGGCATAATCGGGCAACATATTCATGTATTTTTCAAACTCGCCACCTTTTTCGGCTACCGATTGTTTTAATTGTTCAAACTTTTGTTTCACAATTTGATCAACCATATTTAAATAAGCCGTAATGCGTTTAGCCCTTGAGTCTTCTACTTTATTGGTAATGGCCTCAAAAGGCAAATTCCATTTTTCTGAATAAAATGCGCGCAATTTTTCCATCAAAACATCATCAACCAAAGAGAGTGTAGATGAAATGCCATAAGCTGCCACTTTTATAGGTGAATCGATGGTAAAACCAATACCCATAACCGGAATATGAAAACTATGTGCGTTGAAATTTTTGGTACTCATTATTTTTAAATAAAGTTTGCAAGTTTCAACTAAGCACCATTTTTATTTATGACCCGAATCAATTTAAAAACAAATTTCGAATTGCTAGTACAAGCAATTATGTAACATTTAAGGTTTTATGTGTAATTTTTTTAAGCTTTGGTTAATTACGTTTGTAGCTTAATTAATACCAACCAACTACATGAAAAAAAGTAACATAATTACTAGCTATTATATAACACTAATGGCTTTAAGCATATTGATTTCGAGCTGTGCACTGAATAAAACTAAAAAAGGTGCATTAATTGGCACAGGAGGTGGGGCAGTTATTGGTGCGGTAATTGGCCGAGCATCAGGCAATACAGCTTTAGGTGCGCTAATTGGCGCAACTGTTGGAGGTGCTGCGGGTGCAATAATTGGCAATAAAATGGATAAACAAGCTGAAGAAATTAAGAAAACTGTTCCTGGAGCAAAAGTTTACCGAGTAGGCGAAGGCATTGTGGTAGAATTTACGGAC
Source organism: Bacteroidota bacterium (assembly GCA_013298895.1). Lineage (GTDB taxonomy): Bacteria > Bacteroidota > Bacteroidia > UKL13-3 > UKL13-3 > JAAFJM01. Next base: position 192,493 of record JAAFJM010000001.1, on the reverse strand, counting down.
AAAATTTTATTTGATATAAACCAAGCAAACTTAAATAATGGTTCGGCTCAAAACTTAAATAAGCTAATCAGTATTTTAAGTAAATACCCTGAAACCAATATTGAAATTCAAGGACATACCGACAATTCCGGTTCTGATGCTTACAATATGAAATTATCAAAAAAACGTGCGGCCTCAGTAGCTAGTTTTTTGCAAACAAATGGCATTAGCAGTTACCGAATTAGCACCAAAGGTTATGGCGAAACAGCTCCTAATTATAGCAACGATGATGAAGATACCCGTGCTCAAAACAGAAGAGTTGAATTTTTAATTACTGCCAATGAACAAATGCGTAAAGATGCAGCTAAAGAATCAGGTAACTAATAAAAACAGCTATGAAAAACAGAATATACTTATTATTGATTTTAAGCACATTAACCATCAATGTATTTGCGCAAGACGAAAGTAACTATCCAAACGAAAAACGCTTTTCATTTGGTGTATATGGTGGCCTAAATTTTCAAAACATAAACGGCACCAATGAAAGTGGTGCAGCATTAACCAACACTTTGGTACCACGATTTACATTGGGAATAAATGAAGAAATTTATGTAGTACCTAAGTTTTATTTGCAAATTGGGTTGCAATACATAACCAAAGGAACAACCGGAATTATTGATTACACTGAATTTTTTATAACCCGAAGTGTAACCCGTGAGTTGAATTTAAAATATATTGAAATGCCACTTAATTTGCTTTATAAACCTATGCTTGGTTCAGGTAAATTAATATTGGGTTTTGGACCTTATGTTGGATATTGTATTGGCGGAACGGCTGTTTTTAGCGGCAATTCAGCTCCTGACGATACCGATTTAAAAATTCAAGACGAAGCACCAAGTAACGAAACCAATAATTTAATTTATTTCAAAACTTTAGATGTGGGCGCCAATTTTATGGTAGGTTATCAACTAGCAAATGGTTTAAATTTAACACTTAGCTCTCAATTGGGTTTGGTAAATGTTAACTCCAAAACAAGCAGTTCCTTAGCAAACAAAAACACTGGCTTTGGCTTAAATTTAGGATATAGGTTTTAGGTGATTAGGAAATACATTAGAAGTTTTTGCAATAAAAAATCCGAAAGTTTATTTCGGATTTTTTTATGTAATGCTGTTAACCGTCTTATTTAACTGTTTTTTTATCCGCTAACAACTAATCTTATCAACTCTGTTTTGGTGGCGGCCACCTTCAAAATGAGTGGTTAAAAATGTCATGGTAATGCGTTTGGCTAGTTCAATATCAATAAAACGTGCCGGTAATGCCAAAACGTTCGCATCGTTGTGTGTGCGCGCTAGGCTGCTAATTTCATCGGTCCAACATAATGCGCCTCTAATGCGTTGGTGTTTGTTTACGCTCATGTTTACGCCATTGCCACTACCGCAAATAATAATTCCTAACTCATTTTCTTTGTTTTCAATACTTGTAGCTAACGGATGTGAAACATCAGGATAATCCATTGATGAAGTAGAGTGTGTGCCAAAATCGGTAACGTTGTAATTTAAATCGGTAAGCATAGCTTTGATAATTTCTTTGTACTCAAAACCTGCATGGTCGGCTGCAATGGCTATTTTCATGATATGTGATTATTTATTTATTATCTAATTTTATTTTTCTCAACCCCTCTTGCTATAAAAATACTCAATTCGTATAACAAATATAATGGTAAAGCCATTAATATTTGGCTAGCCACATCGGGCGAAGGAGTTAAAATTCCGGCTAAAATCAAAATTACCAAAACAGCGTATTTACGGTATTTACCCATAATATTTGCACTTAAAATGCCAATTTTTACTAAAAAATAAACCAAAATTGGCATTTCAAACATTAATCCGCAAGCTAGAGTAATGGTTGATACAAACGACATGTATGACTCTAAGTTTATTTCATTGCTAACCAAAGTACTAACTTGGTAAGAACCCATGAACGAAACAGAAACTGGGGTTAAAAAAAAGTAACCAAAAGCTATTCCAATAAAAAACAAACCAGAGCTAAAAAATACTAACCCGCGCGCATAGGTTATTTCTTTTTTACTCAAAGCAGGTTTAATAAAACGCCATAACTGCCAAAGAATATAAGGAAAAGCTATAATAAGTCCAGCAATAAATGCAATCCATAAATGTTGGGTAAATTGCCCTGTCATGTCAATGTTTTTAAGGGCAAAATCAATGCTTTTTACACAGTATTCATCGGTTCCTTTAGCCCAATACGATAATTTACACAACATGCGGTAACTGAAAAAATCAGTTCGCATAGGACCAAAAATAATAATATCGAACAAGATATATTTATTAAAAAAAGCTGTTACAGCTCCAATTAATATGGCAATTACTGAACGTACTAGGTGGCTTCGTAACTCATCTATATGGTCAAAAAAAGTCATTTCCTTGGTGTCGGAAAATTGGTCATCTGGCAATTGATCTAAAGACATATTTTTTAAACGAGCGCGAAAGTAATTATTTTAGTTGATAGTTTTTAGTTGACAGTTGATAGGTAAATGCAAAAGTATGAATGATGATTTATGAAATGGGAAATGTGATTTTTGAAATGGGAAGAATTATGAAGAATTAATTATGAAATTTTAAATTAACACAAAGCTAGCTGCTAGAGGCTAGATGCCAGTTGTTAGCAGCTTGAAACCAACTTTAACCAATATCAACCCTAGTAACTGAAATTAATTGACTGGCTTGTTTAATTTTGTTCATCAATTCTTCTAAATGTTTGGTATCGCTTACTTGTAAGGTAATATTGCCTTCAAACATTCCTTCGTTTGCAGTTACATTTATTGATTTCATGTTTATTTGCAATTGGGTAGAAATAATATTGGTAATAGCACTTACAATTCCGACACTATCAATTCCTTGTACTTTTATTGATGTTAAGAATGATTTGCTGCTATTTAAATTACTATCGGCCCAACGGGCTTTTATGATTCTGTAACCATAATTACTCATTAAACTAATACCATTGGTACAATTTGTTCTATGAATTTTAACCCCTTCACCTACTGTAACAAAACCAAAAATATCATCACCAGGTATTGGGCTACAACATTTGGCAAATGCATATTCAACTGGGTCCCCATCCCCAATTATTACCGCATCTTTGGTTAAAGGCTTGGTAGGCTTTTTGACTAGTTTTTGCTCTTCGCTTTGTGTTTGTTTTTTTGTTTCACCTTCTAAAATAGCAGTTAAATCAATTTTAGTTCTATCAATTTTTTCGGTTACTAATTGATAATAAAGTTCTGTAACACTTGAAAGTTTATAAAATTTAATAATGCTATTAAGGGCTTCGCTGCTAAACGGAATTTTTGCATTTTTAAATTTACGTTCTAAAATTTCTTTACCCATGGTAACGCTTTGGTTGCGTTCTTGCTTAAAGTAATCTCTAATTTTTGATTTAGCTTTAGCTGTAACCACCCATGTTAACCATTCCTCAGTAGGTTTTTGTTTGGTTGATGATAAAATTTCAACTTGATCGCCATTGCCTAATTTATAAGTAATAGGTACCAGTTTATTATTTACCTTAGCTCCAATGCATTTGGCACCCAAGCCTGAGTGAATATCGAAAGCAAAATCCAATACGGTAGATTGTGCCGGTAACTTACGCAAATCGCCTTTGGGTGTAAACACAAAAATTTCTTCAGCAAATAAGTTTAGTTTAAAATCATCTAAAAACTCAACAGCCGAACCATCTGTATTTTCCAGCATTTCACGCACCTTTGCCAACCATTGCTCTAATCCATTATCATTTACTTGAGCTCCATCTTTGTATTTCCAATGGGCAGCATAACCTTTTTCGGCTATTTCGTCCATGCGTTTACTGCGGATTTGAACCTCCACCCAACGGCCTTTTGGTCCCATAACGGTGGTATGTAAACTCTCATAACCATTGGCTTTTGGAATACTAACCCAATCGCGCAATCTATCTGGATTTGGCGTATAAAAATCGGTTACTGTTGAATACACCTTCCAGCAATCACTTTTTTCATTTTCGTATTCATCATCAATAATAACTCTGATAGCAAATAAATCAAATACATCATCAAAGGCAACACCTTGTTTTTTCATTTTATTTAAAATGCTGTGTATGCTTTTGGGTCTGCCTTTTATTTCATAATGTAAGCCAGTTTCGTCTAAAGCCTTTTGTAGTGGATCAATAAAATTTTTGATGTACTTATTGCGATCGGCTTTTGTTTCTTGCAATCTATTTTTTACATAGTTATAACTATCGGGGTCAAGATATTTGGTAGCCAAATCTTCTAGCTCAGTTTTAATGGCATAAAGCCCTAATCTATGAGCTAAAGGTGCATAAACATAGGCCGTTTCGCTTGCTATTTTTAATTGACTTTTGGCACTCATGCTTTCTAAAGTTCGCATGTTATGAAGCCTATCCGCCAATTTTATTAAAATTACCCTTACATCTTCGCTTAAAGTAAGAAGCATTTTTTTGAAATTTTCGGCTTGCATCGACTTGTCTTGTTGGTCGAAAACCCCAGATATTTTAGTTAGTCCATCAATAATTTGTGATACTTTTGGACCAAATTTCATATCCAACAATTCAAGAGTAATGTCAGTATCTTCTACTGTGTCGTGGAGCAAAGCACAAATAATAGAAGTAGTACCTAATCCAATTTCTTCAGCACAAATTTGAGCTACTGCAATTGGGTGGAGTATATAAGGCTCTCCACTTTTGCGCCTCATACTTTTATGTGCCTCTAAGCTAATGTTAAATGCATCTCTAATGTTCGCTCTGTCTTGTTTGCTTAATGCAACTTTACACGACCTTAATAAATGTCTATATGCTTTAACAATTTGCTCGTTTTCTTGCTCCTGATTAATTACTGAACTCAACATGACTTTGGTGAAGATTTATTGGCAATGTAAAAAATTATTTTCATAATTTTTTAATCGCAGTCATGTATATTTTTAGTTTGTTAGACCATTAAATTTATTGACTTTATTTACAATCAATTATTATATTTCAAAGTGTAATTAGAATTATAAATTTTTATTACAATTTAAACGCCTCCAAACTTTTCGCGCCATAATTGATTGAATGATTTTTCTTCAATTTTCGGGAATTCGCGTTCAACGCCCCAATCAGCTTTATAAAGTTGTTTAAAAGTGAAATTTTTAATACTTGATGAGCGGTTTAAATTTTTACGACTTAACATAGCCTTGGTCCAAGTATACCAAGCAAGTTTTTCACCAGTTGATTCTTTTCCTAAATTAATGGTATCTCGTCTATTTCTTATAATATGGTTGCTTATGTCAATTTTTACAGGGCAAACATCGTTGCATTTACCACAAGATGTGCTTGCATTGCTGAGATGATTATACTCTTTTAAACCATGAGATAATGGTTCAATAATAGAACCAATTGGACCGGTATAATTACTTTCATAACTATGACCACCAATTTGAGTAAAAACAGGACAAACAAAATGACACGCACCACATTTGATACAAGAAAGTGCTTCACGTTGATCATGTGTAGATAGCACATTACTTCTCCCATTATCAACCAAGATAACTATAAATTCAGTTGGACTATCTTGCTCATCAATACCTTTAGGGCCAACTATGGTGTTGTATGTCATAAGTTTTTGCCCATTTCCATAACTACTAAGCAATGAAAAAAACAAATCAACATCTTGTAAGGTAGGTAGCATTTTATCAATGCCTGCAACAACTATATGCGTTTTAACAAAAGTGCTTGCAAGTCTTACATTTCCTTCGTTTTCCGAAATGCAAACCATGCCATTTTCTGCAATTAAGAAATTAGCACCTGTAATGCCAATATCCGCTTTATAGAATTTATCTCGCATGTAATCTCTCACATCTCTTGTTAACTCATTTAGTTCAATGTCGAGCGAAGCACTAATTTTTTGATTGAGTAAATCGTTAATTTCTTGTTTTGTTTTATGAGCTGCTGGTAATATGCTATGAAAGGGCTTTTCATTAAATCCATCAACAATAAAATCGCCTAAATCGGTTTCAGTTAAATCATATGATTTTGAACGTAAAAATTCATTTAATCCTATTTCATTGCATATTGTTGATTTTGACTTGACAATATACTTAGCTTGATTTTTTTTGATAATTTGGTCGATTTCTGTTAAGGCCGTTTGAGCTGTATCTGCCCAAATTACCTTTCCACCTTTTCGCATGAGGTTTGCCTCAAAATCTATTAAGTATTTATCTAAATTTTCGTTTACACGCCATTTAATATATTTAGCCCTATTGCGCGCCAATTCGAGGTCGGAAAACTGTTTTACAGCCTCGGCCATTGCAAACTGATGCTTACCTGCTGCATTTATGGTGCGGTTTTGCAGTTCACTGTTTTTCAACGATTTTTTTACAGCTTGGTGAAAAGTTTGTTCAGCGCTCATCTTATTTTACGAATTAACGTAAAATATATACAACAGCAAAATTTTTATTTTTAACAAAACTCAATGATATTCCAAATTATTATTCGATTTCAACCTAGTTGAATAGTTACAATTTAAGAGATAATTGTATAATTGCATAGCGTACTTTACTAAAATTTAATAAATAATGAAACAGCTTTTTCGTAAAAAGAATGTAACACAAATACTTATTGAAGCCAATAAGGCTGAACATGGAAGCCATCTATTAAATAAAACACTTTCATTACGCGATTTAACAGCAATGGGAATTGCTGCTATTATTGGAGCCGGAATTTTTAGTACTATTGGTAATGCAAGTTTTATGGGCGGGCCAGCAGTAATTTTACTATTTATTTTTACTGCTATAGCTTGTGGCTTTTCGGCAATGAGCTATGCTGAATTTGCTTCTTCTATACCAATAAGTGGTAGTGCCTACACATATGCTTATGCTTCCTTTGGCGAAATTATAGCTTGGATTATAGGTTGGGCTTTAATTTTAGAGTACGGTATTGGTAATATTGTGGTTGCAATAAGTTGGAGCGATTATTTTACAGGTTTATTAAGCGGTTTAAATATTCATATTCCTGATTATTTAACAATGGATTATTTAACGGCTAAAGTTGGGTTTGAGCAAGCTAATTTGCTGTTAGGTAAAAACGAAAGTCTAACCTTTGCTTTAAGTGAACAATATAGTGCTTGGAATACTGCACCTTCAGTTGGAGGTTTTAAACTTATTTTTGATTTACCAGCAGTGGCAGTAGTGCTAGCAATTACAGCTTTAATATACAGAGGTGTGCATGAAACAAAAAAAGCAAGCAATATTTTTGTGACTATTAAGTTAATGGTAATAGTTTTAGTAATTATTGTAGGTGCGTTTTATGTTAATCCCGAAAATTGGAGTCCATTTATGCCAAAAAAAATACAAGGCGTTTTGCAAGGTGTTTCTTCAGTTTTTTTTGCATATATCGGCTTTGATGCATTAGCAACAACAGCTGAAGAGTGTAAAAATCCTGAACGCGATTTACCTAAATCAATGATTGCTTCATTAATTATTTGTACTGTTTTATACATTTTAATTTCTCTCACGTTAACAGGTATGATTAGTTACAAGGAACTTGCTGTTGGTGATCCATTAGCATTTGTTTTTCAAAAATTAAACGTAGGTTGGATGAGCGGAATTGTGGCTGTAAGTGCAGTAATAGCAATGGCTTCGGTATTGTTGGTTTTTCAGAATGGACAGCCTAGAATTTGGATGAGTATGAGTAGAGATGGGTTATTACCTAAAAAATTTAGTAATATACATCCAAAGTTCAAAACACCCTATTTTTCTACTTTAATTACAGGTGGTTTGGTTGCAATTCCTACATTGTTTTTAAATTTAAAAGAAGTAACCGATTTAAGTAGTATTGGTACTTTATTCGCTTTTGTTTTGGTAAATGCAGGTGTAATTCAAATGGAAAGTCACAAAAACACAGAACATAAAGGATTTAGAGTTCCTTATATCAGTGGTAGAATAATTATGCCCTTGCTTTTTTTAGTTTGTTTTTTCTTGTTTACAGTTTTTGATGAGAATAGAATATTCCAAAGTTTAGATTGGTCAGCAAATTTTCCTGCCTATAGTTTTTGGTTATTGTTCGCTATCATTTCTATTCTAACTTTTATACATCGGTTTTCATTGTTACCTGTATTAGGAATGATTACAAATTTTTACCTTATGACCCAATTAGGTAAAAGCAATTGGATTGCTTTTGGGTGCTGGTTAGTAATAGGCTTGTTTATTTATTTTTTATATAGTAAAAAACACAGCAAGCTTAATTTTGTCTGAAAATTAAACTATAACTCTTTTAAAATATCTTGAGCTTTCTTTTTGTAAGTAGTATTTTGCTCTACTAATTGTTTTAAGATTTGTTTGGCATCTTTAATTCTATCTGCCTTGAGCATTGCCAAGGATAAGTACCATTTTGCAACCACCTTATCATTAAACATAGTAAATGATTCTGCCGATTCGTCAAAATGTCTAATGGCCACATTTGTATAACCTATTTTGAAATAACAAATACCTAAGTATAAATTGTAGTATCCATCATACTCAGGAAGCGGTTCATATCTCTGAAAAGTTTCAACAGCCAATCTATAGTTACCTAATGTGTAAAATTTCATTGCAGAAAGGGCTAAACTTAAGGTATCAGTGAATTTATCGGGTGAAGTGTAGTGATTTGGATAAACCTTAAAATTTTCATCAACAATATTTTCTACTACAGTTTGACTGTATTTATCTGGATTGTAAATAAACCAAACAATCCCACTTACAAAAGTAAGCATTAGCATGATTATTAATATTTTTAGCGCTTTTTTCATTACTAATTACCTCATGTCGTTAATTTCTACATTAGGGTATTTTTTTGGAATAAATGTAAAGTAACCATCTTCAAATTTAATATTAGGAATTTGGTTTGTAATATTATAAGTATGAACACTGCCATTTTTATCAAAAATGATTGTTTTAATTATTTGTTGATTATTTTTTTCAACATAAAGTTTTATCTTGAAGTAATTTTTCTTTTTGTCCTTCGGTGCAAGTTCTATTATTGTTAACTCTCTTCCTAATTCTTTTACAGTTTCACCTATTTTACTTACAAAACCTTTGTTATACATGGTGAAAATATCATCCAATTTCATTATTCCCTCTTTTGGTTTATAATGTTGAATATTCACTTCATTAATTTCTTTACTGTAAGTCCATTGAGTTTTATTATCGCAAATTATGGTTTGCCCTGCTATGTCTAGCCTAAACTTGTTACCTTTTATTACAATATTACCCTTTTGTTTTTCGTTAATTTTCTCTGCTTTACTTTCAATACTATACGTAAAGTCCGCTTTTATCGATTTAAATTTTTTGTATCGTTTACTAATTTTATCAATTAATAAACTCGCATCTTTACTTCCTTGAGCAATGCCATTTAAAGTTAAAAAACTTAAAAGTATTAAAATATATTTTTTCACAAGACTTATTTTGGGGGTAAATGTACTAAAAAATCACGAACGAAGGTTTTTACTAATTTCAATTACCTTATTTACTAACATAATTACAAACAAACCGGGCCAAATTAAGGCCGATTTATTTTCGTAATTCACTAAAATAATACAGGATATAACTCCTATATTAAACGATGCAACTACAACAAATACAAGCTGTAGCAACATATTTTGAGTTTTTATAAGGGAGAGTGCTGTAAAAATTAATAACATAATTACAGAAAAAATTGCGGTTATAACGGCTATGTTCATATTTTGCAACAAATATGAAATACGAAGTATCAATAAACAAGGCTTTAGAAAATTTTATTGAAATTGAAGCCAAAATAAATTTAAATGAGGCCGAAATTGTATTGCAACTACCCGCGTGGAGGCCCGGTAGGTACGAACTTGCCAACTTCGCAAAAAATATCAGGTGTTTTAAAGCTACTGCTCAAAATGGAACAGAACTAAAGGTCAGAAAACAAACCAAAGACAGTTGGAAAATATTTAATATTAATAACAATAAAAATATTACCATCTATTACGAATACTATGCTAATCAACTTGATGCAGGGGCTTGTTTTATAAATGAGGAGCAATTATACGTAAACCCAGTTCATTGTTTTATGTATCAAGTTGGTAAAATAAATGAGCCTTTTGAGGTAAAATTAAATATTCCTTCAGAATATAAATTAGCTTGCCAGTTACCCCATAATCAAAACATACTGAAAGCTGAAAATTTTGACCAATTGGCCGATAGTCCGTTTATTGCAAGTGCAAGTTTGCAACACCACGAGTTTATGGTTGAAAAAACTAAAATTCATTTTTGGTTTCAAGGCAAACACGAAATGGATATAGAGCAACTTGAATTAGATACCACAGCTTTTACCAAGGCTCAAATAGCTATTTTTAAAGAATTACCTTGTACTGATTACCATTTTTTATACCAAATTTTACCCACACCTTTTAGGCACGGTGTAGAACATGCCGATAGCACGGTAATTGCAATGGGAATGAGCAATGAAATGCTTCGCGATGATTTTTATAACGATCTTTTAGCCATTAGCAGCCACGAATTATTTCATTTATGGAATATAAAACGCATTCGCCCAGAAAGTATGTGGCCGTATGATTTTACCAAAGAAAATTACAGCCATCTTGGTTATGTTTATGAAGGAGTAACTACCTATTATGGTGATTTAATGCTGCTTAGAAGCGGAGTTTGGAATTGGGAACAATATGCAGATAGTTGGAATGGTGATTTTGTGCGTCATATCAATAATGAAGGTAATAAAAATTACTCTGTGGCAGAGTCTAGCTTCGATACATGGTTAGATGGTTATGTTCCGGGTGTACCCGCTAGAAAAACAAGCATATATGTAGAAGGAATGCTCGCTGCTATGCTTGCAGATTTAATCATTATAAAAAACTCAAACGGCCAATACAGTTTGGATAATGTAATGAGCGATTTATACCATTTGTTTTACAAACAAAACAAAGGATATACAGAAAACGACTATAAATTCTTGCTTGAAAAATATAGCAAAGAAAGTTTTGAACATTATTTTGAGGCAGTTATATGGGGAAAAAATAATTTGATAGCTGAATTACAAAACATTTTACCTTACTTTGATTGTTCTATAAATAACAATAAGTTAACAAAAAACATAAATTCTGAAAATAATTCACTTTTTAATTTTTTGGTTAACAGATAGGATTATATATTTGACACATCGTTTAACCCAATCTTTTTACTATGCAAAAAGTAAAACTTGAATGCGAAATGTGCGACTCAAAAGCCATTTCATTTATGAAATACTGTACCGATGAAGAAACTACCATAGTTTCTAATGCAAAATCGTGTGGTTATTACAAAAAAGGCCAATCTATTTTTTACGAAGACAATTTGCCACTAGGAATATACTGCATCACAAAAGGTATAGTAAAATTAACCCGAAGCAATAATTTTGGTAAAGAGCAAATTTTAAGATTTGCTAAAGAAGGAGAGTTTCTTGGTTACAGAGCTGTTATAGCTGAAGAGCCATTAACTGCTACTGCCACTTGTATAGAAGATGTAACGGCTTGTTTTATACCTCGCCAAGTATTTCTAGATTTATTGCAAAGCAATGCTGAAATTAATAAACAAATGTTTAAAGCACTTTGTCATGACATGGGTTTAAATAATGAAAAAGTGCAAAGTCTAGCACAAAAAAGTGTGAGAGAAAGAGTAGCTGAAACTATTTTATATTTACACCAAACATTTGCTCAAAAATCGGTAGAAGAAGAACCTGTAATTCCTATAAGTTTACCTCGTGAAGATTTGGCTAATATTGTAGGGACCGCAACCGAAACTTTAATTAGATTGTTATCAGAGTTCAAAACAGATAAATACATTGACTTTGAAGGCAAGCGAATAAAAATATTAAATAAGGGTGCACTTGAAAGAATATCGCACGCTACTGTTTAAAGCATAAAAAAAGCCCTGCTAAATAATTTTTAGTAGGGCTTTTTTGTTACAAAATTTACTTTAAGTTCTTTAATACTTCAATGGCATTTTTGTTACTTGGGTCGTACTCTAAAGCTTTTCTATACATGGCTTTACATTCGTTTTTCATATCTTTTTGTAAGAAATAATAACCTAAATAATCGTACGATGAAGCCACATTTTTTGATAAACTTGCTTTTTGTTTATTAAATGCAGCTGTATCGGCTGTAACTACTTCAATGTATTTTTCAAATAGTTCTTTAGCTACAGTATTTTTTAATAAAGAATCCATAGAAGCATTCACATTAGCCCTTTGGTACCAGGCCTCGGCAAAATCAGGTTTAGCCACATTTATTTTAGCAAATGCCGAATCAGCTTTACCATACATTTTAGCGTTATTGTAATACTTACCAATATTAAAATTATCAATCAAGGTAACCTTTTTAGCAGTGCTTAAGTATTCTTCATAAGTTAAAGCAGCTTCAGTATATTTCTTTTGTTTGTTATAAATCTTAGCAATCTCAACTTTTACATCAGTCTTATTGGCATCAAGGCTTAAGGCTTTGTTCAAGTTAATCAATGCCAAACTATCTTTACCAGTTTTAGATTGTAATTTACCTAAATACTCAAAATCACCAGCAGTTAATTTTTCAACTGCTACTTTACCCATTAGGGTTTCCATTGCTGTCAAACCTTTTTGAAAAGTAGGTGCATCGTTTTTTAAATTACCTGCTTCGTAGCAAGAGTATGCGTATAAACGATTTATATAAATATTATTGGTTTTATCATTTGCTTTAGCTTCTTCTACATTGGTTAATGCCTCAGCATATTCTTTAGCTTTGAATAAAATCAAAGCAAAACGTAATTGATTTGCCGAACTAACCTCAGAGTTTTTTAAATAGTTTTTGTATGATTCTTTAGCTAAGGCAAATTTACGTTGTACTGAATAAAATTCAGCTTGGTTTTTAAATGCGGTTGCATAGTTAGGGTCTTTTGCAAAGGCAGTATCTAAAGCCTCTTTAGCTACTTGTAAGTTTTTTACTCTAATCCAAATTAAGGCTATTTTAGCAAATGCTTTTGGTCTGTTTGGGTCTAACACAGTTGCACGATTATAAAAAGTAGCAGCTTTACTGCCATCAGCCATTTCTAAATAAACATCCCCAGCTGTGGTTAATACATCGTAATCTTCTTTCGAAATATTATAAGCTTCTTCCATCAAAGCTGAAGCTTGTGCTAATAGCTTATTTTCGCCTGCTAACATACCACTACCAATGGCTACTAAACCTTTAGCGTTTACGAATTCATCTTTTTTGTTTTTACATAAAGCAATTGCTTTGTCAAATTGAGCTTGCGCCTCTGTAGTTTTATTATCTTCTAATAATAACTCACCTAATCCAGCGTATAGTTGCGGAGTTTTAGGTGCAATTGCTATACCCGTATTATATGAAATTAATGCAGAATCAGGTTTGAATAAACTATTGTAAGCTTGGCCTAAGTAGTAGTAAGCCTCGCCATTGGCAGGTTCTTTTTGGATAATTGATTTAAAAATATTTCTAGCTTGTTCAAATTTTTCAAAATCAAGCGACTTTAAACCATCGTTTAAAGTTTGCGCATTTAAAGCAAAACCTCCAATTAAAATGTTTGCCAATAAAACCAGTCGTTTCATATATTCTTTTTGTTTGTAAAATAAATAGTTTTTAGTCAAATTGTGTGCCACTACTATAACCAAATGTTTGTTTTTAGTAATAAGTAACCAAAATTTAACAATGAGTTGTATTTCTTAGTCTTTTAAGCCTAACCATTCTTTAGCAGTTTTATATAAAACCTGCTCTTTTTGTACTTGGGTTAGTTCTTTCATGTTTTCAATAAATTTACCATGTTCTAAATCGCCAAGTGGAAAAGGAAAATCACTTCCTAATGCAATTTTGTTGGCACCAAACATATTCACCAAAAATTTAAATGTTTCATCATCGTGCACCAAACTATCAATGTAAAACTTATCAATATAGTTTCGTGGGTCGGCCACTTTGTTTACATTACACAAATCGGGGCGAGCATGGTAGGCATGACTTATGCGGCCAATGGTTTGAGGAAAACAACCTCCACCATGAGCAAACAAAATACGTACTTTAGGAAATTTATCGAAAATGCCACCAAAAATTAAGCTACAAATAGCCAAACTTGTTTCTGCAGGCATACCAATTAACCATGGTAAAAAATACTTAGGCATTCTATCTTGCCCCATCATATCCCACGGATGCACAAAAATAGGCATGTCAGCTTTTTCGGCTGCTGCAAAAAATGAATGGTAATATTCGTCATCCAAATTTCTATGTTCTATATGTGTACCAATTTCAACCCCAGCCAAACCTAATTCGTATTTACAACGCAACATTTCCTCTATGGCTAATTCAACGTTTTGCATTGGCAAAGTAGCTAAGCCCAATAAGCGTGTTGGGTTTTCATCTTGAATTTTAGCCAAATAATTATTGTAATACTTAGCCCAATCGTGTGTATGTTCAGGTTTAGCCCAATAATAAAATAAAACTGGAATGGGCGACAGTGCCATTATATCAACGCCATGTTCGTCCATATGGGCAATAATGCGTTTTGGGTCCCAACACAAATCGTCAATGGTTCTAAAAAAAGTACCATCGGCTTTCATCATATTAGCTCTACCTGGCTGAAAATGATCTAAATAAATGAACTCATCGCCATAACCATATTTTTCTTTAAGGTTTGGCATAAATTCAGGTAAAATATGTGCGTGAACGTCTATTTTCATTGGCGTATTTTTGAAATTTACAATTGTTACCAATTGTAAATTTCCGCAATAATAAGTTTATAAAGCTAAATTTTTGAATGATTTATATATATTATCAGTATAAATATTGCCTAATAATAAAACTAATGAAATTATACCCTATTTTTTACTGAACTTATCGCCAAATACTTTTTTAAATTTCTCCAATTTAGGAGCTATTACAAACTGGCAGTATGGTTGTTGTGAGTTTTGATTGTAATAGTTTTGATGGTAATCTTCGGCTGTATAATAATTGTTTAAAGCTGTAACTTCGGTAACTATCGGCTTACTAAATGCACCTGATTTGTCCAACTCGTTTTTATACTTTTCGGCTAACTCTTTTTGGTAATCTGAATTATAAAACACTGCCGAACGGTATTGGGTTCCTATATCGTTTCCTTGTTGGTTTAAAGTAGTTGGGTCGTGGGTTTGCCAAAATATAGATAATAAACTAGCATAACTTATTTTGGTAGAATCGAACCAAATTTTGCATACTTCGGCATGGCCCGTTTTACCATAACACACCTCGCGGTAAGTTGGATTTTTAACATCGCCATTGCTATAGCCGCTTTCTATTTTCACAACGCCATTAACCTGCTGGAAAACAGCTTCTACACACCAAAAGCAACCAGCGCCAAACACTGCAGTTGAAATGGTGTCATTATTCTCTATCGTCATTTTATTGGGAGTTTTTTTAGTTTGTTGGTTATTGTTTTGAGCACAACTGGTTATGCTCAAAATTAATAAAGTTTGTAAGTAAAAAATAGTTTTTAAAGTTTTCATTTTGGTAGTAATTTTTAGGTATGCAAATATGCACCTTAATTATACTAACGCATTTTAAAACCTTTTGGTTTTGTAAGCCAGATTACATTTTGGTCAATTTAGGGTTAATCAAATAATCTAAATTACTTGTTCCCTTGATTACATAGTGCCAAATTTAGTTCGGAAATTGCTCAAAGAAAACGGTTTTGGCTTTTTCAAATTCAAGCATAATGGTTGCTCGTTCTAACTGTAAATTTTCAATTAATTTACTTTTGTTTTTGGCTAATTTTAAATACTGCCAATTGCCTTTTATTTTTATAAAATATTGCCAATAGTAATACGCAAAAAAGCCAGTAAATGGAAGGTTTAAGCCATAAAGTAAAGTGTAAAGTTGGTGTTGGGTAAATTGATAAAAAAACGAAATTTGGAAGGAATAAAATATTATAAAACTAAACATACCCAGTACCATTCCAATGGCACCCTTGTAATCTTTGCTTTTAACTATTTTGGTAGCTAACCACGATGGAATTTCATAAGCCAAAACATTGTTTATTAAACCATAAATATAAACAGGAAAGCCAATAATTAATTTAACCAAAGCGCCTAAAATACTGATGTTTTGCTTGTTTTTAATGGCATCATCGTTAAGCTGAAGGTGATTGATGTTTTGCAAATAATTATGCACCCTAATGCGTATGTTATTATATACTTCAGGATTGGTTTCAGCATAAAAATTTACTGTTCTGGCTATGTTTTTTGTAAACAAAAATTCCTTTTCGGCTTCTGTGGTTTCCGCTTCGCTTTCGGTAACCAATTGACTTAAATAAAGCTGTTCAATGTTTTTTACAAACTCATCGGCTTGCCTATCTTTTATAGATATAACCAAACTTTCTAACTGATTTTTGATATTGTCAGTTAAGGTTTTAATGGCTTTTAGTTTATCGGTTTCGTAAGTAGTTTGGTAGTCTTTTATCTCAATGGCATCAGCCGTATTTAAAAATAAATCTCGGTTAAAGCGGTGTTGGTTTTCGTAATTCAAACCAATGTTTACTATTTTTACACCTAAAGTAAAATTGTTTTTTCCTTCAGCGCCTAAGGCTATGTGGGCTGCACCGCCTTTTATAGGTTTAAGTTTTCGTTCAGTTACACTTACTCCTTCAGGAAAAATAATAATGGCATGGCCCTGTTCCAAATGCTCATAACATTTTCTAAAAGTATCGGTATTTTTATTCAGTTGAGTTGGGTCGTCTTGCGCACGGTAAACAGGAATAACATGCAAACTATTTAAAATAAATTTAGCCAAAAAGCCTTTAAACAACTCGCCTTTACCTAAAAAATATACTTTGCGGTTTACCAAACTAGCTATAACTATTGGGTCCATAAAAGTACTTGGGTGATTGGCTAAAATAATAAGCGGTCCATTAGCAGGAATGGCTTTTTTATTATGAAACTGAATGTTTTTAAAAAACACTTTTACCGTTCCCTTTAGCAAAGCTTGAATAAAATAATATAGCATATACAAATAAAGGAATTTATTTTGAATAGCAGTAAATACTTACTTTTGCAAAGCAATTAACCCAAACCCCAAACATAACCATTATCAAAGAGTACGAATTAGTTGGAATGCAAAAGGCCAATATGGGTTTGGCTAATGTTTTAAAAGAAATGTGTAATTAAGCCGAATTTTTAAATATTTGAATTGTTTTTAGTAAAAGTAATTTTATTTACCATCATGAATTTATCAAAACAAATAGCCAAACATTTTAAAGAATTACACTTTGGAGGTAATTGGACAGGGGCCAATTTTAAAGATACATTAGCTGGTATAACTTGGCAACAAGCTATTAAGCAAGTGCATGGTTTTAATAGCATAGCCACATTGGTTTTTCATACCAATTAATATGTAGATGCAGTAATAAAAGTATTGCATGGCGAAGCGCTAAATGCCCACGATAAATTTAGTTTCAATACACCAATAATTGAATCTGAAGAAGATTGGCAAGCGCTAGTAAACAAAGCTTTAATCCAAGCTGAGGAATTTGCTTTATTAATTGAACAATTACCCGAAGAAAAACTTTGGCAAAATATAGCTGACGAAAAATATGGCATTTATTACCGAAACATTCATGGAATTATAGAACACACCTATTACCATTTGGGTCAAATAGCTTTGATAAAAAAATTGGTTGAAGCCTAAATTCAAAATCATATTTAAGTTTACTCGCATTAACAAATTTGAGTTGATTTTATTTGTCTTTGGATGTTAAAATCAGACTGATTTTTCAATTTTGGTAAAAATTTGAATTCCCAATTCAAATGACTACATTCGCCACGCTTTCTTTTTTATGGAAATACTAATTCTTAATGCCACTATTTGTTTTCCCGCAAGTCCTTTTTTTAATAAAGTTTGCGATGTACTGATAGTTGATAACCAAATTGATACAATTGTTTTAAGTAGCAAAAAAACTTTTGTAGATATGAAAAAAACCGCTAAAGTTATTGATGCACAAAAAGCAGTTTTGCTTCCATCATTAGTTTGTTTACGATCGCACAGCAGCGATCCTGGTAACGAACACAAAGAAACTTTAGCTACTTTAGCCAATACAGCACAAGCAGGTGGTTTTTCAATAGTATGTGTTTTGCCTGATAGTAATCCAACCATAAATTCTAAAAGTGCTGTAGAATATATCATAAATAACGCCAAAAATTTACCCGTAAATTTATTGCCATACGGCACATTAAGTCAAAAAATGGAAGGTAAAGAATTGAGTGAAATGTACGATATGCACTTGGCAGGTGCCATTGGTTTTACCGATGCAAACCATGCCATAAAAAATAGCAGCTTAATGTTACGTGCTTTACAATATACCAAAACTTTTGGGGCTAAAATAGCGGTGCATGCCGAGGATATTAATTTAAATGCAGGTGGCAGAATGCATGAAGGAAATATAAGTGTGCTTTTGGGTTTAAAAGGAATGCCAGCTTTGGCCGAAGAATTAGCAGTAAAACGTGATATAGAACTAGCAAAATATGCTGATGCACCCATACATTTTTCGCATATATCAAGCAAGGGCGCAGTTGAAATTATACAACGAGCCAAGAAAAAAGGCTTGCCTGTAACATGTGATGTAGCCATAGCAAACTTATGTTTTACAGATAATGATTTATTAGAATACAATTCTAATTTGAAATTAAATCCACCATTGCGTAGCAAAGAAGATAA
Source organism: Bacteroidota bacterium (assembly GCA_013298895.1). Taxonomy (GTDB): domain Bacteria; phylum Bacteroidota; class Bacteroidia; order UKL13-3; family UKL13-3; genus JAAFJM01. The sequence continues at coordinate 173,757 of JAAFJM010000001.1, read as the reverse complement.
AAAAGCACTTTGGAATGGTTTGATAGATGGAACAATTGATGCAATTGTAACTGACCATAATCCGCAAAATGTAGAATTAAAAGATGTAGAATTTGAATATGCTGACGAAGGTATGATTATGCTACAAACTGCTTTGAGTATGCTCATCGCTAATGCACCTAAAACATTTGATACTAGTTTATTAGTTGAAAAACTATGTGTTAATCCTCGTTTGCATTTGAACCAAAAAATGCCTTTACTAGAAAAAGGTCATATTGCAGATTTTATTTTGTTTGATACCAATAAAACTTGGACCTTGAACGAAAAAACAAATGCATCTAAATCTAGAAATAGCATGATGTACAACAAAGAGTTACGCGGCAAGGTGATTGCCGCTTATTTTAAAAATAATTTACAAACATTTTAATAAAATGATAATAGAAAATCAATCAAGAGTGGTTTTAAGCTCTTTAAAAGCACTGCTTGAAACATATGCAGAAGGTAAAAATTTAAAAAACATAACTGAAGAATGCGGTCAGATTTTTGTGGAGTTAAATAGTTTTGAGGATAAACTAAAAGCCCTAGATGCTTTAGTACCTAAAAATGGTTATGGCGAAATAGAAGAAGTAGTTTTTGATTTAATGTTGGTTCATTTCTTATCGGCATTTGCACATAGTGAAGAATATTTTGACTCGGAAGAGTGGATGGATATTGAGGAGCAAACTGTAGAACGTGGAACTGAGTTATTGAATGTATACCTTTACATTAATGAAGCTAACGATGCTGATGCTGAAATTTCAATAGGTGATTTCTTAAATGAGTTTTTACTAACTGATATGGATGAGTTTCAGGATGAGTTTAAAATTTATGAACCATTAATTGAAAACGATTTGGAAGAAGCTGATTTTGACGATTTAACTGCTTTAAAGAAAACTTTAAATGAAGAATCGCCAATAAAAGATATGTTAATACCTATGGTTATGTTTTTCCAAACACCTTATTCTGTAAATATGGTTAACCAATTCAAGCCACAATACAATACTTTTGAAATTAGCGTATTGGCTTCGTTATTAGCCTTTGCAAATACTAAATAATACTTTTAGAATCCTATGACCAACGAAGAAAATTTTAAATCACTTTGGCAATATGCCTTAAAGTTTGGGCTAATTTATGCCTTTGCAGTGGTAGTAATTGACTTGATGTTTTTTATTGCAGGCGTTTATCGTGGCGATTATCCAATGATTGATTTATTGGTATCTTTGTTAACCTCTATTTCAATAATCTATTTTGCAATGAAACAAAGAAGAGATAATGATTTTGGTGGTTATAGTAAATATTTGGAAGTACTAAAAACCTGTTTAGCAGTTGGTGTGGTTTCATCCATAATATTAGCTCTTTGGAAATATGTGTTTTATAGCTTTATAAATCCTGAAGAATTGGTAAAAGAGTTTGAATTGGTAAAAAAAGCGTTATTAGAGAATGATTATTTCGATGAAGATAAAAAAATGGAAATGATTAATTCCATAAAAGAAAAAAATTCACCTATTTCAAAAGTATATGGTATTTTATTATCTGTGAATGTTTACACGCTAATAGTTGGATTAATACTTTCAATTTTTGTTCAAAAACAAGATCCTGAAGACGCTTATAATCAATTAGACAGATAAACATAACCCCATTAAATTTATTAACCAATAAAAATATTTTAAGTGAAAGAAATTCAAATATCGGTTGTAATACCATTTTATAATGAAGACGAATCTTTGCCTGAGTTATTGGCTTGGATAGAACGAGTAATGAATGAAAATAATTTCACTTACGAGGTGATAATGGTTGATGACGGCAGCACCGACAATAGTTGGGCTGTAGTTGAACAATTATCGGCAAAAAATCCATTAATTAAAGCCATTAAGTTTAGACGCAATTATGGAAAATCGGCTGCATTAAATGTGGCTTTCCATAAAGTGCAAGGCAATGTGGTAATAACTATGGATGCCGATATGCAAGATAGTCCTGATGAAATTCCATCACTTTATAGTATGATAGTAAACGATGGTTACGATTTGGTAAGCGGTTGGAAAAAGAAACGTTACGACCCCATTACCAAAACCATTCCTACTAAAATATTTAATTGGGCTACTCGCAAAATGAGTGGCATTCAACTAAACGACTTTAACTGTGGTTTAAAATCGTATAAGGTAGACGTAGTTAAAGCCATTGAGGTTTATAACGAAATGCATCGCTATATTCCTGTTTTAGCTAAATGGAATGGGTTTACTAAAATAGCCGAAAAAGAAGTTGAACACAGAGCGCGTAAATACGGAACTACCAAGTTTGGCTTCGACCGTTTTATCAATGGCTTTTTAGATTTATTGACCATTTTCTTTGTATCTAAATTTGGTAAAAAACCCATGCACTTTTTCGGTGTATTAGGAACTTTGTTTTTTTTATTTGGTTTTTTTGGTGCAGCATATATTGGCGCTCAAAAGCTTTGGTTCATGTCTCATAACTGGACTTTAAACCGTGGCATTACCGAACAACCAATGTTTTATATTGCATTGGTTTCCATTATCATTGGTATGCAGTTGTTTTTAGCGGGTTTTATTGGTGAGTTAATTAGCCGTAATTCAAGCGATAGAAACCATTATGGTATAACCAAATATTTGGGTTATAATGACTAAGAAAAAAATTTTAATTATTGGTCCAGCTTGGCCTTTGCGTGGTGGGTTGGCTACTTATAACGAACGTTTGTGCCGTGAGTTTAATGCACAAGGTCATGAATGCGAAATAGCTAGTTTTTCGTTGCAATATCCAAAGTTTTTATTTCCGGGTAAAACGCAAATGAGCGATGACCCGCAACCAACTGATATTGTAATTCACTCCATTATCAATTCAATTAACCCGATTAATTGGCTTTCAGTTGGCTATAAATTAAATAAAAAACAATACGACTTAGTAATTTTTAGGTATTGGATGAGTTTTATGGCGCCTGCTTTTGGTACCATAGCAAGGTTAATTAGAGCCAATGGTAAAACCAAAATTATTACCATTGCTGATAATATTATTCCTCACGAGCAACAGTTTTTTGATACTGCGTTTACACAATATTTTATAGACAGTAACCGTGGCTTTTTAGCTATGAGTCGCGAAGTTTATGCCCATATTGATTTATTTACCACAGGTAAACCTAAAAAATATGTGCCTCACCCTATGTACGATATGTTTGGTCCATTGCTTGATAAACAAGAAGCAAAACGCAAACTAGGATTAGATGAAAACTGTAATTACCTTTTATTTTTTGGGTTTATACGTAAATACAAAGGCCTAACTTTATTGTTAAACAGTTTTGCTTTATTACAACAAAGTAATCCCAATTTAAAGTTAATTGTAGCAGGCGAATTTTACGAAAACAGTGAGCCTTATTTGGAACAAATAAAAAATTTAGGGCTCACAGATAACGTCATTCTTCGCACCGATTTTATCCCAAATAATGAAGTTGGCGTTTATTTTTCGGCTGCCGATTTAGTGGTGCAAACTTATATTACTGCCACCCAAAGTGGTGTTACACAAATAGCGTATTATTACAATAAACCTATGTTGGTTACCAATGTAGGCGGCTTAGCCGAGTTAGTTCCGCACGAGGTAGTTGGTTATGTGGTAGAAAGAGACGAGCAAGCCATAGCACAAGCCATTAGCGATTATTACACACAAAATAAAGAAGCAGAATTCACAGCCAATATTGAATTAGAAAAACAAAAGTTTACTTGGAAATATTTAACAGAGCAGCTCTTGGAAATTTAAGTTGAGGAGTGTTTAAGTGTTGATGTTGGGAAGTGTTTACGTTTTTAAGTTGGGATGTGCTGAAGTTTTTATGTTTTAAAGTTGAAAGGGTTGATGCGTTAGAGTTATTGAGTGTTTAGTTTTTTCACCATTTTTTTATTGCTATAAGTTTTAAAATTGTCCATATTTTATCATACTAAAGGCTTTGATTATTTTTGAGTAAAAACACTAAACTTGCATGTTAATATTTATTGTTTTGAAAAAATACCTCAACTTACAAATTATCCAACAAAAACTAAACAACACCTATTCGTTTGATTTAAGGTCTTTTGCATTGTTTAGAATTGTTTTTGGGTTTGTTTTAATGATTGATTTGTGTATTCGTTTAAGTGACTTAAATGTATTTTATACCGAACAAGGAATACTTCCACTTTCACTTCTAAACCAGCATTTAGCTCGTTATTTGTTTTTACCTATTTACCAATTAAACGATTCCAGTTTATTTGTAAGTATTTGTTTTGGTGTACATTTAATAGCAGTATTTTGTTTTGCTATAGGATACAGAACTAAACTTTTCCAGATAATTGCATTGCTTTTTTACATCAGCTTAACTATGCGGGGGCCCTATATCCTGCAAGGGGGCGATGATTTGATAAGATGTATGCTCTTTTTTGGATTATTCTTACCATTAAATGCCAAATGGGCAATTCAAACCAAAGAACCCAAAAGTGATTATACCATTGCTGCATTGGTGTTTATGTTTCAAATACTAATGGTATATTGGGTTTCAGCCTTTATGAAAACCTCCAATGAATGGCATACAGATGGAACTGCTCTATATTATGCTTTTAATTTAGATTGTATTCAATGGCCATTGGCTAGGTATCTATTACAATTTCCAGCATTATTAAAAGTAATAACTCACATAGTATTGTACATGGAATTTTTTATTCCTTTATTATTTTTTATTCCTTTTAAGAACAATCAAATGCGAAACATAGGAATTATTATTTTGCTTTTATTCCAAATAGGTATTGCATCTACTTTATTTGTTGGATTGTTTTATTTAATAAATATAACGGCCTTAATTTTATTAATTCCAAAACAAATCTTTGATAAATTAAACATAAATAATAACCAAACCAATCAATTATTACCATTCAACTTTAACAATAATTTTTTAGTCATTGCGTTGTTAATTTATGTACTCATATGGAACGTGGGTTATATGCCACAGTTTAAATATGGATTAGCTAAAAAATTGAAATCAATTGCTTATCCAATTGGCATTAACCAAAATTGGGGGATGTTTGCACCCGATGTATTTAAAGACGATGGTTGGTTTATTTATGAGGCTCAATTGGTAAATGGCGATACCATTGATTTAAAAAATAATTGCCAAAAAGTAAATTACAATAAACCTGAAAGTATTTTAAGTACCATAAAAAATGATCGTTGGCGTAAGTTTTCGGAGCACGTAGTTTTAGGTAAAAAGCCTTGGTTAAATAGCTATTACGTAAGTTATATTTTAAGAAATCATGAAGCAAACTGCACGAATAAACACCCTGCAATCAAAAGGTTTTCGCTTGTTTATATGAAAGAAACTACGCCAAAATTAGGCGACACTACCACAATTGAAAAAGTAATGCTGACTAATTAATTACATTCCTAATTCTTTTATAAAAAACTGAAAAGGCAAAAAGGTTTTTATGCCTTCGGCAATATAAATGGGTCCGCTATTTCCTTGTAAAATAATTTCAATGGGTTTTGAAAAACGCAATTCAAACTCACTGATACTTTGTAAGCAAGCTCCACAAGGCATAACGGGTTGGTTTACTTCATAACCATTTGCAAAAGCAGTAACAGCCATCATTTTTATGGATACAGTTGGGTAATTAGCGCCTGCATAAAATATGGCAGTTCGCTCAGCACATAAACCGCTAGGGTAAGCAATATTTTCTTGGTTATTGCCTAAAATAATTTCATTATTTTCGAGCAATAAAGCACAGCCCACATTAAATTTTGAATAGGGTGCGTAAGCATTTTTTGCTGCATCTTTGGCGTTTAACAATAAGTTTTGTGCAGTTATATTTAATTCATCTATTTGGTTAAACTGATGAATGACCGATTCGCGCTTCAATACTTCCATAAATCAACAATACAAATTAATTTTATATTTTAAAACAATTGCTTTATTTTCTTCCTTTTTGACGCTTGTATTTAAAAAATGGTGTTTACTTTTTTTACTTACTTTGGTTTAATACTAGCAATTGAACTAATATTGCGGCCACTTAATTACCATGATTTTTACCGATACACATACGCATTTATATTCAAAAGAGTTTGAAGCCGATAGCACACAGTTAATAGAAAAAGCAATTAAAAATGGAGTTACACGCCTTTTTATGCCCAATATTGATTTACATAGTATTCAGCCTATGTTGGATTTGGTTTGGCAGTTTCCTAATAATTGTTTTCCTATGATGGGGCTTCACCCGTGCTCAGTTGACGAACATGTGGAGGCGCATTTATTTCAAATTCAAAAATGGTTTAAAAAACGCAAGTTTTATGCTGTGGGCGAAATTGGGTTGGATTATTACTGGAGTTTAGAATTTAAAGAACAACAAATTATGGCATTTAAAAAGCAATGTTTGTGGGCCATTCAGCAAGATTTACCTATAAACATTCATGCCCGCAATGCTACGCCCGATGTAATTGAAATTTTAAACGAAATGAAACACCCCAAATTGCGTGGGATTTTCCATTGTTTTAGTGGCACAGCAGCCGAGGCTAAGCAAGTGGTGGAGTTGGGTTTTTATTTAGGAATAGGAGGGGTGGTAACTTTTAAAAATGCTGGTTTGGCCGAAGCCATTGCCGATATAGACTTAAAACATATTGTTTTAGAAACCGATGCACCTTATTTGGCACCTGTTCCTTTTAGAGGTAAACGAAACGAAAGTTTTTATGTAATAGAAGTAGCTAAAAAACTAGCTGAACTTAAAAAAATGGGTTTAGCACAAGTAGCCGAAATTACAACCGAAAACAGTAAATTGGTTTACGGGATTTAGTATTGAAAGCTAGCGCAAGATTACGCTTGTGCTGTTTATTTAAAAGCTTCCGCTTTTAATTATTACAAGCAGTACGATAGCAAGCAGAAGCTTGCCAGTTTAAAGCACAAGTGGACACTTGCGCTAGCCAGGAGAGATAGACAATTAACTTTCTGGCATCTAAACTTTTCTAATTGATTTAATATCAAAATTATTGAACCAAATATTTTTTGATGATTTCACACAGTTAACAAAAAAATCTACTTCAACTGAATCGCCAACCTGTAGTTTTTGATTTCCAACAAAATTTTTTGAATCCGTCATATAAAACTGTGAATTTTTATCGGCTAAATTTTTTATTATAAGATTATTGTATTTGGTTGGCCAACTATCTACATTCTCAATATTTTCAATTAACTCTATTATTCCATTTATGCTAAAAAAAACTCTTCCACCTAAATAATCCTTTTTGTTATCTAATCTAAAATCGTTAGGTTCTTTGAACAAAATATCTTGATTTTCCATTTCTTGTTCAAATTCTTTTTTAAAAACATCATCTATTTCAATTGCATTTAAATAAGGATCTGATAAAACGCTTTCAAAGCCACCATTCATAATTGATGTATTTAAAGCATCTACTAAATTTTTATTTTCACCAGTAACGTTTATTGGTTTACCATTAGCATATTCAACAACAAATTTACCACTATCACTAATAAATAATCTGCTAAAATTTCCTCCTAAACTATCTAAATCTATTAAACCAAATTTCGCATCACCTTTTAGTATGGTATATATATCATCAAAATCAACTCTTTCATTGTCTTCTTTTATGGCAAATTTGGGTAAATCAATTTCAACAATATTATAGTATTTGGATAAAACTCTATCTATTGTTTCATTTTCAATAGCTAGTGAAATTACATTTAAAAATTTTATGTTTTCGTTTAGAACCTTAATAGGTTTCCCATTTTTATATTCTAAAGTAAATACTCCAAAATCACTATTAAACGATTTAATTGTTTTTATTGATTCAATTTCGGAAAGAATTTCAAGTTTTCCATTAATATTATCGACCTCTTCAAATTTATGAAAAGCTATAGAACGTGACTTTTTTAAACTTTGCGATAAAAAAGATTTATTAAAAGCCCTAAGGAATTCATAATCAAATTTACCTGATTCTGTAATTTCACCTGAAGGCTGTAATATATTTTCAAACAATGCCTTTTGAAAACCTTCAAGTGACCCATTCCAAATCAAAATCCCATTCAAATCTGGAAAACTTACTATTAACTTATCGTCAGCTGTAACTTCGGTTGTGTAATTCATGTAGTATATTATTGAGATTTATTTTAACTTGGTAACAAAATCTTTGTGAAATATTTTTTACTGGTTTTTATTTAATTACTTCGCTTACAGTATATGAAATAGAGATTGAATAAGGATAACTTCTCCCAATTTTTTCTGCATAACTCATTCCATAAATTTCTTTAGTTTTCTCGGAAAGATGTGTTTCTATTTTTTCAACTTTGTAATCAACGCCTCTAAAGTTAAAAACGCTTCCTAAATTTAAAGTAATTGAAACATCATCGGTTAAATAAGGTAAGATTTCCTCTGAAGTACTTTCAATTGAATTTGTTTTATCGTTTAGCACACGAAATAGTAATCTTGCTGTAATTGCTTCCATTTTTTTATAAATTAAGGATGCAAAATAGATACTAAATTTTCGATAAAACAACTTACTAAATTCTTACAAAATGAGCTTAAACCGAAATGTATCAAGATTTAACTATTTTTATGTTTTACCTGTATCATCAAGTGTTTTTTTACTCTTTGGTTTTAGATTTTTTTTACCATATTTTTTATCCTCCTTTTCTTTTTTACTCTATCATCATTTTATGTAAAGCTAATTCTTCTTCAAATTGAGTCTAGAAAACCATTGAATAATGACAATAATTAGAAAATTAAAAAAAGGAAATAAGGTGCTTTATAAAAAATTAGTTTAAAAATTTTTATTTAATCGTTACAAAAACTCCTTGTTCAACAACGAAAGTGATTTCAGAATTATATTCGGTGCTCTTCGGTTCATCTTTATTGTAAAATATTTTTAAATCACCACAAAACCAATGGTAGAAAATTAGTATATCTGTATTGGCTTGAAAAGGTAAAATGTCTAGAGTGCAAAATCTTTGATAATCAATGTAACCATTAACATAACCTAAATAAAGATTGTCATCAGAAATCATCCAACTAGCTTCATATTTTTTTTCATTTAAAGACTCATGCCTTTTATAGCCAAATTCTTCAATCAACTTTTGTTCAATTGGCGATTCTTCAATACTTCCCCAATAATGAATATCTCCAATGTTAAACGAAATATCATCTAATTTACCTAATTCCATAGTGTTTTTATAAAAAACAAACATAAATTTAAAAATGATCCCAACTACAAAAATATATCACAATAAATACAATTAGGACATCTCTAAACTATCAGAATAGTTAGCAAACCGCGCTAAGTGTTTAGAATAAATATGTTGTACGATAGTATTGAATCTTTTTAATTTTTACTCATTCACTTTATTTCCATGTACACAAGATTATGACCAGTTGCTTGATTACAATTTGCCAATTGCCAATTGCTCATTGTCCATTGCTTTTTCCTTTTATATAAATAAAATAACTATTTGGTTTCGAAAACCTATTTTTGGTGCTAATTCTATTTGGTCCAAACAAATGACATTAACCGAAAATATAAAAATAGCTTTTACCTCTATTGGGGCTAATAGAACCAGAGCAGTTATTACGGCTTTAATTATATCAATTGGTATAATGGCTTTGGTAGGCATTTTAACTGCCATTGATGGCATGAAACTGAGTATCAATAAAAGTTTTAATAATATTGGTGCCAATACTTTTAATATAAAAAATAGGGGCAACTCAGTTAGGTTTGGGGTAAGCGGTAAGCCACAAAAAAAATATACCGACATCACCCAACAACAAACAGAAAAATTTGCTGAGCAATTCCGTTTTCCTTGTACTTTTTCTACCTCGATTAATGCCAGCTGGACAGCAACCATAAAATACGTTAGTTATAAAACCGAACCTAATATCATGGTATTGGGAAGCGATGAAAATTACCTGCAAGTAGCTGCCTACGATTTAGATTATGGCCGAAATTTTTCAAAACAAGATATTACCTCGGCTGCAAATGTGGCTATTATTGGCAAAGAAGTAAAAGACAAATTATTTAAATATAAAATGCCAATTGGTGAACTGATTGCTGTTGGTGCGGCCAAATACAGGGTAATTGGCGTGTTAAAAGAAAAAGGTTCAAGCATGGGTTTTGGTGGCGATAGAATGGTAATTGTGCCAATTGATAATGCTTACCAAGTATTTTCGGAAAAAAGTATGAGTGCAGTGGTTACAGTTGCAGTTTCAAATGTTACCAATATGGATATGGCGGTAGACGAAGCCATCAGTGTGTTTAGAAGAGTAAGAGGTTTGCGTGTAAATGAACCAAATAATTTTGAAATAATGAAAGCCGATAATGTGGCCAATCAAGTTATTGGTCAGTTAAGTTTTATTACCATTGCTGCTACAGCCATAGGTTTTATAACCTTATTGGGCGCAGCCATTGGATTGATGAATATTATGTTGGTTTCTGTTACAGAACGTACCCGCGAAATAGGTATTAGAAAATCGTTAGGTGCTACGCAACAAAACATTAAGAAACAGTTTTTAATTGAAGCGTTGGTAATTTGCCAAATGGGCGGATTGGGTGGAATTATTTTAGGAATTATTGTTGGAAATATTGTTACATCCTTTATTGGTGGAGGCTTTATAATTCCTTGGGCTTGGATAGGTTTAGGCTTATTTTTATGTTTTGTAGTTGGAATTGCTTCTGGTTATTATCCTGCTAAAAAAGCCAGTGAATTGGATCCTATAGAAGCACTTCGGTTCGAATAGTTTTATATTACTAGAAAACTATAGCTAACCTTAGCAAGGTTAAATTGGAATTTATGCTTTGCTCAACCTTAGTTTTAATGATAGAAAAACAATCTCTCACTGCCAAACAAAAGCATCTACATGCTGCAGGTGTTACAAATTTGAGATGCGTTTTGTCTGAGGCATTACTCCCCCACCCTACCTTTTTTAGTTAATAATCATAAAACACAAACCTTTCAACACATCAAATTAACGTAATCAACAAACCAATCCCAAAAACCTCTATGAACTAACAACCGACAACTATCAACTAAAAGCCTTACCTTCGCAAAATGTATTTAAAGCCGCTTTTAGAAGACGACAATAACGAAGAACAAGAACTATACGAACATCACCGAGTAGAAGTAGAAAAGGGTCAAGCCATGCTTCGAATTGATAAATATTTAATGATTCGTATAGCCAATGCTACGCGCTCCAAATTGCAGCAAGCCTGCGAATTAGGTTGTGTTTTGGTAAACGAAAAACCAGTAAAATCAAATTATAAAGTAAAACCTTTTGATGTAATTAGCATTGTTTTACCCAATCCTCCGGCTAATACCGAAATTGTTGAAGAAAATATTCCGTTAAATATTATTTACGAAGATGATTCGTTATTAATTGTAAACAAACCTACTAACATGGTGGTTCATCCTGGTTATAATAACACTACTGGTACTTTGGTAAATGCTTTGGCTTGGCATTTTCAAGATTTGCCTTTTGCTAAGGAAAATAATGTAAGGCCAGGTTTGGTGCATAGAATTGATAAAAACACCACTGGTTTATTGGTGGTGGCTAAAACCGAACATGCCATGACCCATTTGGCCAAACAGTTTTACGAACACAGCATTGATAGAAGTTATAATGCCATAGCTTGGGGCGAAATGCCGGAACCTGAAGGAACCATAACTGGATATATTGGCCGCAGTAACCATGACAGAAAAATTTTCCAACTTTACAATGAAGAAGAAAAAGGAAAATGGAGTGTTACACATTACAAAGTATTAGAAAACTTAACTTATGTGAGTTTAATTGAATTAAAGTTAGAAACTGGTAGAACACATCAAATTAGGGTTCATGCCAAAAGTATTGGGCATCCACTTTTTGGCGATACAACTTATGGTGGAGATAGAATTTTAAAAGGAACAACATTTACTAAATACAAGCAATTTGTAGATAATTGTTTTGAAATATTGCCTCGCCAGGCTTTACACGCACGTTCGCTTGGTTTTACCCATCCTGTAACCAATGAGCGTATGTTTTTTGAAAGTCCATTGCCTGACGATTTTGTGAAAGTATTAGATAAATGGAAAAATTACGCCCATTTTAAACCAATGGAGGAGGAATAAATATGAAATTTGGGAATAAAAATACGGTTATCATTCTGTTAGTTGGTATCATTTGTTTTGGTAGCGGATTGTTTATTAAAGGCAGTTTACGCTACGATGATAAGCAGCAGCAGTTAATTGAACAAAACATCAGAAGTTATTCATTGCCTATACCCGAAAGTGTAACATTTGCTGGGCAAAAAATCAGCTTAAAGGAGTTTGATGTGCGCGAAAGATTTGATAGAGAATTGCTTACCAATGTGTATTGGCAATCGCAAACCATTTTGTTATTAAAGCGCGCAAACCGATTTTTTCCAACCATTGAGCGCATTTTAAAAGAACAAGGTATGCCCGATGATTTAAAATATGTGGCATTAATTGAAAGTGGTTTAATGAATGTAAACTCACCAGTGGGTGCATCGGGTTTTTGGCAGTTTATGGATAAAACAGGCAAACAGTATGGCCTAACTATCAATACCGAAGTAGACGAGCGCTATCACCTCGAAAAAGCTACTTATGCAGCTTGCAAGTATTTTAAAGAATCGTATGAAGTTTTTAACGATTGGGGTTTGGTGGCTGCCAGTTATAATATGGGAATTGAAGGTTTAAGGCGTCAGCTAAAAAATCAATCAGGTAGCAGTTATTACGATTTATTTTTAAATACCGAAACATCGCGTTACGTGTTTAGAATTTTAGCCATGAAGGAAATAGCCGAAAAGCCGCAGCAATATGGCTTTTACATAGCTAAAAATCATTTGTATGATCCAATTCCAACCATGAATTTATCGGTTAATTATTCCATTCCTGATTTGGCTGCTTGGGCTATTCAGTTTAAAACCAATTATAAAACGGTAAAATTATTAAATCCTTGGTTGCGTGGCAATACACTTACTTTAAAAGAAGGCGAAAGTGTAGAAATTACCTTGAAGAAATAAGGGTTTTGCTTATAGTTTTAATATAAAAACTAATCGTTAGGCTTGAGATTGCTTCACTTCGTTCGCAATGACAATCTAACTTAACAATACTACTTTTTTACTCCCTATTTCGTTGAGATAATTTTTTAAGCAATTCGCGTTTAAAATCGTTTTCGGCTTTAAACAATAGAACTACCTTTTTTATTGGTAAAACCTTTTTAAATTCTGTTGCATATTTTTTAAGCAAATCGGCTTCATTTATTTTAAAATTCACCATATCGTTTAAAACTTTTTCAGCTTCAGCATCTGTCATTGCTGGCATGTCGGCCATTTCATCTGCAATTTTTCCTTTGGTGCTTTGGCGCAATTTTTTTAAATCTTCGGTAAATTTATTGTAAACTGGCCAAAATATTTTTGCTTCATCGCTACTTAAATTCAAACGTTCAGTAATAAAACCAATTTTCATGGCTTCTAATCTTTCCCCTTTTTGAGCCATTGCATTCAATGAAATGGTTGCAATAATTGCTACTAAATAAATATATTTTTTCATGGTATTTTTTCTTAAAGTTCATCTAATAATGCTTGCTCGTCAGCATGCTCTAATAAATATTGTTCAATTTCTTTGTTACTTTCTTCTTTTTTTGAATCTGCTTTTATTGCTGGATTTAACTCATTAATCCATTCAATTTTCACATCATTATTGGCCAAATAATCTATAATTTCTGCTTCGCTTACCTTATTTAAGTTTGCACTTAAATTATCTGTTTGATTATTTTTTACAAAAATAATTAGTGAAATAAAGGCTATAAAAATGGCTGCTATTCCACTTACAAATTGCCAACTGGTAGCATACAACAGATTTACTTTTTTAACTTGTGGAGCACTTACTTTACTTAATATTTGAGATTTACTCGTTTCAAAATAATTCACAGGAACAGTAAAGCCCCCTTCATTATCAGTTATATCCAAAGTTTTATTTGCTTCTATTTTGCTTAAAATCAAGGTACTTCTGTTTTCAAAATAACCAGTTGGCACACTAAAACCATTTGTTTTAGGTAAGTTATTTAAAAATACATTTTCACTTTTTTCTGTCTCGTTTTCCATTGAAAGTATTTGGTAGATATTATTTCAACTAAATGGTTTAATTATAACTGAACTTTTTATTGATATTCTTCTTGATATTTCCCAACACATATCTATTTGTTATATCAAATTGAGTTAATAACCATATTAATGCTGTACTTAAAAGAGTAGATAGAATAAAAATAATGGTGCCGTATAAATCATTCAACTTGTTCATTTGAGGGTCGTTTAAGATTTGATAAGCTAAAAAAATAAACAACGGGTGATACAAATAAATTCCCAAAGACTGATTATTAACAAAATGAATAAATTTATTATCAGTCCAATTTTGAGATGATAAATAAATAAGGGTAAAAAAAACCAAACCAATATTACAAATTAAATAGGGAGTAACTAATAAAGTACCATTTGACTGCATGTGCTTGGCTATAAAAGCCAATATAACCAAACCTGCTATTGAAATAATAACCATGAGTATGTATGGATTTGGGCGCCATGTTATTTCCTTATTTCTAATAGCAAATCCTAAAAAGAAAAATGTTAGGTAGCCATAAATTCTTTTCTCACCAAGGTAAAATAAAGGCAAATTATCTGGAGAAGAATCGCGGTAAATTATAAACCAACAGCAAGAAATAAAGACTAAAACAATTAGCACCAACCAATATGGAATTTTGTATTTTATAGCTAAGAAACACACGCAAACACCAAGAATATAAGCAGGTATATACCACAAATGATAGTAAGGATAAAATATATCTTTAACTGAGAAAGTAGCAAATGATTTATTATAAAAAGCGATTGGAATAAAAACAACAAATGCAATTAACCATGGAATAATAGCTCTATTAAAAAACTTTTTGAAGTAAGCAAAAATTCCATCATCAAATGCCGACTTTTTAACCAAAAAACCGCTAATTGATAAAAAAAGAGGCATATGAAAAAAATAAACTGTTTGGAATTTGGATGTAATATTTATGGCATGACCAAATATTACGATTATTACCAACAATCCTTTTATGGCATTTAATCCAGGGCTATAGCTTCCAATTTCGGCTTGTTGTAACGATTTAAATTGCTTAAAATATTGTATCATTTTATTTAAAATTTGTTTCCTTTTTTAGGTGATCTTCTATTTTTTTAACGGCATGAAAATAAGATGCTTTTAATGCACCCACGCTGGTATCAAGCACTTCACTCATTTCTTCATATTTCATATTTTCATAATATTTCATGTTAAAAACCAATCTTTGTTTATTAGGTAAAGTTAAAATAGCTTGTTGCAATTTCAGTTCTATTTGGTTACCATCAAAATAATTATCAGCTGTTAAATTATTGCTTAAAAATTCAGAATTTTCATCATCTATAGAAATATTAAAATTTTGTTTTTTCTTTTGAATAAAAAGCAATGACTCATTGGTAGCAATTCGATAAATCCAAGTATATAGTTTGCTATCTCCTCTAAATTTTGCCAAATTTTCCCAAACTTTAATAAAAGTATTTTGCAATATATCATCGGCATCATCGTGGTTAATTACTATTCTGCGAATATGCCAATAGGTTTGTTTTTGAAGTTTATTTAAAATAAGCTCAAAAGCAGTATGCTTGGTTTGCTCATTATTAAATTTCACTATCAATTCGCTATCCGTAATTTCCTTTTCCAATCAATATAATGTTTAAGTTAATAATTCGTTTTGATGTCTTTTTGGAGGAAAGGTTTAAAAATCATCATTATCAGCAAAACTATAGTATTTATTGTTTCCAATAATTATATGATCTACGATTTCTATATCGAGGAGTTTTGCGGCATTTTTTAAATTTTTCGTAATTTGAATATCGGCAGTACTTGGCTGCAAATTTCCTGAAGGATGATTATGGCAAAGTACTATATAACTAGCCAAATTTTCGATAGCATGTTTAAATATGATTTTAGTATCTACTACTGTTCCCGCTACACCACCTTCACTAATTTTTACACGAGCTATTACTTTTCTATTTCTAGCAAGTAATAAAATCCAAAATTCTTCATGAGGCAAATCGGCTAGTAAAGGCTCAAAATAATTGAAAACCTCTCGAGATGTTTTAACAATTTCTATTTGTTTAGCATCTTCGTCTTTTCTCCTTCTACCTAATTCAAGGGCAGCGGCTATGGTTATTGCCTTGGCCTCTCCTATTCCTTTTACTTTCTTTAAATCTTTAATTGAAAGTTTCCCAAGCTCATTTAAATTATCATTGGTTAATTGCAATATTTTTCTTGCCAAATCTACTGCCGATTCATTTTTGGTACCCGTTGCAATTAGTATAGCCAATAGCTCAGTATTGCTCAAACTTTGTTTACCTTTTAGCAAAAATTTTTCTCTTGGTCTGTCATCTTCAGCCCAAGCTTTAATACCCGAAAATTTATCCAAAATATTTTCCATTCTGATTTAAATGCAAGGGCAAAATAAATTAAAAGCTTAAAAACAAAAAAAGCTTACCCATAATTTATGAGTAAGCTTTAAATAATAATACTTTATTTAAGACAAATGCTGCTTAAGCAGTTTTTTTCTTAGTTGATTTAGCTACTTTTTTAGGAGCTGTTCCAATTTTGCTAACTACTTTAGCTAATTTAGATTTTTGGTTTGCAGCTTTATTTTTGTGAATAATGCTACGTTTAGCCAACTTATCTAACATACTAGCTACTTTTTTAAATAATTCTGAAGCTGCAGCTTTATCTTCAGATAAGCGTAGTTCTTTAATAGCACTACGAGTTGTTTTTGCTTGATAACGGTTACGTAAGCGCTTAGTTGCGTTACTTCTGTTACGTTTTATTGCTGATTTATGATTAGCCATCTTTGTATTTAATTTATCTCTTTAAAACTTATCAGTTATGTATATAACTAATAAAGGGGTTGCAAATATACCGTTTTGATTTAAAAATCAAACACTCCACAAAAAAAATGTTTATACTGAGAAACTTTCTCCGCAACTACATGTGCGTGAGGCATTTGGATTATTAAAACTAAATCCTTTTCCATTTAATCCGTCAGTAAAATCAAGTTCTGTTCCAAATAAATACAAAACACTGCGCTTATCTGTAACTATTTCAACACCATTATCTCCAAATTTTTCATCACCTGGTTTTAATTCGGTATCAAAATCTAATTTATAGGATAGACCCGAACAGCCACCACTTTCCACACCTACTCTTAAAAAGTGCGCAGAGCTGTAGTTTTGTTCAATTTTTAATTCTGCAATACGTTTTTTTGCTTTTTCGCTAACTGTAATCATGGTTTTGGTATTTTGTTAAATAAATACTTTTGCAAAAGTAAATCTTAAAATATATAGTACAATACTTTTTTCAATTTGTTTTAGCAACAACTTTGTCATTTTACTAACTTTCAATAATGGTAACTTCTACCATTGCATGAACCCGGTATTTTTTATTGTTTAATGATTCGCATAAAATGTATGTTCTGAGTTTTTCAATTTTACGTAATGTATCAGCATAACCTTTCATTTTAAAAAGTGTTCCATTAGGTATATCGGCCAAAACTAATGTACTCGCTTTTTTCTCATCATATTTCTTAAGTACTTGAAGTAGTTTAATATCAGCCGAATGCGTGTATTTAGGATTACGCATATGTTTTGCAATTGCTGCTTTTAAATCGTATGGAAATAATGTTTCATGTTCAAAAAAAGGAATCATATTTTTTTGAAACTCATTCTTCCATTCTTCACCATGTGGCTCATGGTGATTTCCATACTTAACAAATGCAGTATGATGCGAGAGTTCATGAATAAATGTTATCAAAAAATCAAACTTACTCAAATTAAAATTGATGCTTATTCTGTTTCCTTTTCCATTGTGCGGACTATAATCTCCGTACTTACTTTTTCGCTCATTTTCCACATGTAAATGCAAATCATGAAATAGAATTAGTTCTGCACAATACTCAACAGCTTCCCTAGGAATAAACCTAACCAAAACATTGCAAAATTCTTGCTTTTTTTTTAATTGATTAGCGTTTAAAGCACTAAATAATTTATACTTTTCGTTCAAGTTTGTCTAAAATAAAAAAAGAACACACCCTAAAGCGTGTTCTTTTGACCTTCAAAATTAATTTATAAAAACTATTCTTTGGTAATAATTTTACTACCCGAAAAATTATCTGAAACCAATTTAATGATATATACACCTTTAGCTAAATTTACTAAATCCAGAACCTGTTGGTTATTATTGTTCAAGTTTATGTCTTGGCTCAAAACCTTTTTACCTAACATATCAAAAACAGTGATGTTTAAGTTATCTATTGTACTTCCTAAATAATTAATATTAATGAATTGGTTTGTAGGATTAGGGAACAAAATAAAATCATTGTTATTAGAAACATTACTAACTGCTGTGTTCCAAATACCTACAGGATAAGTTTTTAACACTCCATTGCATCCGTTGGTTCCTTTTTCAGTTACCTGAATCACACCATTGGTGCCTGTACTCCATTTTACAACAATGTTATTTGTGTTCTGTCCACTTTGAATTATTCCTCCTGATACCGTCCAATTATAACTTGATGTTGGTAATCCATTCACCCAATAAGATGCTGTATCATTTTTGTATGCAAATTTAGATGCTGTTATGTCAGAAGTATTTGGTCTAGGCAATTTGCTGATTGTTAGCGGAACTGAAATGGAGCTACAAACGCCATTTGAAACCTTTACATTAAATGTTCCCGAGTCATTAAAATTCAAAGTTGAGGCAGTTTGACCGGGCATATTAACCCCATTTCTCATCCAAGTATTTGCCGAAGTTGCACTCGAAGTAAGTGTAAATGAACCTCCTTCACAGAATTGATTTCCAGCTAATGATTTTGTAATGGTAGGAACTGGTGGGTTGGTGCCTGTGCTAAATGTATACAAATCACTTTGTGCAGAACATCCATTTGAACCCATGGTTCTAACAGCAATTTTGCCCGCATTTTTATTATAATAATTCGAATTTATTTCACCAACAATTGCAACACTATCACGGTACCATTGCAAGTTACTTGAAGTTGTTGTTAACAATGATGAATCATTATTACAAAGGATAAGTGAACCTGATAGGCTTACCGCTGGTTTGGCTGGACTGGCTTTTACTTCAAACGAATTGGTTACGGTAACGCTATCACTTCCAGAAACATTGCTTACTTTTAATTTAACGGTGTATAAACCTGTACTTGAAAAATTAAATGAAGGGTTTTTATTTGTAGCCGTCAAGTTTTGTGGTCCCGTTACTACCCAATTCCATGTGCTAGGATTATTTAATGAAGTATCGGTAAATACAGTATTTTGATTTGCGCATACCAAACTAGGAACTTTAAATCCTGCTTTAGGACTAAAAGGTGTTCCAGTAATATTTATATTATCTAAAAATAAATTATTTCCTCCTCCATAATAAACTTCAAATCTAATAATTACATTGTTTAGCCCAACAAAAGAATTTAATCCAATAGAATTACATGGGGTACTGTTAATGTTTGTACTACACCAATCGGCTGGCAAAGATGGAACAAAGGTAAACTGAGAAGTTTGTGCTGGATCTCCAACACCAGTATAGGTGGCCATTTTTGAACCATTGTTAGGTCTATTTTCAGTCATTCCTAATAAACGAGTCCAAGTTGAACCACAATTTGAACTTATACTTACTATTAGTGAATCTTTACTTGTACCATCATATCTACTGTAAGCATGTTGAAAACTTAAATTAGCATTTTGCATGCCTCTTAAGTCCAAAATTGGTGAAAATAATTGATATCGCCTTGTTAAATTTGGATTATCATATAAATTTAAACCAACAACTGTATTTCCTGGAGTTGTTCCAAGTGCATTTGTCCATTTTCTAAAACTAAAAGTATCATTATAAATGTTTCCAACTCTCCATAAATTTGCAGTTTGAGAATTACTTTCAAAAGTTTCAATAACTGGGAGTGTTAACCCGCCAATTTTAATGTAATCTAATTTGTAAAGTGAATCTTCGCCTGAAACACCAGTTACTTTTAATGCCACCGGGTAATTTCCAGCAGCACTGTATGTTACAACAGGGTTGGCCGATGAGGATGTAGAAGGTGAACCGCCTGGAAAATACCAAATTGCGGTATTACTTGATGATGAATTATTGGTAAAAGTTATTTGACTACCTACACACGACATTTGAGCTGAAGCCGAAAAGTTAGCAGCTGGTTTAGGCGAAATACCACCAATTATTAAAGAAAATGATTGACTCAAATTATTTGGAAAACCTCGTTTGCTTGAAACTTTAATAGAGTATGCACCTGCAGAAGGCGCAGCAATAAAAATTTGTTCTACATTATCTCTAAAATTATCCCCATTTGTGGCTGCAGCATTTGGTGTGGCAGGATTTAATATATATGGTAAAAATTGTTGATTATCGCTAACTCTTACAACTCTAACATCCAAATCATTTATCAATTTTGCTACCTGATCATCAAAAACGTTTGAACTTGAAGCAGTAGCGGCAATATCTGTCCAACATAAAGTTATTTTTAAAGGAACTGTGCCATTAGAAACTACTGTTTTAACAAATGGAGTTAAATCTGTTGGGATTTGTGATTCTATTATTTGGTTTGCACCACTATCTGAGATTGATTGAACAGCTTTGGCTGTATTCATTAAACCCCATCCGAAAGAATAATCAGGACCAGGGTTACTTCCAGCTTCATCAGCAGTATGAATAATTAATCCTTTTAGCGAAGAAGCGCGCAAAAATTTACCTTTTAAGTTATTGTAATGTTGTTGTATTAACAATGCAGACCCAGAAGCATTTGGAGAAGCCATAGAAGTGCCACTAATAGAACTATAGGCTGTATTATTACCTGAATAACTCGAGTATAAATCAACTCCAGCTGCACAAATATCTGGCTTTATTCTTCCATCATCAGTTGGCCCCCAACCACTAAATGAGCTCATTACAACAGAACTAGCTCCATTCCATCCATTTGTAATTTTATTTACTGCACCAATTGTAAGAATATTTTTTGCCACTCCATTTGTTGAAATACAATCATATTGACCATCAGCTGGAGGAGTAGCTCCACTAAAAGGCACCCAATTACCAGTATTTGAATTAAAATAAACTCTTGTGGCTGCTGTGCTGGGAACATCTCCCCTATCATTTCCAGCAGATTTAAAAGGTAAATAAAATGGATTATTATATACTGTTTGATCCCAAGCTTGTGCATCATCATTGTATAAGCCAAATTTATAATCTTCTGTAGAAGACAAACTAACATCACCGTACCATCTCCATTGCGTATTCGCATCATCATAGTTCCAACCACAAACACTTCCATAACTATGATTTGACACCAACATACCAGAACCAGCAGCTGTATTCATTTCATTTACATCGTTATCCCAAAAATAGCATTTTAATGGTGCTTGAAACGACATTCCTTTTGCATTTGCTTGCACTCCACCAGCAATCATTGTTCCTGCCACATGTGTAGCATGATCACTTAAAGTGGTTGTCCCGTCAGTTTGCACTGCTCTTCCTTGAAATTCTTGATGACTAACTCTAACAGCACCTCCGTCCCAAATACCTATTCGATTAGTCATTCCGCTTCCAGACAAATTAAAACCTAAACTACCACCTGGATGAACTTTATCTGTTCCAATAGTTTTAGCAGCACCTGCATTATCTGTTTTAATATACTTAGGTATTCCATTTTCAGAAACACCTACTAATTGAATTACCGTTCCATCCAATAATATTTGAGGGTCAATATTTAATCCCAAAACTTCCTTTGCATAGGTAAGTTCTGCTTTAATATTTTGTTCATAAATGGCTTGTAGCTCTATACTATTTTTAGCCTCCAATAAACTTTTATGTGGTACTTTAACTTGTTGTTGACCTTTTACCTCTACTAAAAGGAATATGGCCATAGAAATACTTAGTAATTTTTTATACATTGGTTTAACTTTATTATTTTCTAATTAATTGTTAGGTGCTTTTTAGGTTTACTTTTAACTTGTAAATTGCAACTTAAGTACATTTTTTGTTTCTTATTTTTTATTAACCCGCTAAAAAAGACCAAGTATTCATTTGGAACACCCTTACATTTAATAGAAATATTAATGCTTGAATTTGAAACCCAAGTTTGATTCTTTTTTTCATGTATCAAAACAATTTTGGGCTTCAATGAATTCATTTTATTACCGCACTTAAATTGATTTTCATCTATGTTATTCAGTTCCAATAACTGACCATCATTGATCATTATGCTAACATTTATTTTACCATTAATATTTTCATAAGTTGCATTTTGCGTGCACGGTAAATTACTAGTTTTGTTATTATAAACTGTACTTATTTTGTTTTGGGCACTTAAATGTAAGCCAACTAATAAGAATACAATAAGTAATGTGTTTCTGAACATTTTAAACATTTTTTATAAATTTCAAAATTATAAGGTTAAGCCGTAAAAGCAATTTTATTTTATGTGTACTTTGTCAAATTATTAAATAACTAATACTTTGCGAAAAGTTTTGAACCAAAATACAAATGAAAAAACACATTCCTAATGCACTTACCTCATTCAATTTATTGTTTGGTTGTTTATCCATTATTTCAAGTTTGGTGGAAAACGACCTAGAGAAAGCTGCTTATTTTATTGGTGCTGCAGCTATTTTAGATTTTTTTGATGGCTTTGTTGCTCGTGCCTTAAAGGTTGGTTCCGAAATGGGTAAACAATTGGATTCATTGGCTGATTGTGTTAGTTTTGGGGTAGCTCCAGGATTTATTTTTTATAAAATCACCAATATTCCAATCGATTTCAACCACTTTGACATTCATTCCTATATTTCGTTTTTAATTCCTGTTTTTTCGGCAATTAGATTGGCTAAATTTAATATTGATACCCGTCAAACCGATTCATTTATTGGGGTTCCTACTCCAGCTAACTCCCTTTTTATAGCAGCTATTCCATTTGTAATTAGTGCCAATAGTTTTGGCTTGGGTTTTATTTTTCAAAATATTTGGTTCCTGGTTTTTTTTCCAATTGTAAGCGCTTATCTACTTGTAGCTGAGTTACCGTTATTTGCCTTAAAGTTCAAAAGTTTTGCGTGGCAAGCAAATCAACTACGATATATCTTTTTAATATGCTGTTTGATTAGTTTATTTGCATTTGGATATTTAGGAATAAACATCAGCATAATTTTGTACATACTTTTTTCGATTTATAATAATTTTCAAACTAAAAAATGAAATACGCAGCCCACATAAACATTATGCCTCACAAGGCTTTATTAGACCCACAAGGAAAAGCAGTTACAGGTTCTATGCCAAATATTGGCTTACCTTCAGTATCGAATGTAAGAATTGGAAAACATATAACATTGGAATTAGAAGCAGCTGATGAAAGCGAAGCAAAACAAATGGTAGAAACTGCCTGCACCAAGCTTTTAGCTAACCTTATTATGGAAAGCTACGAATACACTATAGTAGCAATTTAATTTTATTTGTAGAATGAAAATCCTGAGAAAGCGTATTAAAACTATTTCAAAGGATTTTTTTTGCCCTAAACTTACTTTTCTTTTCCTCTTTTTCCAATTGCTAAAGCACAACTGCAATTCATTTTTTACTAGTTGTTATTTGTTTATTTTTTATTGCGTATTGCCTGTTGCGTATTGCGTATTGCCTATTGCATCAAAAGCTCAAAATAAAGAATATGCAAAACAGTTGATTGAAAAATTATGTTCAGATGATTTTGCTGGGAGGGGTTACGTAAATGAAGGAGACAAAAAAGCATCTCGCTTCATAGCCGAAATTTTTAGAAAAAACAGACTCGGCTCCCCTACCGTTGATTACTATCAAACTTTCGGCTTTCCTGTAGTTACTTTTCCTGGTGAAACTTTTTTAAATATTGATGGTGTTGGATTAGAAGCTGGCAGAGAATTTATTGTCAATGCTGGATGTCCAACCATAAAGGGGAAATTCAATGTAATTTATATAGATTCTGCTACTATAGATAACAGTTTTGCTTTTGAAACTTTCACCAAAAAATCATTGCGTAAATTTTTTATTGTAGTTACTGATATTAAAGGCAAAACATTTTTGCACCCTGAACGGGCCGAAAGTATTTTATCGAACTCAATTGGAGCAAAAGGCTTAATATTCAATAATCAAGATAAGTTTACTTGGAGTGTTGCATTACAAAAAGAAAAATTCCCAATTATTTATATCCAAAAAAATGCCATAAAACACCATATGGTAGAATTAGATATTAATATAGAATCCATTTTAATAAATCACCAAACACAAAATGTACTTGGAATAGTTAAAGGTAAACTTTACTCTGATTCATTTATAGTAATAACGGCACATTACGACCATCTTGGAAAATTTGGAGAAGCCATATTTCCTGGTGCAAATGATAATGCAAGCGGAATAGCAATGATGCTCGATTTAGCTGGCAGTATTGCCAAAACTCCTCTAGATTATTCCGTACTGTTTATTGCATTTGCAGGTGAAGAGGCAGGCCTATTAGGTTCCTATTATTACACACAAAATCCTTCTATTGCATTAAATAAAATGGCATTATTGCTAAATTTAGATTTGATGGCAACGGGCGATAAAGGAATGACGGCAGTTAATGCCACTGAATTTCCTGATGAATTTAAATTATTGCGTTATATCAATGAACAAGGAAACTATTTACCCAATATTAATTCAAGAGGAAAAGCTGCTAATAGTGACCATTATTATTTTACAGAAGCTGGCGTCAAATCATTCTTTTTTTATTTAATGGGAAATTATAGTTTTTATCATGATATTGATGATAAAGCATATGCTGTAACATTAAGTAAATACAATGAATCGTATCAATTAATTTACGATTTTATAAACGCTTACATTAAACAAAGCATTGAAAATTCAATACCAAGTAAAAAATAATGAGTACTATTAAAAAGCTTGCAGGGCAAACAGCTGTTTATGGTTTAAGTACTATTTTAGGTAGATTTTTAAACTACTTGTTGGTACCACTACACACTGCATTGTTTTCAAAAGCCGACTTTGGAACTGTGGCTGAAATGTATGGCTATGTTTCGTTTTTAAATGTGGTGCTCATGTATGGTATGGAAACAGCTTATTTTAGGTTTTCAAATAGCAATAAAAATAATCCTCGAATTTTTTCTACAGCATTAATATCAATTTTAGTAACCTCCATAATTTTTATGGTAGGAACGGTATTATTTGCACATACCATAGCCAACCTCATAAGATATCCGGAACATGCAGAGTATATTATTTATTTTGCATTAATAATAGGTCTTGATGCACTTACATTTTTGCCATTTGCTTTATTGCGTCAACAAAATAAACCTTTAAAGTTCGCTTTAGTAAAAAATATTAATATTTTCAGCAATATTATTTTCAATCTATACTTCTTAATGTTATGCCCCTATTTACAAAATAAAGGTATTGAAATGCCTTTGTTCAATGGACAGGTTGGTATAAAGTATGTATTTATTAGTAACTTAATTGCCAGTATTATAACCATTCCACTTCTGTTGGTTGAGTTTAAAAACATTAAACTAGGTTTTGATAAAATGATTTGGAAGCAAATGATAATTTATGGAGCACCTTTAATTATTGTAGGTTTTGCGGGCATGATAAACGAAACCTTAGATCGTGTATTAATAAAATACTTATATCCTGATGCTCATTTAGCTAATGAAATGAATGGAGTTTATGCAGCTAATTACAAACTTTCCATTTTAATGACTTTGTTTATACAAGCTTTTAAATTTGCTGCTGAACCCTTCTTTTTTAGTCATTCAAAAAGTTCAGATAAGCGAACCATTTATGCAGTGGTAATGGACTATTTTATCATCATTTGCCTCTGCTTGTTTTTAGTAGTTACTCTATTTATTGATTTCTTTAAACACTTCATAGATGCAAAATTTTATGAGGGTTTACATGTAGTACCAATTTTATTATTAGCCAATATGTTCCTTGGTATTTATTATAATTTATCTATTTGGTACAAACTAAGTGACAATAATAAAAAAGGAGCAAACATATCTCTCATGGGGGCTGGAATTACCTTGTTGTTAAACTTCATTTGGATTCCTATTTATGGGTATACGGGTTCGGCTTGGGCCACACTTATCTGCTATTTTAGCATGATGGTAGTTTGCTACCTAATGGGTAAAAAATATTATCCTATCGAATATAATATTGGTAAGTTTTTGGGTTACACTTTAACTGCAATAGCTATTTTTTATTTTAGTAAATTGCTATCTGGTATATTTACTGAGCCAATTATTTTATATGGTATCAATACTTTTCTACTATTCCTTTTTATTGCCATTGCTTTTATAGTTGAAAAGCGTTTTAAAACAATATTTAATCACTAGTTTTATGAAAATAAAAATAATTAATACTTCCAACAACGATTTACCTGCCTATGAAACAGCTCATGCCGCAGGTATGGATTTACGATCTTTTGTAAGTGAGTCAATAATTTTAAATCCAAATTCAAAAGCACTTATACCTACGGGTTTATTTATGGAAATTCCAGTAGGCTACGAAGCCCAAGTAAGACCAAGAAGTGGTTTAGCTTTTAAGCATGGAATTACTGTTTTAAATAGTCCAGGCACAATTGATGCTGATTATAGAGGCGAAGTTAAAGTACTTTTAATTAATCATGGAACCGAGCCGTTTGAAATAAAAAATGGGGAGCGCATTGCGCAATTGGTTATTGCCAAGCATGAAACTGCTGCATGGGAAATTACTACTGAGTTAAGCGAAACAGGCCGTGGTGCTGGTGGTTATGGAAGTACCGGAAAACTTTAATTTTTTTACCTCAAGTCTCATTTTGATTTAAGACTTGAGGCATACTATTAAATTGTAGCTGGTTTAACTTCAACAATTTCCATATTAACTGGATTGTTTACTTTTTCGTCAAGTAAAGCAAAATCAACTACTTCTAACATGTTTTTTACATAATGGAAAGTAATATCAGTTAAATAGCTTTTGTTAATTTCTTCCACATCTTTTCTATTGGCTTCGCAAAGCAAAATGGTATTAATTCCAGCACGTTTTGCTGCTAATATTTTTTCCTTTACACCACCAATTGGCAATACTTTTCCACGTAAAGTAATTTCGCCAGTCATAGCCAATTGAGGTTTTACTTTACGTTGGGTAAACAAACTTGCCAACGAAGTAAGCATGGTAACACCAGCCGATGGTCCATCTTTTGGAACCGCTCCCGCAGGCACATGTATATGCACATCAAATTGATTAAACACTTTTGGATTAATGCCCAAATAATCGCAATGTGCTTTTAAAAATGTTAAAGCCGTTAAAGCCGACTCTTTCATTACATCGCCAAGCTGACCCGTAAGTTGTAGTTTTCCATTGCCTTGCGTAAGACTACTTTCTATAAATAAAATTTCGCCACCTACACTTGTCCAAGCTAAACCTGTAACCACACCGGCTACCTCATTACCTTGATACATTTCTTTTTCGCCACGTTCTACTCCTAAAATTGTTTGTAAATCGGCTACCGAAAAAGTTTTTTTATTCTTTTTAAACATTACTTTTTGCATAGCCACATGGCGCGCTAACGCTGCAATTTGTTTCTCTAAACCTCGCACACCACTTTCGCGGGTATAACCATCTATAATTTTTTCTAAAACTTCATTGCTTATGGTAAAACTATTTTCTTTTAAACCATGGTTTTTTTCTTGTTTTGGAATCAAATATTTTTTAGCAATTTCAATTTTTTCTTCCAACGTATAACCGTTAATTTCAATTATTTCCATCCTATCTAACAAGGCAGGTTGAATAGCATCTAAATTATTGGCAGTAGCTATAAACATGACGTTCGAAAGGTCGTAATCTATTTCTATAAAATTATCGTAAAAAGTACCATTTTGCTCAGGGTCAAGTACCTCTAATAAAGCACTTGATGGATCGCCTCTAAAACTAGTTTGTATTTTATCAATTTCATCCAACACAAAAACCGGATTATTACTTTTTACCTTTTTTAGGTTTTGAATAATACGTCCAGGCATAGCACCAATATAAGTTCTGCGGTGTCCGCGTACTTCACTTTCATCGTGCAATCCACCTAAAGCTATACGAGCATATTTTCTATCTAACGCCTTGGCTATTGATTTACCCAAACTGGTTTTACCCACACCCGGAGGGCCGTATAAACACAAAATTGGGCTTTTCATATCGCCTTTTAATTTTAAAACAGCCAAATATTCTAAAATACGTTTCTTCACTTTTTCTAGTCCAAAATGGTCTTCGTTTAAAATTTCTTCAGCGCGTTTTAAATCAAAATTATCAATTGTAACCTCACTCCAAGGCAAGTCTAACAAAGTATTCAAGTAATTTATTTGAATACTGTAATCAGGAGCCATAGGGTTAATTCTGCGTAAACGCTCTACTTCTTTGTTAAAAGCTTCTTCTATTTCAGGCTTCCATTTTTTCGTTTTGCCCTTTGCTTTTATGGTTTCAATTTCCTGTTCAGGACTTTCAGAACCAAGCTCTTCGTTAATGGCTTTTATTTGCTGATGTAAGAAAAATTCGCGTTGCTGTTTATCCATATCGCCACGAACTTTATCTTGAATTTTATTTTTAAGTTTTAACAGCTCCTTTTCAGCCATCATTTGCTCCACTAAAATGGCAGCCATTTTTCCAGCCGATTCGTTTTCAAGAATTTTTTGCTTAGCAGCAATATCGCTATTTAAATTGGTAGCTACCAATGCCATTAATAAAAACGGATTGTCAATTCGTTTTACACCATTAATTAAATCGGGCGAAAACGAACCTTGCAATTGCATTAAATCAGAAGCTACACTTTTTATAGTCGATAATAAATCCTTTGTTAAAGTTTCTTTGCTATCGTCAATTTGTTCATTAATGGTAAAAGTTCCTTTTAAATAAGGCTCAGTAGTTTCAACCGATTTTAAAGTAATCTGCTTTACGCCTTGCAAAAACACAGTTTCCTGATTATTGGGCAATTTGATAATACGCAAAACTTTGGCTAAAGTTCCGGTAGTATATAAATCGTCTATAGTTGGCTCTTCAGCGTTTACATTTTTTTGTGCCACAACCAAAATAAACGATTTATTCTTTTTAGCTTCTTTTATTAATTTGTTAGATTTTACCCTACCAATGCTAACTGGCAAAGCCATCATTGGAAACAATACTGTATTACGTAGTGGCAAAATTGGCAGCACTTCGGGCAAATCTTCCACCTTTAAATCCAAATCTTTATCGTTTAAGTTAATTGGAATGGTTTCAAAATTCGCATCATCGTTTTCTGTCCACTCTTCAAACATCACATCATCAGCCATATCTATCATTTATAAATGTTTTTAGTAATCGTAAAAATAGTAATATTGACAATATAAATGCCAAATATTGTTGCGAGTTACGAGTTTCGGGTTTTCGAGTTTCGCGTTTTGAATTTCGTTTTTATTATATCCCTCACCATTTCTCAACTCACATTTCACATCTCACAACTTACAATTCACAATTCTCACCTCAAAAATCACAAATCAAAGGATGTTATTAAAAAAACAATACCTTGCGAACGTTAGTAATAATTAAGTTTTTGAAAAAAGTAGAAATAGAAAAGCAAATTCAAATTGCATATACCGAAACAGGAAGTGGCTCAAAAACATTGGTTTTTATTCACGGATTGGCAAATTTTAAAGGTGTTTGGCAAAGTAATATAGCTGAGTTGAGCAAAACTTATCGCTGTATTGCCCTTGATTTGCCGGGAAACGGACACTCCAGTAACGGTGATTACAAATACAGCATGTTTTTTTATGCTGAATGTGTGAAAAAATTTATTGATAAATTGAACTTAACCGGTGTGGTTTTAGTTGGTCATAGCATGGGCGGGCAAGTGGCATTGGTGCTTTCGTTGCGTTATCCTCATTTGGTAAATAAATTGGTTTTAGTAGCTGCAAGCGGATTAGAATATTTTAACGAATTTGATAAAATGATGATCAATAACAGCATGCAGTTTGGGCAATTGTTTTCAACCAACGAACAAAATTTAGAAAGCGCCATTCATAGCAGCTTTTATAATTTTGATAAATTGGTTATCAAAAACTTGGTAAAAGATGCCAAAGAATTTATTCCAATTCACTCCAGCGTAAAGTGGCAACGTATGGTAAAAGAATCTATTTCGGCTATGTTAAATGAGCAAGTGCAGCAGTTTTTGCCAAGTTTAACAATGCCAACGCTTATTATTTTTGGCGATAACGATGCCATGATTCCTAATAAATTATTACATCCAACCGAGAGTATTCAAAGCATAGCTAAAAAAGCAAATGCTTTAATAACCAATAGTTTAGTTAAAATTGTAAAAAATGCAGGTCATTTTGTACAAATAGAAAAAAGTGAAGAAGTGAACGCAGCCATTGACGAGTTTTTGGGGTAAATTCTAAATACCAAATGCCAAAAATGCTAAAAGAATAACTATCTACTCATAACTAAGTACTAAGAACTAGGTACTCAAAACTAAAAAAAATAAGGCAAGTATTTGTAATTAAATAAGTTTACTTTATATTCGCAGCCCTTAAAATTAAATAAATATAAAAATCATGTATGCAATCGTAGAAATTGCTGGCCAACAATTTAAAGTTGAAAAAGACCAGAAAGTGTATGTACACCGCTTACAACACGAAGAAGGCGCCAGTGTTCAATTCGACAAGGTAATGCTATTAGATAATGGTAGCAATGTAACCGTAGGTTTGCCAACCGTAGCTGGCGCAACTGTAAAAGCTAAAGTTTTATCGCACTTAAAAGGCGATAAAGTTATCGTTTTTAAGAAAAAACGCAGAAAAGGATACAGAAAATTCAATGGCCATCGCCAATGTTTCACTCAAATTCAAATTGAAGCTATAAACGCTTAATTTATTGTTTAACTAAAAAAAATTTAAAATACCATGGCTCACAAGAAAGGTGTCGGAAGTTCGAAAAACGGTAGAGAATCGCATAGTAAACGTTTAGGCGTTAAAATTTTTGGTGGACAACGCGCTGATGCTGGTAATATCATTATCCGTCAACGTGGAACTAAACATCACCCAGGCGATAATGTTGGAATTGGAAAAGACCATACATTATTTGCTTTAATTGATGGAACAGTTGTTTTCCGCAAAAAAGCGAACGATCGTAGTTATGTATCAGTTTTACCTTTAGCTCCTAAAGCTGAAACTGCTGAAGCATAATTTAGAAAATTATTTCAAAAAAAAAGCCCGATTTCAATATTGAAATCGGGCTTTTTTACTTTCAAACAAAAAAACAAGCCAAATAGTCAACAATTGACACTTGGTTTAATTTTCGCAATAACTGAATTGCTTAATAATTTAGTAGCAAATTGATGCTTTAAATTTATTAATTTGCAAAATATTATTTACTAAAAAAATATCGACTTTTTATATGTTAAATTCCCTGTTAAAAAAACTATTTGGAAACAAATCAGATAGAGATTTAAAACCAATTTACCCCATTGTAGAACAAATTAAACTTGAGTTCGCTAAGTTACAAAACATAACTGATGACGAGCTAAGAAACAAAACAGCTGAATTTAAAGAATTTATAAAATCTGAATTAGCTACTATTGATAATAGCATAGCGGAATTGTTAAAAGAAACCGAAGTTGAAGGAATTGATTTACAAGGAAAAGATGACATATTCAAAGAGGTAGATAAGTTAAGGAAACAACGCGATGAACAAATAGAAAAAGCGTTGAATGAAATTTTGCCTCAAGCATTTGCAGTGGTGAAAGAAACCGCTCGAAGACTAACAGAAAATAAACAATTGGTAGTAACTGCTAGTCAATTTGACCGTGATTTGGCAGCAAAAACAAAGCCTAAAAAACCTGTAACCATTGATGGAGACAAGGCTATTTATGCAAATACTTGGGATGCCGCGGGAAATACGGTGGTATGGAACATGGTTCATTACGATGTGCAGCTAATTGGTGGTATCGTTTTGCACAGCGGAAAAATTTCGGAAATGGGAACTGGTGAAGGTAAAACCTTGGTTTCAACTTTACCTGCTTATTTAAATGCACTAGCGGGCGAAGGTGTTCACTTAGTTACAGTTAACGATTACTTAGCACGAAGAGATAGTGAATGGAATGCACCATTATTCGAATTTCATGGATTGAAGGTAGATTGTATTGATTACCATGAGCCCAACTCTGAAGCAAGACGCCAAGCATACTTAGCCGATATTACTTACGGAACCAATAACGAATTTGGTTTTGATTACCTGCGCGATAATATGGCGCGTGATAAAGAGGAATTGGTTCAACGCAAACACCATTTTGCAATGGTGGATGAGGTGGATTCAGTTTTAGTTGATGATGCGAGAACACCATTGATTATTTCAGGACCTGTACCTAAAGGCGATGAGCAAGAATTTTTTGCTTTAAAACCACGTATTGAACGTTTGGTAAATGCTCAAAAACAAGTATTTAACAATGTATTGGCAGATGCTAAGAAATTAATTGCCGCAGGCGATGAAAAAAATGGTGGCTTTAAATTATTACAAGCACACCGAGCAATGCCTAAAAATACTGCCTTAATTAAATATTTAGGTGAACAAGGTATCAAACAAGTATTAACAAAAACAGAAAGCTTTTATTTGCAAGACCAACAAAAGGAAATGCATAAGGTTGATGCTGATTTATTCTTTACCATTGACGAAAAAGTTAACTCTATAGATTTAACAGAAAAAGGAGCTGAATTAATTACTGCAAGTGGCGAAGATTCACAATTCTTTATTATTCCTGATGTAGGCTCAGCTATTGCACAAATAGAAAATAAAACTGAATTAACCACAGAACAAAGATTAGCAGAAAAAGAACAATTATTACTTGATTTTTCAATCAAATCTGAACGAATTCACACTGTTAATCAATTGCTGAAAGCATATTGTATGTTCGATAGAGATGTAGAATACATTATTTCGGACGGAAAAGTAAAAATTGTAGATGAACAAACTGGTCGTGTATTGGATGGACGCAGATACAGCGATGGATTGCACCAAGCCTTAGAAGCTAAAGAAAATGTAAAAGTAGAAGCTGCAACTCAAACATACGCAACTGTAACTTTACAAAACTTCTTTAGAATGTACCATAAACTTTGTGGTATGACGGGAACTGCTGAAACTGAAGCAGGTGAGTTATGGGAAATTTACAAATTGGATGTGGTAGTTATTCCATCAAATCGCCCAATTGCGCGTAAAGATGAAAACGATATCATTTACAAAACCAAACGCGAAAAATACAACGCAGTAATTGATGATGTAGTAAAATTATCTGAATCTGGCCGTCCAACATTGGTTGGTACTACTTCAGTGGAGGTATCGGAATTATTAAGCCGTATGCTAACCATGCGTAAAATTAAACACAATGTGTTAAACGCAAAACAAAATCAACGTGAGGCTGAAGTTATTGCTGAAGCTGGTCAAAAAGGAGCAGTTACCATTGCAACCAACATGGCTGGAAGGGGAACGGATATAAAACTAGGAGAAGGTGTAAAAGATGCAGGAGGTTTAGCAATTATAGGTACTGAACGTCATGAATCGCGCAGGGTTGATAGACAGTTACGTGGACGTGCAGGTCGTCAAGGCGATCCAGGTTCATCACGTTTCTATATCAGTTTAGAAGACGATTTGATGCGTTTGTTTGGAAGCGAGCGTATTGCTAAAGTAATGGATAGATTAGGTATGAAAGAGGGTGAGAACATTGAGCACTCTATGATTACCAAAAATATTGAAAACGCACAACGTAAAGTTGAGCAAAACAACTTTGGCGTTCGTAAACGTTTGTTAGAATACGATGATGTAATGAACTCGCAACGCGAAGTGATTTACTCCAAACGTAGAAATGCC
The DNA here is from genome assembly GCA_013298895.1 of Bacteroidota bacterium. Classification (GTDB taxonomy): domain Bacteria; phylum Bacteroidota; class Bacteroidia; order UKL13-3; family UKL13-3; genus JAAFJM01. The sequence goes on along the minus strand of JAAFJM010000001.1, from coordinate 139,730 downwards.
CTTTATGGCGATAAATTAGAATTAGATTTAAGCAATATGTTGCACGATTTGTGTTACGAATTGGTTGAAACTTATCAAGATTTAAAAAACTTCCAAGAATTTAAAATTGAAGTTTTACGCTTATTGGCTTACGAGCCTCAGTTAACTGAAGATGAATTTACTGGTAAAACAGAGGTAGTGGTTGAAGCATTTATGCACGAGTTAAGCGAACATTACAAAAACAAAGTAAGTCACATGTCAGCTCAGGCATATCCGGTATTTAACGACATAAATACCAATAATAATGTTCAAGACCATGAAATGATTGTAGTTCCGATTACTGATGGTTTGCGCAATATTCAATTACCTATTAATATTAAAAATGCAGTAACAAACCAAGGTAAAGAAGTAGCCAAAATATTCGAAAAATTTGCCACACTTTGGATTATTGATGATGAATGGAAAGAACATTTACGCGAAATGGATGAATTAAAACAATCATCACAAAATGCTGTATTTGAACAAAAAGATCCATTATTGATTTACAAATTAGAATCGTTTAACTTATTCAAAGGCTTACTTAGCCGTATCAATAGAGAAGTTTTAGGAATGTTATTTAAAGGCCATATTATGGTTAATAACAACAATAATATTTCTACTACTAGCCAAATGCCAAGAAAAGAACCTGCTCCAAAACTTCAAACAAGCAGAACAGATGATTTATCGGAGGCCCAACAAAGAGCTATTGAAGCAGGTCAAAGTGTAAGTAATAAGCCAAAACAACAACAAGTATTTGTAGACAATAAAATTGGAAGAAACGATTTATGTCCTTGTGGTAGTGGCAAGAAGTTTAAGCAATGCCACGGCAAAGAGGCGGTTTAACATTAAAATAATATATTGTATTGAAAGTATAGCATTACTTTCAATACAAATTATAAATACTATAAATGGAATTAGCAAAATATATAGAACATACGAATCTTAAACCTGATTGTACAAAAGAAGATATTATACAATTGTGCAATGAAGCTATTGAGCATGGATTTTATGGAGTTTGCGTATCGCCCTATTACGTGCAATTGGCAAAAAAAACAATTGGCAAAAAACCTATTAAACTTGTAACTGTTGCCGGTTTTCCATTAGGCTACTCAACAGTTGGAGCAAAGGTTGAAGAAGCTAAAAAAGCCCTTATAAGTGGAGCTGATGAAATAGATATGGTAATGAATATTGCAGCATTTAAAAGTGATGATATTCAAACGGTACAAAACGACATACAATCTGTGGTGACGGTATGCCATTTACAAAATAAAAAAGTAAAAGTCATTATCGAAACCGCTTATTTAAATGACGAAGAAATTTTAAGGGCTTGTAAAATATGTATTGATTGTGAAGTAGATTTTGTAAAAACATCAACTGGTTATGCTAGTAAGGGTGCTGACCCCAAAACAATAAAACTCATGAGGGGGGAATTACCAACCAAAATAAAAATAAAAGCTGCAGGTGGTATTAAAACTCAAAAACAAGCATTAGATTTAATTGCTGCAGGCGCAGATATTATTGGCACATCAAATGGAATTGATTTATTATCCTAATTAAATATGAAAGTTAAATTTATTATTTGTGTGTGTGTTTGTGTGTGTTTGAGCCTAAATATAAAAGCACAAACTAAAATAGGTTCCGTTAAAATAAAAGGTGAAACCATATACCTAGATAGTATCATAGACAAAAAAAATAGAGAAAATAGTATTAATCAAACCATTAACGGATACAGGATACAACTTTTTTCAGGAAATGAAAGAAATAATGCAAATAATATTAAAACTAAATTTTTAAGACTATATCCTGATCAAACAGCGTATTTAGCATATAACCAACCTTATTTTAAAATAAGAGTTGGTGATTTTAGAACAAAATTAGATGCCAAGTTATTTTATAATAAGATCAAGGGTGAATTTAATGAATGTATAATTATTGCTGATAAAATAAATTTACCAAAACTTTAATATTGAACCTTAGTTAAAAATAATCCATGTGCAGGGACTGAAACTCCAGCCTTAGAACGATTTTTACTCTCTAGGATTTCTATCAAATCAATTACATTAATTTCTTCTCTACCTATTGCTATTAATGTTCCAACAATAGCCCTTACCATATTTCTTAAAAAGCGATTAGCTCTTATAGTAAAAATTATAAGTTCATTTTCTTTTCGCCAATTAGCAATATATAAATCACAATTAAAATTATTTACTTGTGTATGGACTTTGCTAAAACATTCAAAATTGTTATGTTTAAGTAATAATTCGCACGCATCATTCATTAGGTCAATATTTAATGGAAGTTGATACAGCCAACTGGTATCAACTATAAAAGGGTTATGTTTAGTAGTAATAACATATTCATATTCGCGCCATTTAGCATCAAAACGTGCATTAAAAGTATTTTCAACTCGCCAAATATTAAAACAAGCAATGCTAGTAGGTAAAAGTCTATTTAATTTATAGATAAGTTGTTCTAATGAAATATTCAATTCAGCCTCAAAGTGTGCAATGAACTGTTTTGCATGAACACCAGTATCAGTCCTTCCGCAGCCCAAAGTTTCTATTGACTGTCTAAGAATAACACTTAATTTTTCATCAAGCATACCCTGAACTGAGTGGGCATTCATTTGTTTTTGCCAACCATGAAAATTTGTTCCTTTATAGGCTATTTCTATTGCGAATTTATTTATGCTCATGCCACAAAAATAACAAACCCCCAAGAACAATGTTCTTGAGGGTTTGAAAATTTAATTATTATAATTTATTGTTTCACTAATGATTTTACTATAACAGTATCACCTATTTTAACCTTAACAAAATAAGTACCTGCTGTATTGAAATTGTTTGAAGTCAATTCAAAGTTATGCTTACCAGCATTAGTGTTAAGATAACTAGTTGATGAAATTTCTCTTCCTAATACATCTGTAATAGTTATTGTTACATCATCAGTTTTTAGTAAACTTAAACTTATAAATGCATTATTGGTTAATGGATTCGGATAAGCCACCAAATTGTACTTAGCGGATAATTCTTCACCAACACTTACTCCTGCAAATACATTAACAGTATCTGTATATGAAACAATACAACCTTCTGAAGTGGTTACTTGCATTCTAACTTTATATGTACCTTTTTTATTGTAAGTAAAATCAGCAATTCTTTGATTAGTAGTTGTACTATCAATATCACCAAAATTCCATGAATAAGAATTCAAATCAGAAGCTAAATCAGAAGGAGTAAATACTTTACGATTATCAATTGTAAACCTGCCAGGAATTACTCCAAAAGATTGTTTACTATAAGTAATAACTGGTTTTGCTAAAACAGTAATAGCTCCTGTTTTAGTATCTTGACAACCATCAGCTGAAGCTGTTAAAGTCCAATTGTAAACACCTGGATTATCATAAGTATTGAATGAATTACAATCACTATTTTGACCATTACCAAAAATCCAAGTACATGTAACAGTAGAGCCTGCATTAGAAAACGACTTACTAGTAAATGTAACTTTATTACCTTGACATAATTTATCGGTGGTAAGTCCTGTTTTAGTTGTTCCACCTAATTCTGCCACAGCAACTGGAGCAGATTTAATTGAAACATTCTTAGTAACAGAATCTTTGCAACCATAAAGCAAATTACTTGCTATTAACTTAACAATAAAATCTTCCCCACTATTGTTATTCAAATAACGATGTTTAGGATCTTGACGTGTATCTACTCCGCTATTATCACCAAAATTCCATATAAAACCAGCATTTTGAATACCAGCACCATAAACTGTTTGATTATTGAAAGTAGCTGAATCATTTGTACAAGCTGAAGTGAATAAGAAATTTGGTTTAGGGGTTTCGTAAACTGTAACTAATTTTGAAATTGTATCCTCACAACCAGCAGCTGAAGTTAATCTTAAAGTAACTTTAAAAGTACCACTATTAGAGAATTTAATTTGGAAATTATTTGATTGACGCTGCTCACCTGTGCTAAATGACCAGAAATAACCTAACCTGTCACTATTAGAAATTGAAGAACTATCTACATAAGGCATGAATTGACCTTGACAATGACTAGTTACTGTGAATTTAGCTTTTGGTTTTGCATAAGATGGGAATATTCTGTTATTTAATGCAAAACAACCATTAACAGGATTAGTAACTTTTAAACTGACAGCATAATTTGTGTCGGCTTTTTGGAATAAGAAAGATGTTTTACTGCTATTTCTTACAACATTGCCAGGGAAATTCCATAAATAAGTGAAACCAGTACCTAAATCATTTGCATTAAATAATGTAGAATCATTCTGACATACAATTACAGCCGAACTAGAAGTAAATGCAGCACTAGGTCCTTGCAATACAGTAATAAGTTTTGAAACAGTATCTTGAATACCAAGAGGAGAGGTAGCTGTTAGTCTTACTCTATAAGTACCAGCATTTGCGAAGGTATATGTAGGATTCTTGAAACTATTATTTCCAGTTGAACCATCTCCAAAATTCCATGACCAGGTTACTCCTCCAGATTGGTCACCTTGAACTACTGCAAAATTTATTGGCGTAGATGTACAAGTTGTATCAACTCTAGGGCCTGATACAAAACCATATGCAATTGGATTAGCTACCTTAATGTATCTGTATACAGTTGTATCGCAATCAGTTCCAATAAATCTTAACGTTGTAGCTAATACAAATGTAGTATCACCTTCAGCGAAAGTAGGCACAAAAGATACTTTAGCATTTGTAGAACCTGTAGGCGCAGTAAATACCACATTTGTGGCTGGATTTCCGCTTTCAACAGATCTTATTGAAGTATTCAATAGTGTCCATGCAGTACCATAACTGCTATTTGAATAAGAAGCAGTAGGAGATAAAATTTCATATCTAACAGAGTTACCATTTTTCACTGCATCAGGTTTAAATTGATCACCATCATTAACTGATCCATTAAATGCACCAGCAGACAAATCAGGGATAATATATGATCCAATAGCGGTTGTTGGTCTATTAAATCTATTTACGAACGCAACTAAAGTACCTCCAGGTAAGTTATTACTACAATAATTAGGACTAATACCAGAACCAATTGGCTGATAAGTTTCGGATCCATAATTAATAGCTGAAACAATATATCTAATTGTATCCATTTGCCGATTAGCAAAATTTAAAGTCAAATCACTTGAATTACCATAAGCTGTATCTAATACACTTAGGCCATTTCCAGATTTGTCTACTTCTATTGCCCTATAAACATAACGATTATCTGAATTAGGTATGGTAATTTTATACGGTTGACTTGCATTACAAATAGTTGATGCCAATGGAACAACTGTTTGATTTTGTGCATCATCAAAAATCTGAATACTATCAATCATGATATTTTGACCACCTCCAGTACTAAAAGCATCAAATTGAAAACTATAAATATTACCCGGGGTTCTGTATTCGCTTAAACAAGCTTCATAAGTAAACCAATCTGGATAAGGCGATTGAGCATTTGGTCTCACGACAACTTTAAGTTCTGGACCAGGAAAACCATTAATTATTGGTCTAACAATAATTGAATCCCTTTTTGCGGCAATAAAATTACTTTGAGAAAATCTGAAACGTAACATTGGACGTGCAGCACTTCCCATGGCAGCCATATTAAAACAAGGAGATATTAAACGAGCAGAAGCTCCAGCCGGTAAAGTGCTTGACGGAAACAATGCACATTTAATTCCATTTTCAGTTGCATGCGAAGGATTTGCGTTAGAACCAAATGCACCTACATTCCAAAATCCTCCTCTTGTTAATGTATTGGTATTCCATCCTTTTAATCCATCTTCAAAATTCATAGTATACGGAAAAGTTGACAATCCAGTTGATAAAGTATCCCAAGGTTTGTTATAAGGATAAACTCCACTATTACCATCAATGTCATTTGCAGTAATTTTATATTCAATAACACCGCCACTTGCAAAAGCAGAAACAGGGAAATTAAAATTCCTTATTCTATAACCACCAGCAGTTACACCACCATCAAATCCAGATAAATTGATAGAAGTACCTCCATTTATTCTATAAGTTAAAACGTCACCAGTATAATATCTATCTTCAATAATAAAACTAATTTGATTAAAAATAGAATTCAAACAAGTTACTGAATTCATAGGTAAAATTCTAGGTACCAAACTATCGATAATATTTCCACCTGGATATTCATGAGCTCCTATGGTTGGTGCAATATTATTTCTTGTATTCAAAGAAACATCTGAAACAATACCAGAAATTGGTCTACCAGCCGCGTACAAAACTGTAGTTGTTGATGGAGCAATAAATAGATTTGTGTCATTAATAAAAGGAACAGTAAAATTAGAACTGAACAAATCACCACCAGTATAAATATACAAACTATCCCAAGTATTATAATTTACAGGCGATGCGGTACTGTCATTTGCTACAATTAATCCATTAATTGCATTCGTTGCATTACAAAAATAATTGTTATTATCTGAATTTGAAATAGGACTTATGGTAGTACCAATAGAAACTGCACGAGCTTTAACACCTGTACTACCTGTAATACCACCTAATTTATTACTAAATAGATTATTATAAATTTTAAAGCCATAACCCAAAGAAGAGGTAGTTGAAAAATCATAAGGAAATCTAGGAGAAACTGCCAAACAAGCACTTCTGCTATTTGATGCTAATGTATTAGCTGAGCCTAAATTTATTGAATTAAAATTAATGCTAATATTAGGATCATTAAATGTCGCTACTGCATCAATTGCAATTCCAAAAATACCAGACATGTATGGAGTACCACCTTGTCCATATATTTTTGAAATCATATTATTGTGAATTTTAGTACTATTTACAACGTTTCCTCTATCTGAACCAAAGTTTATATAAATTCCATAAGCAGAACTAGCACCAACGGTTGAGCCAATGTTATTAATTATATTTCCATCAATGACATTTGCAGAATCTAAAACAGTATTCCCAACAATTGTAGCTAATTCAATGCCTCGAGGATTTGAAAAACCTGCAATATTATTTTGAATTTTATTCCTTGAGATGCTAGCTAGAGTCTGACCTACACAGAATATACCAGAAGCATTATTTATACCTCCAAAATAATCAGTAACTTGAGTTCCACCGGGAGCAACAATTCCACCAATAATATTTTCATTAATTGTTGTGTTTAAATCTCCTTGTCCGCGCACCCCATTACCTCTTAGATAAACACCATATTGACAACCTCCAATAAAATTATTAATAAATGCATTATTATTATTTCCACCTAAGCCAAGAGAATTTGATGGCGTAGCTGATATACCTCCCATATAAATTGCTGCAAACGTATTGATTGCAGAATTGGTTGAATTCCCTATTAAATTACAATTTTTCACAAAATTATCTGAAGTTGATAAGCTTTGAGAAAAAACTGAACTCTGTCCACCAACAATATCAATAATCTTATACGTTGAAGTATTCATAATTGAAGGCATAACAATTGTTAAATCTCTTGAACTTGAACCATTGTTTGAACCATCAAATCCAAAGTAACGACCACTTGAAATTCGAATCAAACTTGAATTTGCCGCTGGTGCAGAATTAAAATTCGTGAATCTAATAGTATCCTTTCTTCCTGCAGCTACACTCACTATTACAGGAACGCTTTGGTTTGCAGTAGGATAGTCAAAAACAGTAATTGGAGTAACAAAACTATCAGTTTCACCAATATAACCAGCACTAAACTCTAATCTTACAGGACTATAACCAGTAAAAGACAAACCAGTTCCGAAAGCATTTAAATAGTTCACTGCAGACCTTAGATTTCTGAAAGAACCAACTGTTGGATTGGTTTGTAATGGAAAATTATCTAAACCATTAATTTGATAAACAGCATTTGGTTGCAAACCAGAGTTGACTAAAGCAAATTTAACTGCACCTATATTCATATTTGCACCTCTAGAGTTACCATAAATATCATTAGTAACTAATGAAACTGAACCTCCTGTTGTGTATCTTGTACCTGCGGTAAATGTAACCAAATCAGGAAGAGTGTCATTTTCAAATCTAGTTGGAAAATTAAAAGAGCTTAAATCAATATTTCTACCTGTAAACTCGCGCAAAGAATTAATATTTGTTCTTGTGGTTGGCGTGGCAGCAGGTGTTGCCATTAATATATTATTGGCAAGTGTAGGATTTGAACCAGAAACGAAGTATGAATTAAAATCTGATTCTGGAAGTAAAAATGCTGCATTTTTAGCAAATGGACTTGTTGCAGATAATAAACAAACAGAATACATATTTCCAGCATTATTTCTATTTGCAGTTACACCAAAAATATTATTTAAACTAGAAATTCCACCTCTAATATTAGCTCCTAAATACAACGCTGTTATACCGCTATTTGCATTTAAGTAATTATTGCCACTCATATTAACTGTGTTATTTATTAAAGATAATACATTAGTTCCGCTTACAGCGGTTGATGCATCTAATAATATACCTGTTGGATTATTTACGCTAATATTAGCACCAGAACCTCTTGATAAAATATTTGAAACAGAATTGTTAATGATAAAATAACTTCTTGTTCCAACACTAACACCATTGATAATTGCATTAGCAGCACTAAATTGAGTTCTTATGCCTATTGCACTTGCACCTGTCGCAGTAACCAAATTATATATAAAATTCCTACTAATTATTACATCAAAATTTGGGTATCTTGCAGAAAGTTCAACCACATCAATTCCTCTGAATCCGTTAGATAAGGTTGTTGTTGGCAAACAGTTTCTTATTATGTTTGAATCGATAACTGCTGCTTCTACTCCAGACATATATATTCCAGCTTGGTCTGCAGCACCTCCAATATAAGTTGTTGGTGTACTACCTCCAGGAGCAATATTACCACCAATAACATTGCTTATTACTTTAATATTTTTTATACTATTTACTACTACTCCAAGAGCAGTTGTAGCAAAGGTGGGAGCAGAACCTTGAGGATTTGCTGCAGAACCTCTAACGTAAATACCATTTCTAACACCTTGAATTAAATTATTTTCAATATTAATATTTATATTATCAACAGATCTTAATGTATCATTTACCGAAGGGGGCACCGAATTAATGAAAGGATGTCCATAATATATACCCGCAAAAGTGTTTATAGCTGATGTTGAGGTATTTCCTAATATATTAATATTTTTTATGGTAATATTTTGGCTAGATGTATCAGTTGGTACTATTCCAATAACTCGAGCATTAGGAGTAACAGCTTTTGCATTAAACATAACTGTTAAATTCCTAGTATTGGTATTTGAACTTGATAATCCATCAAGAATAACATTTCGGGCGCCCATAAATCTCAATACAGAAGTATTGGCAGCATTTATTTCATTTGGGGACCAGATAGTATCTGTATGTCCAACTTGTGGTCTAATGATAACTTTTAAAGAAGGTGTTGAGCCTGGATAATCAACAATTGCAGGAATCCAAGTTGTTTCTCTTTGATAATTTGGCGAAATTTGCAATACAACATTGTTTTGATTTCCTGTAATTCCATATGCATTTAAATGAGTAATAGCTTCAGATAAGTTAGCAAATGAGCCTGAGTTAGGCGAGCTAATTTTGGGTGGATTTGAAACCCCGTTTATTTGATAAGTTGAACCAGCAATTAATACAGAAGGTATGTTTAAAGAATCACCATTCCATTGATGACATCCTATTGAAGTAAATTTACCCAATCCCGTTCTTGTATTTCCCAAAATGTCATCTCCAACTCTGTTTATAATTGAATCAGATACGCCTTTATTGAATTGTGAAAGACTTGCAAAAACATATCCTCTATTATAAAGTACACTTGAAACTCCATTATTAATTGTTAAAATGGAATCATTTGTAAAAGGAGAAACCACTGCAAAACTATTTGAATCAGAATTTGAATATAATCTATAGTTTTTAAGTGTTGAAACATTTCTTATTAAACCATTTCTAACTATTCCAGCAACAAAAGCATATCCCGAACCAAATGTATTTGAATAATAATTATTGAAATTTGAATAAGAAAAAGGATTAATATTATTTGCAGCTGCAACCAAAGCATAGTTTTGATAACCTGATATGTTTGATCCTGTATTAGAAAATTTATTTGAATATGAATTATTCATCATTCTTATTCCACCATTTGTTGATGTCCCTACAACAAAACAAGCAGAAACAGAATTTGCTGCTGCCAAAGTATCGTATAAATTTACTGAATTATAGTATACCTCTAATCCAACGTAGTTTGTTGCATTATCAACTAAAATTCCTGATGTATATGATCCGATACTTGTTATAGATGAAGCGCCATTTATTGATGCGATATCGGCAATTGAATTATTTGCAACCAATAATCTTCTTGATGTAGTGTGAGCTCCTAAACTTATTCTTATCCCCGAAACTCCCTGGCTTGCTACATTTGAAAAAACATTATAAATTGTATTTTTAACAACTTTAATATTTGAATCTAGTGCTAACTGATTTCCATCTGTAGCTAATCTTATTGCAGCAAAACCTCCATTTACATTGGCCACACTTATTGGTAAAGTATTTCTGATAACATTACCTGAAATAGTTGAATTGGAAACGGTTTGTAAATATATACCTGACAAATTAGAACTTGTTCCGCCAATACCTGCAAAATTTGTTGGATTTATTGGGTTTGTATAATTACCAATAATATTGTTGGTAACATTTATACCAGTATCTTGAGAAGGAAAAACTGTTGAATTTGTTGGAAATCCTCTATGGTAAATACCATTTTGAACAGCTAAAATAAGGTTATTTACATAACTTATATTATAATTAGTTCCAATCGCTGCATTTTGTGGAGTTCCTGTTGAGCCTCCAAAATAAATACCTGCATAAGTATTTATAGAATTACTAGTTGAGTTACCAACCAAATTGCAATTCCTTATAGCTACATTTCTAATCCTATTTGAAGCCGCACCTGAAGCAGGAATAATATCAATTACTCTTGCAGTTGATGTTGTTGAGCTTCCCATACTGAATGTTAAACTTCTTTGGTTATTACCTGAATTACCATCAATAGTAAAATTTGTACTTCCAAAAATTCTAAATAAACTTCCATTTGGAGCAACAACTGCTGTTGTTGAAATGGTAAAACTAAGACCAGCTTTAGGTTTTAACACAACTGGTCTAGTGGCACTCATATTAGGATAACCTGCACCTGTAGAAGCACCTACCTGAATAGAAGAAGGCTCTGATCCAGAGTATCCTTGATCTAAAAGTATTGTAACGGTTCCTTGTGGCTGTGCTACATCAATACCAAATGTGTTTAAGTAGGTAATTGCCCCTGAAGTTCCAGCACCAGATAAATTAACAAAAGTGTCAATTGGAGCTACCTGATCAACCTGACCATTTACCACATAAGTTTTACCGCCCGCAAATCCTTGAGCAAAAGCATTGCTAGCTGAAAGCCCAATAAATACAGTTAAGTAGAAACTTAGCTTAACGTAAAAATTAGTAAATTTTGATTTCATATATTTATTTATTTTGTTTTTATTTAAAATAATTCAGTTAGCTAAAATAGGTATTTAATCCTTTTAACCAAACAATCCAAGTTAAAATTACATTTTTTTTATCTTTAATGCTGATAATAAAGCCTTTGTGGTTTGTCTTTTTCACGCCAAATAAACCCTCTCAATCTCAACTCTTCGGGTTTTAATTCATCTAAAGGATACATGAAACCCTCTGGACTGTTAATGAAAACACCTTTACTAATTTTTTTATTGGCAAAATAGAACTCCATTTCACTACAATCAATCTTGTTTATTCCAATATAATTTACGCTATCCTCTTTAGCATAATAAATACTTTGCCCATTACCATATACTCTTAGGTATTTTATATTATTACTGTCTAAAATTCCTTTCATGTTTTTACCTTTTACTTGATTATAGTGTGGGCCTTTTTCATTTGATATTAAAAAAGAATTATTTCTTAAATGAAATGAATCTAACCTGCTGTTATTAATGTAAAAGTGTATGGTATCGGCTGTAATCTGGTTCAAGCCATTCCAAATAATTGGTGATGAAAACATGGATAAAATGGAATCTGATTTTGCATAAACCAAACTATCGCAAACTCCAAGAATGTCTGACTTAAATATTTTAACTTTCCGATAAGCCTTTATGATTTCTTTTTGCTTTAATTTTTTGTCGGCTTGGAACAAGAATAAAGTATCGGCATATAAAAACATGCTATCCTTTTTATCCATAATCATTAAGCCATATGGATTTTGAGTTACATAAGTTTGTTTAATTTTGCCATTCATTACACCTAAGTTGCCATAAAGTGTAATTTTTTGAATAGAATCAAACAATTCTAATTTACGGTATGCCCGACCAATATTATTCTTTCTATCATAAAATAAACTATCGGCTTTTAAAATTTTATTTTCGGTATACAAAATAGCGTTTTTACTAAACTGACTGACTTCCTTTTTGGTATCGTACCAACCATTTTCGCAAACAATTTTATCTTTGGCACTTTTAATTACAGTTGGCCCATAAAAATAGGAAACCTTGGTAACTGTATTATACATTAAAGTATCGCTCTTCATGTTATAGTCTGGATTAGTTAAAACCACATTTTTCTTGAAAAAGAAATTTTTTGTTCTGCTTTGGTAATAACCTTGCTGACTGGTTAAATTATTTTTATCTGAAATAATCAAACCTTTATTTAAGTAATAGCCAACATTATTTACCATATCAAAATCTAACTGACTGGTGGTTAAAGTCATTGATTTATCATACATTTTCACATTGCCTTCCATAAATGCATGTTTGGAATTCCCATCGTATTTTAAATAATTCCCATCCATTCTTATGCTATCATTATGGTTAATACGCACATTACTGTAGGCCTTTACCATGTTTGAATCATCATATAAAATGGCTGAATCGCAATACATTAAGGTATTTTCTTGTTTTAAAACTACATTACCTGAAAGTTTTTTAGAATTACCAATTGGGGTTACTTGTCCTTCAAACAAATCGGCCCCAACAATTTCTACTTTACTTTTGGTTTGGGCTTGTAATAATTGACTCATTGCAAACAATACAATGAAAATTTTAAATTTAGTGGCAAAATATTGCATGGTTCAAAACTATTAAATTTTTAATTACAGCATAGCTTAAATATAATATTATGCTTAAATAGTTGTAAAATTACACCATAAATTATACCAAGTTAAAATGCAAATGATTGAAGCATTTCAAAATTTCATCAAAAATGAAAAGTTAATAACTGAAAATAAAACGGTTTTACTCACCATTAGTGGTGGAGTAGATTCTATGGTTATGCTGCATTTATTTATTAAAAGCGACTATCAATTTGCTGTTGCTCATTGTAATTTTGGACTGAGAGGAATTGAAAGTGATGGTGATGAAGCCCTTGTAAAACAAATTTGTACTGAAAATAATATCACATTTTACACCAATAAATTTGTCACAACAAAATATGCTATTGAAAATAAACTTTCAACCCAAATGGCAGCTCGCGAACTCAGGTATAATTGGTTTGATCAACTTTGTAAGGAAAACAATTTTCAACTAATTGCTACTGCACACCACCAAAACGATGTAGCAGAAACCATGCTTATTAACATAACAAGAGGAACCGGTATTAGCGGATTACATGGCATTTTACCTAAAAAAAATAATATAATCAGGCCCTTACTTTTTGCCAATAGAAACCAAATTGAAAATTATGCAAATGCACAAAAAATTCCATTCAGGGAAGATAGCAGTAATAAAAAAACGGACTATTGGCGTAATAAAATTAGGCTCGAGGTTATGCCTAAACTGGCATCTTTAAATGAAAAAGTAATTGGTAACTTTTATGAGTTAAGCAATAGAATTAAAATTGATGAGCAATTGCTGCAAGAAAAACTGAACGACCTAAAAAAAATTTATATAAAAAACCAAAAAGGCCTGCTTTATATTGACCTAAAAATTAAACAACACTATGCTTCAAAAACCTTTTTATTTTATGTGTTAAATGAATTGGGTTTTACAGAAAATGATGTGATTCAATTATGTGAAAACCCCAATATTTCAACTGGTGCCATTTTCGATTCAAAAACACACCAATTATTGGTGGATAGAAAACACCTTGTAATTAAAGAAAGAGAAGTTGAAATTATCAATCAAACCATTGAAATTGGTAAGACGACTGTTGAGGTTCAAACCAATTTAGGCACTATTCATTTTGAAACTTTGAGCGAATACCCCAAAGTATTTGCAAAAAATTGTTTGTATTTAGATAAAGATAAAACTGGAAACGAGTTTATATTACACACGTGGCAGCAAGGCGACCGATTTAAGCCACTTGGTATGCAAGGCACTAAACTGGTAAGCGATTATTTAATTGATAAAAAAATTAACCAATTTGAAAAAGAAAAATGTTTGGTTTTAACAAGCAAAACTATCAATCAAATTGCAGCAGTAATTCCTTACCAAATTAGCAACGATTTTAGAATAAATGAGGATACAAAAAGTATTTTAAAAATATGTTTAAGTTAAATTCTACAACCTTCCATTATGCGCCAAAAGACCATCTTTGGTAGCTAAATAACTGTAAGCGTGCATATCGTCACTATCAAAAATAAAGCTTTTTACATAGTCTTGTTTTTGTTCATCAAAACGCATGGCTACTACCATTTTTTTGGCAATTAAATGCTTTAAACAATCGGCTACTATTTTAGGTGGTGCATCTACTTCTTCAAGTATTTTGCTAAATGGTTCTACAAAATATAAAACGTTTAAAATATCAAAATCTATTTCGCTCAATTCGTATTGCATAAAAAATTATTTATGGGTTCTACCCTTCCAATTATAAGTTCCAAAATTAGCCCAAATGCCAATAATTATTACATATAACACATGAAATATTTCGGCAAGTGGTAATAATAAAATAAGTTTAGTTTTACCAAAAAGTTTTAAAATAGTTACTAAAAAAACGCCTTCTATTAGCGTTTTAAATAATATTTGATTCAAAGCCAAATGCCAATCAATAAAAAGATTTACAACCATGCTCATATTGTAAAAGTAAGCCATGATAAGAATAAAAGTAATATACCTATTTTCGTACTTAGTGCTTTTACTTACCCAGCGTTTACGCTGCTCTGTAAGCTGACTTAAAGTACCATTTGCTCCCGTTAAAACAATGGCTTCTTTTTGGTGTAAAAATTGAACTTGATTAGGATATATTTTAAATATTTTGTGCATTAAAAATTCATCATCACCACTTATAACATGCATATTATCTGCATAACCATTTACTTCAAAAAATACCTTTTTTTCAAATATTAAATTGGCTGCGCTACACATGTTTGGATATTTCAATTCCATAGCGGCAGCCCCCACTCCTACCAAACCTGCAAACTCTAATGCTTGCAGTTTTTCAAATATATTTTTTGCAGCAAACTCAACAGGAGCATATACCATTTTTGCCGAAGAAATATTAATGAATTGATTGATGGTTTTCAACCAATTATTACCTCGTGTACAATCAGCATCGGTTAAAATAATATAGTCGAATTTTGCTTGTTCAATTCCTTTAGTTATGGCTTGTTTTTTATTCTTTATTTTTTCAAAATCAGCTAAGTTTATTATTGAAATTTTGAATGTTTGATTTTGAATTTTGAATTGATTAATTATGGTTAATGTATCATCCGTTGAATGGTCATTAATTATAATGATTTCAAAGTTTTCTGAATTATAATTTTGATTAGTTATTGACTGCAAACATTGACTTATAAATCCAGCTTCGTTCCTAGCAGATATAACAATGGAAAAACTATTTTGAACTGATGAAATAGGCAATTTATTTTGCCTTTTTGTTCGTAAAATAATTGCTAATAATCCTACATAGAAAAATGCTATCAAACAGCAATAAAAAGCAGTTAAAAAATAAGTTGTTATGGTCCAAGAAATCATTTAAAACTAAATTTATGTTTTAAAATAAACACCAAACCCAAAAGTGCTGGCACCATCATATTAATTACCCAAAGCGAGTAAGCCGAAAGCAATACACCTAAATCAAAAGCATGATTGCCATTACTCAATTCACTGAAAACAAAAAGGGCACTTGCGCCACGTAAGCCAATATCGAGCAAGAAAAAACTTGGCACCACCGATTGAATACAGAAAACTGCAATAACACCAATAAAACAATTTGCCAAACCAACATGCACACCAAAAAACTGAAGCAAAAAAACATATTGGAATAAAAAAACAGCATAACGCAAAGCAGAAATTAAAAAAACTTTGGTTAGTTGAGTTTTAGTATAAGATTTAAAAACAATTAAATATTGCTCAATTTTAGAGAAAAAACGAAACCTTGATAGTGTATTGTAAACCAAATCAATTCGAATAAATCCAAATATTACCACTGCGTGCATAATGAAAAATGCAATGGCAATATATTTCCAATAAATGTAAACATAAAAATCGGCCTTTGATAAAAAAGCAAGTAATGCATACATACCAAAAATAGCAGTAACCAAAGATTGGGCAGTATGACCAATAACGGTAACTAATGAACCTTTGATTTTATTGAGTGTTTTTAAATGAATAACCCTTCCTGCAAAATCTCCAATTTGATTTGGCGTAATAATACTTAAAGTAACGCCTGAAAATACCGCCTTTAAAGCATCCAAAAATTTTATTTCTTCAAATTGATTGATTAATAATTGCCATTTTAAAGTTTCTAAACCCCAATTTAGAAATAACAACAATACAGCAAAAACTAAAAAAACAGTATTTTGAAATGAAAAATCAAATTGAAAAACAGCAACTTTTTCATCTATTTTATAGGCAACCAATAGTTTATATAAAATAAAAGCAACTGTAAAAAATGCTAACGCAATTTTCAAGTAAGTAATCCATTTTTTATGTGTGAGCCAAAACTGTTTCAAGCCAATATTTATTTGCCTTTAAGGCAGGCAATTTATATAATTTTATTTGATTGCATTTGTTTTTAAAATATATTTGAGATTTTAAAACAAGAAATGGGTTTTATATTTTATTTACTACTAGGTGTTGCCATTATGTTTGGAAGCCGAATTTGGCAACAAAAGTACATTGCACAATTAACTGATGAGCATAAAGCAATATTGGCTCAATTGTTCAATAAGCGAAGTAACATCAATTTATATGTAGGAATTGCTGCAATAATTTTGTTTTTAATCATTACATTTTTCGATTTATTGAATTTTAGACTTGCTATTTTAACGCTAGTTTTAATAAATGTACTAGCAACTGTTATTCCAATGAATATAAATTATAATAAAATGGTAAAGAACAACTTACCTATTAGCTTTACCAATAATTATATTTTTGTATCAATACTGCGCGTATTAGGAACTATTGTAATTTTCTCTTATGTATTGTTTGAGAATCAAAATTTTTAATGGAAAACAAAAACATAAAAGAATTTGATAGAATAATTCTTGGCATTGACCCTGGAACCATTGTAATGGGTTATGGCATTATTGGTATTAATAAAAAACAAGTTAGTTTAATTACACTTGGCGTACTTCATTTAGAAAAATATAATGATTATGCCATGAAATTGAAGAAAATTTTTGAACGAACAGTTGGTTTAATTGATGAATTTAAACCCGATGAAATGGCTATTGAAGCTCCCTTTTTTGGTAAAAATGTACAATCCATGTTGAAACTAGGAAGAGCGCAAGGAGTGGCTATTGCAGGCGCTATGAGCCGCGAATTAGCTGTAAATGAGTATTCTCCCAAAAAAATTAAACAATCAATTACTGGAAATGGAAACGCTACCAAAGAACAAGTAGCAGGCATGTTGGAACATATTTTAAAATTTAAATACGACTCCAAGTTTTTAGATGCAACCGATGGATTGGCAGCTGCCTATTGCCATTTTATGCAAAAAAACTTAGGTATTGAAACAGCTAAAACCAAAGCAAAAATTCCAGCTAAAAAAAAGGCTACCAGTTGGGATGCATTTGTAACAAATAATCCTAATAAAATTAAGAAATAAACCGTTTATAAAACTATTTGTTGCTTAATAAAATTTTTAAACAAAACATAACCTAAACTTAAAAAACCAGTTATAATAAATATTGAAAACCATTGTTAGTTTGATATATTTGCTATGAAAATGAAAATACGTTATTCAGCCATACTTTTGGTATTATTGTTGTGCATTGGCAATATTGCCAATGCACAAAATAAAGATGAGCAATTGGCTGCGCAATTTTTTTCCAATGCTGAATACGATAAAGCTGCTGATTTATACGAAAAACTGCTGAATAAAAACATTAACTCATTTTATTTTTACGATAATTTATTGCAATCGCTCATCAAACTAAAACGTTTGGATGACGCTGAATCGCTTTGCAAAAAAATGTTTCGCAAAACCAATTCTCCTTACTTTTCGGTAGATATTGGATTTATTCACACACTCAATAATAAGCCCGATAAAGCCACCAAACAATTTGATGAGGTTGTAAAAAAACTTATTCCTAATCAAGATAAAATTCAAGAAACAGCAAATGCTTTTGAAAAACGCAATGAAATAGATTATGCCATAAAAACATACACCAATGGCCGCAAATTACTTGGTTACAATGCTGTATTTAATAATGAACTAGCTGCACTTTATGCTAAAACAAAACAAATGCAGTTAATGATAGATGAGTATTTAAGCAGTGTAGAGCAAAACCCCGTAAACAGTGAGGAAATTCAAGGTTTATTGCAAAACAATATTCAACTACCAACCGACTTTGAATTACTTAAAAATGCACTCATCAAAAAGATTAAAGCCAATACCCAAACTGATGCATTTTATGAAATGTTAATTTGGTTTTATGTGCAACGCAAAGATTTTGACAATGCGCTGATACAAGCCAAAGCAATGGACAAAAGGCTAAAGGAAGAAGGCCGAAAAATGATGGATTTAGGCTATTTAGCCATAAGCAATGAAAAATACGATGCAGCCATTAAACTATTTAACGAAGTAGTACTTTTAGGTAATAATAAAGCCTACTATTTAGCCGCAAAATTGGGCGTTTTAGAAGCAAGTAATAAAAAACTCTTAAGCAATGCCAATTTAAGTTTATTGGATTTACAAAACTTAGAGAAAACCTATTTGGCTTTTTTAGCCGAAAATGGAAAAACTTATTACACAGCGCCTAGTATGCGCGATTTAGCAAAGCTTTATGCATTTTATTTAAATGATATAGACAAAGCCATCAACTGCCTCAACGAAATATTAATCTTACCCGGATTAGAAACTTATTTTACCGCAGAATGCAAACTTGAACTTGGCGATTTATATGTAATAAAAGGCCAACAGTGGGATGCCATGTTGTTATATGGGCAAGTAGATAAAGACTTTTTAGAGCATCCGCTTGGGCAAGAAGCAAAGCTGAGAAATGCTAGATTGAGTTTTTATTTGGGCGAATTTGAATGGGCCAAAGCACAGTTAGATATTTTAAAAACAGCCACTACCCAATTGATTGCAAACAATGCATTGGAGCTTTCATTATTGATTCAAGATAATACTGTCGACTCAAACGAAGATGCCTTAAAACTATTTGCTAGAGCGGATTTAAGTTACCAGCAAAATAAATTTACTGAAGCTTTTCAAACTTTAGATTCGATTATTTTATTGTTTCCAAAACATGCCTTAACTGATGATATAGCATTTAAAAAAGGACAGATTTATGCCAAGCAAAAAAAATATGAGGAAGCTATAAAGCAATACAATATTGTTATCAATGAATATGGTACTGATATTTTAGGTGATAATGCTTTGCTTAACCTTGCACTTATTTACGATAAAAATTTAAACAACCCCGCTGAAGCTAAAAAACAATACGAAAAATTTATTGAAACTTATGGCAGCAGCATATTTATAAACGAAGTACGCAAACGCTATCGCCAATTAAGAGGTGATATATTAAACTAAAAGAACAAAAAATGATAGTATATAATGTTACCATTAATTTAGACCACGACATTCACGATGAATGGGTAAAATGGATGAAAGAAAAACATTTACACGATGTAATGGCCACAGGCATGTTTACCAGTTATAAATTTTTAAAATTACTTAGCAAACAAGAAGATGAATTGGGCGAGACATACGCCATTCAATACTTTGCGCCAAGTATGGAACATTACGAGCGTTATCAAGCTGAATTTGCACCAAAATTACAAAAAGATGGTCGCGATTTATTTGGTGAAAAATTCCATGCATTTAGAACATTACTTCAAGAAGTATAATTAAATTCAAACAACACTAATTTATGAAAGCAATTATTCCTGTTGCAGGAATTGGCACTCGTTTGAGGCCACATACACATACACAACCAAAAGCATTAATTCCTATTGCTGGTAAACCAATTTTGGCACATATCGTAGATAATTTAATTGATGCTGGCATAACCGACTTTGTTTTTATTATTGGTTATTTAGGCGATAAAATTGAGGAGTATATTCAAAAAAATTACCCAACAATAACAACCAATTTTATTATTCAAACTACAGGCAAAGGAGTTGGACATGCTATATGGTTAGCCAAAGAAAATATTTTAAAAGATAACAGTGAAATATTGATTGTATTTGGAGATACCATAGCTGATGTTGACTTGAAACAAGTAATTGCAGAGCCTCATAACATGTTAGGCATTAAGAAAGTGGAAGACCCTCGCCAATTTGGAGTAGCTGAGGTTAATAATGACGACTACATAACCAAAATGGTGGAGAAGCCAGCAATTCCAAAATCGAATTTAGCTTTGGTTGGTATTTATAAAATTAAAGATAGCCACGCACTATTGGAGGCGTTAGATACTAATATCAGTCAAAAGAAAACCACACATAACGAATATACTTTAACCGATGCCATGATGAACATGATTAATAACGGCATGAAGTTTAAAAGTTTTGATGTAGCCAATTGGTTTGATTGTGGTAAAAAAGATATTTTATTAGAAACCAACTCTACCCTTTTGAAGCGTTTAAATTACGATACTAGTAAATATAAATTTGAAAACACCATTATTATTCCACCAGTTTTTATTGGAGATGATTGTAAAATTTCGAATTGCATAATTGGTCCAAATGTATCTGTTGGAGAAAATGCAATATTAAATTACGGTATCATTAAGGATAGTATTATTGGGCCTTACGCCCAAATTGAATATGCCATTTTAGAAAAATCGTTGATTGGAAATGATGCCACACTTTGCGGAAATAAGCAAAGTTTGAATATTGGAGATAGCACTGAAATAAATTTTGGATAATTATAAATTTATGGCTTAATAATTGCAAAAGGAGTAAAAACACTCAAAAAAATTGACAAAGAAAAATAACAATTACATTAACAATAGCATTTGGATGCTTGCTGAAAAAGCCTCACGCATTATTTCAGGAATTTTGGTTGGCGTACTAGTAGCCCGTTTTTTAGGTAAAGAACAATTTGGTATCATAAGCTATGCTTTAAGTGTGTTGAGTATTTTCACAGTATTTTCTACTTTGGGGTTAGATGGCATTGTGGTTAGAGAACTCATTACTGAAAAAGATAAAAAATACGAAATACTAGGAACCACCTTTTGGATGCGTTTTATAGGTTCACTATTCGTAGTTTTAGCAGCCACTTACTACTCATCTATGCGAGATCCAAGCGATAGAACTTGGATTGTTTTTTTAGTTTCTATAGCAGTTGTTTTTCAGTCATTCAGTGTTATTGATTTTTACTTTCAGTCGGAGGTAAAAGGAAAGTTTACCGCAATTATTCAAATTATAACTTTGGTACTTTCAGCCATTGTAAAACTGGTATTGATTTATTTGGAGGCACCTCTAACATGGTTTGCTAGTATGGTCATGTTTGAAGCTTTAATAACAGCCATTAACCAAATTTATTTTTATAAAATAAACCAACAAGAAATAAGTAAATGGAACTTTACTTTTACAGAAGCCAAGCGTTTACTATCGCATTCATGGCCAATTATTATTTCGGCCTTCATGCAAATGATTTACCAGCAAGCAGACAAAATATTAATTGCACGTTATTTACACGACATGGGAATGGTTGGGCAATATTCGGCAGCTACCCGCATAAGTGAAGCATCGTTTTTTATTCCTGTTGCACTTTCTACCGCACTTTTTCCTGGAATTATAAATAATAGACACAATAAACCTTTACAGTTAAAACGCTTGACCCAAATTTATTCATTAATGATTTGGAGCGCTATTTTTATTTCAATTGGTGGTTATTTACTTGGCGATATTGTAATTGGGTTTTTATACAAAGATGGCTTTCCGCTTGCGCCCGAAATTTTTAAAATACATATATGGATAACAATTCCTGTATTTTTTGGAACAGCTTGGGGCTCGTGGCTTTTAGCACTAAATAAACAAAGGTTAATTACTGTTTATCAAGTTTTTGTTTTAGTAATTATTTTAGCTTTAGAAATGTATATGATTCCAAAATATGGCATTAAAGGTGCAGCATATAGTGTGGTGTTAGCTTATTTGTGCAGCATTTTTGCTATCATGTTTGTTTACAAACCAAAAGAGTCAGCTACTTTGTTCTTCTCTTCCTTAAATCCAAAACACTTGTTAGATATAGTAAAATATTGGAAAGAAATGAAAGCAAGCAAATAAATAGGCTATTTATTTACTGTATTTATTCATCATTTTAGCAATAATTTCAGCGGTTTCATCCTTGTAATTTACTTTAATTGGCTTGCCAAATTCTAACCACTCGTTTATTTTTAAATAGAAATCGCTTTCTACCTTTTTTACCCTAGTACCTCCCAACAATTTAAATGCTTTTGCATTACATTTTTGCTCATATTGATTTGACATAGGAATACACATTACTTTTTTTCCTAAAAAACTTGCCTCTGCTGGACTTTCGAAACCGCCATTGGTAATTAAACCGTTGCTACTAGCAAGACTATTGATAAAATCTACATTTAAAACAGGCTTAACTATACAATTTTTTTGCTTATAAGGCTTTTTTGAATGTTTGCTAAATACTTCAAATTGGACGTCATTAATTTTATTAAAATGTTTCAACAAAAGCTCATCGGCATAGGCTGGCAGATACACTGATATATGTTCTTTATTGGTAACTTCCATTTGCCTCACTTCGCTTCTAATAACTGGAGTATGAATAAAACTATCATAGCTATCAAAATGAAAAGCTATTTTATCAGTACAAGGCGCATAATTTTTGAGTACATTTTCGGCAAATTTATCTTTCTTTTTTATACGTGGTGTATGCTTACTTAAAAATGCAGCTTGATGGCTAATTGCTATGCAATTTATTTGATGAATTTTACACGCCCAAGCAGTTACAGGCTCATAATCATTAATTACAAGATCATATTCCTTAACAGGTATGTCATAAATATCTTTAATAAATGTTAGTGGATGCAATTCTTTAAAACTGCTTTTCATATCAATTCCGCCATCTATTCCAAAAACAAATCCCACTCCCTTTAATTTATATTTTACAGGGTAAGGTAATTGAACATCGGCTTGTGTACCACTAATTAGTAAATCCAATTCACCATATTGCTTTAAATATGGAATTATTTCTCTAGCTCTGCTTATATGGCCGTTTCCTGTACCTTGAATTGCATATAGTATTTTCATTTAATATTTATTTAAACCAAGACTGAACATCAATGTTAAAAAAATTTTGTAAAGCAATAATTAATAATGACCAAAAACTAAGTGATATAAACATAACTAATTTTATATGCCATTTATTTTTTTCTAATGCCCTACAAATTAATGTACCAACTGGCATGGAAATTATAGTAGGTGTAACCAATGCTATTCCATATATACCCCAAGTTCTTGAAAAATGAACCATTCTACGAATATTTTTATTAATTTTAATATGGATAATTGTAGGTTTAGGTTGGCTTATTTTGTTTTTTATAATTAGAATAAAATCCCATAAATAAAGGTAAATAAATACGCCTAGCATTCCACCAAAAACAGTGGTGAAGTAAAATGTTATTGGCTTAAAATTATAAGCCAATGCCATGCCTAAACCAATAATAAATTTAATAGTGCATACTAATGTCACACTGATTATTTGCCACCAATCGTTCATGCTGTTGTTTTAGTTAGCATCAATAATAGCATTGTTTTTACTAAAATAGATGTTATTATTTTTTTAAAAATCTAACCAAGAATTATCAATTACTTCGTCTTCTGTAATATTTTGTAGATCAGTACTTTTAGTCTTAGTTGATTTTCTTTTATCATTACTTAAAAACCATATATAAGATATATTTACAAATAAACTATTACTGCCACTAAACTTAAAATTATTTACTACCTCATTATCGTTTTGCTGTGTAAATTGCACCTTTGGGTTAAGATTAGCACCTATTTGAAATAACAATGAACCTCTCTTATTTATCCATCTTAAATCAGCTGTAAGTATCGCAGTTATTCGCCTTAGCATCAAGGTTTGATTAGTTGTATCAACGCTTAATTTGTTTTGATATTGGTTTATTCCCCCATTTGGTTTCAAAGAAAACCCGTAAAACAATTGAGGTATTTTGGTTTGTTTTTTCCAGTTTAGGCTATAAGGCAAATTTACGTTGAGTATTGATTTTTTGCTAGTTTGATACCTCAATCCTAATACAGGTAAAAGTAAAGGCTCACCAAATAAATAGGTAAAAGTGGTGCCAACTCGATACGAAAATTTGTTATTTACCTTGCGATTATATAAAAATATACCAGCATAGCGCAAGGTAGCATCGGCTAAGGTGTATTCATCTTCGTTGGCAAAAGTAGTAGCCGTTACCAAAAAGGTATTTTTAGCTGATGTATGAAAAATCCCTAAAAGCGAGAGCTTTAAGTTAATTAAAGTTCTATCTAAATTATTTGAGCCAAACGATGCATTGCCTATTTTTAAGGCTGGTAATACACTTACTTGGCTAAATGCTAATGTATTGTTTTTGGTATTTATTTTTGAGTATAACTCGTGTTTATAACCAATAGAAAATTGGCTGAACCTAAAATTATATTTATCATTAATTAATGAATCGTTGTTCTTTAAACGTGACAATGATTGTGTATTGAGAGAAACACTCATATTATTACCTAAGTAGTTTCTGTTTTGTGCTGCAATAAATTGAAAAGCAAATAACAATACTATTAGAACTATATATTGCTTGGCACCAAATAAAAATGCCTTATTTAACAAATGGTTAAATAAGGCATTAGTAGTTTCATTTAATTTATTATGCATTAATTAATTGCTTGTAAGCAGTTGCATCTAATAATTCATCTATTTCGGCAGCATTTGAAATATTAACTTTAATCATCCAACCGCTTCCATATGCATCGTTATTTACATTTTCAGGAGCAGCATCTAAATCAGCGTTTAACTCCATTACTTCACCAGAAAGTGGCATAAATAAGTCAGAAACAGTTTTAACAGCTTCTACCGTTCCAAAAACTTCGTCTTTAGCTACAGTTTTTCCTTTACTTGGTATGTCTACATAAACTATATCGCCTAACTCTTTTTGAGCAAAATCGGTAATTCCAATTGTTGCTACATTACCTTCTACGCTTACCCACTCGTGGTCTTTGGTGTATTTTAAATTTTCTGGAAAGTTCATTTTTTAAAAATATTTTTGTTAATTTTATGGCAGCAATTTAAGTTTTTTATTCAAAATCAAAATCAAATTTCAATTAATAAATTAGCCAACTAATATTATTCATTTTTAGTTTTATTGTTGCACAAGCATTTATAACATGGAAAAGAAATATACATCCTTAAAAGAATTTTATCCTTTTTACCTTAGTCAACATCAAAACACGACTAGCAGAATACTGCATTTTATAGGCACTAGCTTGTTTTTCTTTGTGTTTTTTGGCGCATTTTTATTTCACAAAATTTCATTTATGATTTTATGCCCCATAGTGGGATATGGATTTGCATGGATAGGTCATTTCTTTTTTGAAAAAAATAAACCTGCAACTTTCCAATATCCATTATACAGCTTAGCCTCTGATTTTTGGTTATATTTTGATATTTTAGGGGGAAAGCAAAGTTTTGTTGCTAAAAAAGAAATTGAATAATATAGAACTTACCTATTTATTGAGTTTAAAATAATAAGTTAGTATACAAAACACCTTTTGTCAAATTACAAGTTTTGCTAATAAAAATATTGAGAAAATATATATTAATGGCATTATTATTGCAAACTTAGTTGTTTCCCGATTCGTTTAAATACCATGAAATTAGAAAGCCATAATTTAGTAAAAAGATATAAAAAAAGAACAGTAGTTGATCATGTTTCAATAGAAGTAGAACAAGGCGAATGTGTTGGTTTACTTGGACCAAATGGTGCTGGAAAAACAACTACTTTTTATATGACTGTTGGTTTAATCAAACCTGATTCGGGAACTGTTACACTTGACAACGAGGATTTAACAGCCATGCCAATGTATAAAAGAGCGCAAAAAGGTCTTGGTTATTTACCTCAAGAGGCTAGCATATTTAGAACCTTAAGTGTAGAAGACAATATCAAAGCAGTAATGGAACTTACTGACATGAGTAAGGAAGAACAACGCGATAAACTAGAATCACTTATTGATGAGTTTACTTTACATAAGGTGCGCAAAAGCATGGGTAACGTATTAAGTGGTGGCGAAAGAAGAAGAACTGAAATAGCGCGTGCTCTTGCCGTAAATCCAAAATTCATTCTTTTAGATGAACCTTTTGCTGGAATTGACCCAATTGCTGTAGAGGATATTCAAGTAATTGTGGCTAAACTCAAACATAAAAACATTGGCATTTTAGTAACTGACCATAATGTGCATGAAACACTTTCAATAGTTGATAGAGCATATTTACTTTTTGAAGGTAAAATATTAAAAGCCGGAACAGGTCAAGAGTTAGCTGATGATGAAATGGTAAGACGCGTTTATTTAGGACAAAACTTTGTGTTAAGATAATCCTAAAACAAAATTCATACCTAATGAAATTGCATTTAAAAACTAAATTTATATTTGATAGTAGACCCAATAAATTGGTTTATTATTTAATAGTATTTTTTGTTTTAAACTTTCATCAAGCCTTTTCACAAAAAGACACCAACTACATAGTTCAGTTTGAACGCCCTTACAATATTCAATTTAATACTTGGCTTAATAAATTCGATTTTTTTATCAATCCGCCTCGATTTTCGAACTCCACAGAACTGATAAAGTTATCACCGAATATAAGTTTACAAACTGGCCTGAGCCTAGGTTTAAAATATGTAACGGTAGCTTTTGGAGTGCAGGTTCCACGTACCAATGGTAACGAAAGAAAATTTGGAAGAACCAATTATTATGATTTTTCATTTAGTTATTACCAATCGTGGGGCGGAGGAGAAGTTTACTCTCGCTCATTTGTTGGCGCCTATCGCACGTTAGGTG
Source organism: Bacteroidota bacterium (assembly GCA_013298895.1). Lineage (GTDB taxonomy): Bacteria > Bacteroidota > Bacteroidia > UKL13-3 > UKL13-3 > JAAFJM01. The sequence continues at coordinate 112,211 of JAAFJM010000001.1, read as the reverse complement.
CAGACACCAATTTATCAATAAGGCCCGATGCCAATATTCAAGCACACGGTTTAAATTTATTTTACAATATAAATTATAAAAAATTCTCTTACCGCAGTGCTCTTTCCATGGCCGAATTTCAACGAAAATCATCGGGTTCTATTTTAGTTATGTGTGGTTTAGGCTATAGGTCTATGAAAGCTGACTCATCAGTTATTCCTACCAATATTGACAATTCAAAAAATTATGGTGAATTGACAGGCATGAATTTTTTAAGGCTTTGGCATTTAAATTTTAGACCAGGTTATGCTTACAATTTTTGCTTCAAAGGTGGTACTTGGTTTATTTCACCATCAGCGTTTTTAGGCTTAGGCGTGGCAACATATAAAATTAATAGCTTGAGTAAAGAACAAACCGGTTTAAGTTACGAATTTGATACCCATGCTAAACTTTCTATAGGAAGAAATGGGAACAAATATTTTTGGAATGTTTTTGTAATATACGATGGTTCCCTTAATAGCTTTGGTTACCCCAATTTTGTAGCCAATCAATCAACTAGTTTGGGTTTTAATTTTGGATATAGATTTTACAATTTAATTCCAAAAATTAAGTGGCTTTAATTAAGAGCAAAGATTCGCTCCGCTGATTCGGATTTGCAATCCGAATCATTTACTGTGAGGATTTGTAATCCGATTTTACCAAACTAAACATTGAACAAATATTTTAACAGGAACAAATATTTTCGCATTACAAATGATTATATTATTAAAGTGCGGTTTGCAAAACCGCACTAGCTGCGATTACCTTAATTACTATAAGGTTAATTTAACATTACCCCTCTGACTTTTTATCCTATTGGCCCGCCAACAACTTTTATTTTAATTTAATTTAAACTTATATTGCATATATAAATTCCCTTTCATGAATAAATTTTTTTACAACCTTATCATTATTTTATTTTCTCTAATCTCGTTCCAAACTAAAGCTTCTCACTTCACAGGATGCGATATCAGTTACCAATGCACTTCTACACCCGGAGTTTATAAGGTAAGTTTAAAATTATATAGAGACTGTGCTGGTATTCAAATTTGTATGGGTTGCAGTAACAGCATACCTTCTGGAACTACAGTAGGTTGCTCTGTTGGGACTACAGGAACACAAATATTAGGTGCTAGCACAGCGTGTTTAGGAGCTAATTTTGGCACTTTTACTTTAAATGCAGTGGTTGGTAATAGTGGTTATGATATCATACAAACTTGTTCATCTTTAAAAACCATTTGTACCAACTGTAATACACGTACAGCAGGTACCTATACACCAGGAATGGAGGTTTATGTTTATGAAGGAAATGTTAATTTAAATGGAATCCCTACTAATTGTTGTAATGTAACTTTAAGTTACAGTGATTGCTGCAGAAATGGTGCATTAACCACCATTGTACCCGGTCAGTTTTATTCACAAACAACCATTAATCGTTGTCAAACTCCATGCAATTCAGCTCCAAAATTTACCAATGATGCTGTTGTCTTGATTTGTGCAGGAGTAGATTTTGTATATAATTTAGGAGCAATAGATCCAGATGGAGATTCATTGAGTTATGCCTTTGGCGAATCATTTCAAGGCGCAAATAGTGCTGTTCAATACGTAGCTCCATATTCTGCCAATTTACCTTTCCCGTATTTTGGATTTCCTAATGCCAATGCAACATACCCAGCAGGTTTGCGTATTGACGCAAAAACAGGTGATGTTCAGTTTAGACCTTTGGGTATTTTTGTAGGACAATTAGTAATAGAAGTTAAGCAATGGAAATACGTTGGAGGAGTATGGGAAAATGTTGGAATATCAAGGCGCGATGTTCAAATTCAAACAAAACTTTGCAGTGACAATAGAGCACCTATTATAAAAATGTATAAAAACAATGTTTTACAAACTGGAATATCAAATGTAGTATTTGCAGGTCAACAAATTTGTTTGGACATTGTAGCACAAGACCAACAAGATTTAACCGTTTCACCAGTAATATTAGCCGATACCACCGACTTAACTTGGAATAACCCAAGCTTATTCACACCTGTTATGAATAATGCTACCTTTACGCGAAACTATATTTTAGACCAAAGAATCATCAATGGACCAAAAGCCGATAGCTTTAAGTTTTGTTGGACTCCTCCAATAAATGCTATCAGGACTACTCCTTATTTTTTTACTGTTTCCGGTGCAGATAGAGTATGTCCATTGCGTTCCGTAACAACAAAAGGAATCGCAATTACTGTTGTTAAACCAAAAACAGTAAATATAGATAGTACAACCCTAAAAACATTTTGTAATAATAGAATAACCACAACCAACATTAATTATAAAACAAGTAGTATTAACTTGGTTTCAGGAAATGTACTTACTGTTCAATTGTCGGATTCATCAGGTTCCTTTACCAATGCAACTGTTATAGGAACTAAAACCACAACAGATACCATTGGATTTATTTCTGTTACTTTCCCTGCAGGTTTATTTATCAATAGCCAATATAAAATAAGAATAAATGCAAGTTCAGACACCATCAATTTAGGAACACCTTATGCCATTAATTTTGTGGCAGGTTTTAACACGCCAACTATTACTGCCAATAAAGATTCATTATGCAAAGGATTGGTGTCCACCTTAAAAGTAACACCCAATACAACAGGTTTAACTTTTAAATGGTTAAAAAACAATGTAATCATTGCCAATCAAACCAAAGATAGTTTGTTGGTTGATTCTGCCTATAATTACCGTGCCATTGTGAGTAATTCAGGTTGTTCTGATACCTCAAACATGAAATACTTAACAGTACATCCTTTACCAAAAGCTGGATTTACCATAAATAATGCTACGCAATGTTTAAATGGTAATAATTTTATTTTTTCAGATACTTCTAAAATAGCTGCAGGCAACTTATCAAGGAAATGGAATTTTGGTAATGGGGTTTCAGATACTTCATCCAATATAGCACCAACTAAAACTTACCTTACAGAGCTTTCATATAAAGTAAAATTAGTTGCTATTAGCGATTTCGGTTGCAAAGATTCTATAACCAAAACTGCTATGGTAATTGAAGTACCTAAAGTAGGTTTTAACATTAATAATGCCACGCAATGTATAAATGGAAACAATTTTGTTTTTACTAATACGACCTATACTTTGGATTTACCTGGTATGTTCTCGAATAATTGGTATTTTGGTGATGGAAAAACAGAATTATCGGGCAGTTATAACACTTCAAAAATTTATGACACGCCTAACACTTATTCAGTTAAATTAATTGCAGTAAATTACAATGGTTGTAAAGATTCAATTACAAAAACCATAACAGTAAACCCCAAACCATCAGTAAATTTTGTAGTTAATAACCCTACACAATGTTTAAACGGAAACAATTTTATTTTTGCAGATTCTATCAATTTTACATCAGGAAACTTTACGCGTAAATGGAATTTCGGCACCAATGTTTCAGACACTTCTAATATCGCAAATCCTACCAAAACATACAGTACTCCTAATACTTATTTAGTAAAATTAATAGTTACTGGTAACAATAATTGTAAAGATTCTATGGTTAAAAATATTACAGTTAACAATAATTCAACTGCTAATTTTAATACCAATACTATACAGCAATGCTTAATGGGAAATAACTTTATTTTTACTAATACATCAGTCAATTCAAATGCACAAACTTGGAGCTTTGGAGATGCAAGTAACTCTAATATTTTAAGCCCTACCAAAACTTATATAAATGCCGGAAGTTATAATGTAAAACTAGTTGCTAAAAACAATGCTAATTGCCCTGATTCTATAACCAAAACAGTTACCATATATCCACAACCTATTGCTGCATTTAGTATCAATAATCCATCTCAATGTCTTAATGGAAATAACTTTTTGTTTACCGATAACTCAAACATTACTTCGGGTACCTTAAACAGATTATGGTTATTTAGTAATGGAGATACTTCTACAAATGCAAATGCTAATAAATCCTATTTTACAATAGAAACATTTGGGGTGAAGTTAACAGTAAAATCAGATAAAAACTGCATAGATACTTTAAGCAAAACAGTTACCGTTACACCTAATCTAATTATTGGAAATATACTTGGAAATACGAATCCAACTTCTACCATTAATCCATATTCTTATTCGGTTTCAAATCAAGCCAACGTAACCTATAATTGGACTGCCACCAACGGAACCATTCAAAGCGGACAAGGCACCAATGCCATAAGTGTAGTATGGACAAATGCAGGAGCAGGAAGTATAAATGCTAAAATAACCAATGCAAACAATTGTACTGACTCAACAAATTTAGCAGTAAATTTAACCAAGGTTGGTATTAATAATTTAAGTTTAAATAACGATATAAAAGTATATCCAAATCCTACCAAAACCATTATTACCATTACCAACAAAACCAATTTAACTGGTAAAAAATACCTCATCACCAACTTGGTTGGGCAAACAGTTTTAAGCGGAAAACTGAACTTAGACGAAACCATAGTAAACCTCGAATCCCTTCAAAGTGGCATGTATTTATTAAGCATTGATGGCTTGAATAAACAAAGCATAAAGGTGATAAAAGAGTAAAGATTTCCAATTGACTATTCCATAATAAATTAAAACATGAAAAAACTTTTACATGCACTAACCCTTATTTTATTTGCTCTAATTGCTTTCCAAAGCAAAGCTTATTATACAATGGGAAGTGAAATTAGTTACAAATGTACCAGCACCCCAAATGTTTACACAGTAACTATGAAAATATATAGAGATTGTTCAGGTCTTGCCTTATGCTCCGGATGTAATAATTCTATGCCTAATGGAAACACAAATGGATGTACAACGGCTACTTCTGGCTGGACCATGAATATTACTGGAGGTAATTCACCTTGTACAGGTGTAAATTGGGGAAGTTTTACATTAAATGTAGTTTCAGCTATAAGTGGATACGATATTATTCAAACTTGTACTTCTGTTAACTCTATTTGTACAAATTGTAATACCAGAACGAGTGGAACATTTAGCCCAGGAATAGAAGTATATACTTATGAAGGAAATGTGAACTTAAGTGGTATTAATGCCACTTGCTGTAAAATAATTTTAGGAGCCACTGCCACTAACAGAAAAAGTTCATCTACATTATCAAGTACCAATTATTATACATACTGCGAAATCAATAGGTGCCAATCTTCTTGTAATTCTGCACCCATATTTACCAATGACTTATCACCAGCAGTTTGTGCAGGAGTTGATTTTGTTTATAACTTAGGGGCAAACGACCCCGATGGCGACTCATTGAGTTATGCTTTTGGCAATTCATTACAAAGTTTAAATACACCAGTTAATTACATTTCACCTTATGGTAGAACAAATCCATTTCCATATTTGAACGCACCAGATTCTGTAGCACCTTATCCAGGAGGGTTAAGAATAGACCCAATAACTGGAGATATTATGTTTAGACCTGTAGGCACTTTTGTTTCAAATATAGTATTAGAAGTTACACAATGGAAATTAGTAAGTGGAGTAAGGGTAAATGTAGGAATAACTAGGCGAGACATTCAATTTCAATCCATCACTTGTGCAGCCAACAAAGCACCGATAATAAAAATTTATAAAAATAATTTACTTCAATCAGGAACAAATAGTTTTACTGCCTTTGCAGGTGTACAATTTTGTTTAGACATTGTAACAGAAGACCAAGGACAATCCTCACCACTAATTATTTCAGATACAACTGACCTTAAATGGAATAGACCAGGCTTATGGATTCCCGTTATGAACAATGCTACATTTACCAGAAATTATATTTTAAGCCAAAGACGCATAAATGGACCAAAAGCGGATAGTTTTAAATTATGTTGGACACCACCTATGAGTGCCATTCGCCAAGAACCTTATTTGTTCATTACTATTGGTTCCGACCGTTTTTGTACGTTTAATGGTACAGTATATCGAGGCATTGCCATAAAAGTAGAAGCACCCAAAACAATTTTCGTTGATAGTACTACCAAAAGTAATTATTGTATTAACAAAATTACTTCTAGCAATTTAAATTACCAAGCCGTAGGACTAAATTTACTTCCAAATAATGTATTTACCGCACAGCTTTCCGATTCTTCTGGTTCATTTATTAATGCCACCACCATTGGTACAAAAACCACAATTGACATGGTTGGTTTTATTCCTATTAGCTTTCCTGTGGGTTTGTTTATAAGTAAAAATTATAAAATAAGAATCAATGCAAGTTCAGACACCAACAATTTAGGAACTCCTTATGCCATTAATTTTTTGGCAGGTTTTAACACACCTGTTATTTCCACCAATAAAGATACATTGTGTAAAGGTATGGTTGCTACTTTTAAAGTAACACCAAACACACCTGATTTAACTTTTAAATGGTTAAAAAACAATGTTCTTATTGCCAATCAAACCAAAGATAGTTTGCAGGTAGACTCAGCCTATAATTACCGTGTAATCGTAAGCAATGCAGTCTGTTCAGATACTTCTTCTGCTAAGTATTTAACGGTTTTTTCAGCGGGGTTCAACATAAACAAGGTTAGCCAATGCCTAAAAGGTAATAATTTTATTCTGACCGATACTTCTAATAAAACAACAGGAATTACAAAAAGATTATGGTCAATAAACAATATTGATACCTCAACCAGTATTACAACCACCAAATCGTTTAATAATACAGGATCATACAATGTAAAATTAGTTGTAACTAGCGTACTTGGTTGTAAAGATTCAATTACTAAAACACTTAATGTTTATCCTAACCCAGGTTCCTCATTAACTGCAATAGGAAATACTACTTTTTGCGCCAATAGTAACATAACCTTAAAGGCAGGAAATACGGCTAATCAAACCTTTTCATGGCTTAAAAATGACATCCAAATTCCAAATATTCAAGACAGTAATTTAATAGTTAATTCAAATGGAACTTATAAATTAGTTACCAAAAATGCTTTTAATTGTATTGATACATCAGCAGGAATTGTTACCAATACTTATCCAATTCCTGTAATAAACTTCACAATAAATAAAGCTACCCAATGTTTAAATGGAAACAGTTTCACATTCACAGATTCTTCTAATATTGCAACAGGAACAATCAATAGAAAATGGAATTTAGGTATGGGTATAAATGATACTTCTTTATTGGCAAATATTGTTAAAGTTTATCCAACAGCTAATACTTATACTATTAAATTAGTTGTAACTAGCAATAATGGTTGCAAGGATTCTTTGATTAAAAATGTTATAGTTAGTCCTAGTGCCTCTGCAAATTTTACAATTAATAATGCCTCTCAATGTAAAACAAAACACAACTTTGTTTTTACTAATACATCAACCAATTCAAATACACAAACTTGGAGCTTTGGTGATGCAACTAACTCACCGGTTTTAAGTCCAACAAAAATATTCGCAAATGCTGGCAGTTATAATGTAAAATTACTTTCCAAAAACGCTGACAATTGCAACGATTCTGTAACTAAAACAGTTGTTGTAAATCCAGAACCTATTGCTGCATTTAGCATTAATAATCCTTCGCAATGCCTTAATGGAAACAACTTTTTGTTTACCGATAATTCAAGTGTTGCATCAGGTACCATAAGCAGATTATGGTTATTTAGTAATGGAGACACTGCAACCAATGCTAGTGTTAATAAATCTTATTTTGCAGCTGGAACATTTGGTATGAAGTTAACTGTAAAGTCTGATAAAAACTGCTTAGATACTATCAGCAAAACAATTACCGTTTTACCCAAAATCACCATTGGAAATATACTTGGAAATATGAATCCAACTTCTACCATTAACCCATATTCTTATTCGGTTTTAAACCAAGCCAACGTAACCTATAATTGGACTGCAACCAACGGAACCATTCAAAGCGGACAAGGAACCAACACGATAAATGTAGTTTGGGCAAGTAAAGGAGCAGGAAGTATTAATGCCAAAATAACCAATTCTAATAATTGCATTGACTCTACTAATTTAGCAGTAAATATTACCACTGTTGGTATTAACGATTTTGCGATTTATAACTTTTCACAAATCCATTTTAAACCAAATCCATTTAGTACTAATTTAGAAATAAATTTTACAAGTCCCACCAAAGAAAGCACTAAATTAATCATTACTGATGCAATAGGCAAAGAGGTTTATTTACAAAATTTTCAAACTAATATTGGCGATAACAATATAATAACTGAAGATTTATCAACTTTAAAACCTGGATTTTATATGGCTACTTTAGCAAACATTAATGGTCAAAGTAAGGCTTTCAAAGTGATAAAAAATTAAACTAAATAAGGCTTTCACATTTTGTGAAAGCCTTATTTAAAACTAAAAATATGTTATTGCATTAAATTGTATAAACTTGCACTTTTCTATGCAATTAAGAACTTTTTTATTCCTACTGTTATCATTAAACTTTTCATCATTAGCTTTCTGCCAACAAAGGCTCGAAAAGTTTATCAATAAAATTTATGATAAAATAGAAGGCGACTCGGCCAAACCTAAAAAGAATTCCTTTTTTGCTGTGCCAATTTGGGGTGTTTATCCTGAAACTGGATGGCAAATTGGACTTAGTTTGGTTTACTTGTATAGGCAAGCCAATGACACCATTACACGTCCTTCGCTTATCCGCTTTAACACACAATACACTCAACTTAATCAATATAGCGTTAGACCCTATATTGATATTTTCACCAAAAACAATCACTATAATTTTAAGGTAATTTACTTATACAAATACTTTAACGAGTATTATTGGGGACTTGGTAATGAAAGCAATAACCCAAAATCGTTATACGATTTTTCGCAAAATAGGCTTCAATTACGTGCTACCAAACAAGTATTTAAAGGCATTTATTTAGGTTTACAAACCGATTTTAACTACTTGAGTAATTTTAAAGGCGACTCGGTTTTTACCAACGATAACCTAAATGGAGTCAATAATAGTTTTACATCGGGCGTTGGAGCAGTGGTTAGTTTTGATAATAGAGATAAAATTTATTTTCCAACCAAAGGCCATTTTATTGATATTACCACTTTATTTAACCAACCATTTCTGGGCAGCCAATTTCAATTTAATAACCTTACCATAGATGCTCGCCAATATATTAAACTTTGGAAATACAATATTTTAGCCCTACAAGCATTTGGCAATTTTAATGAAGGAAATATTCCATTTAAACAACTAGCCACCATAGGTAGCGATGCCTTTATGCGTGGTTATTACAATGGGCGCTTTAGAGATAATCATGCCATGGCTTTTCAGGCTGAGTTAAGGAAACAAATTTGGGGACCAGTTTCTATTACTGTTTTTGGAGGATTTGGAAACGTAGCCAACCAAAGTTCGTTGTTGTTTGAAAATGTTAAACCAAACTATGGAGCTGGCTTAAGGGTAATGGCCATTCGCAGAGATAGGGTAAATATTAGAATTGATTATGGCCGAGGTGAAAATGGAATTCAAGGAATGTATTTTACCATGAACGAAGCCTTTTAATTTAATCAAACACTACTCTAGCAATTTTACCTTTACTTCCTGCTAAAAAAATTACTTTTCCTTGTTTGGCTTTTTTAACCACATTAAAGCTTTGTTTGCTTAATTGTTCCCACAGTTTGTTTTTGTAATTAAATACATCAACTCCATTGGTGCCACAGGCAATAAAAATATTTGGAGCTACCTTTTCAATACACGACCTATAACCTGAAGGTTTAGTGCCTAGTTCTTCGTAAATAGCATTAACGCCAATTTCATCAAAGTTTTTGTAACAGACACTGTCTTTCAAAAAATCGCCACCTACGGCAAAAAACGATTTGTTATATCTCACGAGCGAAAAAGCCCCTTTTGAGGAAGCCCCTTGTTGAATATTTAAACCAGAACGAACCGATTTGGTGTAAGGGGAAGAAAAATAGTAATAACTAGCTACACTGCCGCCACTCACAAAACCAAAGGAACTTTTTCCCCAACACCTAATAGACGTACCACTTGCTGCAAATACAGCCTCGCCACTCATGGCTTTAGGAGTAATATTTCTGTCCATTTGTTTCCAATTAGCACCACCATCAATGGTATGTAACAATAAAAAATGATTCTTAATTGGGTCACCTACTATTATACCACGGGTTTTATTCCAAAAATCCATTCCATCTAAGAACACAGCAGAATCCATGTTTTTATAAACTTCTTCCCATGTATTTCCTCCATCTTCGGTTTTTAAAATATAAGCAGGCGTGCCGCTGCTAATCATAATAGCTTCCTTTTCATCAAAGGCTTCTATATCTCTAAAATCGCTTTTTGTATAATCAGGCAATTGCGTAAAAACAAAAGTTTTACCGCCATCCACACTTTTAGCAAAAGTACCTTTGCTGCCACTTAACCAAATTATTGAATCGTTTACCACACTCAAACCCCTAAACGATGTTTTACTTAATTCAACCCCATTTCCTAACTTAAAGGTATTGCTATCAAGCAATTGTACTGAATATTGAGCAGTTAACTTTTGACTAAATATCCATAACAATCCAATGGTAAGCACTTTCATTTTGTTCATAGTGTCAAATAAAACCCATAGTTGTTAAAAGATAAAATTTTACCTGTTGATAACCTAAAAAATCAGTTTTGTATTAATAGTGAACAAATCTCCATTACTCTCTTTGCTATCTCTTTTTACTCCGCATTTTTGTCACTTCGCATTCCGAACTCTCATTTCTGAACTCAATTTTTCCAATTCGAATACCTATCCTTGTCAGTTGCAAAATTTTTATATATTGCTATTCGTTTCAGCTAACTATTATTACATGAAAAATACTTATAAAACGCTTATTTTTTCTTTACTTGCCTATTGCATTTTGCCTATTTCCTATTGCTTATTAGCAACAAATTCATGGGCTCAAGAAGCAAATCCGGTTAATGGACCACGCAATATTAAACCCAATTACTTTGCATTTACCAATGCCACTATTTTTGTAGATGGAAGTAAAAAATTAACCAACGCCACTTTAATAGTAAAGGATGGAATAATTGAAAATGTAGGTAACGGAATTACCATTCCTGCCGAGGCTAAAGTAATTGATTTAAAAGGCAAATATGTTTACCCTTCGTTTATTGATTTGTATAATAATTATGGTATAAATTATACCAATACAGCCAAAGGAAACGAACAATACAAAACCAACAGAAAAGGTGCTTATGCTTGGAACGATGCCATAAAAGCCGAGTTAAACTCGGTAGATTATTTTAGCTACGATGAAAAAAAATCGAGCCAATTAATGGAAAGCGGCTTTGGCATGGCACTTTCGGGTGTAAACGATGGCATCAGTCGTGGAACAGCAACTTTGGTTTTAACGGGAAATAATAACGAAAACGAATTGGTAATTATGCCAAAAGCCGCAGCAGGATTAAGTTTAAACAAAGGCAATTCGGTGCAAGATTATCCAAACTCGTTAATGGGAAGTATAGCTTTATTGCGCCAAACCTATTTCGATGCAAAATGGTACAAAATACAAAATACAGAAAAAAATTTAACCCTTGAAGCTTTTAACAATGCCTTGGCTTTACCAACTATTTTTGAGGTGCACGATAAACTTTCCATTATGCGAGCAAATAAAATTGCCAAGGAGTTTAACACTAGTTATATTATGAAAGGTGCGGGCGATGAATACCAACGCTTAGCTGAAATAAAAGCTACCAATAGCAGTTTGATTGTTCCAATAAATTTTCCAAAACCTTACGAAGTAGAAGATGTATTTGATGCCAATTATGTAAGCACTGCCGATTTGAAACATTGGGAGTTAGCGCCTGCCAATGCTAAGTTTTTAGCCGAAGCTAATATTAACTTTGCCATTACCAGCTATGGCTGTGCCGATGCAAACGAATTTTTAAAAAACCTACGTAAAGCAGTGCAATATGGCTTAAGCGAAACAGCCGCTTTAAATGCTTTAACTAAAATTCCCGCGCAATTAATCAATGCAACCACATTGGCTGGAAGCCTTGAAAAAAATAAATTGGCTAACTTTTTTATCAGTAACAAATCCATTTTTGAAAAAGATGCAATTATTACTGAACATTGGGTAAAAGGTAAAAAAACAGAAATAAATACTCTGCCTGAAAACGATTTAAGAGGTAAATACCAAGTAAGTTTAAAAGGATTTAACAATTATATTTTAAAAGTAGATGGCGATGCACACAAACCCAACTTTACACTTTTAGGTACCGATACTTTAAAAGCCAATATTTCATTGCAAAGCAATATGATAAATATGGTTTTTAAAGCTAGTAAAAAATCGAACGAAAATATCCGTATCAATATTTGGGTGGACAAAACCGAAAATATCAATGACACCAATAAAGTAAAAGTACTGAACGGACAAGCGCAATTAGCCGATGGAAGTTATACCAATTTCAGTGCTAGTTTTTTTGAAAACATAAAAACTGAAAGTAAAAAAACTGACTCCATTCCAGCTTTGAGTTTGGGCAATATTACTTATCCATTTACCGATTATGGTTGGACAGTAAAACCATTAGCAGAGACCGTTATCTTTAAAAATGCTACTGTTTGGAGCAATGAAAAAGAAGGTATTTTAACTGAAACCGATGTGGCCATAAGCAACGGTAAAATTATAGCCGTTGGCAAAAACTTAAGCATTGCCAATGCAAAAGTAGTTGATGCCACAGGTAAACACTTAACCAATGGAATTATAGATGAACATTCGCATATTGCAATTACAAGAGGCGTTAACGAATGCTCTCAAGCAGTAACTGCCGAGGTACGAATTGGAGATGTGGTTTATAGCGAAGACATTAATATTTACCGCCAGTTAGCAGGTGGAGTTACTTCTGCTCAGTTATTACATGGTTCGTGTAACCCAATTGGAGGACAAAGTGCCTTGATTAAATTACGTTGGGGTGCTGCTCCTGAAAGCATGAAAATTGAAGGTGCTGATGGTTTTATAAAATTTGCTTTAGGCGAAAATGTAAAACAAAGTAATTGGGGAATTGAAACCAATCGTTATCCGCAAACCCGCATGGGCGTTGAACAAGTGTTGTACGATGAATTTATAAGAGCCAGGGCTTACGAGAAAAAGTTAAAAGAAAATCCAAATATTACCCGCAAAGATTTAGAGCTAGATGCCATTATTGAAATATTGAATAAAAAACGATTCATTAGTTGCCATAGTTATGTGCAAAGCGAAATAAATATGTTAATGCATGTAGCAGATAGCATGGGTTTTAAAGTAAATACATTTACTCATATTTTAGAAGGTTATAAAGTAGCCGATAAAATGAAATTACATGGCGTAAGCGCTAGTACTTTTGCCGACTGGTGGGCTTATAAATACGAAGTTATTGATGCCATTCCGCATAATGCAGCCATTATGCAAAAAATGGGTTTGAATGTAGCCATTAATAGCGATGATGCCGAAATGGGACGTAGACTAAACCAAGAAGCAGCAAAAATTATTAAATACGGAAATATTAGTGAAGAAAACGCTTGGAAAATGTTGACTTTAAATCCAGCCAAAATGCTTCATTTAGATAATAAACTAGGAAGTATTAAAGTTGGAAAAGATGCAGATTTAGTACTTTGGAGCAATAATCCATTAAGTATTTATGCCAAACCCGAAATGACTTTTGTAGATGGAATTTGTTATTTTAGCATTACTCAAGATGAAGTGTTACGTGCCAATATTCAAGCTGAACGCCAACGTTTAATCAATAAAATGATAGCAGCCAAACAAGCTGGTGAAAAAACAGAACATAAAGTAAGTTTTATTGACGAAAACTATCACTGCGAAGATTAAGTAAGTCATATTACTATTAATATAAAATTATTATTTTTAAACCATATCAAACATAAATAAATGAATAAAAAAAATCTACTAATTAGTTTTGTATTCTTGTTTTTTTCTGCAATAGGCAATACCCAAACAACAAAAGAATTTAAAGCGGGGCATGTATTTTACATTAGTATTCCAACTTACATGAATAAAACAACAAATCTTAATGATGTTGCCACTATTCAATTTAAAAGTTCAGTTAAAGATGTTTACGGATTTGTTATTGAAGACAATAAGGAAGAAATGCTCCTCTCTGAATTAACTTATGCTACATTAAATGACTATTACGAAGATTTCATTAAAGATTTTGCAAAAGGTGAAAAGAAAAGAACTGTTTCTCAGCCAATATATAAAACAGTAAATGGAATAAATTTTGTCACTGCTGATTTGACATATTATGATAAAGATATCAAAGGAGAAATTTATTATGCAATAGGTTTGGTAGAAACTAAAGATGCATTTTATAAAGTGCTTTGTTGGTCATCAATAGATAATAAAGATAAATTCAAAAATGATTTTGAAAAAATAACTTATAGTTTAAGGGATTAGTAAAAAGCCAGTTTCAATATTTGAAACTGGCTTTTTTAATGATTAGAATTATTGAGATTTTTATTTTTCAAATATGAACTAAAACTGCTGCCATTTGCACTTCGTTTTTATAAACTACATTTGGTTTAGCTTTATGTAAACTTGCTTTATTACCGGTTGCATAGTCAACATTAAATGACACCTGCAACCCAAATATTTTTTAAATTTCCTAACATCACTTTTTACATACCAACAACCTTTCAACTAATCACTTTATCAACCTAATAACCCCTAATGCGCTTCTAACCAATTTTCACCAACACCTACTTCGGCTTTAATTGGAACAGCTATTTGCATGGCGTTTTCCATTTCTTCAACCACTAATTTTTTCATTGCTTCCACTTCATCTTTATGCACATCAAACAAAAGCTCATCATGCACTTGCAAAATCATTTTTGAATTGCTTACTTCACTATTTGGTTGTTGCATTCTTTTATGAATATTAATCATAGCAATCTTAATCATATCGGCTGCGCTGCCTTGAATTGGGGCGTTAATGGCGTTTCGTTCAGCAAAACCTCTTACAGTAAAATTTGCCGAATTGATATCGCGTAAATACCTTCTGCGTCCTTTCAAAGTTTCTACATAACCATATTCTTTGGCAGTGTTTATGGTTTCGCTCATGTATGCTTTTATACGCGGATATTGTTTCCAATATTCATCAATAATTTGAGCAGCTTCTTTACGTGGAATGCCTAAACTTTCAGCCAAACCAAAGGCAGATTGTCCGTAAATAATTCCAAAGTTCACAGCTTTAGCATTTCTACGTTGGGTGCTAGTAACTTCTTCTAACGGAATTCCATAAACCTTTGCAGCAGTAGCTGCGTGAATATCTAAATTGTTTTTAAACGCTTCTATCATGGCTTCTTCATGCGCCATAGCAGCTATAATACGTAATTCAATTTGCGAATAATCGGCACTTAGTAACACATAATCTTCATTACGTGCAATAAATGCTTTGCGAATTTCTTTTCCTTTATCGGTTCTAATAGGAATATTTTGAACGTTAGGATTGGTGCTTGAAAGCCTTCCAGTAGCCGCCACTGCTTGGTTAAACGAAGTGTGAACTCGGCCAGTTTTTGGATTAATTAACTCAGGCAATGAATCAACATAAGTTGATTTTAGCTTACTTAATTGACGCACATCTAAAATACATTGCACAATTTCGTGTTCGCTTAATTTTTGTAAAACATCTTCGCCTGTTTGATATTGTCCAGTTTTGGTTTTTTTAGCTTTCGGGTCTAATAGTAAATGATCAAATAAAATTTCGCCCAACTGTTTCGGTGAGGCTATGTTAAATGGTTTTCCTGCCAATTCAATAATGCGTTTTTCTAGCGCAGCAATATCAGTTTCTAGCTCTTTGCTGTATTGAAGTAAAAAATCTTTATTAATTTTTACTCCTTCGCGCTCCATGTCGCTCAATACATCAATTAAAGGAATTTCTATTTCATCTAGTAATTGTTTGGCTTCTTTTTCTACAACTTCGGGCATTAGCTTCTGTGCCAATTGGTAAGTAATATCAGCATCTTCGGCAGCGTATTCCTTAATTTTTTCAATAGCTACATCGCGCATATTTAATTGCCCTTTTCCTTTTTTACCAATTAAGGTAGTAATAGAAACAGGTTCATAGTTTAAATAAATCCCACTTAGATAATCCATGCCGTGGCGCATATCGGGCTCTATTAAATAATGAGCCAACATGGTATCAAATAATGGTCCTTTTAAAGTAATGTCGTATTGCTTTAAAATACCTAAATCGTATTTTATATTTTGACCAATTTTACAAATAGTTTCACTTTCAAATACTGGTTTAAATGTATTTAACAATGCTTTGGCCTCATCAAAATTGGTGGTAAAAGGAATATAATAAGCCTTGTGTGCCTCAAACGAAAACGATAATCCCACAATATCAGCATCCAATGTTTCAAGCGAAGTAGTTTCGGTATCAAAACAAATTTCTTTTTGTTGCAAAAGTGTTTGCAATAAAGCTGCTTGTTTTTCGGCTGTATCTATTAACTCGTAATTATGAGTAGTGTTGTCAATATTATTTTTAGGTGTACTGCTTTCTTCGGCTGTAAAATCAAGCTGTAATTCGCTTTCGTTATTGTTTGTTGGTGCAGTTGTAACTGGAGCAGGGTTAAATAAATCAAATCCACCATTTGCGGGCCCTTGCTTACTGTCGTCAGCTTTTTGGTTGGAGCTAAAGGTAGTTCCTCCAACTGTAATTTGAGTTCCAAATACACGGGCAGCCATAGTTTTAAACTCTAATTTGGCAAATAATTCTTCGCAAGCTTCTTTGTTTGGTGGGTCTAATACCAAGGCGTTTTCATCGAATTCAATAGGCACATTTAAATCGATAGTTGCTAATCGTTTCGATAAAAAAGCTTGTTCTTTGTTATTGATTACATTCTCTTTTTGCTTGCCTTTTAGCTCATCGGTATGTTCGTATAAACCCTCCATGCTGCCATATTTTTGAACCAAAAGTTTAGCAGTTTTTTCACCAATTCCTGGAATTCCCGGAATATTATCTACCGAATCGCCCCACATTCCTAAAATATCAATTACTTGTTTTACATCGGTTATTTCCCAACGTTTTAATACCTCGGGCACTCCAAGTATTTCGTAATCATTGCCCATACGGGCAGGTTTATAAATAAAAATATTTTCGCTTACTAACTGACCAAAATCTTTGTCAGGCGTCATCATAAATACTTTAAAACCATCTTTTTCGGCTTTTTTGGCTAAAGTTCCAATTATATCATCGGCTTCGTAACCAGGCATAATTAATAATGGAATATTTAACGCTTCGGTAAGTTGGCGTATGTATGGCAATGCAGTAGAAATACCTTCAGGCATTTCTTCGCGATGGGCTTTATAAGCTTCAAATTCTATATGTCTAGCAGTTGGTTCTGAAGTATCAAACGAAACGCCAATATGAGTTGGTTTTTCTTTTTTTAAAATATCTAAAACGGTATTGGCATATCCAAAAATTGCGGAAGTATTAAAGCCATAACTGGTGATACGTGGGTTATTGCTAAAAGCAAAATAAGCACGGTACACCAAAGCCATTCCATCAAGCAAAAAGAGTTTTTTTTCTGACATGGTTGCAAGATAAGAAAATACTTAAATTTTGGATTATGGATGTTGGATTTTGAATGAAAATGTAGTAATAAGAAACTATGAATGATGAAGTATGGAATAGTTTTATAAGTTTAACAGAAAAACTTCAATATTTTAAACTAGTAAGTTTACTTAAAATTCAATAAATGATTGTTTATATAAAAGATAATTTGCTAGAATTGAAAGAAAAGTGTGTTAATATTAATAGAAATCTAAAATAAAATCCCCGAAATTTGTCAGTTGAACTGACAAATTTCGGGGATTTTTATATAAGTTATTTCGATCTTTCTACTTGGGTAACAAAGTATTTTGATTCGCCACGCCATGGAAAAGTCATATAACGTTTTATAAAATACAAATTCACTCTTTCGCCCGATAACGAAACTTGTTCTAATTGATTTATAACTGTTGTGTCGCCACTTTCTACAGAAAAATCGAATGATTCGGCAATAGGGCTGGTGCCTTTTAAAGCTCCAAAAGTTTCTAAATTTAATTTGCCTTCATAGGTTTTAAAAATAAATCCTTTTTGGCTTATGCGTAAAACTTTACCTGCCATAATTCCGCTTTCGTATTTACCCCAATAAAAAAAAGCAAATATTCCAATTAGTAAAATTGTTAAAATTAAAAGTACCTTTTTGGTAGTGTTTACTGCTACTCTTTTGGCTTTTTGTGCAAAGTTTTCGGTTTCCATAATTATTATTAAACAATGCAAGTTTAAATTTTTTAAATCATTAAACAATTACATATTTTTGTTGTTATACATTGAAAATATTTATATGAAACACATTTTACTTATTGCCTTAGTATTTTCATTTTCATTTGCTAATGCTCAAAAAGACAGTGTAGTTGAGGAGGAAATAGATTTCAGTTTATATGAAAATGCGACCCCTGCTACCAATATAAAAACGTATTGTACTTCCAAAGTTTTAGGTTTAAGTCCCAATAAACTAATTAGTATTGGTTATGATTACCAAACCGCACATCAAATGGAAAGTCATGATGACTATGCTACTGTTGGCGATATAAAACATGGTACAGCTGATTTAAGTGGTTCAGCTGGTTTACGTTTAGCAGCTAATTTTCCAGTTATTTCAAATACCAAATTATTGGTAAACTTGGGTGTTAGTTATTTACAAAATCAATATTTTACAAATAGTTTCACTTCAAATAATTATGTGATAAGGAATTTAACTAACGAAGGTTTAAGTTCTACTGGATTCAATACTACTGTTTTTAAACCATTAAACGACAAGCACTTTATTTTAGCTTTTGGTTCGGCCGATGCCAATGGAAATTATAATTTTGGTAGTAGTAATTTAATAGATCAATTGGTAAAACCCAAAATTACAATTGCTGCATTATATGGAATAAAACGTAATGATAGGTCAATGATTGCTTTTGGAGCAAGCAGAACATACAGACCGGGTGCATTAGGTTATATTCCTTTAATTTTATTCAATCATACTTTTTTAAATAGAAAATGGGGTATTGAAGCCTTATTTCCTGCTAGGTTAGCAGTTAGGCGCTCATTTAATGCAAGAAACTTATTGTTAGTTGGATATGAATTAGAAGGTAATAGTTATTCCATATTAAATACCAATGGCTCAACTGCTTCGCCTTACAATGATTTGGAATTAAGACGAAGCGAAATACGTGCTAGGGTAACTTACGAAAAATTATTGACCGGTTTTATTTGGTTAACTGTTCAAGCTGGTTATAGAATTAACTACAATTTCAATATTGATAAGGGAGATAATTTAAGATTACTTGGTAATAAAGATGCTTATTATATAGAAAACCACTTAACCAATCCTTTGTATTTTAATGTAGGAATCCACTTAGTAAGTCCTTAAACCACTGGCTTAAATTGTTCGAATGCTTGCAAGCAATCATTGCAGTAATGCATACTGCGACAAAGCGTTGGCCCGAAAGGAGTTTTCATATCTGTATTTTTGCTGCCGCAATGAGGGCAAATACTATGTTCCAATAGTTCCATGGTTATTTCGCCTTCGTGTTTTGGAGGAGGAGCAAGGCCATGTTTTTTTAAACACATCAAACCGCGTTCAGTCAATTTATTGCTATTCCAAGGTTTATCAAAAGTGGTGGTAACTTGTATGGTTTCAATGCCAATTTCTTTAAGCCTATCTGCCACCATATTTTCCATCATTTTTATAGCTGGGCAACCAGTAAAAGTTGGAGTCATTTCAACATAAACATTGCTTTCGCCTCTTACTTCTACTTTGGTAATTATTCCCATATCTACCATACTTAATGTTGGAATTTCTGGGTCTTTTACTATTTCAAGTGCTGACCAAATTTCTTTTTCGGTAATCATAATTTAAATATTGATTTATAGGGGTTAATGATTAATAAGACTATCTTAAAGAGAGTAGCTATTTAAGATAGTCTTATTAACAACGCTAAATATTACCATTCAACTCCGGGTTCTATTCTAAAAACCTCGCTCATTTCATTTACCAATTGATCTAAGTTTTCGGTATGATAACCTTTTCGTCCACCTAAAACTGGTTCCCAATCTTTTTCCGCAGGAATTTTTAAATTGGCTTTTTCAATGATAGGAGTAATTACCGCTAACCATCTGTTTTGTAACGATTGTTCACCTTCAAATATTGTATCAGCAATTAATTGTTCTTCGTAATCGCCTTTTTCGAACATGCCTAAAGCGTAGTTCCAAGCATTGTTTAATGCAGTTTGCATACGTGCGTGGCTTTCCTCATTTCCATTTCCCAATTTGTTTAACCAAATATCAGCATGAAAGACATGGTACTTTAACTCACCTTTTATTTTGCGAGCTACCTTTGCCAAAGGTTCGTAACTACTGTTTGCTAAGTTGTCAAAACGCAATTGGTCAGCGTGGTCAAACAAAAAGTGACGGATAGTTGAAAAATCGTAATCATCGTTTTGTAACTCTAAAAACTGTGCGTTGTGAAACTGTTTTGCTTCGCGCATAAATGCGTTCGTATCAGGTTCAGGTTCGCCAAGTTGGTGTAATATTTGAAACAAAGCTTGCGAATGACCAATTTTGTCTTGGGCCATTGATGAAAATGCAATATCTTCTTCTAATATTGGTCCTAAGCCCGTCCACTCGCTGTTTCTATGTCCAATAACTAACAAGTCATCGGCCATTTTATATAATAATTCTTTGATGTGTTCCATATACTTTTTTTATTACAAGGTTAAAAAGATTGAAAAATTAAAAGTTAATTTGTTTAGTTGTTATCAATAACATATTCAATTTTGTAATTTTGTAATCTTATAATCTTGTAATTTTCAATTATTAAGCTTTATTTTCCTTTTTGTACTTGTTAATTTTGTCCATTACTTTATAGCCACCTGCTTCACGATATTGTTTTTCAGGTACTGTTTCAAAAATGTCAGCATCATCATAATCCGAAGCAAAAACATTGCTGGTTTTAACTACCCAAATATTTACACTTAAGCCTCTGCGGCCAAACTGTTCTTTTCCAAAAAGTAATGCCATTTCAGCATTTGGTGCATGCACTATACCAACGTGTACATGTTGGTCACCACGTTTTTTTTGATGAAACACTTCGTATGTTTCAAATTGATCCATTTCGGTTAATGGAGCAATGGTATTATCTTCATTTATTTGCTCGCGCTTTATGCGAGGATCGAGTGAGTTTATCATTTTTTTATTTTTAAAATTTGAAAGATTACAAAATTTGAAGATTATTGTTTTTTCGTGTTACTTAAGTATTTCATAAAACCTTTTATGCTCTTAGATATTTCAACAATTTTTTCAATTAATTTATCATGTTGTTCTTTACTAATTTGCCCAGTCATTAAAAAAACTGTAACCATGTTTCTGATTTCTCCAGCCGAACCTTTTGAATACCTAAGAAACCTAACAAATTGAAGATTATTTTCGTATTCAAATCCTTCGGCAATGTTATTAGATATTGATAATGTTGCCCTTTTCAATTGATCTTTTGCAGAAAAGTCGTTTTTTAAACCACTGTTTTCGATTACTGCAAAAATATCAACATAAAGTTCAACTGACTTTTTCCAAATATCCAAATCCTCAAACCGTTCAATTTTCATGAATCAATTTCTAATCTTTTAATTTTTTTAATTTTGCAATCTTATAATTACCTATGCTAGCGGTGTAACGTATTTTTCGTCTTTTCTTAACAAGGCTGCACGTACCCAACGGCCTTTTTCTTCAGCCATTCTGCGCACTGCTAAACGCTCTGCATTGCAAGGTCCGCCACCGTTAATTACACGTTTAAATTCATCCCAATCTGGTTCGGTATAATCCCATTTGCCTGTCTCTTCGTTTTTCTTCAAGTTAGCATCTGGAATTACTAAACCTAAATCCCAAATTTTTGGAACATACATGTTTAAGAATTGTTGGCGCATATCATCATTACTTGCCATTTTTACTTTCCAACGCATTAATATTTCAGTATGGCTCGATATTTTATCGCTTGGACCAAAAAAATGCATAATTGGTGGCCACCAACGGGTTAATGCTTCTTGAACCATTTTACGCTGAGTTGGAGTTCCTGTAGCTAATGTAACTACGTTATCATGACCATATTTTAAATGGAAACTTTCTTCAGTACAAATTCTATCTAATGCTCTGCAATAAGGGCCATAACTGCCTTTAGCATTTGCTACTTGGTTAATAATTGCACCTGCATCAATTAACCAAGCTATAATACAAGCATCGGCCCAAGTGTATGCAGGGTAGTTAAATACATTTGAATATTTTGATTTGCCAGTAATCAAATCATTTATCATGTCTTCGCGGCTTTTACCTAAAGTTTCAGCAGCACTGTATAATAATTGTGCGTGTCCAACTTCATCTTGCACTTTGGCCATTAATGCCAATTTACGTTTAAAACCAGGTGCTCGAGTAATCCAAGTACCTTCAGGCAAAGCACCAATAATTTCTGAATGACCATGTTGTTCAATCATCCTGATTAACTGTTTCCTGTACTCTTTAGGCATCCAGTCTTTTGGTTCAATTTTTTCGCCACGTGCTATGCGTGCTTCAAATTCAGCTAATTTAATTGGATCCTCGCCAGCAATCATTGCGTTGGCTTTTTCATTAGGATCGATGTAAGCATTTCCGTACATATTTTAATTGTTAGTTAATTGTTGTCAGTTGATAGTTTTTGCCAAAAGCCTATAAAACATCCGTTACCAAACGTTTTCTTAAGCCGCCCATTATAAAATTACTTAGTTTTTCGGCTATTTCAGCTGCATTCATTTTGCCATCGGGTTTATACCATTCGTTTACAAAATTAATGGTTGATAAAATGCTCAATACCGCAAATTTTTTATCTACTTGGTCAAAAATATCTTCGTTTTCGCCATCCATTAATATAATGGTAAATTGGTTTTCGTATTGCTGGCGCAATTGTTTAAATAAGGTAAGTTTAGGTTCGCTTAAATTACGCCACTCACTTAAAAATACTGCTGATTGATTTTGGTTTTCGGTAATAGTTTCTACGTGTAATTTAATGGCCAAACGGAGTTTTTCTTCAGCATTAAAGTAAATATCGTTCACCTCTTTTGCATTAGAAATAAATTTGTTAGCCATATCAAAGCAAATACCTTCTAAAAGTTCTTCTTTTGATTTGATGTGGTGATAAATACTAGCTGCCTCTATACCTAGCTCTGTTGCCAAGTCGCGCATGGTAGTGCTTGCATAACCTTTTTGTTTAAATAATAATGCAGCTGCATCTATTATTTGTTCTTTTCTATTGATGTTCAATGAATCAGCCATAACCTAACAATTGTTAGGCGAAGATATTAATTGAAACTAAAATTCCAAATTTTTATAAATAAAAAAAGCTGATTCCAATAAAATTAGGAATCAGCTTTTAATAAAATGAGGTTTTTGGTACTATTTAGCTTTTAAACTTTTTTGAATATCAACTAAAATTACCGACATATCCGATTCGTTTTTATAACCCACTTCTAGTTTGGTTTTATGCGATTTTGGATTGATAAAAACCGTAGTAGGGTAACCGCTAATGCTGTTATTGCTAATAGCAGCAGCAAGTCCTGGTCCATCATAAGTTTTTCCGTTGTATGTATATTTTACACCTTCTACTTCGGGGTTAAACTTAACCGATACATATTTGTCATTCAAGACACTTGAAATACTGCTTTTAGCATAAGTATCTTTGTCCATGCGTTTACACCAGCCACACCATTCGGTATATACATCAACTAGCATAATTTTGTTTTTCTTTTTGGCTAGGGCATAACCTTCATTAAAGCCCATCCATTTTACTTCTTCGTTTTTAGGTTTAAAAGCATATAAGCCTAAAATAGTGATAAACACACTTAATATAACTGCAATTTTTTTCATTTTTATTTTTTTAAAACTCAAAAATACAAAAACCATACCTAAAAATTTTCTAAATTTATTTAGAAAAGTAAGCTGGCTTACGATTTGGCTAAATCGCCCATTGAAACAAACGCTGATTCCTTGTAAACACCAGCATCCAATTTTTCTTTGATTACCGAAAATGCTGCGATGGTTTCTTCAACATCGGCCAAGGTATGCGCAGCTGTTGGAATCAAACGTAAAATAATCATTCCTTTAGGAATAACTGGGTAAACTACTATTGAGCAGAATATATTATAAACTTCTCTTAACTCATGCGTAATGGCTGTAGCTTCAGGAATAGTTCCGTTTAAAATTACTGGTGTAACAGGTGTAGTAGTTACACCAATATTAAATCCTTTGGCTTTTAAGGCACCTTGTAAAGCATGTACAATATTCCAAAGTTTTGCTTTGTTTTCAGGAAAATCGCGTAATAACGAAAGGCGTTTTAAAGCACCTATAACCATTGGCATTGGTAAACTTTTTGCAAATATTTGTGAGCGGATATTGTAACGTAAATGTTTAATAACTAATTTTTCACCAGCTATAAAACCACCAATACCTGCCATACTTTTAGCAAAGGTACCGAAATAAACGTCTATGGCATCCATTACATCTTGCTCTTCGCCAACACCTGCGCCTGTTTTACCCATGGTGCCAAAACCATGTGCATCGTCTACAAATAAACGGAAGCTGTATTTTTTCTTTAACTCGGCTATGGCTTTAATATTTCCTTGCGCACCTGTCATTCCAAATACACCCTCGGTAATTACTAAAATGGATCCACCTGTTTCGGCTACCAAACGTTCTGCACGTTTTAATTGCGTTTCTAGGCTTTCCATGTTATTATGTGTAAATACAAAACGTTTACCCATGTGCAAACGAACACCATCAATAATACATGCATGACTTTCGGCATCATATACAATCACATCGTGTCTATCAACCAAGCAATCAATAGCCGAAACCATTCCTTGGTATCCAAAATTTAATAAAATAGCATCTGGTTTGCTTACAAATGCAGCTAATTCTTGCTCTAATTGTTCGTGGTAAGTACTGTTTCCACTCATCATGCGCGCACCCATTGGATAGGCTAAGCCGTATTGCGCAGTAGCTTCGGCATCTGTTTTTCTAACTTCTGGATGATTAGCTAAACCTAAATAATTATTTAAACTCCAGTTTAACTTTTCTTTTCCTCTAAACATCATTCGTGGGCCAATTTCGCCTTCTAATTTAGGGAACATATAGTAACCATAACTGTCGTCTCCGTGCATTCCTAGAGGACCTGGTTTGCTTTTTAGCTTTTCAAATAAATCCATGTTATTAAATTTTGTAATAATTATTTACAGGCAAATGTAAGCTATATGTACTAAAAATAAATAGCTGATAAATGTTTGGAGAAATATCAGAGGTTGAAGTTGTCCAACATTTCTTGTAAATTTTCTTCTAGATCCTTTGTACCATCAAGCCAATGGATTTTTTTTTGTTCGCGTTCCATTTTTCTAAACCAAGTCATTTGGCGTTTAGCATATTGGTGTATAGCTGTTTCTAATTTAAAAAACATTTCATTATAGGAATTTTCGTTCAACAAATACTTTGAAATATATTGGTATTCAAGTCCTAAAAATTGCAGTCGTTCATGGCTAATTCCGCTTTGCAATAATTGTTGCACTTCTTCAATCATGCCATTTTCAAGTCGGTGTTTTAGCCTTGCTGTAATTTTGTTTCTACGAAGTTCTGTTGGTAAATCTAATGCAAAAATAATTGGGTTCAAATCAACAAATGGCACTTTAGGAATATTGGTGTTGTTCAAATATTCAGCTATTTCTATTGCCCTAACCAAACGTTTATGACTGCTTAAATCGGCTTTTTCAGGTTTAGTTGTATAACTATTTAATTTTTCACTCAGTTCTTCCCTACTCCAGTTTTCAATTTTGCTCCTTAAGTCAACATTATTAGGAATGGCAGCTAACTCTAATTTTTTTAAAACAGCATCTAAATACAAACCTGTTCCACCACAAATAATAGGTAGTTGCTTTTGGCTTTCAATGGTTTTAAATGCATCAAAAAAATGGGTTATAAAATTATATAAATGAAAATGCGTATCAACCTCAGCCACATCAATTAAATAATAAGGGATTTTTTTACCATTTACCTCATATTCAAACAAATCCTTTCCTGTTCCAATATTTAAATTTTTATAAACTTGTCTGGAATCGGCACTGATTATGGCTCCATTTAATGCTGCAGCTAACCTAACAGCCAAAGCTGTTTTGCCACTAGCAGTTGGGCCAGTTATAATAATGGAGTTGTAAGATTGATTCAATTTTATAGCAAAATAGTAACAAAAAAGTTACAAACTTTAAAAATACTTTAAAACCTGCTAAAGTTTATACCTTCAAATAAAACATTATTACTATTTTCGCCCGCACTTTAGTAAACCATAAAAGTATGTTACAATATAACCGTAAAAATTATAGCAACGAAGTTTTAATTGATTTATACAAAACCATTTTAAAACCCAGAATGATAGAAGAAAAAATGTTGATTTTACTTCGTCAGGGAAAAGTGAGCAAATGGTTTAGTGGAATTGGCCAAGAAGCTATAAGTGTGGGCTGCGTTAAAGCACTTCATAACGATGAGTATATTTTACCTTTGCATCGCAATTTAGGAGTATTTACTGGTCGTAACATGCCTTTTAATAAATTATTTAGCCAATGGCAAGGAAAAGCAAACGGTTTTAGTAAAGGCCGCGAGCGTTCTTTTCATTTTGGAACCAATGAATACCATATTGTTGGAATGATTTCGCACCTTGGTGCCATGCTTGGTGTGGCCGATGGTATTGCGCTAGCAAATAAATTACAAAAAGAAAAAAAAGTAACGGTAGTTTTTAGTGGCGATGGTGGCGCGAGTGAAGGCGATTTTCACGAAGCTTTAAATACTGCTGCGGTTTGGAGTTTGCCTGTAATATTTTTAATTGAAAACAATGGTTACGGACTTTCTACACCAAGCAATGAACAATTTAAATTTAAAAGTTTTGTTGATAAAGGTATTGGTTACGGAATGGAAGCCTATCGAATAGATGGTAACAACATTTTAGAAGTGTACGATACCATTAGCGGTTTGGCTGAATCTATCAGAAAAAATCCTCGTCCAATATTGTTAGAATGTATTACTTTTAGAATGCGCGGACACGAAGAAGCTTCGGGAGTAAAATATGTTCCACAAGAATTATTCGAAATATGGGGTAAAAAAGATCCTGTAGTTAATTACGAGCGTTATTTATTAGAACAACAAGTTTTAACTTACGATTTAATTAACGAGATACGAGCAGAAATAAAATCGGAAATAGATTTAGGCGTAGAAGAAGTGCTAAATGAGCCAGAAGTTGCCGTAAACACAGCTACTGAACTAGCCGATGTTTATAAACCAATTGAATTGCCTGCTAGCAGTAATTTTGAAAATTTACAAAATGTAGTTACGCCACCTGCAAGCCAAAATAAAACCAAAAAACGTTTGGTAGATGCCATTAGCGATGGTTTACGCCAAAGCATGGAAAAGCACGATAACTTGGTGTTAATGGGTCAAGACATAGCCGATTATGGTGGTGTATTTAAAATTACACAAGGTTTTGTAGAGCAATTTGGTAAAGACCGTGTAAGAAATACGCCACTATGCGAAAGTGCTATTTTAGGTGCTGGATATGGCTTAGCCATTAAAAAAATGAAGGCAATGGTAGAAATGCAATTTGCCGATTTTGTGAGTGTAGGATTTAATCAAATTGTAAATAATTTAGCTAAAAGTTACTACCGTTGGGGACAACAAGCCGATGTGGTAGTAAGAATGCCAACGGGTGCTGGAATGGGCGCAGGACCTTTTCACTCGCAAAGCAACGAAGCTTGGTTTTTCCATGTTCCAGGTTTAAAAATTGTTTATCCTTCTACTCCAAGCGATGCCAAAGGTTTATTAACCGCTGCCATTAACGACCCAAATCCAGTGCTGTTTTTTGAGCACAAAAATTTATACCGAAATGTAGAATTAGAAGAAGAAGTTTTTGATGATTACTACATGATGGAAATTGGCCCAGCCAGAATAGCTCGCGAAGGTGAAGAAGTTTCAATTATAACTTATGGTGCTGGCGTTCATTGGGCATTAAAACATTGCACTGAAAACAATATTGATGCCGATATCATTGACTTAAGAACGCTATTGCCATGGGATAAAGCTGCGGTAGAAAAAAGTGTGAAGAAAACAGGAAAAGCAATTGTACTACACGAAGATACTTTAACAGGTGGAATTGGTGCTGAAATAGCTGCGCATATAGCGCAATATTGTTTCCAATATTTAGATGCACCAGTAGTAAGAACAGGCAGTTTAGATACTCCCGTTCCTTTCAATGTAGAATTAGAGCAAAACTTTTTACCTAAAGAGCGCTTTAAAACCGATTTAGACAACTTGTTGAACTTTTAACAAAAACCTATTTTAATGAAAGAAATAAAAACAATTGCCATAGCTGGTGCTGGAACCATGGGCGCAGGTATAGCGCAAGTTACTGCCAATGCTGGTTTTAAAACTATTTTGTTTGATATAAACCAAACCGTTTTAGACAAGGCTAAACAAAGCATTGATAAAGGTTTACAGTTTTTGGTTGACAAAAATAAACTTACTGCTGAAAAGAAAGAAGCTACATTGGCATTGTTAACTTTTACCAACGATATTAACCAAGTTATTGCCGATTTAATTATTGAAGCCGTTATTGAACGCCTTGATATTAAACACGATTTCTTTAATAAAGTAGCAGCCATTAACGCTCCTGATTGTGTTTTGGCAAGTAATACATCTTCTATTCCTATTACTCAAATAGCTGCTAAAATTCCAAACCCAGAAAGGGTAATTGGAATTCATTTTTTCAACCCTGCTCCAATTATGAAATTGGTTGAAATAATTATTGGTGCGCAAAGCAATAAACAAGTAGCATTGCATTGCAAAGCATTAATTGAAAGCATGTGCAAAACTTGCGTAATAGCAGCAGATGCTCCAGGCTTTATAGTAAACAGAGTAGCTAGGCATTATTATGTAGAAGGTTTGAAAATTTTAGAAGAACAAGTAGCTCCATTGGAAGATATTGACTCTCTATTGGAAAGTTCTGGTTTTAAAATGGGTCCGTTTAAATTAATGGATTTAATTGGAGTTGATACCAATTTATCGGTTACTACTTCTATGTATAATTTATTTAACCAAGATAGTAAGTTTAGACCAAACCGAATTCAACAACAAAAAGTAGATGCAGGCTTACACGGCCGCAAAACGGGCAAAGGATTTTACGAATACTAATTTTACACTTTGATTTAAAAATTATTTAAAATGTAATTAAGGATTATTTGTTATTTTCTACTTTCTAACGAATAAAATAAACCAGTTAAGCCAAATGCACTGTCATTTTCACTTACATATTCAATCGTGTTTTCATATTTAACTCGATAGCTGGTATTCACATCTCTTTTAAAAAGTGTTTTTAAGTAATTATATCTTTTAAGGCCTAATTTATTATCAAACAAAAACTCAGGTTTTGAAATATATGGACTAAATGTTATTTTATACTCGGCTGCAAAATCGGGTTTATTCAAATATTTTATTAGAGTATAGTATTCATTTAACCTACTTGAATCCAAAAAATTAGATTTATATTTAAAATGCAATACTTGTAATATACTTGAATCAATTTTTTGTGGCTTTGCTCCTGTATATAATAAAACGATTAATGTCCCGTACAAAAGATGTTTGACTATACCCAAAATGTTTTTTTTCATAAAACAATATTACCAATTTCCAATAAAAACCCGAACCATCAAAATGATGATTCGGGTTTTGTTATTAAGGATGTTGCGTACAACATTATTAAGTAAAGACGTTGCATGCAACGTCTCTACAATTAGTATCCCATTCCGTCCATACCACCTGGCATTCCACCTGGCATAGCTGGAGCGTTAGCTTCTTTTTCTTCTACTAAAGCGCACTCAGTAGTTAAAATCATAGCAGCAGCACTTGCAGCATTTTGTAAAGCTACACGGCTTACTTTAGTTGGATCGATAACACCAGCACCAATTAAGTTTTCGTAAACTTCAGTTCTAGCATTGTAGCCATAATCGTCTTTACCTTCACGAACTTTGTTTACAACTACTGAACCTTCGCCACCAGCGTTAGCAACAATAGTTCTTAAAGGCTCTTCTAAAGCTCTGCGAATGATTTGAATACCTGTATTCTCATCTTCGTTAGCGCCTTTTAAATTATCTAATGCAGCAATTGCTCTAATATAAGCAACTCCACCACCAGCAACTATACCTTCTTCCACCGCTGCGCGAGTTGCATGTAATGCATCATCTACACGGTCTTTTTTCTCTTTCATTTCTACTTCGGTAGCAGCACCAATATAAAGAACAGCTACACCGCCAGCTAATTTAGCTAAACGCTCTTGTAATTTTTCTTTATCGTAATCGCTAGTAGTATTTTCTATTTGAGCTTTAATTTGGTTAACGCGAGCAGAAATATCTTCTTTTGCACCAGCACCATTAATGATGGTAGTGTTGTCTTTGTCGATATTAATTTTTTCAGCTCTACCTAACATGCTGATATCAGCATTTTCTAATTTAAAGCCACGCTCTTCGCTAATTACAGTTCCACCAGTTAAAATAGCAATATCTTCTAACATTGCTTTTCTTCTATCGCCAAAGCCTGGAGCTTTAACAGCAGCAATTTTTAACGAACCACGAATTTTATTTACTACTAATGTAGCTAAAGCTTCGCCTTCTACATCTTCGGAAATAATTACTAATGGCTTACCAGTTTGAACTACTTGCTCCAAAATAGGTAACAATTCTTTCATGTTACTTACTTTTTTGTCGTAAATTAAAATGTAAGGAGTATCTAAATCAGCTTCCATTTTTTCTGCATTGGTAACGAAGTAAGGGCTTAAGTAACCACGGTCAAACTGCATACCTTCTACTGTTTTAACATCAGTTTCAGTACCTTTAGCTTCTTCTACAGTTATTACTCCTTCTTTACCAACTTTTGCCATTGCGTTAGCAATTAAAGTACCAATAACTTCATCGTTATTAGCCGAAATTGAAGCAACTTGTTGAATTTTTTTGTTATCATCACCAACTTGTTGGCTTTGAGCTTTTAAGCTAGCAACAACTACTTCAACAGCTTTATCGATACCACGTTTTAAATCCATTGGGTTAGCGCCAGCAGCTACGTTTTTAGTTCCACCAGCTACAATAGCTTGTGCTAAAACAGTAGCAGTTGTAGTTCCATCTCCAGCTATATCAGCAGTTTTTGAAGCTACTTCTTTAACCATTTGTGCACCCATGTTTTCAATTGGGTCTTTCAATTCAATTTCTTTAGCTACAGAAACACCGTCTTTAGTAACAGCTGGTGAACCAAATTTTTTGTCAATAACTACGTTTCTTCCTTTAGGACCTAAAGTAGCTTTTACAGCATTTGCTAATGCATCAACTCCACGTTTTAAACCATCGCGTGCATCTACACCGTATAATATTTTTTTACTCATAACAATTTTAATTTTTTAATTTTTGATTTAAGATTTTTTGATTGATTGTGTTAGTAAGAATTACTCTATCAACTGACAACTACCAACTAATTGCTATACAATAGCAAAAATATCGCTTTCGCGCATAATTAAATACTCTTTACCATCAACGGTAACTTCAGTTCCAGCATATTTACCGTACAATACGCTATCGCCAGGCTTAACAGTCATAGGCTCATCTTTTTTTCCTGCTCCTGCTGCCACAACAATACCTCTTTGCGGTTTTTCTTTAGCGGTGTCTGGAATAATAATTCCACCAATTGTTTTTTCTTCTGCCGGTGCTGGCTCCACCAACACTCTGTCGGCTAATGGTTTTAATGATACTGACATATTATTTATTTTTTTTAAATTTTTGATTGTTTATGCATAAACCTAAATAATTAAGTTTACAATTGGTGTTTAGCACTTATTGTGCCATTGAGGTTTTGTATGACAAATTTTCAACCTTGCACAGTCCTAATTTTCAATACCCTTGATTTTTGGCAGATTACGTTTGACAAAATTTTTGTTAAAAGGCTGAAAAATTGTCAAAAGAGCGTAATTGCTTACACCATGATTTATTTTTTTAAAACTATTTTTTTTATTTTTACGATTGTAAAATATAATCAATTACTATTATGAAAACTTTATCATCAAACTGGTTTTTTGAAGATTTACTTGACCTAGAGTACAAAAAGTATGTCTTGTTAGCCTATTTGCAAGATGTAGATAAGCATTTTACCCAAATTAAACTATATCCGCAATTAAATGAATTGGTCAATCATTACAGGCTATTGAAACGTTTTATGGATCAAAAAAACAACTTGTATCTCGATTTTCCAGAACGCATAGATGCACTAGACTTAGCCAATTTTAAAATATTATACAAAAAAGTGGTAACCGATGATGAAGTAATGGAAGTTATTTCTGAAATTATTGGGTTTGCCTTACCAAAAATTAAACAACAATTGGATGTAGGAAAAGAAATTTATGAGTTTATAGAAAGCGAAATTGAATTTTACCCAATTGGAATTTTACCATTGTATCAGCAGGAAGGTTATTTACTTTTAAAAGATGGCATGAAACCTCAAATTGATGTTTACGAATATTCGGTTAAATTATTCGAAAACAAGTTTGATACTTACAAAGCCGTTAATACCTCTTTTGTAGAAACTTTTCAATACGGAATTTCAAACACATTGGAAAACATAAAAATCAATTTGATAAAACACCGAACCAAACTGCCAAATCCCTCCACATTTGCGGCCGAAACCAAGCATACTTATCCCGTAAAAGAAACTTTATTGCATGTAATAAAACACCTTTTAGCAAAAAATATTAAATAATTTAATAGTATTGTGCAACCGCTACCATTGGTTTATTTGACTAATGTGTAACTTAACCAAAGTTATTTTTAAAAATTACCAAACTAAGGCATGAATCTTTCTATTGAAGATATGATTACAGGTTGCAAAGAAGGCGACAGAAAAGCTCAAAAGGCTTTTTATGATCACTTTGCATCAAAAATGCTAGGAGTTTGCATGCGCTATGCCAAAGACAGGGCCGAAGCCGAAGATATGTTGCAAGAAAGTTTTATTAAATTATTTCAAAGCATGCATACTTACCGAGGTGAAGGCAACTTTGAAGGTTGGGTGAGGCGTGTGGTAGTATTTAATGCTATTAATTTATACAAACACAGGCTTCGTCATTTTAAAGAAGATTTGGACGTGCAAGATTATGACGCAAAATACGATGACGATGTAGTTTCAAAAATTTCGGTTAAGGAAATTTTAGCTTTTGTGCAGCAAATGCCCGATGGCTATAGGTTAATTTTTAACTTATACGCCATTGAAGGATTTACACATAAAGAAATAGGCGAACAGCTTGGAATTGCAATTGGAACCAGTAAATCGCAATACGCTCGTGCCCGCGATTGGATGAAAAAAGCACTTACCAAACATTACAACATTTTAAATGAACCATTTGAACAACCAAGATAAATTTGAAAAACAGCTAAAAGAGCAGTTCGACAGTTTTGAGGCCAAGCCAAATGAGGCCTTATGGGACAATATTGCCCAAAATTTACCGGCCGATAATTTTGAAAAATCGATTGCTGCCAAATTAAACACCTTGCAGGTAGAACCTAGCGAAGGCATTTGGTTAGCTATTGAAAAACATTTACCTCAAATATCGAAATATAGCAAAAAACTGGTTTATATCTGGACTTTTGCAGTGCTTACTGTGGGTGTTATTGCAGGTATTTTTATCAATAAATTTTCAGTTGAAATTAGCCAGAACAATACTTTAACTCATCCAAAAGCTTTTGTTTGGTTAGATTCTGCTGCCATTGGCAATGAAAACTTAAATAGCTCTGTTGGTTTATCAGCTAGTACCTATAATAGCAAACAGCAGTTAGCTTTAAATACTAAAAAAGCTGAAAATAACGCGGTTCCCCCTACTCTACAATCTCATAAAATTCAAAAAAATAATAACAAGAATTCAATTTCTAGCGAACCTAATATTCAAAGTATTAATAATAAAACAAAAAATAATAGCAGCACAAAACCAATTATCGCTAGTGCTATTGTTACTGCTTCTGTAATTAATGGTTCAGCGACAAACAATACAGTTAATAACCCAATTGCTAAGAATGATGGTATGAATGACAATGCTATCAACTCAAATAATGGTGGAAGTAATAATAACAACAATACTGCCATTGCTAAAAATGATGAACCTTTAAACACTTTTGTTGGTGAACAAAATAAACCAAAACCAGTAAAAGCAATAGAAATTACAGAACCTGAAACCAAAATAGAAACTCCTGCCAAGGTAGATAGCAGCACCAATACACCCAATGTAAAAACTACCAATGCGCAACAAGCATCGGAAAACGATTACATGGGACCATCGTTAAAACGCGAAAAATTAACCATAATAGCCTATGCCGGAATGGGCTATAGTTTTATGCGTTATGCCGAAGGAACTGATAAAACTAACAGTGCTGCCAATATTAATTTGCGCGAAAAAACCGAAAGCACCGAATCTGAAATTTCAGGAGGATTTTTAGTGGGTTACGATATTACCAAACGTATTACTTTAAGTTCTGGTATTATTATGGCTAACTTTAAGCAAACCATGAGTTTTAATATTGATACTGCCAAAAATATAATGGGCAATTACGAAGAAAATTTGATTTACAGAAACGACAGCATAACTGCAGGAAACAACTTTGTTAAATCATTAAAATACTCGTACACCGAAATTCCTATTTATGTTACTTATAAAATTCTAGAAACTCCTAAATTTGAGTTAGCTGCGCAAACTGGTTTGGGAATTGGCTTTTTAACAGGAATAAACACTTACGTTATTGCGCAAAACAATGTGGGCGTTTATGAAATAAGCAATAAAAACGATTATCCTGCTTTTAAAAACACTTTGTTTTTTACCTTCCAACCTCAGTTTACTTATAATTTAAGTGCACCTGGAGTTTCCATTGGCTTTATGCCAGTCATAAAAACCAGTTTAACCAATATTGTATCTGACGAAAAATGGTTGAAACAATATCCTTATAACATGAGCTTCAACTTATTTTTAAGAAAAAGATTTTAGTTTTTAGCCACAGATTCGCAGATTAAACAGATTACGCAGTAAAAGTAACCGCAAAGGGCTCAAAGTTTTTCGCAAAGCTCGCTAAGGTTTTTGGCAACAGATTTTTTGGGTAGTACTGGTTTTTTATCAATTGGATAATTTTGCCTGCGATAAAATTATTATTCAAATTCAATAATCTTTTTTACTTTTACGTTTAAGATAAAATTTTCAGAATATTTATTCAGTAAAACAAAATGACGTCATTGAAACAAAATATAAATAACATAAGTAAACGCATTATATTTATTTGCTTTATTTTGATCTTCTGCTCTACCGCTTTCAGTCAAACTAGAAATGATTTACCAATAATTGAAGATTTTGAGAAAGATACTGTTTGGCATTGGAATCCTTGGTTTAAAGTAGGAGAAGGATTTTCTTTAAAAACTAAAGGTGCTGCCCATTCCAGTAATTTTGGATTATACTGCCAAAGTGGTGGAGGATTTTATAAAAGAATTGATAAAACTATTGGACTTCCTGATGAAGCTATAAGTTGGTGGACACGTTTCAATCAAAATACTAGACTTTATTTTGGAATTGGTATGAACAACACAGAAAGCGGGTATTTCTTATGTGTTGACCCAAGCACTAATACATTAAACTTTTCGAAGACTCCAAATTACACATATCCACCTTTAAAAACAGTAAACCAAACCTATAAATTATATACATGGTATAGAGTTGAAGTTTTATTTAATACCTCCACCAATGTTACAGGAAAACTCTATTCAGCAGATGGTAAAACTTTACTTAATTCTATAACTGCT
Organism: Bacteroidota bacterium; assembly: GCA_013298895.1. GTDB lineage: Bacteria > Bacteroidota > Bacteroidia > UKL13-3 > UKL13-3 > JAAFJM01. The sequence goes on along the minus strand of JAAFJM010000001.1, from coordinate 76,246 downwards.
GAAATTCCTGATTTAGTGCCAGGTGGAATTGCTTTTAGAGGGTACTCTTTGTATTTAGACGATATAAGAGGAGGTACAAGAAACCTGCAAATGGATATTGACACTGATAGCTTTGCTCCCAAATTAGGAGCACCTTTAATCCTTAAAAATATTGTATTTGAAACTAACAAAAGTATTTTATTGAAAGAATCTTATACGGAATTAAATAAATTGGTAGCCTATTTAAAACGTAATCCCACTCATAAAATTAATCTCATAGGCCATACGGATAATATTGGTAATGAGGTTGATAATATGAGCCTTTCAAAAGCCAGAGCAAAGGCTGTTGCAGACTATTTAATTGAACAAGGTATAAACAAGGTTTTTATTAAATATAATGGTTTAGGTAGTTCAAAGCCAATAGCAAGTAACGACAAAGAAGATGGCAGAAAAATAAACAGACGCGTAGAATGCACCATAGATAATAAATAAAGTTTTTACTCTTAAATGATAATTCCTTTTCAAGCAATAAATAATTTCCACCACCTTTCTGCGTCATCAGTCAAATCTGTGGCTATTTTATTTTCAATGGCTTTTTTTCTTCAAAACCAATATTCTTTTATATTTTTGTAAGCTATGCAAAAAACAGTTGCGTTTTATACGTTAGGTTGTAAATTAAATTTTTCTGAAACCAGTTCAATTGGTCGCCAATTAACTGAGGCTGGAATGCAAAAGGTTGCTTTTGAGGCTGGTGCCGATGTGTATGTGGTTAACACTTGCTCGGTAACCGATAATGCTGATAAAAAATGCAAGAAAATTGTAAAAGAAGCTTTACGCCATAACCCAAATGCTTTTGTGGCCATAGTTGGCTGCTATGCGCAATTGAAACCAAACGAAATTGCTAAAATTCCAGGTGTAGATGTGGTGCTTGGTGCTGCCGAAAAATTTAATATTGAAAACTACCTGAACGATATTAGCAAACGCGAGGTAGCCATAGTTAAAGAAGGAAAAATTAAAGAAGTTTTAGATTACCATGCCAGTTATTCTATTGGCGATAGAACACGTTCGTTTTTAAAAGTACAAGATGGTTGCGATTATTTTTGTTCGTTTTGCACCATTCCGCTAGCTCGTGGTAAAAGCCGCAGCGATACCATAGCTAATATTGTAAAACAAGCAGAAGAAATAGTAAGTCAAGGAATTAAAGAAATTGTGCTAACAGGAGTAAATACTGGTGATTTTGGACAAGGAACTGACGAAAATTTTTATCAATTGCTGCAAGCTTTAGAGCAAGTAAATGGTTTAGAACGTATCAGAATTTCGAGCATTGAACCCAATTTACTTACCGATGAAATTATAGAATTAGTGGCTAAATCAAACGTAATTGTGCCACATTTTCATATTCCGTTACAAAGTGGTAGCGATAAAATTCTACAATCCATGCGCAGAAGGTATTTAACCGAATTATATACCTCGCGCGTTAATAAAATTAAGGCTTTAATGCCTCATTGCTGCATTGGAGTAGATGTAATTGTGGGTTATCCGGGCGAAGAGCACGAAGATTTTATTGATACTTATAATTATTTAAACGAACTTAACATTTCGTATTTGCATGTATTTACTTACAGCGAAAGAGTGAACACCACAGCCTACAAATTACCCGGCAAAGTAAATTTAAGTGAACGTGCTGATAGAAGCAAAATGCTACATATTTTAAGCGATAAAAAACGTTTGGCATTTTATAACGAACATATTGGTAAAACTTATCCTGTGCTTTGGGAAGCCGAAAACGACAATAATGTAATGTATGGATTTACCAGTAATTACATAAAAGTAAAAACCAATTACGACCCTATGTTGGTTAACGAAATAGTAGCAGTAGAAATTACGGCTATTGATAATGAAGACATGGTAGCTAAATGTAAGCTTTTACAAATGGTTTATTAGTTTTGGCTTAAATTTTATTTATCAGAAGGTTCGAACTAACTAACAATTAACTTTATTAACAAAAAAACCAAGGTAACAAAAGTGCTTGCGTTTTTTTGTTATTTCTGATTAATTTTATGTCGAATCCATTTCAACAATATAAAAACTAATATTTATTTGGGTTAATTATTTGGGCTTTAGTTTGGTATTGGTAAAAATCAAGTTTATTTTCGCAAACATTAATTTTGATTTTTCACTTAAATAAAAAAATAAAAAATGAAAGTAGGTATCAATGGATTTGGCCGTATCGGTCGCTTGGTTTTTAGAGCAGCAATGCACAACCCAAATGTAGAAATTGTAGGTATTAACGACTTAATTGAAGTTGATTACATGGCTTACATGCTAAAATACGATTCTACCCACGGTATTTTTAAAGGTACTATTGCAGTAGAAGGTGGTCATTTAGTAGTTAACGGTAAAAAAATTAGAGTAACTGCAGAAAGAAATCCTGAAAACTTAAAATGGGACGAAATTGGTGCAGAATATGTAGTAGAATCAACTGGTTTATTCTTAGAGCAATCAAATGCTTCAGCACATATTAAAGCTGGTGCTAAAAAAGTAATTATGAGTGCACCTGCCAAAGATGATACTCCTACTTTTGTAATGGGTGTTAATCATAAAACTTACACTAACGATATGAATATTGTTTCAAACGCTAGCTGTACTACTAACTGTCTAGCTCCAATTGCTAAAGTATTAAACGATAATTTTGGAATTTTAGAAGGTTTAATGACTACAGTTCATGCTGTAACAGCTACACAAAAAACGGTAGATGGACCAAGTGCTAAAGACTGGAGAGGTGGCCGTGGTGCTTATCAAAATATCATTCCTTCGTCAACTGGGGCTGCTAAAGCTGTTGGTTTAGTTATTCCTCAATTAAAAGGAAAATTAACTGGTATGAGTTTCCGTGTTCCTACTCCTGACGTTTCAGTAGTTGATTTAACTTGCCGTTTAGAAAAAGGTGCAAGCTACGAAACCATTAAAGCTGCCATGAAAGCTGCATCGGAAGGCGACATGAAAGGTATTTTAGGATACACTGAAGACGAAGTAGTAAGTAACGATTTTGTGGGCGATTCACGCACTTCAATTTTTGATGCTAAAGCTGGTATTTCGTTAAATGATAACTTTGTAAAAGTAGTTAGCTGGTACGATAATGAGTGGGGTTACTCAAACAAAGTGGTAGATTTAATTTGCCATATGGATTCAGTAAAATAATTCATTCAATAAATAATTTAAAAGCGCTTCATTTATTTGGAGCGCTTTTTTTATGTTATAATTTTTTCATTTCGCTCTATAGTTAAAATTTTAGTATGTTCGCCCTAATGAAAGCCAAATATATACTATTTACATTAGCAATAATTTTAGCACTATCTTGTTTGTTGCATATTTTACCAAATCAAAACCCTGCACTTTTAGCTGCAAGTAGGTATTTATTTATTGGTGCTGCTTTATTTTATGTAATAAAAAAACCATCACTCACAGCTGCTATTTTATTTTGTATGGTATTAGGCATTGAGATTGGTTACGATTTTCCTCAAGTAGCCAAACCTCTGAAAGTATTCAGTGATATTTTTTTACGTTTAATAAAAACCATTATTGCTCCGCTTTTATTTTCTACGTTAGTGGTAGGAATTGCTGGCCATTCAAATATTAAACAAGTAGGTAGAATGGGATTAAAAGCTATTCTTTATTTTGAAATAGTAACTACTTTGGCATTGGTAATTGGATTATTTGCTATCAATATTTCTGGTGCAGGCTATGGATTAAAAACAATAGAAGTAGCTACCGAAGTAACAGCTAAGGCAAATAAAATTATTGAGCAAAAACAATCGCATGACGTAATACTGGATATTTTTCCTGAAAACTTTGCTAAGTCAATTGTTGAAAATCAAGTTTTACAAGTAGTTGTTTTTAGTATTTTATTTGGTATTGCTTTAGCATTAATTAAGGATGAAGATAAGAAACGCCCAATTTTAAAATTTGCTGAAGGTTTAAGCGAAGTAATGTTTAAATTTACTGATTTAGTAATGTACTTAGCTCCATTAGCTGGAGGTGGAGCTATAGCATATGCTGTAGCCACCATGGGAATTGAATCACTACAAGCACTTTTTAAATTAGTAGCTACTTTATACATTGCTTTAATTGGTTTTGTGCTATTGGTATTAGTGCCAATTGGCTTAATAGTAAAACTACCTTTCAAAAAATTTATACAAGCAATTAGCGAACCTGTTTCATTGGCTTTTGCTACTGCAAGCTCGGAAGCAGCACTACCAAAGGCTTTAGAAAATATGGAAAATATGGGCATTCCACGTAAGGTAGTTGCTTTTGTATTGCCTACTGGCTATAGTTTTAATTTAGATGGAACTACTTTGTATTTGAGTTTAGCTTCAGTATTTGTGGCACAAGCTTGCGGAGTAGAACTAACCTTAATTCAACAAATTACCATGTGTTTAACTTTAATGCTAACAAGCAAAGGAGTAGCTGGTGTGCGTGGTGCTAGTTTTTTAATACTAGTTACTACTGTCGCCTCCATGGGATTAGATCCTCAAAAAGCATTTGCTATTTTGGCAATAGACGCATTAATGGATATGGCCAGAACATCTGTTAATGTTGTTGGAAACTGTTTAGCAACATACGTGGTAGCTAAATGGGAAAAAGAAATTTAATCCAATAAAGCTGTTATTTTATTTACAATATCCTTATTAGAGAAAGGTTTTGTAATATATAATTCTGCACCTAAGTCATACCCTTTTTGAATATCGGCTTCCTTTGACTTTGCACTTATAAATACCACTTTACATTCTTTATGTTTAATGCTGCTTTTTATATGCTTACAAATAGCATAACCATCTACATCGGGCATCATAATATCCAACAAAACCACATCAGGTACATTTTCCTCTAGTAATTCTAGTGTTTCTGTTCCGTTGCGAGCTATTATAACATCAAACCCATTTTTACGCATTAAAAATTCTAACGACATTAATATATAAGGATCGTCATCTACTACTAATATTTTATATGCTTGACTCATTATGTTCAATTAAAGTATTTCCGGGTTCAAAGTTAGGAATTGTAAACGTAAAGCATGCACCTTTTTCTATTTCACTTTCTACCCAAATTTTGCCTCCATGCATTTCAATGATTTTTTTACAAATAGCTAATCCCAAACCAGTTCCCACCGGTTTTTTTATTGTTTGATTTTTTGCTTGAAAAAATTTATCGAAAATTAATTCATGCAGTTCTTTAGCAATTCCCTTACCAGTATCCATAATACTAACCTGAATTTCGTTTTGCAGGTCGGATATTACTATGTGTATTTTACCTTGCTCAGGTGTAAATTTCATGGCATTACTTATTAAATTTACCAGAACTTGTTGCACTAAATCCTTATCGGCATGAAGCAAAAGCATACTGTTAGGCTGCGTGATGGTTAAATTTATTGCCTTTTCATTGGCTACTAATTTATAGGAGGTATATAAATCTTTGACCAATAAATTCATATCAAACGAAGTTAAATTAAGTTTTTGCTTACCACTTTCATACTTCTCTAAATTTAATACTTTGGTTATTAAATGACTTAATCGTTCCGTTTCTTTAACTACAGCCCCTAAAAATTTCTCACGCTCTTCGTCCACTAAATCAGGATTATCATGTACTATCTCTGTTAAAGAACGAATGGAGGTTAATGGTGTTCTTAACTCATGTGTTACGGTGTATAAAAATTCATCTTTCAATTCGTCCATTGTTTTTAATTGCAAATTTGCCTCACGTAACTGTTCCGTGGCCTTTGTCAATTCAATCGATTTTTTACGAAGTTCTTTATTAAGCTCTATCATTTGCTGTGATTCGTGCAAAATTTTAAATACTTCATTGAGGCTTAGTTCCTCTTCTTTTGTAACAGAACTAACCATAATACGTGCTGATGCAGAACCAATAACACCCGCTAAAATTTTCTCAGAAAAACTAACTATTCTTGGATCAGCCTTAGAACCAAAATCTATAGCTATTTTGTGTCTGTGCGCATAATTTTGTATTAAATTATTGGCACGTTCTTTCCCTAAAAAATTTTCTAATAATGAAAACAAATCAGGCATATAAGCTGTACCTCGCCAAATACTATCGCTTCCTGGTGAATTATACTTATCAATATCTACAAATATTTCAGCCTGGTAAACCTCCTGTGGAATAAGCTTACTGTAAACCGAAAAAACAAAATAAGCAGTGCAGTTAAAAAACATACTCCAAAACAAAGCATGTGTAATGGAATCAAACCCTTCTAAACCAAATAAAGATTGAGGCTTTAACCACCATATATTGAATGGTCCATTACTTATTATGCTTTCATTTATTAAATGTGCTTGGGCTATAGAAGGAAGAATTAATGTATAAAACCAAATAAAAAAACCAACAATAATACCTACTAGTGCACCATTTTTACTTGCTGTTTTCCAATAAATACCTCCAATTATAGCGGGAGCAAATTGGGCAACACCTGCAAAAGAAATCAACCCTATTGATACCAATGAAAAATATTGCGCTACATATTGATCATATAAATAGGCAAATAATAAAATAAGAATGATACTAAATCTCCGAATATATAAAATGGTTCTTCGAATGGATTTATCAATTGAGGTCTTAAAATTTTGTTGCCTAAATAAAAATGGCATTACTAAATTATTACTTACCATTGTACTCAGTGCTATTGTTTCTACTATAATCATACTAGTAGCGGCCGAAAAACCTCCCAAAAACACTAACATACTTAATAATGGTTTATTAAAATGTAAAGGTAATGCTAATACAAAAGTATCTGCGTCTATTGGCATGTTTTGAAAAACTAACTTGCCACCAAAAGCAATTGGAATAACAAAAATATTAATTACAAATAGGTAAATTGGAAATAGCCATACTGCCTTTTTTAAATGCTTCTCGTTTACATTTTCAATTACGCCAACTTGGAATTGACGTGGTAAAAACAGCACTGCCATCATGGAAAGCAAAATACCCGAGAACCAACCAGCATTGACATTATCCCCATTTAAAGTAAATAATTTTTTTAACTCATCTATTTGATTTGCTTTTAAAAAAATATCGTTAAAACCATTAAAAATGCCATAGGTAACAAATACACCAGCAACTAAAAATGCCACCAATTTTATTACCGATTCAAAAGCTACTGCAGCTACCAAGCCTTCATGTTTTTCAGTTGCATCAACTGAGCGCGTCCCAAAAATAATTATAAAAACCGCCAAGAATACCGTAAAATACAAGGTATTATCTGAAAAAAAGTTATTCCCAGAAATAGCATTTTTAGTTAAAATATCAAAGCTAATGGCTATGGCTTTTAATTGCAAAGCAATATACGGCAAAACGCCAATAATACAGAAAACACTAACCACAGCAGCTAAAGATGCATTTTTTCCATACCTGGTTGAAATAAAATCGGCAATGCTATTGATGCGTTGTGCTTTGGTAATTCTAATAATTTTACGCAGAACTGGAAAAAACAATGCTGCCATTATTGTAGGACCAATATATATAGTTAAAAAACTTATTCCATTAGTAGTGGCCCTGCCCACACTTCCATAATAGGTCCAGGCTGTACAATACACGCAAAGTGAAAGTGCATACACATATGCATTATTTATTATACTTTTTCCTTTTTTTAACTGATGTTCTGCATAATATGCTACACCAAATAAAAGCATTAAATAAAGTAGTGAACAAATAATAATAATGCTGTTACTCATCCTTGCCTTTTTGAAGTTTTTTAGAAGGTTTTATTTCACTTGATACCAATAAAAGTATGATAGCTAATAGCCAAGAAATAACAACATATAAATACAACAATGGAATATTACCAACAAACTTAGGCTTATTAAAAATGGTAAATATTGGATAACAAAATGCCAACAACATTATAATGCTTAATATAATATTCTTTTGTTTTCTATTATTTACCATCTTATAAAAATAAATATTTTTTAAAAAAAACAATATTACAACGAATTATACTGTTATAAAAAAAGAAATAATAAATAAAAGTATATTATTAATCTTTAGTTCAATTCCGGACAAAATCAAATTTATGTATTTTAAAAAAGTAAACTCAAAATGCCAGAAAATACAGATTTTTGAAATAAGCCAATTGTGTTCTGATAAAATAAAATCAAATAAAAATCAAGCAACTAACACAAAAAAATAATTTCTAAACAAAAAATAAACCTTACATTTGTGACCTAATAAATTTAAAAAATTATGTTCGGACTAGGTGGATCAGAAATGATTGTTATTTTAGTGGTTGTATTATTGCTTTTTGGAGGTAAAAAAATTCCTGAATTAATGCGTGGTTTAGGTAATGGAATTCGTGAGTTTAACGATGCTAAAAAAAATGTGAAAGAACACATTGAAGAAGGCATGAAAGGCAAAGACCAAAAAGAAGCAGAATAATTCCTTTTTTAAAATATTTCAATATAAAATTCCTCTTGAATTAGAGGAATTTTTTTGTTTAATAATAACTGCTAATTATAGCACCTAAAACCAATTAAATCTGTTGGAAAATTATATTTCTTACTCACAAATTATCGAGGCTTTAAATAGTAAAAAAACTACCGTTACTGCTTTAGTTGACCAATATTTAAAAAATATTGACCATAAAAAACATTTGAATGCTTTTATAGAAGTTTGGGCCGAGGAGGCCAAAGCAGCTGCCCAACAAATTGATAAAAAAATAGCAGACGGTACTGCAGGAAAATTAGCTGGAATGGTAATTGGTATTAAAGATAATATTTGTTATAAAAACCATAAAGTTTCTGCTTCCTCAAAAATCATTGAAAACTTTACTTCGCTTTATTCAGCTACTGCTGTAGAACGTTTATTGGCAGAAGATGTCATAATAATTGGCAGATTAAACTGCGATGAGTTTGCAATGGGTGCATCAAACGAAAATTCAGCTTATGGAGCCGTTTTAAATGATTCTGACAATACCAAAGTTTCAGGGGGAAGTTCAGGAGGATCTGCAGTAGCAGTGCAGGCTCACCTTTGTCATGCCTCACTTGGAAGTGATACAGGTGGTTCTGTTCGTCAACCAGCTTCTTTTACAGGAACATTTGGCTACAAACCAACCTACGGAACTATTTCAAGGTGGGGTCTCATTGCTTATGCTAGCAGTTTTGATATCATTGGTCCAGTAACGAAATCAGTTGAAGATGCACAACTTTTGGTTTCAATAATGGCTGGAGCTGATGAGTATGATGCTACAGCACTTCAAGAATCTAAAAAAGATTTTAACTTTGATTTAGGCAATAAAAAATACAAAATTGCATATATCCAAGATGCTTTAGATTTAGCTGGAATTCAACCAGAGGTAAAACAAGCAACATTAGACTTAATTGAAAAATTAAGAGCCGAAGGACATACAGTTGAAGGTATAAGTTTACCTGAACTAAGTTATGTAATTCCAGTTTATTATACTTTAACCACAGCTGAAGCTAGTAGTAATTTATCTCGTTATGCGGGCATGCATTATGGCTTACGAAGCAAAAATGCTGTTGATTTAGAAACTACTATTCGCAAATCAAGAACTGAAGGTTTTGGAGCAGAGGTAAAACGCAGAATTATGTTGGGCACATTTGTATTAAGTTCAGGCTATTATGATGCATATTACACGAAAGCACAAAAAGTTAGAAGAATAATTGCAAATAGGACAGCAGAAATATTTAAAGATTTTGACTTTATACTGTCTCCAACAGCACCTACTACTGCATTCAAAATTGGTGAAAAAAGCAATGACCCCGTTCAAATGTATTTAGCAGACATATTTACTGTTCATGCTAATATTGTCGGCATTCCTGCTGTTTCATTTCCTTATGGAAAAGATAATCAAAATATGCCAATTGGCCTTCAATTGATGGCTAATCACAATGAGGATGCTAAACTTTTATCAATGGTCGAATTTATAAGACCAAATATGCTTTAAGGTGTTCACATCTTAATTACTTATTCTCATTTCATTTAAATTTTAGGCTACACTTGCATTCAATCAAGTGTAGCCTATTTTATTACCTAATTATTGTATGACTATAATATCAAAAAATATTACCACAAATTTGTTCAAACCGACTAAGGTATGGGCCTTTTTGCTAACTATTTTTATTCCAATTTTCAGTTTTGCTCAAGATCAATTGTATATTCAACGTTTAGCGGCTTTACGTTCTCAAACAGAATTAATTTACAACCCAGAGGTAAAAAAACATATTGAATATTATATTCAAAATCCAGCTAAAACGCGTGATTTAATAAGTTTAAGCAAATATTATTTTCCTATTTTAGAAAAGCATTTAAAATCTAAGGGATTACCCACAGATTTAAAATATTTGGCTGTTTCCTCTTCTGAATTAGACCCAACTTTTTCAAATTCAAATGGAGCAAGCGGTATTTGGACCATGAGTTATACCGTTTCAAAAATGTATAAACTAAAAGTTAATACCTATGTAGATGAGCGAAAAGATATTAATAAATCATCTATGGTATTTGCACAGCATTTTAAAGATTTATTTAGCATTTACAAGCAATGGCCTTTAGTTATTGGAGCTTATGGCTGCTCACCAATAGCAGTTAATAAATGTATTAGAATGGCTGGAAACAGTTTATACTATTGGGATATTTTTCAATATTTACCTACTAATTGCCGTGATTTATACCCACAATATGTGGCAGCTACTTATATTTTAAATTATTATAAAGAACATGGTATCAAAGCATCCAATGTTGAACTAAATTTTGATAGTGATAGCGTTTTGGTTAACAAATGGCTATCATTAACACAAGTATCAACCACCTTGGGAATTGAAATAGATGAACTAAGGAAGTTAAACCCAATGTTTAAAAAAGATATCATTCCAATGAGTACTGATGGGTATTATGTAAAAATACCTAAAAATAAATCAAAATTATTTTACTTGCTCCGTGATAGTGTTTATAAGCCTATTAATACTGATGTTGCTCCAATTATTATTCAAAAGGAAGAGCCTGCTGAAGTGCAAGACCATACCAATGTAGAAACGGACACACCTCCTGAAACTAACATAAAAAAAGGAAAAACAAGTAAAGAAAAACCACAAGAAATAGACCAACCAGAAAAGCCAAAGTTGGTTAAGGTCTTTTATGTGGTAAAGAAGGGAGATATACTAAATGACATTGCTGATTTATTTGATTGTTCTGCTCAAGATGTAAAAAAATGGAATAAACTTAAGTCAAATAATGTACAAAGAGGAAAGAAACTGACTTTATATGTAGCAGCAAACAAAACAGGTTATTACAAGCGTATAAATAAACTTCCCGCCAAGCAAAAGAAAAGATTAAAACGAAAAGACTAATTAAAAAAATAAGTACCTAAAATTTTAATTAAAAACACCTTGTTAAGAATTATTTTTAGCAATACTTTTGCCAAGCAAAAAAAAACATAAAATGAGCAATATTACCTTCACCATGATAAAACCAGATGCAGTAGCTAATGGTCATATCGGAAAAATTTTGGACCAAATTACAACAGCTGGTTACCAAATTAAAGCAATGAAATACATTCACTTAACAGAAAAAACAGCTGGTGAGTTTTATGCAGTTCATAGTGAGCGTCCTTTTTACAAAGATTTAGTAAGCTTTATGGTAAGTGGACCAATAGTAGCAGCAGTATTAAAAAAAGAAAATGCCGTAGCTGATTTCAGAACTTTGATAGGTGCAACTGATCCTAGTAAAGCTGAACCGGGTACTATTAGAAATTTGTATGCTAAATCAATCGATGCAAATGCTGTTCACGGTAGTGATAGTGATGAGAATGCAGCAATTGAAGCTTCCTTCTTTTTTTCAAACTTAGAAAGATTCTAGTTTAATAAATTTGATTAAAGAAACTCGTTTAACTAAAAATTAAACGAGTTTTTTGTTTATTTATACTTTTAGGTAATAAAAGTCAATTCAGTGCCTATAGTATTTGTTTAAAATTCTTATTGAATGTATAATTGCTATTATAAATAGTATAAATAAAACATGCTTGTTAGAACTTTTGGAAGTGCCGTTTATGGTGTAGATGCAGTTACCATTACAGTAGAAGTAAATGTAAGCGAAGGAAATGGGGTAGGTTATTTTTTAGTGGGCTTACCCGATAATGCAGTAAAAGAAAGTCAGCATAGAATAGAAACTGCTTTAAAAAATAACCACTATAAAATTCCAAGGCAAAAAGTAGTTATTAATATGGCTCCAGCTGATATTAGAAAAGAAGGTTCATCGTACGATGCCACTATTGCCATTGGTTATTTAGCAGCTTCCGACCAATTGGTGGCTGATAATATTGAGAAATACATCATTATGGGTGAGTTAAGTCTTGATGGTTATTTAAAACCTATAAAAGGTGCATTGCCAATAGCCATAAAAGCACGCCAAGAGGGTTTTGAAGGATTTATTTTACCACAAGAAAATGCCAAAGAAGCTGCCATTGTAAATAACTTAAAAGTATATGGTGCTACTCATATCCGCGAAATCATTGAGTTTTTTAATGGGGACGAATCGCATTTAACAAGATATGAAATAGATACACGCAAAGAATTTGAAGAAAATTTAGCTTTAAACGAAGACGATTTTGCCGATGTAAAAGGCCAAGAAAATATAAAACGTGCATTAGAAATTGCAGCAGCAGGTGGTCATAACGTTATTTTGATTGGACCTCCGGGAGCTGGAAAAACCATGTTGGCCAAGCGTTTACCAAGCATTTTGCCTCCATTAAATTTACACGAAGCCTTAGAAACTACCAAAATACATTCGGTGGCAGGCAGATTAAAAGGCGGTTCATCGCTATTATACATGCGCCCTTTCAGAGCGCCTCATCACACCATTTCTGATATTGCTTTAGTTGGGGGTGGCAATGTGCCTCAGCCAGGTGAAATAAGTTTGGCGCATAATGGCGTATTGTTTTTAGACGAATTACCTGAGTTCAAAAGAACCGTTTTAGAAGTAATGCGTCAGCCATTAGAAGAAAGACGAGTAACTATTTCAAGGGCTAAATTTAGTATTGAATATCCTGCTAGTTTTATGTTGGTAGCCAGCATGAATCCTTGCCCATGTGGTTATTTTAACCATCCTGAAAAAGATTGTGTTTGTGGTACAACCGTAGTTCAAAAATACTTGAGTAAAGTTTCTGGACCGTTATTAGATAGAATAGATATTCACATTGAAGTTACACCTGTTAACTTTGACCAACTAGCCGATACACGCAAGGCAGAAAAAAGCGAAAGCATTAGAGAAAGAGTAATTAAAGCAAGATTGGTTCAAAGTGCAAGGTTTGCCAATAACCCCAATATTTATTGCAATGCACAAATGAGCAGCACACAAGTGCGCGAGTTATGCCAAATAAGCAATATTGGCCAAACATTGTTAAAAACGGCTATGAACAAATTACAACTTTCTGCCAGAGCTTATGATAGAATTTTAAAAGTAGCAAGAACCATTAGCGATTTAGCTGGTAGCGAAGAAATAAAAACAGAACACCTAGCCGAAGCCATTCAATACAGAAGCCTTGATAGAGAAACTTGGGCAGGAAATAATTAATATATTTATGGAAGAAAAATACCCTTTATTAAAAACACGCATTCAATCCACTATAATTGATTCAGTAGTTATAATAATAATGCTAGCCATTACTGCTAACATTATTGATTACTTTCCAGAAACAACAGAAACGGCTAGGATGTTGTTATTTGTAATTGTTGTTGTGTTGTACGAACCCATTTGTGTAGCTTATGCCTGCACACTTGGCAATTATATAAGTAAAATTAGGGTAAGAAGTGCAGAAGATACTTCTAAAAGAATTAATCTTTTTCAGGCTATATATCGTTATCCAATCAAAGCGCTTTTGGGTATTATTTCATTTTTTACCATAAATGTAAATCCTCGAAAAAGAGCCATTCACGATATGCTTACAGGAAGTGTAGTTATTGAACTTTAAGTTTTTATTCTTTATGCAAAAAATTAAAGCATTTTTTATGCAAGATAAAACCCTTATTGGGCTTTATATATTGGCTACTATAGTGGCTAGTTTGCATTTATATTTATTGCCCAATAACACATTTGGTGGCACTTACACGCACTATAACAACTATGTAATTTTCAAATATTCGTTCATCCATTTAATTGATTACAAAGACCTTTACATCCATCATTTAACCGATCAATATGACTTATTTAAATACAGTCCGGCTTTTGCTTTGGCCATGGCACCATTTGCTATTTTACCCGATTGGCTTGGTTTGGTAGTTTGGAATTTAATAAGTACCATTTTGTTGTTATGGGCTATTTTTAAGCTAAATATTTTAAACACCGCCCAAAAACAAATAGCTTTATTATTGATTTTTTTTGAAACACTAACCAGTTTACAAAGCGCACAAACCAATGTATTAATGGTTACTTTGTTCCTGTTTGCTTATCATTTTTTCGAATCAGAAAAACCGCATTGGGCAGCATTAATGCTCATGCTTTCAGTATTTATAAAATTATTTGGTTTGATACTTTTTCCATTATTTTTATTGTATAACCAAAAACCTAAATTTATTTTATGGTCAATTATTTGGTTTGTAGTATTGCTGCTTATTCCTTTGGTAGTAGTTAGTCCAAATCAGTTGATTTTTTTATACAAAAGTTGGTGGTTAATGCTTCAACAAGATCACTCGGTAAGTTATGGCCTTTCGGTAATGGGTTGGATAAAAACTTGGTTTTTTATAGAACCAAATAAAACTGCTGTAGTTGGTGCGGGCTTATTGGTATTAGGTACAAGCATTTTATTATTTATAAAAAACAATACAGCTACACAACGTACTTTACTTTTTGCCAGTAGTTGTATTTGGGTAATTATTTTTAACCATAAAGCCGAATCGAGTACGTTTAATATAGCCTTAGTGGGTGTGGCTTTGTATTATTTATTAATGCCCTCAAGTAAACTTAAAAATGGTTTACTAATCAGTTGTATTTTACTTACTAGCCTTTCGCCAACCGATTTATTTCCACCATACGTGCGAGTACACATTATAGTGCCTTATGTACTAAAAGCGGTTCCTTGTATTTTTATATGGTTTCACATAAACATTTATTTATGTGAAACCATATTGATAAGTAAGAACAAAAATTAAAGTGCTTTTATTTTTCTGATAGTTTGTAGCCTTTTTTTATACCTAGTTGTACCGCATTGTATAAGTTTGCAATGCCTCCTGTAATACAGATATCCGACAGTTTTACCTTTACTTTTGTACTTGGAATAAATACTTTTTTATTATACTTAATTGCTGATTCGTTAATCAAACTTTTAGTTTGCTCGGCAGTAATATCAGGAAAATACGAGCGTAAAACAGCGGCCATACCTGCTACCACAGGGGCAGCCATACTTGTACCATTAAAAGTAGCATATTTACTTTCAGGAATACATGAATAAATATCAACTCCTGGTGCAAAAATATCCACTGTTTTTTTTCCGTAATTGCTAAATGTTGCCGTAAGGTATTTTTTTTGTTTCCAACTCGAAGCTCCAACTTCAATCCATGCTCTTGCACTTAATTCAGAATTATAAAACCTAGAAGTTGGATAATTTTCTACTGTATCAATATTTTGGTTATCATTTCCTGCGGCATGTATTACTAATACATCCTTATCCATTGCATATTTAATAGCTTCATCCACATATGTTTTGTTTGGAGATAACGCTTTGCCAAAACTCATATTAATAATTTTAGCACCATTATCTACAGCATATTTTATTGCGTTTGCCACATCCTTATCTCTTTCATCACCATCAGGAACAACTCTTAATACCATTATTTGCGCATTATCAGCTACGCCATTTATACCCTTATTGTTATTTCGGGTTGCAGCTATTATTCCAGCTACATGGGTTCCATGATCACCTTTGGGACCACTCACATAATTGTTGCCGTATATACTTTCAGTTAAATCTGAATAGTTATCACCAATAATTTTTCTGCTGTCAAAATCCTTGCTTAAGTGATAATCTAATTGTGTTTTAAAATAATTTTTCCCTTCACCAATTTCAACAAGTAAATCATTGATACTTTTATTTTGTTTAACCGTTATCAATACATTATCTAATGCTATTTTATCAAAAGTTTCTTTTGCAGGGTAAGTTTTTATTTGTGCTATAGTTGGCTTATCAGTACCCAAATAGGTTTTTAATTTTAATATACTTTCTTCAATTTTGCTGTAAACCATGTATAATCTTTCAGCATTTTCATATTTTTTTTTATAAATAAGTTCAGCTTTTTTATATAATTTATATTCATCTTTATCTGAATTTAAAACTTCGGCTTCAGTCAAACCAGCAAATTTTTTGTTATAGGAATTGTATATTCTAGTAATCTCCAAGTTGTCTTGAACCACATTGGTATCTTTCCCTCCTATAAAATTCCACCCATTTATATCATCAATATATCCGTTATTGTCATCATCTTGTTTGTTACCTGCAATTTCTTTTGAGTTATACCAAATTACATTTTTTAAGTCAATATGAGATACCTCGGTTCCCCCATCAATTACAGCTACTATTACAGGATTAGGTTTTTTACCTTTTAATAATTCATTGTACGTTTTTTCGGTGCTTACACCATATACTTTATTGTCTTTTGGGTCCAAATTAAACCAATTTTCGGGTGCTTTTTTTTGAGCACTTACGCAAATAGTAATTATGCTAAACGCACTAAGTAAATAACTTTTCTTTAATAACATTATTTTTTCTAATTTTAAGCAAGTAATAGTTTTTTTATGAATAATAAAATACATCATTTCACGTACAGAATAGTTTTTTAGTCAACTAAGTCAAATGTTAAAGAATAAAACATCAACTTAAAGAAATAGAGGTCATCATTAACCAAAACATCTGTTTTATCTTTGCTTATTGATAGTATTTTATCATACTTAAATATATAAATTTACAACTAAAAAAGCCGCATTATTACATTAACAATGCGGCTTTGTTATTAGAAAAATTACTGTTTATAACTCATCAGAGCTAGTTGGCAAATGGTCGTATTCGCCCTTAACGCCATACAAACCAAATATGGCCAAGCCTGCGCATATTGGAATAAATATAATCAAGATAATTGACCATTGTAAAAGGGTATTTGTTTTAGCAATACCTTCTGCTGCTTTGCCTATTTTTTCGCTAGCCTGCATAAACATAAATATTACTAATACGGGAGCTAATACTATTAGTAAAGCGCCTACTAATTTTTTTATTGCATTCATAATTTTTTTCTTTTGTTTTAAATTAGTCGTTAACGTTTTCGTCCACTTTATTGTTAATATATACTGCACCAATTATTAGTGAAGCTATTGCTACTCCAATAGGATACCATAAACCAGATAATGGTGTTGAGCCACTAAAACTTGCTATTAATGTAGCTATAAATGGTACCAATCCTCCAAACACTCCATTACCAATATGGTAAGGCAGCGACATGGAAGTATAGCGTATTTTAGTTGGGAACAGTTCAACTAAGAAAGCAGCTATTGGTCCATAAACCATGGTAACAAATATAATTTGAATAAATACTAAGAACACAAACACCCAAAAGTCACCATTCGATAATGTTTTGTCAATGTATTTTGTTTTAGCATGGCCTACAGTTTTTGTAGCATCTGCATAAACTGTATCAGTGGTAACTTCTTTAAAAGTAGCACCATCTTTTAATGTTTTTAAAGTAGTAGTTTTTACCAAAGTATCCATTGTTCCAGCCACAGCATCTTTTTTAATGGTAGGCTCAGCAGCAGTATTCAACTCTGTTTTTTGGAACTCGGCTACATTGGTTTTATCCAAGAATTTTTGATAAATAGGTCTGTAACACACTATGCCTAAAAACATACCTGCTAACATAATCCATTTTCTTCCTACTTTATCACTCCAACTTCCAAATACTACAAAGAAAGGTGTAGCAAATAAAATGGCCCAAAGTATAATATAGCGCGACTCGTTAAAGTCTAACATTACTGTATTTTCTAAGAATGATTGTGCGTAGAATTGACCTGTGTACCAAATTACACCTTGTCCCATAGTAGCACCAAACAAAGCAAGTAACACCATTTTGAAATTAGCTTTATTACTAAAACTTTCTTTTAAAGGATTTTTAGAAATATTACCTTCTTTTTTCAATTTACTAAACATAGGTGATTCGTGCATTTTCATACGGATGTAGATTGAAACTACTACCAATAAAATTGATATTAAGAAAGGAATTCTCCAGCCCCAATCAGCAAATGCTTCTGCACCAATTAGGTTTTTAGTTGCTACAATCACACCAATTGATAAAAATAAACCTAAGGTAGCAGTTGTTTGAATCCAACTGGTAAAAAATCCTCTTTTGCCAGCAGGTGCATGTTCTGCTACATAAGTGGCAGCTCCGCCATATTCGCCTCCTAATGCCAAACCTTGAATTAACCTAAGTATTAATACCAAAATAGGTGCTGCATAACCAATAGTGGCATACGATGGTATCAAACCAATTAAAAAAGTAGAACCACCCATTAATACCAATGTAAGTAAGAATGTTGATTTACGGCCTATTAAATCGCCTAAACGGCCAAATACCAAAGCACCAAAAGGACGCACAATAAAACCAGCAGCAAAAATGGCTAAAGTGTTAATTAATGCTGATGCTCCTGCATCGGAAGGGAATAGTTGCTTGCCTATGATTACGGCTAAACTACCAAAAATGTAAAAATCGTACCACTCAATTAAGGTTCCTAACGATGAGGCCCCAATTACTTGTACAATACTTTGTTTGTTGTCTTTGTTTTCCATGAATATATGATTTTGTTTTTATTATAAATAAATTTGGAATTGAATAGTTAATTCACCTTTGTATGTATCAAAAATTACATCCTTAAATCTTTGAGTTGGGTCGTTAAATTTATACACCGGACGCATTCTGTAATTTAAAGTAACTTTTGCTGAATGACCGTTTAAAAACCAATTAATTCCCATGTCTGGAGTAACTACATTGTCTTTTAATCTTTCAAATTGCGATACGGTTATTGCTCCATATGGTTGAAACTTGCCCAATGTTTTTGATTTAGGCAATAACAAACCCGCTTGTGCATAATAAATATTTCCTGTTCCTGTGGTTGGCATGGTATTTCCACCACCATTAAATGCTACTTGGCTTGCTATGGTTCCATTGGTTGGATTGTCAATGCCAATATTTCTTACATAGTTTGGACCCATGTCAAAATAATTATAAGCACCATAAAAAGTTACAGCCATGTTTTTATATTTTAAAGGTAAATCTAAAAACACATCGGCCGATACAAAAAGCTGCTTGTGTAAAGCTGTATCCCATTTTCCTGAAGTAGTATTTTGTTTAGCACTCCACATGGCATCGGGCTGATAGTATGCACCCAAACCTAAGTTAAATACCTTTTTTGTACCCAAATAACTTCCTACTGTAAATGGTAACAAATTGCTCTCAACATCCCAAAATTGATATTGAAAATAACCTTGGTATGAGTTTTTAGGTTGTCCGCCACCTTTATAATTTGCAATTTCAACATTATTTTTAGCAGCTGTAGTATCTAAAGTAGTAAGTGCAGTTCCTTTGGCTAAGGCATATGGAAAATTAACACTCAAACGGTAATCAATGCGTTTGTTTTTTAAAAGTTTGCCTTTGGCAAAAATTCCAAATTGACGGGCAAATTGATCAGTAGCTTCAATATTTTGCCAATTGAATATAGGCGCATCAATGGCTAAAAAATTTAAAGTTGAACCAGAACTAAGTCTTGATGGGCCTTGCCAATAATGCAAACCTGCTCCAATACTTAAATTATCTTTAAATACTCTATGTTCAACCCAAGCATCGTGTAAGAATAGTTGAGGTTTTTTACCATCAGTTCCTGTAGCACCTTGTCCGGCTGCTCCACCGCTTACTTGGTTTGAATTGTTTATACCAAAATGGGTTAATATTAAGAAGTTTGGATTAATTTGAGCATACATCAAAAAACGAGATCTACGTAAACTCATATCCCATTGGCTGCTGCTAGCTTCACCATTAACAGTTGAGCCAGGGTTATTTTCGTTATGCCTAACCCATACTTGATGCCAAGTAAGCATTCTAACAAATTTTTTTCCAGTTGAGTCTAAATTAAATTTTAAACCCGCACCATAATTGTCGGTTCCTTGAGCTTTAAGGCCTGCTGTTGAGGCCAACACTAAAGCAATTAAAAAGATAGCATGTGTAATTTTTTTCATACGTTTTTATTTGTTTATCGTAGAACAAACATCCTAACATATTCCTATACTTTATGGTAATATCTATTTTGTTGTAAAATGGTATAGTTGGTGTTATTTTTTTCCTTTTAATCTTTCCCATTTTATAAGCATGTATTTATCACCCAGTTCAGTAATAATCATACCTGTATTTTTTGTATTCTCTCTATTGCTCATATAGCTAATTAGCTCGTCATGACGCATTACTTTATAGGTTGGATGGTAGTCGTTATTTTCTGGAGCTTTTAAATTAAATTTTTTAACCCAGTTCATAACCGATACATGACTCACACCAATTAATCTTTCAATTTCTCGTAAACTTACACCTTCAATATATAGTTGCAAAGCTTTTATAACATAATAATTATCTATGTTTTTACCTTCTTTCATTACTGAAAAAAAGTAATTGCAATCTTTACACAAAAAGCGTTGACGGCCTTTAACAAAGCCACTTTTGTTAATATTTTCGTTTTTACATTTGGGGCAGTTGATTGTTTCCATATGGTAAATATAAAAACTTAACTATATATATTTAGCATAAATATACTAATTTAGCAAAAAATGGAATTTTTAGAATTATAAAATAATAATCGAAAAAAGATCATTTGATAAGAAGATAGCATTGTTAAACCTTGGTTTAGCAATACTTTTATAAGAATGTGGTGATATTATTCGAACTATAATTTTGTTCTGTTAAATTCAACAGCTAATCATATTGAAGTATCTCATTTGATTTTTTCAAGTAAATAAAATCGAATAAGAAGGTATTTTTTTTAACAAAAAAATTTCTGAAATTCTTATTTAATTTTACTGTTTTGTATGTTTTACTTGATTTTATTGTAACCTCAGGTTCAGTTCCTATTATTTCAAACCATTCAACATCTACTGACGGGTCTATTCTTATTGTATCTTTATAAATTAATGAATCATTATTATATAATTCTATGTATTCATTGTTAAATTCTTTCCCAAATACCAAAATTTTTGATTTGTAAATGTATTCTTGCTGAAAAGAGTAAAACCAAAAAATAACTACAATAATTGAGATTACTTTTAGAATTAAGTTTATATATATTTTCATTTCCTTAGGTACTTATTATCTACTAATATAAAGATTTATTTGAAATTCAAATGCGCAGTTTTTATTATCATTGCCATAAGTTTAACATATATTCATGATTTCATTTGCATTAATAGCCATTTGTATTTTAGTAGGTTATATTTTTAACTATAAAAAACTATTGCCTCCTCAGTCGCATAAAGGTATTAATGCATGGATTATTTACGTGGCTTTGCCTGCTGTTTCGCTAAAGTATATTCCTCAAATAAATTGGAACTATACCATGTTGGTTCCAGTTATTGGCCCCATATTGGTTTGGATAGGGGCTTATGTATTTGTAAAAATAATTACCTATAATAGAAATTTGTCAAAAGCAACTATTGGCGCTTTGTATTTATGTACTGGTTTAAGCAATACTTCGTTTGTAGGTTTTCCTTTAATTACGGCTTATTTTGGCGAACCACAAATTAGTATAGCTGTAATATGCGATCAAGTTACTTTTGTATTGCTTTCCACTGTTGGAATAGCCATGGCCATAAGGCATTCAGATAAACATACTTTAACCACTAGTTTGGTTTTAAAAAAAATGGCTTCTTTCCCGCCATTGTGGGGTTGTTTATTGGCTTTTATATTGCCTCGTTTTATGGATTTAGAGCCTTTTATGCCTTTATTTGATAAGCTAGCAGGTACGGTTGCTCCTTTGGCTTTATTCTCTATTGGCTTGCAGTTAAAACTATCAGGTTTAAAAAATGATTGGAAAGCCATTTTATCTATACTTGGTTATAAATTAATATTGGCACCAGCTTTGGTTTTAGTATTAGTGTATGTATTAAATATAAAAGGTATGCCTAGCAATATTGCGGTATTCGAAGCAGCTATGCCAACCTTGTTAACTGCCTCTGTTGTGGCCGATGAATACCATTTAAATACCAAATTGGTAAATATAGCAACGGGCATCACTATTTTAGCAGCGTTTATAACCACACTATTTTGGTATTTGGTTTTAACTTACTAAAGTTGATTGTAAAACAAATCTTTGTCATTAATATACCAAATTAGCAAGAAACTTCCCATAGCATTTATTTCTACTTCTATATTCGTATTAACAAAACAAAAAAAATATGTCATACCCACATCAAATAAAAAGCTTAGAACAATATAACGAAGCATATAAAAAAAGTATTGAAAACCCAGAAGAATTTTGGGGTGAAGTAGCAGAAAATTTTACTTGGAAAAAAAAATGGGATAAAGTTTCGAATTGGAACTTTAAAGAACCAAATATAAAATGGTTTGAAGGTGGTAAATTAAATATTACTGAAAACTGTATTGATAGGCATTTAGCTGAACGAGGTGAGCAACCCGCTATTATTTGGGAGCCCAATAATCCTGAAGAAAAAACCCGCATTGTAACTTATAACCGTTTACACAAACGTGTTTGTCAAGTGGCTCAAATGTTAACCAATTTAGGTGTAAAAAAAGGTGACCGTGTTTGTATTTATATGGGCATGATTCCTGAATTAACTTATGCAGTTTTAGGTTGTGCTCGTATTGGTGCTATTCATTCAGTAATTTTTGGTGGTTTTTCGGCTCAAAGTATTGCCGATAGATTAGAAGATGCAAGTGCAGAATACATTATTACCTGCGATGGTGCTTACCGTGGTAATAAAGATATTCCTTTAAAAAGTGTAATTGACGATGCTTTAATTGGCAATAAAACAGTTAAAAAAGTAATTGTTTATACACGTACTCGCACTCCAGTAAGTATGATAAAAAACCGTGATTTGTGGTGGGAAGACGAAATGGAGCAAGCCGAAGAGCAAGTAGAGAAAAATGGTAAAGTAAGCTTTCCTGCAGTTGAAATGGACTCGGAGGATCCATTGTTTATTTTATACACTTCAGGTTCTACAGGCAAGCCAAAAGGAGTAGTTCATTCTACTGCGGGTTATATGGTTTGGACAAACTATACTTTTGTAAATGTGTTTCAATACCAACCAGGACAAGTTCATTTTTGTACAGCAGATATTGGTTGGATTACTGGTCATAGTTATATAGTTTATGGTCCTTTAAGTGCTGGTGGAACTTCGTTAATGTTTGAAGGAATTCCTACTTGGCCCGATGCTGGCAGATTTTGGGAAATAGTAGAAAAATACAAAGTTGATATTTTATATACTGCTCCTACGGCTATAAGAAGTTTAATGGCTTATGGTTTAGATTTTGTAAATAACAAAGATTTAAGTTCATTAAAAGTATTGGGTACAGTTGGTGAGCCAATTAACGAAGAAGCTTGGCAATGGTATTTTAAAAATATTGGTAAAGAAAAATGTCCAATTGTAGATACTTGGTGGCAAACAGAAACTGGCGGAATTATGATTTCTAATTTAGCTGGTGTTACCCCTCATAAACCTGCACATGCCACCTTGCCATTACTGGGAGTTAATCCTTGTTTGGTTGATGAAAATGGAGTAGAAATTTTAGGCAATTCGGTAAGTGGAAACTTATGTATTAAGCAGCCTTGGCCGGGTATTATTCGCACTACTTATAACGACCATGAACGTTGCCGTATTACTTATTTTTCAACTTATGAAAATATGTATTTTACAGGCGATGGTTGCTTGCGCGATGAAGAAGGAAACTATAGAATAACAG
The DNA here is from genome assembly GCA_013298895.1 of Bacteroidota bacterium. GTDB lineage: Bacteria > Bacteroidota > Bacteroidia > UKL13-3 > UKL13-3 > JAAFJM01. The sequence continues at coordinate 52,265 of JAAFJM010000001.1, read as the reverse complement.
GCAGGGTTGATGATGTGTTAAACGTAAGCGGACACCGAATTGGAACTGCTGAAGTAGAAAATGCCATTAACATGCATAGTGGGGTGGTTGAAAGTGCAGTGGTTGGTTATCCGCACGATATAAAAGGACAAGGAATTTATGCTTATGTAATTTACGATAACAAACATACAGCCGATGAAAACCTAACTAAGCAAGATATCATTCAAACAGTATCGCGTATAATTGGTGCCATTGCCAAGCCCGATAAAATTCAGTTTGTAAGTGGATTGCCAAAAACCAGAAGTGGTAAAATTATGCGTAGAATTTTACGCAAAATTGCCGAAGGCGAAACCAGTAATTTAGGTGATACAACCACTTTGTTAGACCCAAATGTAGTGGATGAAATTAAAAATGGTGCCCTACTTTAGAAAATAGTTTTATTTGTGAACATTATTTAATTAACCTATTTAAAATTTGTTTTTAAGTTACTAAAACAAAAAGCCTAAACTTTATATTTGCATTAATAAGAAACCCGAATAACGTTTATTCGGGTTTTTGCTATTTTATTCTATTACGTGAAAATTCAAGAATTATTAGGACTGTATAGTCAAAACGAAAAGGTAAATGCCATTGCCAGTAAACTAAACAGCGCCAAAGCTACTAAGCTGTTTGCCAAAGGTTTGGTGGGTAGTATTGATGCTATTTTAGCAGCATGTATTTACCATTTTAATTACCGAACCCAGGTTTTTATATTTAACAATGCCGATGATGCCAAATACTTTTTTGCCGATTTAGAAAGTTTATTGGAAGGGAAAACCATTTTGTATTTTCCAGCATCTTATCGCAGAGAATACCAAGTAGATTTATTGGAAAATAACTTGGTGCTTGAACGTGCTGAAACTTTAAACAGACTGAATCAAAAAACAGGAAAAGGTGAATTGATTGTTACAACCATTGATGCCATAACAGAAATGGTAATTAACGAAGTAGAGCTTACCCAAAATACTTTTGAAGTAAAAGTAGGCGCTAATTTCGATATGGAGTTTTTTATTGATTTTTTAACCGAACACCATTTTGAACGCAGCGATTTTGTTTACGAAGCAGGGCATTTTAGTATAAGAGGTGGCATTATTGATGTGTTTTCGTTTAGTAACGATATGCCTTATCGTATAGAATTGTTTGGCGATGAAATAGAGAGCATTCGTATTTTTAACCCTATTGACCAACTTTCGGTAAAAAAAGTAGATTGGTTTTATATTATTCCCAATGTACAAAAAATGGTGGAACAACAACGTCAATCGTTTTTTGATTATTTGCCAGAAAACAGCATTTTTTTTACCGATGATATTAAACTAAGTGCCGAACTTTTAGAAAATGGTTTAGAAAAAGCCGAAAAAAGTTTGGTTAGAAAAAATGAAAATGAAGCTGATGTAAAAAACCCTAAAGAGCCTACTACTATTGAAGATTTATTTATAAATACCCCTCAGTTTTTTGATTTTTTAAACAAATACTCATGTGTGGAAATTGGAGTACGAAATGGTTTTAAAAGCGATGAAGTCGTTGAGTTTAATTGCTCGCCTCAACCTACTTTTCATAAAAACTTTAAGCTATTAATTGAAAACCTAAAACAAAACCAAAAAGACAAGCTTAAAAACTTAATTTTTAGTGATACCAGCAAACAAATTGAAAGGCTTTATACCATTTTTAACGATTTGGATAATACCATTGAATTTGAACCAATTTACCATGGTTTAGCCCAAGGTTTTATTGACCATGAAATGAAATTGGCTTGCTATACCGAGCACCAAGTTTTTGATAGATTTTACCGTGGCAAAACCAAAACCAGATACAACAATTCTAAAATAATAACTTTAAAAGAATTGCGCGAGCTAAAACCTGGTGATTTTGTGGTGCATGTGGACCATGGAATTGGGAAATTTGCAGGTTTAGAAAAAATAGATGTAAACGGAAGAATGCAAGAGGCCGTTAGGCTTATTTATAAAAACGATGATTTGCTTTATGTAAGCATTAATTCATTGCATAAAATAACCAAATTTTCGGGCAAAGAAGGAACAGAACCAAGGCTAAATAAACTAGGAAGCGATACTTGGGAAAAACTAAAAACTGCTACTAAAAAGAAGGTTAAAGATATAGCCCGCGATTTGATAAAATTATACGCCAAACGCAAGGCACAAAGTGGATTTCAGTTTAGTGAAGATACTTACTTACAAGTGGAACTAGAAGCTAGTTTTATGTACGAAGACACACCTGACCAAGCCAAAGCTACTGCTGATGTAAAAAAAGACATGGAAAGTCCGCATCCAATGGATAGATTAGTTTGTGGAGATGTGGGTTTTGGAAAAACAGAAATAGCCATGCGTGCCGCTTTTAAAGCCGTAGCCGATAGCAAACAAGTAGCTATTTTGGTTCCTACTACTATTTTGGCTAACCAACATTACCGCAGTTTTAAAGAACGTTTTAAAGATTTTCCTTGTACGGTTGATTATATCAATAGGTTTAAAACACCCAAAGAGCAAAAAGAAATTTTAAAGCGAGCAGAAGAAGGAAAAATTGATGTATTGATTGGTACGCATAAATTATTAAGCAAAGACATGAAGTTTAAAAACTTAGGCTTAATGATTATAGATGAAGAACAAAAATTTGGAGTAGCTGCTAAGGAAAAACTAAAATCAATAAAAGTAAATGTTGATACATTAACTCTTACCGCCACTCCTATTCCGCGCACGTTAAACTTTAGCTTAATGGGTGCAAGAGATTTATCAATTATAAATACACCTCCACCCAACAGACAACCAGTAAATACTGAGCTTCACAGCTATAACGATGAACTTTTGCGCGATGCAGTAATGCACGAAATTGAACGCGATGGACAAGTATTTTTGGTGCATCATAGGGTAAAAGATATTTATGACATAGCCAATAGAATTCAGTTTTTATGCCCAGGCGTAAAAGTTTGTGTGGCACATGGGCAAATGGAAGGCGATGTGTTGGAGGATGTAATGATGCGTTTTATTGAAGGTGAATACGATGTGTTAGTCGCAACCACTATTATTGAATCGGGTTTAGATATTTCGAACGCAAATACCATTATTATTAACAATGCACAAATGTTTGGCTTAAGTGATTTACACCAAATGCGTGGACGTGTCGGAAGAAACAATAAAAAAGCATATTGTTATTTATTGGTTCCAAGTATTCCAACCTTAAGCATTGATGCCCGCAGAAGGCTGCATGCCATTGAAGAATTCAGTGATTTAGGAAGTGGGTTTAATGTGGCCATGCGCGATTTAGATATACGTGGTTCGGGTAATTTATTGGGTGGCGAACAAAGTGGGTTTATTTCGGAAATTGGATTTGAAATGTATCACAAAATTTTAGACGAAGCCATTCAAGAACTGAAAGAAGATGAATTTTCGGAAGTGTTTACAGATGACAAAAAATTAAATAACAATGGCCAAATGCCAGAAACTAAAAGTTATTTGACAAAAGACTGTGTGGTAGAAACCGATTTTGAAGCTTTAATTCCAGATGCTTATGTAAGAAATATTGGCGAAAGATTGAGTTTATACAATAGTTTAGCATCATTAACCAACTTAGATGATTTACAAAAATTTGCCAATGATTTAGTAGATAGATTTGGACCAATTCCGCAACAAGTAAACGATTTAATTGATTTAATTAAATTGCGCGAAAGCGCTAAAAAACTAGGCTTTGTAAAAATAGTTTTGAAAAACAATTTGCTTTTTGCCACTTTTCCAAACGAGAACCAAACAGCTTATTACCAAAGTAATTTATTTACTAGTATTTTGCAGTTTGTGCAGCATAATGGCAACTTGTGTAAGCTAAAACAAAGTGGAAAAATACTACAAGTTATTTTTAGCAATATCAATTCAATAGATAAAGGACAAAATGTATTTGATAAAATTCAACAACATTATCATAAAATAACAAACCCTTAAAAATATGCCAATAGTAACAAATAAATTTATTGATTATACGATTAATACAAATACTGAAATATTAATACTTGGTACTTTTAGCCATGACATTGCTGATGGTGCTGATTTTTTCTTTGGTAAACCACGCAACTATTTATGGCATTTATTACCTATTTGCTTTGGTTTAAGCAGCATGAAAGAATCTTCTTTATCTGCAAAAAAGGAATTCATGATAAAATATAAAATAGATTTTGCCGACATAATAGATACTTTAGAAGTACCCGAAGGAGAAGAAAATAACCTTGACGATACCTTTATTGATAACCATGCTTTTGAATGGAAAAATATAAATATGCTCATTGACAGTTTACCTGATCTAAAAGCTGTTTATTTTACCCGTAAAACATTTAATGGAATAGCAAATGCCAAGCTACAAATAGTTCGAATTGCAGCTTATTGCAAACAAAAGGATATTCGTTTTTGTAAGCTAGAAACACCTGCAAAATATTATGATGATACGAAGCAAAAACAATGGATTGATACCATTGTAAAACAAACAACTTGTATGAGAGCATAAATAAAAAAGCTACACCAAATTTGATGTAGCTTTTTTTATTAGAAATAGTTGTTAAAAAATAAACTCCTTATCAAATCCAACAATTCTAATCCTTACTTTTCCATCAATTAAATGTTTCATTGGTGAAATATCAAAGCAAATATCATCGGTAAAATAAGCTTGGCATAGTTCCTCTTTTTCATCTGTTAACTTAACTTCATAAGTCATCATATCAGAATCTACAGTTGGTTTTGCAACAAGTTTAAAACGTTGTTTAGCGTTATTGCTACAACCACCAAAGCCAATGTTTAAAGTTAATTTACTTCCTTCAATTTTTGCCCTCATTATATTAGTGTTAGCTGTATTTAGGTTATCATAATTAGCAGGGAAGTCAATTATTTTGCAGTTATTATCATTTAACACATTAATAAAATCAATGGTAGCTCTTGTAAAACGGAAGTTGGCTATTTTACAATAAATTTCAAATGATTGAGTATTACCTGTGTATTTGCTGTATTTTAAATCAACTCTATCACCTTCATGTAATATGATAGGACATAAAGTTTGAAAAGATTGCGCACAAGGTTGTAACAAGGTTCCATCATCTAATTTAATCCACAAATTTTTTCCATAAATACTTAAACCGCACCCTTGATAAACCACAGTTCCTTTTGCTACAATACTTACATTACTACCTCCTCCACTGCCATTTCCATTTCCTTCATCTGTTCCCCACCAACCTTTTTTGCAGCTCGTAATGCCCAAACTTAAAATCATTGCCAATAACACAATTGGCGTCATTGTTAAAATTAACTTTTTCATAAATGTTATTCAATTAATAGTTTATAGATTAGACAAAACGAAGATAAAAAATGCTGCACTAAAATTTAAAATTTATTCCAGAATTTAATCCAAAATAAATTGGCGCATTTCTATTTGTAAATTCTTGTTTAAAATATTGACCAACATGAAACTTAGTTAAAGGACCGCCATAAATAGAAATATGTTTAGTTAATTTATAATTTATTAAAAACGAAAGCTGACCTGCAATTTGAAATTGATTGAATCTATTGTTTCCAGCATCATTCCTGGTGTTATAACTGAATCCATTAATATCTGAAGTTAGTAAATAGGTGTTGGTTTGTGTTAAATACTGAAAGGCACAACCCGTTTCTAATGTATAATTTATTTTTTTATTACCAAAGGTGTACCCCAACAAAATAGGCATTTCAACAAACGAAAGCGATTGGTCGATAACATTTATGTTATAGCCAAAATCATTTATCAATGCTCCTTTATTGATATTAGCTCCTAATCCCATCGAATTAGGCTCAACAAAAAGTTTATCAAATTGAACATTGTTATAAGCAAAACCAACTTTTAAACTCATTTTTTCAAGAGTTAATCCAAAAAGGAAACCCAATGAATACGATTGATTTGCTTGATCATTATAATGCAAACCAAACATACTATTTATTAAATTATTATCAGCTCCGTTGTAGGCATTATTTAAAAGCATGTAGTGATTGAATAATGATAAATTGAAATGTATTGGCTCTTTAGCTTTGTAATTATTTTTACTTAAAGCAACATTATTTACCTTTAAAGCTCCCATTATTGTATCATTCGATACGTTGACCAAAACTTCTTTATCAATTAAATTAGAAACTACATTTTTAATGTCAATAAATGGTTTCACAAACAAAGAAGTATCCTGATAAACTGTTGATTTTTTTAATTCTTGGAAATTTTCATTTTTAGATATCGTTTCATTTTTATTTAAATCAATATCATTGGCTGAAGTAATAATGTTTAATTTACCTTGTTTGACTTTAACACAATTTAATATTTCAGCTTTAAAAACAAGGCCATTTGGGTTATAAATTTTTGTAGTTTTAATGAGTTTATTACTCTGGTCAACAATAATTTTATCAGTATTGTTCTTTATTATCTTTTCAGCTATGATAGGTGTATCTGATAATTGTTTTTCACTTTCTAATACAGCAGTTTTATTTGAATTATTTGGATCAACTCTTTGGCTATTTATTAAAAATATTGTTACGCTACAACTCATTATAAATGCAAAAACAAAAAACCGTTTGCGTTTAGCTTTTTTACGACTAGTCAAAATAGCATCAAAAGCGTTTGCATTTGGCAATAAAACAAACTCCTTGGCTCTATCTTTCAATATGTTGTTAAATTTATCGTCCTGCATACTTTTTAATATCAAATCCAAGGGTTAATAATTTTTTTTCGAGCAATGCTTTAGCTCTAACAAACTGAGAGCGAGAGGTGCTTTCTGTAATATTTAATTCTTCAGCTATTTCCTTATGCGAGTAACCTTCAATGGCAAACATATTGAGTACAATTCTATAGCCAGTTGGCAATTGTTGTATACAATCCATCAAAACTTTTAAATCAATTTGATGCAATTGTTCCACCACAAAATCGTTGTTTTCATAAATGGTTTCAATGTTGGCTTCCCACTTTACCTTTTCATTTGCTTTTAAATAATTGAGTGCAGTGTTCATCATAACTCTTGTAAGCCAAGTAGCTAGGCCTGATTCGAAACGAAATTTAGAGAGATTATTAAATACTTTGATAAAACCAATTTGCAAAATTTCATGGGCCGCGGCTTCGCAATTAGCATACCTAAAACTTACACCTAAAAGCATAGGAGCATACTGCTCAAAAAGTATTTTTTGAGCAACAGCATCATTTTTAATACACCGTTGTACTAGTTCATGATCGGTAATTCCCGATTTTTTATGCTTCAATATTAAAGGCAATTTTTTAAACTCAATATCCATTTGACAACTATAACAATTGAAACGCTGCTTACACTCATTAATTATTTTAAAACAAATAACAATACACTAATTATCAAAAACATAATTACACCATTTGAACAAAAAATTATATTTATAAGTAAAATAACTAATTTTTATTTGAAAGTTAGCTATTTTTATTTGAAAATAGTTTTTAATATTTGCTTTCAAATGGAAAAACAATCAAAAATTTTGATAAGTGAGGAAACGCTACGTGCCATATTTAACAATGCTGTAGACGGAATGATTGTAATTAACGAACGAGGAATTATTGAGTCGACAAATGGCGCTGTAACCAAAATGTTTCAGTTCACCGATGCAGAAATGATTGGTCAGAATATAAAAATTTTGATGCCTGAGCCAGATAGAACTAATCATGATGGTTACTTAAAACACCATTTAGACACTGGAGATAAAAAAATAATTGGTATAGGCCGAGAGGTAGAAGGTAAAAGAAAAGATGGAACCGTTTTTCCATTTTTCTTAAGCGTTTGTGATGTTCAGTTAAACGATGGTAGAAAACTTTTTGCAGGCGTTTTACACGATATTTCAGTTTTAAAAAAAGCCCAAAACGACATAGAAGATTACAGTAAAAAACTGGAGCAAAGTAATAAAGACTTACAAGATTTTGCATACATATCATCGCACGATTTACAAGAGCCACTGCGCAAAGTACAAGCTTTTGCCGATAGACTTCAAAAATCGGAATTTGCAGCTTTAAGTGAGCAAGGCCAAGATTATTTGCAGCGCATTATCAATGCCTCCAACAGAATGCAAAGGCTAATTAATGATTTATTGGAACTTTCGAGAATTTCAAGCAAAACTAGCACATTTGAAAGAGTTGACTTAAACATAGTTTTAAAGGATGTTTTAGAAGATTTGGAATTACTCATTGAAAAAACTGGCACCAAAGTTAACTTTGAGAAGATGCCAGTAATTTTAGGTGATGAAACCCAAATGCGTCAATTGTTTCAAAACATGATTAGCAATGCCATTAAGTTTAAACACGAAGAAAGAAATATGGAAATTACCATTAATGCCAATGATGTGAATGCGCAGTATGTAGAGATTTTTATAGCAGATAATGGCATTGGTATTGACGAAAAATATTCAGAAAAAGTATATACAATTTTTCAGCGACTGAATGGCAACAAATACGATGGATCAGGAATTGGATTGGCTGTTTGTAAAAAAATTGCCACTAGACACAAAGGAAATATTACATTTACAAGCCAACTAGGTGTTGGCACCATATTTAAAATAAAATTATCACGCATTTAATAACTAAAATAAAATGGATTTAAAGGCAAAAAGTATTCATATAGTAATAGCCGAAGATGATGAAGAAGACAGAATGTTAACCCGCGAAGCTATGATTGAAAGCAGGGTAAAAAATACTGTTCACTTTGTGGAAGATGGAGAATATTTAATGGATTACTTGCATAACAAAGGTGATTATTCAGATAAAAGCAAGTTTCCCGCACCAGGATTGATTCTTTTAGACCTAAACATGCCACGAAAAGATGGTAGAGAAGCGCTTAAAGAAATTAAATCGAACGAGCACTTAAAACGTATTCCAGTTGTAATTTTAACGACTTCAAAAGCTGAAGAAGATATTATTAGAACTTACGATTTGGGCGTAAATTCATTTATAACCAAACCAGTTACTTTTGAAGGTATGATTAACGTGATGAAAACGCTTGGCACTTACTGGCTCGATATTGTGGAACTTCCAAGTAATAACTAGTTATATATTTTTTTATGAAAAACACTTGCCGCATTTTATTGATTGACGATGACGAGGAAGATTTTATAATTACCAAAGATTTACTCAGAAGTGTACAAGGTAAGAAATGCGAAATAGACTGGAGCGAAAGTTATGAAGATGCTATAAAAAACAATACTCCTTACGATATTTATTTGGTTGATTACAGACTTGGTCTTGAAACAGGTTTAGATGTAATAAAAAAACTCAGGGCTCAGTTTCCTGATGTGCCAGTTATTATTTTAACAGGATTGGCTGATAGTAAAGTAGATTTGGAAGTAATGAAAGCTGGCGCATCTGACTATTTGGTAAAAGGTAAAATTGATGCTGAGCAACTAGAGAGGGCCATAAGATATGCACTTGAACATGCCAAACATTTACAGCAAATAAAGGACCTAAACCAAGATTTAGAAAAACGTGTTGAAGAAAGAACATCTCAATTAAGCTTAGCGGTAATAAAACTAGAAGAAACCAACCAAGTTTTAGCCAATCAAATTGAGGAAAATAAACGCACACAAAAAGAATTAGAATACCGCGAACTGATGCTGCGCGAAACCCAAAGAATTGGTAAATCGTCAGGTTATAACTTAAACTTAGCTACCAATGAAGTAGAATTTGGAAAAGAATTTTTTGACATCATTGAAACTCATTCATCCGAAATTATACATCATTTTGATGGTTTAAAAAGTATTATACATCCAAACGATTTAAGTTTATTCGAAAACTATTGTAAACAAGTAGTAGCAGGCAAAAATATTTCAAGCATTGAGGTTCGTTTTATATTGCCCAATAACAAAACAAAGTACATTTATATTGAAAGCAAAATAAGGTATAACGACAACCACGAGCCTCAGTATTTATTTAGCTTTACACAAGATATAACGCAACGTAAGATTGCTGAAATTGCTTTGGTAAAATCACAGCAAATGCTGGCTGTGGTTGCTAAAAACTATCCTAACGGAATAATTGGCGTTTACAATAAAAGCTTTATTTGCGAATTTATAGAAGGGCAAGAAATTCAAAAACTGGGATTAAACAAATCAGACTTTTTAGGAAAAACAATAAGCGAAACCTTTGGCGAAACTACTGGAAAAATACACCACAATTATTTAAAAAGCACATTACAAGGCCATAATGAGGTATATGAAATAAACTTTAGCAACAATAATTATTTGTTTTATACCACACCCATAAAAGACGACCATAACAAAATAGAACGCATGGTGGTAGTGGGGTTAAACATAACTCAAATTAAAGAAGCCGAAGAGCAGATAAGGCAAGCCTTAGACAAAGCAAATGAGTTGAGCGAAATGAAATCGAGGTTTATTTCAATGGCCTCGCACGAATTTAGAACACCATTGAGTACCATTCTTTCATCGCTTAACTTAATGACCAAATATTATGAGTTAAAGGATGACAATAAATTTAAATCGCATACGGTTAAAATTAAATCGGCCATTACCAATTTAACCGAAATATTGGAGTACTTTTTATCAGTAGAAAAACTAGATACTGGACATTTTAAAATAGAACCCGATACTTTTGACTTGGTTGATTTTATTAACCAACACATTGAAGATGTGAAAGATATTTTGAGAGAAAAACAACGCGTTGTATTAAAGCTTGCCCCTACTCATTTACAAATTCATCACGACAGAAAGTTAATTAGAACCATTTTACAAAACTTAATTTCAAATGCCATTAAATACTCGCCTGATAATGGGGAGATAAAAATTAGCCTAACCAATGAAAACAACCAATTTATTATTAGTGTAAGCGATAACGGAATTGGCATTCCTGAAAATGAACAAAAACACTTGTTTGAAAGATTTTATAGAGCCCAAAATGCTGCCAATATTCAAGGAACAGGCATTGGGCTAAATATCATAAAAAAATACATTGAACTAATTGGAGGTAATATTACTTTTACAAGTGTATTAAACCAAGGAACTACGTTTAAAGTAAATTTACCCATTGTTTTAACACCAGAATTGAACTAATACCCCTATGAAAAAAATATTATTAATAGAAGACAATAAAGACGTTAGAGAAAACATTGCTGAAATACTTGAAATAGCTGGCTACAAAGTAGAACAAGAAGTAAATGGAAAAGATGGTGCAGCCAAGGCTAAATACTTATTACCCGATTTAATTATTTGCGATATTATGATGCCTGAATTAGATGGATATGGAGTGTTAAATGTATTATCTAGCGAAACTACAACAGCTTCCATTCCGTTTATATTTTTAACAGCTAAAGCAGAGTTAACCGACATGCGCAAAGGCATGAATATGGGCGCGGACGATTACTTGACCAAACCCTTTGAAGATGCCGATTTATTAAAAGCCATTGAGGTAAGATTAGGTAAAGTAAGTGCTATTCAAACCGATTTTCAAAAATCAATAGAAGGTATTGAAACATTTATAGAAACAGCCATTACTTTAGACGATTTTGATAAAATATCGAAAGACAGAAAACGATTGGTTTTTAAAAAGAAACAACCTATTTACAGTGAAGATAATATTCCACGAGGTATTTATTTTATTGAAAAAGGTTCGGTAAAAACTTATAAAACCAGCATAAACGATAAAGATTATATATCGAACATTTATAAGGCTGGCGACTTTTTTGGTTATATAAATTTGTTAGAGAATGCAAATTACTCAGATAATGCAGAAGCACTAGAAGAAACAATTACCTACTTTATTCCAAAAGACGATTTCTACGAATTGATTTCAAAAAATCGTATGGTGGCTAATACTTTTATAAAAATGTTAGCGGGCAATGTAGTAGAAACTCAAAATCGTATGATTAAATTGGCTTACAATTCGGTTAGAAAACGTGTAGCCGAAAGCTTAATAATGCTTAATAAAACCTATAATACCAAAAACGAAACTCCATTTACGTTTTCTGTTAATAGACAAGATTTAGCAAGTATAGTAGGCACCGCAGCCGAAACAGTTATCCGCACTTTATCTGACTTTAAGGAAGAGAAAATTATTGAAATAAAAGGCAGTGCCATTACCATTTTAGATAAAACCAAATTGGTTAACATGAAAAACTAGCAGCTCATTTCATTTTATAATTAAAAAGCCCGTTACATGCAGTTTTAACGGGCTTTTTGCTACTATAGAAAAGTACCAAATTACTTTTTAAGCGTTGTATAAACTCTTAGCGAATCAATTAATAGGTTTACTCTTACCATAAAGGCAAAACTAGAATTGTTTAAATGGTAATATGCTTTGATAAAAAGTATTAAAAAACACACAAAATATGTATGTTTGTTTTTGAGAATTTAATTTTGAAAAAGTACATTTATTATATATTTTTATTTGGTGCATTATTAGTACAAACTATAGCTAATGGCCAAACCGGAAACTTGAATGAAGAGCAACGTTTAGCATTTGACAAGGTTTTTTTTAAAGCCATGAAAGAAAAAATGCTAGGTAATTTGGATGAGGCAGACTTGTCATTCAGAGAGGCAATTATTTTAGATAAAGAAAATGCCAATGTATACTACCAAATAGCCGAAATTAATTATGTAAAGAAAAATATAAAAGAAGCTGTTCGGTTTGGGCAAATGGCTGTGCAGCTTAACCCCAAAAACATATGGTACAATAACTTATTAGCTGATTTATACAAAACAAACAGAAACTACGAAAAATCGGCAGAGTTATACATTCAAATGTATGAAAATTTAAAGCCTGAACTGAATTATTTATACGAAGCCGCAACTAATTATTTTTACGAAAACAAGTTCAGTAAATCAATAAAAACACTAAATAGAATTGAAAAACTGATAGGGCCAAAAGAGGAAGTAATTATTAAAAAAGAACAAATTTATTTACAAAGCAATAAAATAAATAAAGCCATCTCTGAGGTAGAAAGATTAATAAAATTATATCCCGATGTTAAATATAAAGGCATGCTAGCTGATTTATATTTAAGTAAAAAAAAGGAGCAAAAAGCAATTGAAATTTATAATGAAATTTTAAAACAAGACTCTACTAATGGATACGCTAGCATTGCATTGAGCGATTATTATGGCTCTAAAAAAAATAGTTCATTGGCTTATAAATACTTAAAAACAGCCATAGCCTCTAACGATATGGAGGTGAAATATAAAATTCAAATATTGATTCCTTTTGTTTCGCCACAAGCAAGTAAGGAGCAACATTTACAAGGATATGAACTAGTTAATATTTTCAAACAAGCCAATAAAGCAGAGGCAACTGGCTTTATGCTAAATGGCGATTTGTTAATGCAAGACAAATTATATAAACAGGCTCGTGAAGAATATTTAAGTGCAACTAAAATTGATGCAACAAATTATATGGTTTGGCAACAAATTTTGTTTTGTGACCAAGAGTTAAACGATAACGAAAAATTGCTATCAGACTGCGAGAATGCCATTAGTTTGTTTCCAACCGAACCCCTGTTTTATAATTTTAAATCTATAACCAATTATCAACAAAAAAACTATGAAGCTGCCTTAAGTACAGCGTTAGCAGGCATAGAGTATGTGGTAGATAATGATGAATTAAAAATCCAATTTTTAAGCATTGCTGGTGATGCTGCACATAAACTTAAAAAAAATAATTTGGTTGATTCTATTTATAAACAAGCCTTACTATTAGACCCTAAAAATGCCTATGCATTAAATAACTATGCTTACTATTTAAGTTTAAGAAAAGAAAAACTAGACAAGGCAGACAGCATGAGCTACTTAAGCTTACAAATAGAGCCCAACAGTGCCAGTTATTTAGATACTTATGGGTGGATTCTGTATCAGAAAAAAGATTATCAAAAAGCTAAAAATTATATAGAACAATCTTTAACCATTTCACCAAATAGTGGTGAAGTTTTAGAGCATTACGGTGATATTTTATACCGATTAGGCGAAAAAACCGAAGCAATCAAATATTGGAACAAGGCCCTAGAAAATAATTCGTCAGGCGAATTCTTGAATGAAAAAATCAAACTAGGGAAGCTGATTGAATAGTCAAAAGAATAAAATAGTTAAAGCAAAATATTTTCAAAAACTTGAAAGCTATAATCAAATTTATTCTTTTCGTCAGCTAAGTGTTTTTCCTCATTGGTTAATTGCCAATCGTTTTTAAGCGAAGGAAAAAATGCATCTGCGTTAAAAGTTTGGTGAATACGTGTTAAATAAACTTTGTTGGTAAACGATAAACTTTGTTGGTATATGCTATCGCCACCAATTATAAAAAGTTCGGTTTCGTTTAACGATTTTGCAAAATCAATTCCTGCTTCAATACTATTAAACACATGGCAGCCTTCCATATTTTTGGTGTTTTTACTAATAATAATATTGGTTCTGTTTGGCAATGGTTTACCAATGCTTTCATAAGTTTTTCTACCCATTAAAATAGCGTGACCTGTAGTTAGGCTTTTAAAATATTTTAAATCTGCGGGCAAATGGCAAAGCAATTCATTGTTTAACCCAATTCCATTTTGCTCGTCAGCAGCTACAATCATCGAAATTTTCATTTGTCAAAAGTAAAAATAATACTCATAAGAAATTATATATCTAAAAGAAAAAAGCCAACCGAATAAACGATTGGCTTTTTTCTAATATTAATTTTTATTACTTTACTCTTTCAGAATATGATTCTGTGCGTAAATCAACTTTAATTTTTTCGCCTTCGTTCACAAATAAAGGAACCATAACTATGGCACCAGTATCAAGTGTAGCAGGTTTTAAAGTATTGGTTGCAGTATCGCCTTTAACACCAGGTTCAGTGTAGGTAATTTCGTAAATACCAAAATTAGGCGGTTCAATTCCGATTACTGAATCACTCTCCAATGCTACTTTTAAAATCATTTCTTCCTTTAAAAACTTAGCCGTGTTTCCAACCATACTCTCTTCTACATAAATTTGTTCGAAGGTTACAGGATCCATTAATACTAAGCTTGTACCATCTTTGTACAAATATTGCATTTCATGGTGTTCAACTCTTAACATTTCTACACTTTCGCCAGCTCGTAAACGTTGTTCAATTTGTTTTCCACTTTTTACATTGCGCAATACCACTTGGTAAAAGGCGCGTAAATTACCTGGTGTACGGTGTTGGTATTCCATTACTTGGCATAATTCGCCTTCGTATTTTATATAACAACCTTTAAATAAATCACCTGTATTTGCCATAACTTATTATTTTTTTATTTTTTTATTTTTATTTATCCGTTGGCTAAAGCCAACGGCTATTCATCTTTTGTTCTTAATATTCTTCTCAAATCTCAAATCTCATTTCTCAACCAAATTTGCGGTGCGAAAATACATTTTAGTTTTTAGTTTACAATATACTAGCAATTATAGCTCGTTGTAAAATTGTTTTTGTTCCACAAAATGCTTCCAAACCACACTTTTATTATAAATACCTGTTAAATTTTTGTTTTTGATGGTAGCTTGTACCTTTTTGCGCAATTTTAACCAAGCAAAAAAATGTTTGGCAAAATGATAATGCGCCTTATGAATAGCCAAACTATGTTTAGGAAATCCATTTATTAGAAAAAATACTGAACTCAGTAAATCAAGTATATGCCTAAAAGGAATTAGCCAAAACGCTTGCCCAGTTGGTAAGTTTTTAAGCATCATAATCAGCGAATTTCTAAAGTTTAAATACGTTTTTTTATCGCTTAACTTACTTAAAGTACCTCCACCTAAATGAAATACATAACTTTCTGGAACACTTATTATTTTATAGCCAAGCAATTGTAACCTCCAACACAAATCTACTTCTTCCATATGAGCAAAAAAGTTGGCATCAAAACCTTCGGCTTCATGAAATGCTTTGGCTTTAATAAATAAACACGCACCTGTTGCCCAAAAAATTTCCTCAATATTTTGGTATTGAAGCTTGTCTTCTTCACACTTTTCAAATAACCTCCCGCGGCAAAACACATAACCAAATTTATCCATGTGTCCGCCTGAGGCACCAGCATATTCAAAAAAATTACGGTTGGTATATTGCAACATTTTAGGTTGTGCTGCGGCCACAGTTGTATCGGCCTCCATGATTTCTATAACCGGCATAATCCAGTTCTCGCCCACTTCTATATCGTTGTTTAACAATACATAATAATCGGCTTCTACATGTTTAAGTGCCTGATTATAACCACCAGCATAACCATAATTATAACCATTTTGTACTATTTTTATTTGCGGATAATTTTCGGTAATAAAATTTACAGAATCATCGCTCGAATGATTATCAGCAAGCACAATTTCCAAGTTTGGATAGTTACTTGCCACAACCGAAGGCAAAAATTTTTGTAAATATTCTACCTTATTCCAATGAATAATTACTACAGAAACTTTAGGGTAATTAGTCATTAGCTAAAATTTTTCTCCTTTTTTATAGGGAATATAAACAAACTGAGCCGAGGTGGGTGTAAGCCAAAGCACACAACAATGGGTTTTGTAGCTCTTATAGTTTTGTTTAAAATCTTCTTGTTTAGTTTTATCAATTACTTTGCGCTCCACCATTTCTTCAATGGTTGAAGCATAAATATCGTTATCGCGAGCGAAATCGGCACGAGCTAAAATAAGTTCACCAATTTTCACCTCATGTTCCGATGCAATAAAAATTGGAAACTGAGTAAATTTTTCTTTAACCATTTCTATTGCCACTTCTTTTATAGATTCGCTAAAAAAATCAATATCGGCTTTTAAAGCATTTAGCTGAGTTTCAAATGTTGCATTCATTATTTAGGATGGCAAATATAATCAATGCTAAGCATTGCACAAAAACCTGTTCTGAAACTGTTTAGGTTTCTGGTTTTTATTTAATTTAAAATAAATAAGTGGTTAATTTTTTCTGTCAATAATATACTCAACCAACATAGCAAGCTTTTCGGCTATTTCTCGGTTTGGTTGGTTTGCTAAAATGGCAAGTGCTTTTTGTTTATAACCAATCATGGCTTTTCTTGTATATGCTATGCCATCCTGTTCGTTTACATATTTTATAACCTCAGCCACACGTTTTTTATCTGTATTATGATTCTTTATGGAATTAATAATATAATTACGCGTTGCCTTGTCAGCATTATTAATAGTATAGATGATAGGTAAAGTTAGTTTTTTCTCTTTTAAATCTATTCCTGTAGGTTTCCCAATATCGTCATCACCATAATCTAATAAATCATCCTTAATTTGAAACGCAATACCAATGTATTCGCCAAACAAACGCATTTGCTCCACTTCTTCTGTATTAGCACCTGCACTTGCTGCTCCTATTGCGCAGCATGAAGCAATAAGTGATGCAGTTTTTTTGCGAATAATATCAAAATAAATTTCTTCTGAAAGATTGAGATTACGTGCTTTTTCAATTTGTAGTAACTCGCCCTCACTCATTTGCTCTACAGCAGTACTTACTATTTCAAGTAAATTAAAGTCTTTATTTTTTATAGCTAAAAGCAAGCCTTTAGATAGTAAATAATCGCCTACCAAAACGGCAATTTTATTTTTCCATAAGGCATTAATACTAAAAAATCCTCTGCGTTCATCACTATCATCAACTACGTCATCGTGAACTAAAGTAGCTGTGTGTAAAAGTTCTACTAAACTAGCACCTCTGAATGTTGCCTCTGTAACGTTATTAAATAACTTGGCACAATAAAACACAAACATAGGTCTAACCTGCTTGCCTTTACGTTTTACTATGTAGGTCATAATAGTATCAAGCAAGGCCACATTACTTTTCATAGCTCCTTTGAATTTGTCTTCAAAAGCTGCTAATTCGTTAGCAATTGGCTGTTTTATGATATCTATTTTACTCAAAAAAGTAGGTTGTTAATGGATGCAAATATTACTATTTGCATCCAAATTTTGTTATAACTTATATTAGCTTAATTTAAATAAATTATGACTTGCTTTGTGCATCCACAACTGCAATTGTAATCATATTTACAATTTCGCGCACACTACTACCTAATTGTAACACATGTGCCGATTTTTTTAAGCCTAAAAGAACGGGGCCAACAGCTTCTGCAGAACCAAGCTCTTGTAACATTTTATAAGTAATATTTCCTGCTGATAACGATGGAAAAATTAAGGTATTAACGGGCTCTCCATTTAATTCACTAAAAGGGAAATTAGCGCTTAATAGTTTTTGGTTTAAGGCCACATTAGCCTGAATATCGCCATCTACTACCATATTAGGATATTTTTCTTTTAGTGTATTGCGCACCTTGGTCATTTTTTGAGGCACTTCCCCATCAGCCGAACCAAAATTACTGTAACTTAATAAAGCAATACGTGGTTCAATATTGAATTTTTTAACAGCCTTGTAAGTTGAATAGGTAATATCAACCAAATCATCAGCACTTGGGTAACGATTAACAGTAGTGTCAGAAAAAAACAATGTTCCTTTTTTGCTAAGCATTATATACATGCCAGCTACATTTTTGGTACCATCTTCTTTTCCTAAAATTTGTAAAGCAGGCTTAATTGATGTTGGATAATTTTTGGTTAATCCGCTTATCATGGCATCTGCTTCACCCATTTCTACCATCATTGGAGCATAATAATTTCTTTCGCGCATTAACTTGCGAGCCTCGTGTAAGGTTACTCCTTTTCGTTGGCGTTTCATAAAGAAAATATCAGCAAATGCATGGCGTTTTGCTTCTTCTTCTAACGGATCAATTATACTTACTTCGCCTAATTTGATATGGTTCTCTGCTAGAATTGCATTTATTTTTTCTCTATTTCCTAATAAAATTGGAATAGCTATTCCTTCATCTTTTACTATTTGCGCTGCACGCAATATTTTATAATTATCGGCTTCGGTAAATACAACACGTTTTGGATTTAACTTAGCCTTGTCAGTAATTGCCCTAATAAAATTGCTTTCTTTTCCTAAGCGTGCTAATAATTGGTGGTTGTATTTTTCCCAATCGTGAATTGGGTTTTTAGCCACTCCACTATCCATAGCTGCTTTGGCCACAGCAGGTGAAACGGTTGTAATTAAACGAGGGTCAATAGGTTTTGGAATAATATAATTTTTGCCAAAAGTTACATTCTTTTCGTTGTAAGCTAAATTTACTATTTCAGGAACAGGCTCTTTGGTTAATTGAGCTAAAGCATGCACAGCCGCAATTTTCATTTCTTCTGTAATTTTAGTGGCTCTTACATCTAAAGCACCTCTAAAAATATATGGGAAACCTAATACATTATTTACTTGATTAGGATAATCGCTGCGGCCAGTAGCTAAAATAATATCGGGGCGTGAAGCCATTGCTAAATCGTACGATATTTCAGGATTTGGATTTGCTAAAGCAAATACAATACAATCTTTAGCCATGCTGCGTAACATATTTTGGCTAACCACATCGGCTTTTGATAAACCTACAAATACATCTGCATTTTGCATAGCATCTGCCAATGTATTTAAATTACGGCTGGTGGCAAATTGTTTTTTAGTATTGTCTAAATTAGGGCTATCAGTTCTAATAACACCTTTACTGTCGCACATAATTAGGTTTTCTTTTTGAACACCTAAAGCCAACATAATTTTAGCACAACTAATGGCTGATGCACCTGCACCATTGTAAACTACTTGAACATCCTTAATATTTTTGCCAACTAGTTCTAATGCATTTAACAGCGCAGCACCAGTAATAATCGCTGTTCCGTGCTGATCATCATGCATAATCGGAATATCCAATTCTTCTTTTAAGCGTTGTTCTATTTCAAAACATTCAGGTGCTTTAATATCTTCTAGGTTAATACCTCCAAATGTACAAGCTATGTTTTTTACGGTATTGATAAACTCTTCTGTGTTTTTTGTGCTTATCTCAATATCAAATACATCAATGTCGGCAAAAATTTTGAATAATACGCCTTTTCCTTCCATTACTGGTTTGGAAGCTTCAGGTCCTATATCACCTAGACCCAAAACCGCAGTTCCATTTGAAATTACAGCTACTAAATTGCCCTTGGCAGTATATTTATAAACATCATCAGGATTTTCTGCTATAGCCAAACATGGCTCTGCAACCCCTGGTGAATAGGCTAAACTTAAGTCGCGTTTGGTATTGGTAGGTTTGGTAGGTACTACAGCTATTTTGCCTGGACGACCTTTGCTGTGGTATTTTAATGCATCTTCTTTTAATTGACTCATTATTTAATAATTACTATTTTTAGATTTTTGTTCAAACAATAACCTTGTAAAAAAACAAACGTACTAATTGTTTTTGATTATAAAAATTTGATAAAAAATATAGTTGCAACTATTTTACATAATTGCAACTATACTTGTCGTAAGACTTTGATTTTATGAATATTTAGTGTGTTTTTAAAACATACTTTAATACTTTTTGATATAGCTCATCTGGCTTAAATGGTTTGGTAACAAAATCATTCATGCCTGCTTCTAATACCTTGTTTCTGGTTTCTAAAAATGCATCGGCACTTAATGCTATTATTGGCACTTGGCGGTTTTTAACTGGGGTATTTGGTGAGCGAATTAACTCAGCAGCTTCAAAACCGCTCATCTCAGGCATTTGTAAGTCCATTAGAACCAAATCAATATCATCTCGTTGAGATAATGTTTCGATAGCCTCTAAACCATTATTAGCAATTAAAACCTCAGTGTTCCATTTTTTGAAAAACTGTTTTGCTACAAATTGATTCATTACATTATCTTCTACTACTAATATTTTAAATTTACTTAAATCGTAAATTTCGTCATTGGTTTTTTCATCTTCAATTTTACTTAGAGTACTCGTTTCAAAAGGTAGTTCTACACCAAAGGTAGTTCCTTCGCCAACTTTACTTTTTATGGTAATATTTCCATTTTGAAGTAAGGTTAAGTTTTTTGTAATAGCTAGGCCTAGTCCAGTTCCCCCAAATTTACGTGTAGTATCTGTATATGCTTGGGTAAAACTCTCAAATATTTTTGATTGTTTGTGTTCTGGAATTCCAATACCTGTGTCACTTACC
This sequence comes from Bacteroidota bacterium, assembly GCA_013298895.1. GTDB lineage: Bacteria > Bacteroidota > Bacteroidia > UKL13-3 > UKL13-3 > JAAFJM01. Next base: position 31,212 of record JAAFJM010000001.1, on the reverse strand, counting down.
GTAAATTGAACTTTACTCTTATTATCTTCGGTTTCAATTAAATTAACGGTTACCGTAATAGTCCCTTTAGAAGTAAATTTCAATGCATTTCCAACCAAATTAAACAAAATTTGATTCAATCTGTAAGGGTCACCTTTAAGAATTGCAGGAATTTTTTCATCAATAGTTACAGTAAAATCTAAACCTTTTTCTTTTGAACGGTAATCAAACGTTTTATGCAATTCATTCATTCGTTGGCGAATGTCAAAATCAATGTTCTCAAAAGTAATTTTACCAGCTTCAATTTTGGAAAAATCTAGAATATCATTTATAATAACCAATAAATTGTCAGCTGAATACCTGATTGATTTTAAGTTTTCTAAAGCAGTTCCAGCAAATATTTTTTCATCAAGTAATAAATCAGTTAAACCCATAATGGCATTCATTGGGGTTCTAATTTCATGACTCATATTTGATAAAAACTCGGTTTTCGCTTTAGCTGAACTTATCGCATCGTTTCGGGCTTGTAATAATTCCTTTTGAAACTTCTTATTTTCGGTTATATCTTTACTAAAAATGGCAGCTCCAGTAGTTTCTCCTTCACTTTTAATAGGATTGTAAGTTGTTTCAAAACAAAAATATTCATCGTTTATGGTTAATTCTTCTACATATGTTAGGCTATTGCCTTTTAAACACTCGGTAAAATGATTCAACACTTCTGGGTCACTAATAATCTCTGTAACTGGCTGACCAATATAAATATCGATGTTTTGTTGAGAACTAATACGGTTTTTAAATGAAGAGTTAAAAGAAATGATACTTAATTCTTTGTCAATAGCATAAATATTATTGTGTGTACTTTCAACAATTGCCGTTAAACGGTTGTTGTTTTCTTTAATTTCGGCCTCAGCTTTAACACGTTGATTTTCAATTTCCCATAATCGAACCCCATTTAATATAACTTTTTGTATATAATCGGGACTTAGTTCAGCTTTTGGAAAGTAATCGAAAGCGCCATTTTTAATCATTTGAACTGCAAGCTTTTCATCCCCTTGGGAAGTCATTACAGCAATAGGAGTAAAAACTTTTAGTTCACGTATTTTTTTTAGTAATTCTAATCCATCAACTCCTGGTAGCAAATAATCTAAAAATATACAATTATATTTATGCTTATTAACTACTTCAAGTGTTTCGGTTGCATTTTTACAAATATCTAATTCGTATGTTAAACCAGTTTTCTTTAGTGCACGCTGAAATGACATGATATCAATGTCATCATCATCAACTAATAACAGTTTATAATTTTCTGATTGCATAGGCTAATTTTGTTTAACAATAAGTAAACTTAATTAGGTTGGAAATTCGCACAATTTCCAATAACTATTTAAAGTACTAACCACATCCATAAATTGATCCATTGATAATGGTTTAAGGATATAACCAGCTACATTTAAATTAAATGCTTCTACTTTATCATTGTCTTCGTTCGAAGTTGTCATAACAAAAACACTTAAGTTTTTTAAATGCTCATCTTTTCTAAGTTCACGTAAAAACTCAATTCCACCCATTTTAGGCATGTTTAAGTCGAGTAGAATAATTTTGGGTGTTTTTAAAGGTGCATTTATATGAATATCGCGCAAATATTCTAATGCTTCTATACCATTATTGGTAATATGTAATGGATTAGTTACATTGTTCTTTTTAAATGCACGTCTAACGTTCATTATATCCACTTCATCATCTTCTACTAGTAATATGTTAATCATTCGTTCGCTCATTTTAACTTAGCAATTTTAAATTCAATATTATACTTTTTTTGTATGTATTTATAATATACAATAAAAAACTTTCTAACAACTATTTGAATTGTAAAAAAACAAATACAAATAGCAGTGTTTTAACCTACAAAACCAAATAAATTTTATTTTAATAAAATCAAAAAACTAATTTGAGTTATAAAAGTTAATATTGTAACGTTTTATGAATGTAAATGTAGAAATAGACGATAATTCTGGTTTCTGTTTTGGGGTAGTTTTTGCAATCTCAATGGCAGAAGATATTTTAGATGCAGAAGGTAAATTATTTTGCCTTGGCGATATTGTTCATAACGATGAAGAAGTGTCGCGCTTAAAAGCCAAAGGATTGCAAATTATAGATCATGAGCAATTAAAAAATATTCGAAATGAAAAAGTGCTGATTAGAGCTCATGGTGAACCACCAGAAACTTATAAATTAGCCATGGAAAATCAAATAGAGCTCATCGATGCTAGTTGTCCAGTGGTTTTAAAATTACAAAATCGAGTTAGAGAAGCGTATAACGATAATGAGCAAATACTTATTTATGGAAAACATGGTCATGCTGAGGTAAAGGGTTTGGTTGGACAAACTAATGGAGAGGCTAAAGTAGTAGAAACGTTTGAAGAATTAGAAACAATAGAATTACCTAAAAAACTTCAATTGTTTAGTCAAACCACAAAACGCACCAAAAACTTATACAAACTAAAAACTACCCTTGAAGAAAAAGGAATAGAAGTTGATTTTAACGATACCCTCTGCCGCCAAGTAAGTAACCGAGATGTTCAATTACCAAATTTTGTAAAAAAGTTTGACAAGGTAGTATTTGTAGCTGGCTTAAAATCATCGAACGGAAAAGTACTTTATGATGTTTGTAAAGAAAACAATCCTAATACATTTTTTGTTAGTAATAAAAACGAACTTAAAAAAGAATGGTTTAATGATAACGAAACCGTTGGTATTTGTGGGGCTACGAGTACACCACAATGGCAAATGGAAGAAGTAAAAGAAGCTATTTTAGCATTATAAAAAACATGAAAACAATAATTTTATCAAGCGCACTGCTATTGGTTGCGGGTTTTGTATTTTACAGTTTTAAAAACCGTAAAGTTGAAAACAGTACCAAAGGCAAAAGCTTTTACGATTTAACCATCAAATCTTTAGATGGGAAAACAGAAATTAGTATGAGCCAGTTTAAAGGTAAAAAAGTACTTTGCGTTAATGTAGCAAGTAAATGTGGTTATACTCCACAATACGAAGGCCTAGAAAAGTTGTACGAAAACAATAAAGAAAAGTTAGTTATTATTGGTTTTCCTTGTAATCAGTTTTTGTATCAAGAGTCAGGTTCTCCAGAAGAAATAGCAACTTTTTGCAAAAAAAATTATGGTGTAACTTTTCCACTTACTCAAAAAATTGACGTAAAAGGGAAAGACCAACATTCAGTTTACCAATGGTTAACCAATAAGGAAACCAATGGCTTAAAAGACGTAGAGGTTAAATGGAATTTTGGAAAATTTTTAATTGATGAAAACGGAAAATTTGTAGAGTATTTTCCAAGCAAAACAGAACCTTTAAGCGAAGAAATTGCTAAATTTTTGAAATAAATTTATAAAAAATTTAGATAAGCCAAAATCAAAAAACTTATATTTGATTTTGGCTTTTTTTATGTTCAAATATTTACTTCAACTAATTTATCCCAATAACTGTATTTGCTGCTACCAGCATTTGGTAGCAACTGAGAATTATGTTTGCACTGCATGCCTACTTGAACTTCCATTAACTAATTTTCATAATTTACCAGGAAATAACTTAGAAAAAGTATTTTGGGGTAGGAGTGTTATTGAAAAGGCTATTGCATTATTATATTATAAAAAAGGTGGTAAAACAGCTAAACTATTACGCGCTCTAAAATATCATAATAATCCTGAAATAGCATTGTTTTTAGGCAAGTATTATGGTACTTTTCTAAAAGAATTTATTGTTAAAAATGGTATTGAAGCAGTAGTTGCTATTCCTTTACATAAAAATAAATTGCGTATGCGCGGTTATAACCAAAGTGAAATGCTTTGTAATGGAATAGCCGAGACCCTAGGGATTGGTAATTTAAGTACTCAAATAATTAGAACAAAATTTACAGAAACTCAAACTAAAAAATCGAGATTAGAGAGAAGTGAGAATGTAAATAAAGTTTTTGAGATAACTAATACCGCCATTTTTGAAAATAAGCACATTTTATTAATTGATGATGTTATTACTACTGGTGCTACCATTGAAAGTTGTGCAAATGAATTAACTCAAATAGCTAATTGTAAAGTTAGTATAGGCGCATTGGCATTTGCTTATAATGGCGTTTAAGCAATTTTTTTGTTTGAATGGTTGTATTTGTTATTTAAATTGTATAAAATTGCATATGGATATTTTATTTGAAATAACAAAGTACATTCTTTGTGCAATTTTTTTATTGTCAATTGTAGGTTCAATTTTTTTATTAATTGCAGTTAATAAAATGAATAGTTATAAAAAATTATTCAGCATTGAACACCAAGATCTGATTTAGTTTTTTATTTTTTATAAAACATTTGATTGTATTTTTGCTTTATACAATACAAATGATGGAAGAAAATACCATAGAGGAAAGTTATACTGGTTCAGCTAGTTTATCTCCAATACCATTAAGTATTGGGTCGCCAGTAATAAGACCAGAAGATAAAAACAAAATAAAGGCAAATGCTGTAGAGGCTATGCATCATTATGCAAATCAAGAAATCGGTATGCTTAAAAAACAAGCCGATTTAATCATGAGTCAGGTACGCGAAATAGAGGCTCGCCTTAAAATTTCAGAACACATTTATGAAAGCAATTTAAAATTTACACCTGTTGTCAATCAAGTATATCATTTATACGAAAAGGATAGTTATTATAACCTATCTTTAATTGGTCCAGAAGAGTGGGGACGCAGTAGAACGGTAGGAAAATATTTAGCCAGCGTTAAGCTATTAGGCGACCATAGCTGGGATGTGATAAAAAAAGCAGAAAACACTTCCATTTAATTAAGTGCTTTCTGCTCTCTTTTATCAATTTGACCGTAACTATTGAATTACTATTGTTGATTTAAACGACTTACCATTATTATTAAATAATAAATAGTAAACTCCTTTAGGTAAATTACTCATATCTATTGGAGTTTCCATATTGTTTATTGTTAACTTTCCAACTTCGCTTCCAATAGAATTTATTATTGTAAGGTTACCTGGTATTAATATTGGTTCCTGACTTATATATATAAATTTCCCGTTGCTCGGATTAGGAATAGTTTTATTGGTGTTAGCGTTCGAATTTGTTTTTACGATAACAGTTTTTGATAAACTAAATTTACCATCAAAATCTACTTGTTTAATTCTATAATATAAATCAAAATTAAGTGCAGTCGCATCTAGGTTATCTATGTAATTGTATTTATTTACCACCATTGAGTTGCCACTACCTTTGATATTTATTTGCTCAAACCAATTTTGATTGTTTAGGGAACGCTCCACGGTAAAATAATCATTATTAACCTCACTTGCGGTTGACCAATTAAGCGTAACAGATTTAGCATTTCTATTTGCCTCAAAACTTTGCCATTTAACTGGAAGTGTAGTTACTGGGCTTCCTGAATAACCTGAAGTTTGATATGCTGTGTTCCCTACAGCCCCATTGTATTCATATACCGTAAATGTGTAAGCTGTATTTTTTGTTAAACCTGTAATATTTACCGTATTACCTGTACCATTGTAAACTACAAAATTGTTGGCTCCTGTAGTATTTCCTTGGTTATAAATGCTATTAGCGCTGTAATTAGTCAAATTAACTGGTGCAACAGCAGCAGCAATTGTTGGCCTGCATACAATTATTCGTGCACCTCCACTTCCTTTTGTAATTGAAAGAGTTAAACTAGTATTAGTTATGTTAGAAAATTGCATATTACTTGCGTTTGTAAGCGGCACTCTTGTAACAAAAAAACGTGCATTGGGTCTGCTTGTTGTTATTGCAGATGCGGTAGCATTAGTGCATACGGTAGTTGAATTGTCAGCACGGAAATATGCACAAATCCCATTACTAAGTCCTGAGGTAGTAACTGTTACTGTATTACCAGTCACGCCTGTATTATTATTGGTAAAGCATATTTCAACTATAATATTTGAAGTGCCATTCCAATAAAATGGGGTACTAAAGTTATGCATATTCCAACCGGTGGTAGCAGTATAACTATTTGAAGTATAAACTTGAGTTAGGCCAGTGGCGACAAAAGTAGTTGTTAATACATTTAAAGCTGTTGTTCCCATTTTAATATTAAAACCTGTTAAAGAGCCTGCTATTACAGATGATACATTCAAACCAAATTGGCTAATTAAGCCAGCTGTTAAACCTTGGGCTGTTAACTCACTTGCCAAATAAATAATTTGATGACGTGCCCCTCCGTAGTAATTTCCATATGGTGCTGGATAGCTAGTAGATGCTAAAAGTGTATTTCCAGTTCCTATATTGGTGAATTTTCCCATGGTAGAATCGCCAAGTGTAAAACCTGCTAAGGTTGCATTTCCATATGGGGTAACAACTTCTACTGAACCAGTACTTCCTGTGCCCACAATTGCAAACAATTTAGTATTTGAACTAAGAATAAAATTGCTTGAGGTACCACCTAATGAAACAGATGATGCACTTAATAAGTTGTTTCCATTAATAGTGATTGTATCACCAGGAAAACCAAGTGTTGGTGTAAATGAAGTTATGGTAGGTGGTGGTGGAGTTCCAATAACAAAGGCATTAGAAATATTAAAGAAAATATTGTTAGAGGCTTGTATTAATATTCGTGCGCTATCGCAAGTTATATTCGGAATTGAAATTGTTTCGCTACCATCATTTAAAGTACTACTTATAAGAGTATAAGCATAAACACTTCCATTATCGGTCGATAAAAGAATATCTACAAAAGCGCAATTTACAGGAGCTGAATTTGTTCCATTTACATTCCATGTAACTGTATAGTTTGAATTGGGTGTAACTGTTCCCACCGAATTAATTGTAAACGGCCCTGAGGAGGCAAATGTGATTGTACTGTAGTTAACATCATAGTCAACACCTCCTCCTATTGATTGGTTATCACGAGCGGTTAATCTAAATTTAGTTGTTTGTGAAGCAGTTGGTAGTATTTCTCCAATTGGGGTAGTTCCTGCTAATAAATTTGCATAATTAGGAATTATTCGGGCTGAAGAAGTGGTTGGTGAATACGACCTAAATCTTGGCCCAGGTGTTGGAGGGGTACCTGGTGCTGAAGCTGACCCTAAATCAAATTGTTCCCAATAATAAGTTAAAGGATCACCATTAGGATCTGTGGCCGAACCATTTAATATGAATGGTGTTCCTTTAGGAATTGTATTGCTTAAGCTATTTACTGTAGCAGTTGGTGGGTTATTTCCTGTTGGTATAATCACTGCACATCCGGTAGATCCAGTTGCTCCAGTGGTAATGTTGGTGATTATTTCATCAAAGTTAACAGTATGAAAATATGGATCGCTATTTGGTTGTAAATTTTGTGGAGAACATATACCTGCATAAGCCATAATAGTGCTTCCGCTTCCCGGTTCATAAGCAGTAGAGGCATTTCTATTTCCACCTGAGCATGAACCAGTACTGCCATTAAAAGTATGATTACCTCCAAATTGATGCCCCATTTCATGAGCAACATAATCTATATCAAAAGGATCGCCAATAGGAGCGCTCGATCCAGTTACACCTTGTGCTTTTAAAGTTGAAGAACAAACCGAGGCTAGCATGGCAACTCCACCACCACCAGTGCTAAACACATGGCCCATATCATAATTTGCGCTACCAATTACGCTTGTTAAAGTGTTTTGATTTTGACCTAACATAGTACTACCACTTGTGTTTGTATATGGATCCGTACTTGGGTTGGTATATATTATTGAGGTGTTGTTAGCAATCAAATTAAAGCTGATGCCTAATTCAGTTCTATACACTGCTGTAACTCTATTTAAAGTGGTAACTTGTGCTGAAAGTACCGAAGCAACAGTACCACCATGATATGCTGAATACTCACCAGTAGCTGCTATTGCTATGCGATAGGTGAACAATTGTGTTCCGTTACTTCTATTGACTGGTTTGTTTACTATTATATCAGGAATTGAATTATTAGGAGTATTATTATTGGGGCTCAGTGTTTGATTATTTTTTAAAACACCTTCTTCATAAAACACTTTTTTAGAAATGAAGTCTTTTTTGTAATATGAAATATAAAAATCAGTTGTAGATTTTGCATAAGGGTCGATAAAATAACAACCATTAGGCGACAATATCATACCATGAAAACCCTTTTCAGTGTAGTCTATTCTTCCATTCGCATATATATCATCAATTCCTTGGCATGCAAAAGTTTGAATTTGCGGATATTTATCAGCCAAGGGCTTTTCCATTATGGAAGATTTATATACATAAAATCTACTAAATCCTCCATTTGGCAAAGGCAATTCAATAATTAGTTTATTTGTTTTGGCCTCAGGCGTAAATTCGGCAGGTGCACTAGCTAATTGTTTTTTAAAACTAGCTAAATCCAACAGGTAAGTACCATATTTTTGAGGTATAATTTGCCTATCTTCTTGGTTTATTGAGGTAGGTTCTTGAACAATCTGCCAATGGTTTGATTGAGCAAATGAATTACTAAAACTAATAGAAAAGTATGCTAGTAGTATAAAGTACTTAAAGTAAATTTTCATAGCTTGCAATATTGTAAAAAAATCTAATTATCTATACATCAATGCTCTTTATATGCTAAATATCAATTTTTAAAAAATATGATTATAAATTAATGAAAGTTTTTTTGGATTACCTCAAAAAAACTTGGATACAAAACAGCTGATGATGCTATTAATGTTTTATCAAAAACATAATTTTTATCGCCTGAAAAAGTAGAAATGATTCCTCCAGCTTGCTGCACTATAAATGCTCCCCCAGCTACATCCCAAGGGTGTAATCCATACTCAAAAAAACCATCAAAACGGCCGCATGCTGTATATGCTAAATCTACTGCTGCACTGCCCATTCTGCGCATACCTTGTGTATTTATCATTAAGTATTTTAGAGTAGTTAAATATTTTTCCATTACTTCAAAATCATAATAAGGAAAACCGGTAGCTAAAAGCGACTGACTCAATTTATCATTTTGCTTTACATATATAGGTTGGTTATTTAAGTATGCTTTACTTCCTTTCCAAGCATAAAACATTTCATTTCTATTGCACTCATAAACAATACCCAATACTAATTCATTGTTTAGCATTAATCCTATGCTAACACTAAATACTGGCAAACTATGGATAAAATTTGTAGTACCATCTAGCGGGTCAATAATCCACATGAACTCTTTTTCTTCAGTGGCAATTGTTGATTCTTCTGTTATAAAGCCAGCTTGTGGCAGCAACTTTTGAAGTCCTGAAACAAGCATCTCTTCCGCTGTTTTATCTACATAACTTACTAATTGATTGAATGTTTTCTCTTCTACTTTGTCATAAGTAAAAGTCTTTCTTTCTAACATTATAAATAAGCCTGCTTCTCGGGCCAATGTGCAAGTATCAATGCATAATTTCTCAAAGTTTATCATGTTGCTAATTTAGTAAAATATCATAATCTTATCTATAAATATAAGTTAAAGTAATAATCACTCCCTTAACAACAAATTAAAAGAGTGATTATTTAAAGACATTAATTTCAATATTAAAAACAAGTTTATAAAATTATTTTTCAATAGCTTTTTTCAATAAGTCTAATCCTTTTTGATTGGTTTTTTCCATTTCTGTTTTTGCCCCAAACAACCACATAAAAAATGCGGGTACTAGGTCAGATTCTACTTTAAAGTCTTGTTTTACCTCTATTCCGTTGGCTGTTTCAGTAAAGTAATAGTCAAATGTAGGTTTGGCTACAAAAGGTTTTTGAATATCGCATTGCATACCTACAAAGCTAAAGGTGTCTATTTTTATAATCTCTTGAAAACCTATATCCTTGCCACTATTTCCATCCCAATGGTATTGCGCTCCAACCATTCCATCTTCACCTTTTACTTCATATTTTTGGGTTGGGTCTTCTGCTAAAAATGGCGACCATTTTGGAAAGTTTTTTAAGTAACGTACCATATTAAATACTTCTTCTTTTGAGCCATTAATGGTTACCGATTTTACTATTTGAATATTTTTTAAAGAGCTTGCTTTGTATAAACCAAAGCTTATAAATGCTACTAAAACTGCTATTATTATCGAAATTATCATTTTCATTTTTCTTTTTAAATTAATTATTAAATTATTGATTACATGGGTTGAATAGCCCTAACTTCTACTGTGCCGCCCATTGCTAAAATTGGGCAATTTTTAGCCATTTCTGTGGCTTCATCTATTGAATTGGCTTTAACTATCATGTTACCACCAAGGGTTTGGCTGTTTGAAACATGAATACCTTCTACTACCGATTTGTCAGCAAAAATTTGTTTGCCTTCAAAACTTAATTGGTGAGTGCTCACTAATTTTTCTTGTATGGCAATATTGCCAATAAAGGCGCCCCACGCTTGGTGCATTTCGTTTAATTCAACTTCAGTTGGTTGATAATTGTTGTTTGGCTCGAATCTGAAAACCAGCATAAATTCATTTGTTTGTACCATTTTGTTTTTTTGTTTAGTTGTTAATTGTGGTACAAAAGTATGTGGGTTGTTTCAATCTAATCTTGCCATATGGCAAGAAGTGAATTTAGCTGGATAATTGTTTTAATTTTTTAAAAGTAGAAAAATGTAAGAATAAAATAATGGGAGGCGCAAAAGCAGGTATTATGCAAAATGGAAAAAATGCTAAGGTGTCAACACCCATGGAACCTGTATCAATTGAAAGTTTGGTTAAAACATTGGCTGCAATGGCTGTAAATAAAATATCAACAGTGCCAAATATATTCCAATAGTAAGTAAGTTTTAAAGCATAACTTTTTTTATTTATTACAGCTTTGGCTACAAAAATACTTGTAATGGCAGTTAACATATCGCCAATACCTGCTATAAATGCAAACGGTTTGGGTAAAGCATTATGCAAGGCAAGCAACACAAAAAACACACCAATTAACCTGAAAATATGCAGCTTAATTAAGTTTTCAAGAGCTGTATGATGCAATAAATTGGCATAAAATTTAGTATTATAAATAACTACAAAAAGGAAAAACGCAAACGGAAAAGTAGTAAACAAAAGTACTTTTGGCGGAAATAAAACTTGGTTAAACAAGCCCAAATTACTAGCCAAGGCAATGTATAATAAGTACAAAATAAAAAACACAACAGTACTTGGCAGTGCTTGTGGATACTCCGTTTTATTGACATGTTTTTTTACAAATAACACCAATAAAATAAAAGGGATTGGTATCACCATCAAAAACAATATTGAAATCCATTGTGGAACAAAATAGGGTATTAATGTACTCATTATTTTTCTGCTAAAATTTCTTTTCTAATTCTACTCAATGAAGTATCGGTAATGCCCAAATACGTTGCAATTTGTTTCAATGGTACATTTTGAACAATATCGGGTTTCGATTTAAGTAAATTTAAATACCTGTCCTTTGCAGGGTCAGCAATAATGGAGATGGAATGATTTTTTAGTTCAAAATAATTATTAACCAAACGGGTACGCCCAACCTCTCTAAAAGCTTCTATTTTAAACAACTTCATAAAGTTTTCGAAAGTAATTTTCCAAGCTACACAAGCAGTTATGGCTTGCACATTTTCACGACATTTGGTTTTTAAAAAATACGAATGCCAATCAATAACAATATCGGTAGCACTAAAAAACTTAGTACTAATATCATTACCTTCCAAATCTATTACGTACGAACGAACATAACCACTTTCAATAAAGTAATAATAATTAGCGGTTGAATCTTCTTGAATCAAAAAATCGTTTTTGGCAAATTCAATTCTTTGGTATTGATTTAATATATTTTCGAGGTCATCTTTACTAAAGTTTTGCTCGTTAAAAATAGTTGTTAAAAAATGTGTTTCATTCATATTTTATTCTTTTGTTAAATTGAAATTTGTTATGCCCACCGATTTCGTTACTTTTATTGCTAATTAATTAAATACTGAATACCAATACTTATATCGCCCAATTTAAAAGCTGGAGTTAATGCACCCACTAAATCAAAGCCAAAACCAGCATTTTCTGTTTTTCGCACGTTACCCAAATAAGTGTTTGTGTTATTAAAAAAGTTCAAATTGGCAGTAACCACATTTAATTGGCTAAAAAGTAAAAAGTGTTTGTTTATATTATAATAAGCACCCAAATTTCCTGAAAACGATACTAGATAATTGGCACCATCAGAACTATTTTCGCCAATAAAACTTGAATCATTGTAATTAAAATAGTAATTACTTTTTGAATTACTTTTTAAAGTATTATACGCCAATAAGCTTTTAAAGCTATAGGTTAAACCCCAATTGTTTTTTATAGGGATAAAATTAAGATTTTCGGCAAATAAGGTATATTTATAATCAGCGTTTTTACTGTTTGTTTTAACCGACCTGCCAGTATCAGAAAGAGTTTGATATACTTTAGATAGCATATACGAATATCCCAAACCGAATACCCAAACCGTATTTTCTTTTTTAAACTTTCCATATCCTAACTCTATACCAAAACCATATTTATCTTCCTCGTTATTGTTTTTGGTAAAAGGACTCACATAATCTTCAGTACTATTTTTGGAACTTGCTAAATCAAAATTCACATTTCCACTTAACATTTGAGATCCCTTACCAAATTGAGCTCGGCAAAGGCTTGCATTTATTAAAGTGAATATTATTAATGCATAAAATTTCATGGTGTTGTGGTATTAAAATAGTAAGACAAGCCAATTTGAAAGGCATTTAAAATATACAATGGATTTAAATTTAAATTAAATTCTTGGGTATTTTGATTCATATTTCCATCAGAACTTTTTGAAGAGTAAGTACTGGTTTTATAGCTTAAAATGGAATACTTTACATTTATGTTTAAGCCCTTATAAAGCATCATATAAAATCCCAAATTGTTTTCTAAAACTCCATTGGTAAATACAAAAACATCTTTCTTACCTCTGTTACTGTAACTCCATAATATTTGGTTATTAAACCCTGTTTTTGAGTTAACTGGAAAATAATAAGTCAAATAAGTTGCATAGCCCCAATTATCCGAGTCTATACTTTTAATATTTGAAATAATATTAGTACTTGAAGTACCTAAACCAAATTCGATTTTAGGTGATAAAAAAACACTGGCACTTAAACCTAAGTTGATATTGCCAATATAATCATAATCATATCTATCATACTTCATATCGGTATTGGCGCCAACGCCAAAGGTACCCAATTTAAACTGAGCGCTAGTGCTTAATTGAGTTAATATAAACAATATGCAAAAAACCTTTTTCAACTAATTGCAAGATATAATTAGTAAGCGAAAAACCTAAGTGAATGAAATGGAAAGGTTAGTACTGTAAGCTAAAAACGTCCACTCAATTTCATAAGTGGACGTTTTAATTTTATTATTTCTTGTAATTTATTTTAAACTGAATTCCCGCGCTGCTCCAAGTGCCAGGCATAGGAGCGTAACCTGCTTCTAAGTACTTTTTATCTAGAATATTACTTATATCTACAAAGGCCGTAATGGATTTATGGCTCCAATTTAGTCGTGCATCTAATAATTGATAATCAACCAAAACAACACGTTCTATGTGCCTAAAGCTAGTGGTTAATAAAAACTGATAAGGCAATTTTAGCGAAACACTAACAATTAATTGGTGTTTTAAATTGCTCAATGCATATCTACTTTTATAGTTTTCAGTATTTACCAATTGCATATCTATATAAGTATATCCCACTGAAAATTTATTTAAAACACCTTTGGTAAAATAACTAAAAGCCACATCCAAACCTTCGGTTTGCACATGGTTAATATTTAGTGGCTGCCATTTTAAACTATCGGCTTGCTTGGCCCAATCAATGGTATTGTTTGAGTTTTTATTAAAATACGAAACTGCCAAATAATAATTGTTTTTCTTGTACTCCACTCCTATTTCAGAGTTAATGGATTGTTCTGCCACCAACTGAGCATTGCCAATATTGGTTGCACCACTGTAATATAAATCGGTAAAAGTAGGCAAGCGCATGGCTTTTTCTAAGCTACCAAAAATGGTAATATTTCGCATGGCTTTGTATGTAAAATCAAAACCTGGAAACAAATCGAAACTGCTTCCGTTAAGCAAATTGGTATAAAAACCTGGTGTAAGGTTAATTTGGTTTTTATAAAACACAAACTGATGCTCCACAAAAAAACCATTTATTTGGCGACTTCTATTACCTAGCTGAGCCTTGCGTGCATTACCTGAATAATTATAACTATTTAAATTTTCTTGCCTCCATTCAAAACCAAGACCCGTTACACCTAACTTACTGCTGTATGTGGCATGCAATTCAGCACCATTAGTATTGGTATAATGTTGGTTAGTAAATGCATTTGGGTTGGCACGCAAATAAATATAATTATCATCGTGATTACGGTAATAGCCTTGTGCCAAAAAAGTAAAATTGCCAACTTTATATTTATTTTTCACCCCAACAAAACCACTTTTGGTAGTTTCAAACTCGGTGGAATTAGGTACATAAAAACCCCTTGCACCAAAGGCTCTTTCAGCATATCCACCAAAAATATCTAACTGGTAATTGCCTTTTTTATACTCAGTTTGGTAAAAAATTTCTTTGGTTTTAAAATCAGTATTGGTGGTATAACCATTGCTTTCGGTATTTTTAAGCGAAATATGGTGCCCCCAATTGTTTTTCCTAAACGATAAACCTGAATGTGCAGCCCATAAACCATAATCGCCTGCCATAAAGCCACCATAGACTATATTTTGCTTGGGCACTTGTGTTACTAAATTAATATAACCACTGTAGGCATTTAAGCCATATTTGCGTGCAGCAGAGTTTTTACTGATTACAATATTTTCAATGGCTTCGGTTGGAAAAGGCAAGTTCATGTTATGATGACCTGTTTGCGCATCGTTTAACTTTAGTCCGTTCCAAAGCACTTGTATTTGATCGAATGAACCACCTCTAATTGATACATCGGTTTGCACACCCACAGGGCCGCGTTGGCGCATATCCATACCCGAAACTTGGCCCAATACATCGGCTACACTTTTATGGGCTTGTTTGTTAAAACTAGCTGCTTTTAACACCAATAAACTATTAGCTATATTTTTAACCTCTAAACGGTTTTCTTTAATAACCACAGGTTGTAAATT
Organism: Bacteroidota bacterium; assembly: GCA_013298895.1. Lineage (GTDB taxonomy): Bacteria > Bacteroidota > Bacteroidia > UKL13-3 > UKL13-3 > JAAFJM01. The sequence goes on along the minus strand of JAAFJM010000001.1, from coordinate 16,080 downwards.
ATTGCTATCAGTTTGTGCTAATAAAGCACCTGAAACGCCAGTAAATATTAGCGTTTTAACAAATTTTTTCATTATTTTATTTATTAAAAATTTGCCACGAGTATATAAGCTAAAATATTATTATCAATAAAACTCAAATTGATAAAAATTAGATTGGCTTTAACCGTTTGATTTTATGTAAACTGAAATGCTTTTTTAGGCATCACATAAAATTTACTAGTAAAAACTAAAGGTTTGCTGTAATTGGTGGCCCTTAAATCCCATTTATTCGAAAAAGCTAAATGTATTCAATTATCTATTGATTTGATAGTAATAATTGTTGTAACATGGTTACTAGAACAAGCAGGCATTAAATTGGCTGTTGTTGTACCAAGTCCTTGTGTTACCGAACCTGATGTTTGGCTAAAGCTTAATTGATTAACAAACATGCCTACAATGAAGTAAATTATTTTCATGGTTTGTAAAGGTTATTTTTTCTAAAGGCTATTTGGCAACCTATTGATTTGGTTTCGGTAACCAATATTTTTTTATTGCTCAATAAAGCATCCACAGCATTGACTACATAAGGTTCTGTTACTTGTTTTGGCTCCATGCCATTATCGTCAATTGCTCCATTATACTTAACTACCCAATTATTATTTTCTTTCCAAATTACAAAAGCGTGAGGTGTTTTTTGCGCTTTAAAATTTTTAGCAGCAGTTTGCATTTCGTCAAACAAATAAGGGAAATTGAATTGTTCCTCTTTTGCTTTGGTAACCATATTTGGATAATTATCTTCTTCGTACATCATGGTATCGGTAGAACTGATGGCAATTAATGGAACCCCCATAGGTTTGAATCTGTTGTTTAATTCATTTAATCGAGGAGGGTATAATTTTGCAAATGGGCAATGGTTACAAGTAAACACAATAATAAAACCTTTGGCATCCATATAATTGGCTAATGAAACTTTATTGCCATCAACATTCATTAATGAAAAGTCATTAACTATTTGTTTTTGGGGTGCAAATGCCATGTTGGTAATAACAAATGCAAAAATTAATAATGTAAATTTTAAGCTTTTCATCTAATTAGTTTAATTAGTTTAGGGTATGTTAAACTGGTTACAATAAATTTTCTTTTCTTATTTTTCTTTACTATTAAAGTAGCTGGAATGGCACCACTCCAATTATTATCTATTTCATTTATCCAAATATTTCCATTGGGCTCGTCTAACAGGTAAATAGGAGGTAATTGGTATTTATTTATGATAGGTTCAAGATTTTTTTCGGCATCGGTTTTAAAATCTACACTTACCAAAAGTACTTTCGTTTTACTGTTTTGTGAGCTATCTATCAATTGCAAAAAAGCAGGAATCTCCTTTAAACATGGTGCACACCACGAAGCAAAAAAGTTTACCACATAAGTGGTATCCGATTGATTAAAAACTCGTTGCTTCAGTTCATTGAATTTGATAACTTGGATATGTTGGGCACTGCAATTAATTGAAATAATTAATAAGATACAGAAAATGTTGAATCGCATTGTTTTTATTAAATAAAAACCTCCCTTATTCTTTTTAATGGAGGTTTTTTAAAATCTATTTTGCTACTACAATTTTTTTGGTGACAACATTGCCATTGTCTATAATTTTTACCAAATAAGTGCCTTCATATAAAGTTCTAGTATCAAAATAAGTAATGGTGCTTCCTTGCAATATTTGCGATGTTTGCAAAAATTTTCCAGTTAAATCGTACAACTCCAAAGTAATATTATTGGCAGTTAAATGGTTTAATTGAATAGCTACTACATCGCTAGCAGGGTTTGGATATATATTAATTTTATCTGCGTTAATCACACTTTTTATACTTGTGGTGCTTGGAGTGTAAGTTGTTACAGTTTCGGTAATGCTAGTTACTTTAGCAGCTGTTTTTACACCATAAAAAGTAGGTCCTACTACGTATGGATAAGCTGAATTCCAATTTTCATCTACAGTAGCAAAGTAACAATAAATACCATTTGGATATTCTGGTGTTTTACAAAAGCGACCATTGTGTTCATCTAAATAATCTTGAGACGAAGCAGTAGGAACATTGTATTGATAATCCTCTCTAAAATAACCTAAAGGATAAGTAATACTTACCGCAGGGCCGGCAGTTACTGTTGCTCCATCTGCATAAGTGGTTCTAGTAGTTATATCACGTAAGGTGTAACTTGATTTCATGCGAAAAATGCCACCTGTTCCATCTGCATTTTTATAAGCATACGCACCATAAATTGGAAAACCATCGTAAGCAAACCCAATTAATGGCGAATGTTTGGTACTATCGATGGCGTATAATCCATCAGAGGCATATAATGTACAAACTGTTGAAATTACTTTTAAGTCTAAACTAAAAGCACTTGGGTTTTGGTGGTGATGGTAATTACCCATGGCAGGATGTGCTTTAGCGCAATCAAAACCTACACGTTCGGCCACAACTGCATCACGATTCCATATATTATCGCCCACACCGCCCGAAGGCCCACCTTTAAGTGTTTGGCTTGCATTGCTCCATGATACGCCATCTCTATAATCAAAAAGTGCAACTCCATTAATAAATAAACCAATATTTCCCCCAGTGGTAGCCGTTGGGGTACCTGTATTTTGAGTTGGATTTAAAGGAAATTTAAAAATGCCATTTTGCGCAGTAGCCAAGGATGGATTTCCATCTTGAAAAGGGCCAGTAATATAAGTTGGAATACTATTGGTAGCTACATAAACCGAGGTAGCGGAGTATTTTACACTCTGGCAGTTTGCCAAAGCAGCATCAACTATTGGAGTTGAGTTTCCTTTTACATAATGCCTGCCAGTTACAGTATTGTTTTGAAGCCAATTTAATATAATTGGATTGGTTTGGGCATTCAGTATCATACCCGCTAGCATGAAGCTAAATAAAGTGATGTGTTTTTTCATATTTTTTAGTTTTTAGTTGATAATAGTTAGAGGTGAAATATTAAATGTTATATGTGAATTATAAATTGAAAGTTGCAATCCAACAATCTAACAATTTTCCTACTCCTTTATAAATTTCTTTACAGTAACAGCTTTGGTTTTATCATCGGTTAGCTGCACAAAATAGGTTCCTGCGCTTAAACTCGAAATATCAATTCCATTACCTAATTCTGGTCTAGGTAACATCAATACAGCTTTACCCACTATGTTTAAAATGGAAATGTAATAAACCTTAGTATCTTGGTTGTTAAATGAAATATAAAGTTTTTCGTTTGCAGGATTTGGATACAATGAAAAATCAGATTTATCAGTTGATTTAATACCACTTGTTTTATCTGTAACAATAAACTGACCCATCATGCCTTCGTCTTCGTGCAAAGCAATGTGACAATGGTACATAAAAGGGTGCAACGGATCAGCATAATTATCAAACTTGGCTATGAATTTAACCGTTGATTTACTAGGCACAAAAACCACATCTTTAAAACCAGCTTGCGCAGCAACTGGGGCAACTCCATCAACCGATAAAATATTAAACTCCACATCATGGATATGGAATGGATGTCCAAAATTGGAGGTACTGGTAATTTGCCAAATTTCAGTATTGTTCAGTGGTACATCATAGTTGTTATAATTATAATCAAATAATTTATGGTTAATAACAAATGCTGCACCTGTTACACCAACAATATTGGTATCGCTTATGGTTAAAGCTCGGGTAATGCTTGCATTTGCAGCCTGTATTGTTGTAACAGTTCTTAAAAATGTAGGTATATTTAAAATAGGATTGCTTGTTTTAGCACCAACATTAATATGCAAAATATTAAAATCTTTACGTGCTAAATAGTTTACAAAAGGACCATTAGGAAAAAAATCTCCACCTGCTACATTCTGTGCTAATGTAGAATTGTATGCTTTCAAATCAATTGATTTACCCAAATCGTTTGAACAATCTACTAAAATTTCAATGCGTTCTCCCAAATGTAAAAGGTATTTTGTAACAGTTACTGGTGCTGTTAATAGTCCACCATCAGAAGCAATTACTTGAAACGACCTACCATCGCTAAATCCAAGATTATAAGAACGCTCCAATCCACCATTTAAAATTCTAAATCTTACCACTTGTGCCGGTACTGTGTATTGTGCTCTCAAAGTCATGTTGGTCATCATGCTATCGCCATAAGGCACTACTACAAATTGGTTACTAGTGCTTATATCTCTATCTGAAAGTACTAAAGGAATATCATCCACTCCATAAGTTCTTGGTAAAGCAAGTTTAGATTCTACTTCGTCTCTAACAATCATAAAACCACCTAAACCTTTGGTCATTTGTTCTTCCGCCATTTCGTGTAAATGCGGATGATACCAATAAGTTCCTGCATCGTTTTTTACTTCCCAATAAGGTTGCCATAGAGTGCCAGGAGGAATAATCTGATGCGGACCTCCATCCATTACAGCAGGTAAATGCATGCCATGCCAATGCACGGTAGTTGAATCGTTTAAATTATTTTTTACATTCATGTGAACCACATCACCTTTGTTAATAAACATGGTTGGACCCCAAAATTTACCATTAATACCTCCAGTAATGGTTTGATTTCCGGTATTTACTATTTGAGCAAATGTGTCTTTTATATTTAAGTTAAAAGTAGTTCCTGAAAGGGTATCAGGTATCCATAGGTTATTGTAGGTTTGGCTATATAAATTGGTTGTTAAAAGCATTAAAAATGCAACAACACCTTTTTTAAATACATTATTTGTGAACCAGTCTCTCATAAATTTATTTTTTGTTTAATACAAAATAGGTTCAATTAAAATAGAAAACTGTTACGATATTTTTTAAATATTTTATAAAATTAATTACAAATGTTATAAAATTACTTTCGAGCCATGTTGGAACTAATTTGGAAAGTACTAATAGGGTACTAATAACCAATAAGGTTTAAATTCAATGTTATACAATCTTATGAGAATAATAAAGGTTACCATTGATTATGAATCAAACCTGTTGGGATCCCATTCTACTCCTTCAGGAAAAAGTTCTGCTTTTCTTTTTATCAACTCATTAGCTATTAAAGCACTACTTCCACCTATTTCTTGAAGTTTTGAAATAATGTTGTTATAGCTTTTTTCATCTCTATTTTGACTTAACTTAAATACATTTTCTAACTTATCTACTTTTATCTCAAAGCCTGCAATAGCTGGCATCATTTTGCTTAAAAATTGTTCAGGAAGATTATCATAAAAGGTAAGAGATTGTGTATTACCTTTTTCAAATTTCAGAGTTAGTTTTTGCATAAAAGCTATTAGTGCTTCATTGGTCATAAAGTTAACTTGCCCCGAAACATGCACACTCATATAATTCCAAGTAGAACCAATTTGCGGATTGCTATACCAGGATGCACTTACATAACAACTTGGACCTGTAAATACAATTAATGCGTTTGGATTCTCTACAAAGGCTTTATGATGGTCGGTGTTTCGCATAATATGTCCTTGCAAAAAAAGTTCACCATTGCGCTCCTCCAGTAAAATGGGTATTTGCGTAGCAACTTGTTGTCCTGATAAATAACTCCCTGTTATAAAAGCAAAAGGATTTTCTTCTATAAAATCCAAAATGGTTTGTTTGTCTTTTTCTTTAAAATATGAAAAATGATACATGCTATTATTAGTTTATGTTTTCGTGGCAATTATAACAGAATGAATATCCATTTCATTGTCAAGTTTTTCATAGCTTATTTCAAACGATTTAATGATTTCAAAATTATGTGCATTAAGGATTTTATGAAGTTTTCTTAAGTCATGAAAGTAAAAATAAGTTCTATTACCACTACTACCTTTTTGATACCCTGATTTTTCGTCACTTCCTGCCACAAAACTTATATACAAAAGCCCATTTTTATGAAGTATATTGTTGGCATCATGGATCAATTTTTCAGCATCAATAGGCGATAAATATGGTAAACAAAAACCGCATACAATTGCATCAAATTTTGTGTTGATTTGGTCAATATTTCTGGCATCTATTTCCACAAAGTTTGCGGTTGGATTATTCCTTTTTGCTAGCGCAATCATATTAGGAGAAACATCAGTAGCAAGTATGCTTAAATTAGGCATTTTACTTAATAGGTATTTGGTAATATTGCCAGGCCCACAACCTATTTCTAAAATAGATGAATGCCCATTGGGCAATGTGTTACAAAGAAAATCATACGTTTCATTGTACAAGTCTAAGTGCATAAACTTTTCTTGATACAACACAGCTACTTTATTCCAAGTTTCAAAAGTTTCTTTATAACTATCTATTTCCATGAAAGCGTTTTATTTAACTATACAATAATACAAATTTGGGTAAATGCTAATCTTTCAATCTTCGTAAAACAATGTTCCGTGTTTATCGAAATAAAATTTTGATGCATCGCGGCTTGAATCATTATTTGGAATTAAAAGCATTCCAACGCCATTATTAAATGAATTGTAATCGTATGGCGAACTATAAATTGGAGGTATAATGGTTTTGCCTTTTTTATCAATAAAACCACATTTATCTGCTACTATTATTTCGGCTAAACCTTCATTAAATTCACCACCAAAATTTAAGCTATATTGGAACGGAATTATAGTATTTCCTTCCTGATTAATATAACCACAACTATCGTTTGAAAAACAAACCTCAGCAAGCCCTTCCCTAAACTCAAATGCTAGGTGATAAGTAAAAGGAATTACAGTACCTCCACTTTTATTTATGAAACCATACTTGCCATTTTTTTTCACAGATGCCAAGTTTTCCTTAAAATAATTTACATCGTCATATTCAAATGGAATAACTGTTTCCCCACTTTCATTTATTAATCCCCATTTTGAGTTTTGTTTTACCCAAGCACCCTCTTTTTGAAAAACATTTATTTCATCATAAACAGGTTGTATAATAAATTCTCCTTTATAATTAATATATCCCCACTTATTATTCAGTTTTACTCCACATAAACCTTGTTCAGTAAACCCTTCAATCTCCTCATATTTAAGCCCTATTTTCATTTCTCCAGTTGAGTCAACAAACCCCCATTTATCGTTCAAATTAACACCAATAAATTGGTAAGAATAAGGATTAACCATTTTAAAACTTTGTTCGCAAATTTTTCGTCCATTAAAGTCAAATACGCTCCACAAATCATTCTGCTTCAAGCAAAATACTTTTTCAGAAAAGCAAACATCATCATAAATAATTGGAATAATCTCCTTCCCCATTGTATCAATTACCCCTACTTTATTATCTAACCAAACATAAGTATGACGGTACCAAAAGAAACTCCATTTAGTATACTTTATTTCTGTTATTTCCTTTCCTGCTTTATTAATAAATCCATACTTATTGTTGAGTTTTACAGTAGCAATATTGCAAAGCGAAAAACCATCAGCCGATTGATACTTAGGAGTTATCACTATCTTTTTTGTGTTATCGCAGAAGCCCCACTTATCAGCTTTTCTGTAAGGAAACAAATGCTGCCCATGGCAAAATACAGAGGTAAAAAACAGTATTAAAGCTAATATTTTTCTCATTAATAGTATGTGCTACTTTACAATATTATTGTGTTATTTCTTCTTGGTTGTTATCCCAAACATTACTCCAAAATTTCCGTCCGTTTGTGTCCAACTCTTTTCTGGCAAATAAGTTCTAGAAACAAATCCATCTAAATACAATGCATTTTTACAACCTAAATTTTGAAAGTATTTGGCAAAATCATAAAAGTTTATTTCTGTTTTCGACATAGCAAAAACTACTTTATTATCAGGCAAAATACCTACACCATTCCTAATGTTTAAGTTTGGCGAACCCTCTTTAAAAGCTGAGTGAATTTGTCCATCAATAACCAACATTGGACCCGATTGAGTAGCATATTTTACTTTTCCATTATCTTTAAAGTCGGTTGTTTTACAAATAATTGGCGTGTTATTGGTAGTAATATAAAAAACGCCATTTGGTTTCATATAAAAATTACCATTTCCATCGGCTGTATCTATGGCTGCAAGTGTTTGTTTGTTTTGTATATAAAGTCCTTGTGGCGAAAAATCTTTGTTAAACATGCCACCATTCATGGCAAAAGTTAGCGTTAGATTTTTACGCTCTACGTACTGCTTTAAATTTTGAAAACTTTTTAGTATTTCACCTTTTTCGTCTTTCCAAAAAAGTTGTAGGTTTTGTGTTTTTGTATCAACTATATACGATAAAATTTGGTCGTCAATTGCGTTTTTATTAACCGCAAAGGCAATCAGTCCTGCTGTTAGCAAAACAAAAAAACTCAGTAATATTATCTTCCTCTTAGGTATCAATTTGTTTGCTCATTTATTTGTAATATTGATGTTATTTAGCACCTCCATAAATTGCAGCAAGTAGCAAAGGAGTAAAAATTACAACTCCAATAATAAGCGGCTTCCAAATTGGTTTGGTTCTGTATTTGGTGTCTGAACCAATATATTTTTTCCAAAAGAAATGGTTCAACAATAAAGCTCCACCTATACTAAAAACAAGCGTAAGTCCAGTATTTCTTGGAATCATTGATAGAATCCAAAGTTGCAATGCAGTATAAACCACACCAAAGGCTAATACTTCCCAAACACCCTTTTTAGTGTTTGTATTGCGGCAATTTATTGACAAAAGAGCAGCGCCAAAAATTACAATAAACAAAACTGAGAATATATAGATTGCTCGCTCAGAATAGTATGCTGGTGCATTTTCGTCTATCACCACGTTTTTCTTCCATTGATTTCCCAAAATTTCATTTTGCTGTTTTTGTGCTTCTAGCTGTTTTGCTTGAAACCCTTTTCGAAAATTTGCAAGTTCTTCGTCTTGGAATACTCTTCCACGCTTTTGCATTTCAGCAATTGCGGCTTCAACGGCTTCTGGCGTATATTTCGCCCAATTATGTATATAATCCTGAAGTCCTTCATCAGATTTGTTTGTCATCAATTTTTCAAAATCAATTTCCAATTATCAGTCCAATTTATATTATTAGTTTAACTTTATTTGTTTCCGCCATTACATGCGTCCTCACCTGCAATCATAAGTTATTTTTCAAAATATTTTTTGTTGGTTTCGCTTCGCTAATACAAACAAGGTAGAGCACTGAACTAACGCCTTTGGGGGTAGGTGCCGTTAGCTGCTGGCTTTCTTTGTTGTTCCATCGTTATTGATAAATTTAAATTCGTGGTCATGATTAATGACTTGTCCTCCCGCATCTAAAAAACTACCAAATAAACCCCGCCAATCTTCGATGTCATTTTCTTTGTCAGTGTCCAACCGAATTAGTCCATATTCAATCCAGTCTTCACTTTTGTCTAAAACTACACCACATTCTTTTTCTAATGAAACTTTTGTTCCTAACAAAAAACCTTGGTTTCTCTTCCATTTGTCAGTAATACGAAATACGTTGTCACCAATTTCCTTCCCCTTATCGCCAAGCAACATTTCCCATTCTTTTGTCGGTTTGAACCACTCCCAAATTCTTGTAAAATCTGCTACGTTGTTGCCTTCAATTTCATATAATTCTTCAATATAGTCGTTTTTGAATTTTAAGAATTGGTCTTCAAAATTATTAATTGCAATTTCAATCAAAAGCCTTTCTCCTTTGTGTAACTCGTCAAACAACTTAAATAATTCCCATTTTTTCCAATAGTCAACTTTTGAAAGTCCGTCTGTATGTTTTGCATTTATATTGAATAGTCGTTTGAACATATTATTGTTTGTCTAAGCTTGCACTTAACTTGTATATAACCCTGTTAGTAGTATGGCTTTATACTACAAACTTATTTAATACCACAAGTTTTACTAGCCAAATTTAAATTTTATTTAAACCAACTCCTATTGAATTAAATGGTATTTGTTTTCAATAACCAAATTCGAAAAACGAAAAACGGTTATCGAACATCGGTTAACAAAACTCCTGTTTTTTTACATTAAAATTGGCTTACCTTTGCCCTCAGTATGGAACATAACTCATTGAATTTAAGCAAAAGCGATTATTTTATAGAACTAGAACACGAATTTGGCGCGCATAATTATCACCCTATTCCGGTAGTAATTGAAAAAGCCGAAGGTATTTTTATGTACGATGTAGAAGGCAAACAATATTTTGATTTCCTTTCGGCATACAGCGCTGTAAACCAAGGTCATTGCCACCCGCGTATAGTTAATGCCATGATAAACCAAGCGCAAAAACTAACCTTAACTAGTAGAGCTTTCCATAATAACCAATTAGGCGAATACGAAAAATTTATTACCCATTACTTTGGTTTTGAAAAAGTATTACCCATGAACACCGGTGTAGAAGGTGGCGAAACTGCCATTAAACTAGCCAGACGTTGGGGTTATGATGTAAAAGGTATTGCAGAAAACCAAGCAGAAGTAATTTTTGTAGAAGGTAATTTTTGGGGTAGAACCATGGCAGCTATTTCTAGCAGCAACGACCCAAGCAGCTATAAAGGTTTTGGTCCTTACATGCCAGGTTTTAAATTGGTTCCATATAACGATTTAGCCATTTTAGAAGAAACCTTTAAAACCAATAAAGATATTTGTGCTTTCATGTTTGAGCCCATTCAGGGCGAAGCGGGAGTGGTAGTGCCACACGAAGGTTACTTACAAGGTGTACGCGCTTTATGTACAAAATACAATGTGTTAATGATAGCCGATGAGGTGCAAACTGGCTTATGCCGCACCGGCAAAATGTTGGCTTGCGATCATGAGCAAGTAAAACCCGATATTTTAATTTTAGGAAAAGCACTTTCAGGCGGAACCATGCCTGTGGCTGCGGTTTTAGCGAGTAACGAAATAATGCTTACCATAAAACCAGGCGAACACGGAAGTACTTATGGCGGAAATCCTTTAGCTTGTGCAGTAGCCATGGAATCATTAAAAGTATTAACCGATGAAAAATTAGCCGAAAATTCAGAGGCAATGGGTATCATTTTTAGAGAAAGAATGACTGCCTTGATGCAAAAAACCAATTTGGTTAGTTTAGTACGTGGTCGCGGTTTATTAAATGCCATTGTAATTACGCCATTTGGCAATGGTAAAACTGCTTACGATGTGTGCTTAACTTTAAAAGACAATGGACTTTTAGCCAAACAAACGCATGGCGATATCATCCGCTTTGCTCCTCCATTAACCATTAATGCAGAGCAAATGAATCAAGCTTGCGATATAATAGAAAAAGTAATTTTAGGATTACAATAAAATACCAAAGGCTGCTTTTATATAAAGCAGCCTTTGATGTAATTCGAGGTTTATTGTTTGTTTAATTAATATAGTAGTGAAAAATTTAATTGAAATAGCTTTATGTTAAGGATGGTTGCTCGAAATACCTAAAAAACTATTAAGGTCTAAAATTGGATAATCACCTGAATCAATAGTTCCTGAGCCATCAACATCACTTAAGATGTAACCATTAAAACCATTAAAACTCCCTAAGTCTACTTCTGGGTAATCCCCCGAATCAATTGTACCAGATTGGTCCACATCTCCACCATATAATAAAAATATACCCGTACCATCATCAATGATGTTATTACCATAAGCCTGCCCTGCTCCAGAACTAAAATCATAATTAGTAATAGTATTCATTTGAATTGTATCTGAGCTCCAAGTTTCAATTGAGTTTCTATGTTTAATTGCAATATAATAATAATTTCCATTGGCTCCTGATGGGAAAAACAATTTGGCATGACCTGTAATATTTAAAGTATCCGCTATTGAAAATACAGTGCTATATGGCGGAACTGCTTCATGTAATTCAACAGTAATGGTATCGGCAATCGTGTTAGGGCTAACACCATCATAATTAAAGGGAGCAGAGGTCATAGTTCCTGCACCTAAATATAAGCCTTGTAAATAAGCCGTTAAATTAAGTGTTGCTCCCACCGAAGTAGCACTATCTTCTGCAATTTGAATTGAGCCAAAACTACTTAAACCACTATAACTAGCAGTTGTAGCATTTGGTGTAACTGATGCATTTACTTTGCCAACCCATGTACCAAAGGTAAATGTATTAAGTTTATAATTTGTATAATTAACTAGCGTGTCATTGTCTGAATTTAGGTAGTTTAATTCAATATTATAAGATATAGGGGCAACCGTTGTACTGTTTATTAACCAATTTCTATTAACGCTTTTGTTAGGTTTTAAACCAGACGAACCTATATTCACATGATCACTATCCTTAGAGCATAAGGTAATAAATCCATCCGTTGTAATATTTGGAAAATTTAGTGTTATTGGCGTATATCCTAGGTTTGTGCCAATTTCATAAGTTTTTGAAATATTACTTCCTATTGAAAAGTATTTCGATAAATTACCAATTATGTGTCCGTTGGTTCTAATTATTGATGAATTTGATAGTAATTTTAAAGTATCGTTGTTGGTATTAATGTTTCCACTTATTAATGATAAAGTACCTGAAATAGATCTATTACCTAATAAAGTAATAGAGTTTGAAGAGTTGAGTAAATTAATTTTAACATTTGAAGGATAATTTGATGATGTCCATTCATTACTCTGTGTATAGCTTCCTGTTTTATAAACTAGTGTAGATGACGAAGTATAAAGAGGTGAATTTACACTGCAAAATGAACCTTCATTTATTTCAAGTGTTCCTTTTATAGTGGTTTTATTTAGACCAAAATTTACTCCTTTGTTTATACTTAAGTAAATATTACTATCTATTGTTAAATTTCCTATTCCTTCAATTAGGGCAATTCCTGTTCCTGATTCAAAGTTTATTTGACTATTTTCAGATCCAGTAATTAAGTTAGAAGCGTTATTGCATAATATAGAGCGAACTTGCCCACCATTTATTGTTAAAACATTTCCATTTAAATCTAAGTTTCCGTTGTTTAATAACTGAAGTACCTGTGCAGTTCCGGTTGCGGTTCCATTTAAAAATAAGCTATCATTTAGAATTAATGATCCATTTGGTTTGTTTAAAAGCAAATAACCTATAGTTAATCTTCCTGATAAATTATTTAAATATTGATTTCCTGAACCATTACAAATTAAAGCCCTGTTATTATGCACAAAACCAGTCCCTATAGCAATGTTATTGTTTTGCCAGCTACCCTTAATTTTAATATCACCGCCAATATTACTCGATAATGTAATAGTTGAACCATTTTCAATAATAATATTTCCTAATAATTGTCTGTAAGCAGCTGTAGTTCCAAAGGAAAGATTGGTATTATTGCTTATTAAAATATTGTTTGGTACTCCTCTTCCTGATTCCGTTCCACTTGTCCATTCCGTTCCTGCAATATAAGTGGCACCTGATGAATAATTTAGTGTGGATGAACTTCCATATGTTGGTGGGTTATTTATAATATAGCCACCGGGTTTAATGTTTAAACTATCATTTACAGTTGATAAAGTTCCAAAATTAACACCACCTAAAATATTTACTTTATAAAAGGCAATATTTCCCGAAATGGTTGATAAACCATTAAAATTTATTGTACCAGAGTTTGAATTGAAAGTACCATTATTTATAAAATTTGAATTGTTGCCAAATGTTATTGAATAATTTGATGCACCTACATCCAAAGTTGAACCATTGTTTATGGTTAAGGTGCCATTTATCGTTTTATTTCCATCAAGCTCTAATAGTCCAATTGAAGCATTTAAGGTTACATTAAAAGGGCCGTTTGTTGATGGCCATTCTGATCCAATATTTGTATTATAATTATAAATTAATGTAGCTGATGAACCATAATTAGGAGTTCCCGAAATAATGTTTGAGCCATTATTTAAGGTTAATTGTCCGTTTATTATTGTTTGGCCTAATGATGTTATACCATTTATGGTTAAATTATTTAATATTAATACATTCCCAGTTATGGTTGAATTATTTGCCAGCGCTATTGTTCCAGTTGAAGCACTATTAAATGTTCCATTATTAGCAATATTTCCTCCAACAGTTAATAGCATATTAGCCGAGTTAACATTAAATGTTGCTCCTGAATTAATATTTAATGAACCATACATTGCTCTAGCAGTTGTGCTTGAGTTGGCCAAATTAAAAGTGCCTGTAGCTATGGTAACATTATTAGGGTACCCAGCACTTGTTCCAATCGTTCCTACACCAACATGGTTCCATTCGTTGAATCTACTATAAGTTGTGTTATATAAAAGGGTTGAGTTAATTGAGTAAATAGGTGCAGCTGAAACATTTCCACCATTTATTTGAAAGGTATCATTAATAAAAGGTACAGTTGTTAATGTAACTGTTCCCGAATTAATGGTTAACCTATTTAATATTGTTGATTTACTACCACTAATTGATCCTGCTCCAATGAAATTGATTTTACCTGAATTTGCATTAAATGAAGTGCTTGAATCCCCATTGTTTATAATACCGCCATTTGTTGCAATATTTAAAGTAAAGGAGTTGTTGTTAAAATTCCCACCAGAGTTTAGCGTTAAATTTTGAACTGTAAAATCTTGATTTAAGTTAACAGTGTTTGAGTTGGCAATTGTATAAGAAGCACCACTAAATATTTGACTTACACCCCAAGTAGCCAAATCAGTAAAATTACCAGATGTTACGGAGGTAAAGTTTGATGTTAAATTATAAGCATAATTGCTTCCACTATTGTCATCATAATTTAAGGTTGCTAACGATTTGTCAATTTCTGACATGCTGTTTAAGGTAGCTAAACTAATGGTGGAAGTAAATATATAATACCTAACAGTGCTGCCTATTGCTTGAGCAGGAATATTTGCCGACCAAGAAGTATTTAATCCAGTGGCTTGAACAATTGAACTAGTATTAGCTGATGAGAAATCAGCAGCAGTAGTATAACGAATAAAAATATTTTCGCCAAATGAGGGTGTTGTATTGGAAGTAATTGAAATATTAGCACTTCTATCAATGTTCAAAATCTCATTTGTTCTATTAACAGTTATTGGAGTTGATGATGTATATGCAACATAATATTTTGCATTGGTTGATGAATAACCTGCATCATTAAATACAAAAGTATATTTACCTATAGTATTCATATTTAAACCCATATCGTTACCAGAATTATAGGCATTACAAACATTTACAGCATTTACAGACCCTTGAGCAACTCCACTAAATACCCACTTATTTGCAAATCTATTAGTACTTGGTCCTGATACAAATAAAAATCCAGCTCCACTTCCTCCAATCATATTACGTGGTGTGAAATCACCACCACTTGATTGAACATTGTATGTTTTTATCCATTGCCCTCTACCATCAGTAGGATTGCCAGCAGCTGATGTGCTAATTTTACGATAGGTAGTATTTGAGTTTGATGAAGTAGAGTAGCCATTCATTTGTCCAACTACTTGAATTGGTTCTAAGTTATATATATTTTGACTATTCAAGAAATTGATAGACAAAAAAGGTAGTAATAAAAAAGCAATAAAATTTCTGTTCAAGTGCATGTCTTTCATATAATTATAAAATATTGGTTCAAATTTATTTAAATTTTTATTATAAAATAGTACTAAATAAACAGAAATTTTAATTGTATAACATAAAAAAGGTGCTTTCCTTCCGAAAAGCACCTTTTTGAAAACGGTTTGGGTTTAATTATTTTACAATGTTAATTTTATGAGTTGAAACTTTACCTTCTGTTTCTACTTGTATTAAATAAACACCGCTAGCAAAGCTGGTTAAATCTAATTGTTTTTCCGTTAAATCTTTATGGTTCAATGTTAAAGTTTTAGTTAATACGCCCATAATGTTATAAACTTTAACTGTAACATCTGCATTAGTTGCTTCCATCAATTTTAATTTTACGATTCCGTTATTTGGATTTGGATAAATTGATATCAAATCGTTTGCATTCAACGTTTCTGATATTGAAGATGTACTATTAACTACATTTATGCTTCTTGAAACTATAATGGAGGTATTATTTGATAAATCCCTTACTTTGTATTGAACTGTAAATAATCCCTTTACATCTCCAAAATACTCACCGTTACTATTTACTGGTAAATTACTAGTTATAGTTAGGTATGGTCTCATCTTTGAATCTGAATAGTAATTATCAAATAACAATACACCAGCATCTTGATATACTTTAAA